>CAMDJP010000016.1 GCA_945900775.1 Akkermansia muciniphila | reverse complement strand
TCGGGTTGATCTGCGGTTTTACCTGGCTTTCGCTAATACCTCCGCATCGGAGGCTCATCCACGAATATGAAGCCCCGACTATCCAATGACTGATGCGCGCCAATATCTGGTGGACCGCTGGCTGGACCGTTCACGGCCTCTCTCTCGGTGTGCTCCTAATCTTACCCCTGAACTAGTGTGTCTGTAACCCTCTACTAATGCCCAAGAGCAACGCGCGAATGACCACCTTTGAGCCAATTCCTTCCCTTCCCAACGAGGCGCAGCGCCTGGCGACGCGGATGCGTCCGGCGGGGAATGCGGTGATGTATCAGCAGTGGCGTGACCTGCTTTTCCTGCACTGGGAGTATTCCGCGGCGGCGATTCAGGCGACGCTGCCAGACGGGTTGTTTGTGGATACCTTCGACGGCAAGGCCTATCTTGGTGTCGTGCCGTTCTTCATGAAAAATATTCGGCCGCGCTTTCTTCCTGCGGTGCCGGGCATCTCGAACTTCATGGAATTAAATCTGCGCACCTACGTGCATAACCGGGCCGGAGTGCCGGGTGTGTGGTTTTACTCGCTCGATGCAAATCAGTGGCTCGCGGTGAAAATCGCCCGTCATTTTTTTCATCTGCCCTACGAACACGCGAGGATGAAGTCGACTCTAACAGCCGAGGGTCATATCCGTTATGAGTCGATCCGCAACGGTGGGGGGACGGATGGTTCAGGCGGCGTTTTTGTTTACGGCCCCGATGCGGAAATTCCGCTGGCGGCACCGGGCACGCTGGAGTTCTTTCTCATCGAACGCTACCGGCTTTATTCCCAGACGCCCGATGGTCTTATGAGCGGCACAGTGTTCCATCAACCCTATCCGCTACGCAGGGCCATTTTGACGTCTTGGAGCGAGCAATTGCTCGGGTTGAATGGCTTCGCGCCCACTGGCCGTCCACCCGATCATGTCATCATGTCACGCGGAGTGGACGTCACCATTTTTCCGCTGGAGCAAATATGAAAGGCTCCGAATACCATTTAAGCGGCTGCTCACTGATCCGTCTCCGGGTTGGTGACAAATTCCCGGATGATGCTTTTCTTGATGCTATGACTATATGAACTGGACCAACGCCGAAGGCCAATATGGTGGGCGTGATTTATCAAGTCCTGCCCGTGTGCCGGCTCAGTTGGTCAGAATACGACCAGGCAGAGGTAGGCATTCAGAGCGAGATAGAAGAGAGCGGGGATCATCTGTAGGAATTTATCTTTGATTCGGATGCGGACGCCGACCGCGACCAGCATCATCAATGCTAAGCCACCGGCTGCTGCGCGACCCATCCACATCCACGGCTCGCTCAGGCCGACCAGCAAACCCACAGCGGCGCACACCTGTAATCCCCCGATCAGAGCGCGCTGAGAACTAAAGCCGTAGCGTTCGAACTCTCGTTTTAGAGAATCGGAAAGGAAACACGCGGAGCCGTACCCGAGAAAGGAAATGGCCGAGCAAAGGATTAGTGCGTCGTTCAAGATAAGTAGTTTATGACATCAACTCGCCTGTGTCGATTTCGTTCCGGCTGAATTACCTGCTTACCTCTTTGCCCTTGCTGGAGCTTTCGCAGATTGAACATTGGCTTTGCGTATCATCAACCCTTGAGTAGCCGATAGTTAATAGCTGCGATGATCAGGGAGAGCGCTAGGAGGATCAGGGAGGGGAGCATTTTAAGCACAGGACTCTTCACGCGCAGATGGGTGACGAACGCGCAGGCCATGAGCACGGCAATACCGATCCCACCGCCCACCGCGAAGGGTTTACGTTCGATTCCAATCAGCAGCAGCAGGGCGAGCGTGAGTTTGAGAATGCCAACTAAATCCCGGAGCCATTCGGGGAGGTCGTAGTGTTTGAATTCCTCGACGATGTTTGTGTAGCGCACAATCCACACAAAGAAAATCGAGGCAACCACGAGGGCTTGCAATACGATTGTCAGATTTTCCATGGCAAAGGATGTTGAGACGGCGATTATTTAGCGCACTGTGTTTCTTGAGTAATGTCGACCACGCGATGATGTGAGGCACGGGGACGGCAGGCAAACCGAATCAGCCGCGTGCGAAGACTTCGCGTCAGCGCGCTTTCGCTCGTGGAAGTGGCGAGGCGTTTCGTGGCGGAAGCGTTCATGACTTTTGTTTCTTTGGGACAATGATCAAGCCCGTGTCTGGTTCACCGAATGACGCACACTCTTTGCCAGTGGCGGCATAATGAGCCGTTAGAGCGCAGAGCGCAGCATCAACAAGGTCGATGTTGGTCAGGTCAGCGATATCGACTCCTGCCTCCTCTAACAATGCCCGCCGTTGGATTCGTTTTTGAGAAGCATCGGCAGTGCCGCCGCGCAGATGCCAGGTGATGGCGTGAGGAAAAGTTTCGAAACAACACTTTCGCCCTGCAGCGGGCAATTTGCGGCAGAGAGGAAATTCCTCAGCGAGAGCCTCGAACAATTCCTCGCCCCTCAGCATCCAGCCGTAGTAATTCGATGCCTTACCGAGGGAATACTGGTGCTTTCGTTCGATAGCCGTCGCACGTATTGGTGTCGAGAAACAGGCGATGCCATTTTTCATCAGCTCGCGTTCGGCGAGCCGCGAATGCTCATCCTTCTTGCTCCAGCTGCAGGGAGCATCCACGGCGATGACTCTTGCCTGAACCTCTTTCCGACACCAGCGAACCAGTTCCCGCACACATGTCGTGGAAAAGCACCTCGGATCCCTTCCGTCGGTGAGCGCTACCGCGTGGAAGCCTTTCCGCTCGCCACCCACATCAATGCCGACGGTGGTGATGCCGGTGCTATTTGAAGCACTTTTTGTGCTGGCGATACTTGGCTTCGTCACAATTCTTCAGTGAAGGCTTGGTGCAGCTGACCGGACTCGCCTTTGTCGGCAATTGAAAGAGTTAGTCTGCGAACTGAGCTCATGCTGTTTGGTTGTTCTCGCTTTGTCCATTCTCGGCTCGGGGCGGGGGGGGGCTCAGTTTCGGGCGGGAGCGAGATGGTTGATGGATTGAGGTGCTTGAAGAATTTTCTAAAAAGACTTTCGCAATCTTCATCCCCGATGACTGTGTCTGGCCTCTTTCTCTTGCAGCTCAGACTAACGGTTCAGGTGACGCGAAAAAGTGAAGTAACGCATCGCGACTCACATCTCCACTGTCAGTAAAACTGTCAGTGGACGATCTCAAAAAAGAAGGTGGGCTCGTCACTTCTCCATCACCCGGCCTGTGTGCAGAGGATTCTGCCGAAACATTAGCCATGGGCTTTTGGCCAGGCCACGGCTCTCGGTCTTGATGGCATAGAGCTTTTTGTCATCTGACCCGACGTAAACCGTGCCATCAGAGCCAATGGCGGGGGAGGAGATCACCTCAGCTCCCGTTTCAAATTCCCAGATTGGGGTGCCGATTTTGGCCGTGGAAGTTTGGTTGATGCCCTTGGTCGGCTCCGGTTTGGTTTGAACACATCCCACCAACGCCACACATAGACAAAACGAAAGAGTGAGCAAAAGAGTACGTGTTTTCATATCAGGAACTAGCCGGACTCTAGTCTAATTGAATCTGCATACGCAAGGTCAGCGTAAATTCGTGCGTGCGGGTGGCCGCAGTTTGTGAGAGCGCTGAGACGCACATCATGAACACCCGCCGTTCAGTTTCTCAATCCGTTTCCCGTAGCATGGGAATCGATGACAGCTCCAAACGACTAATCCAACTTCAACGCCACGGTATGATAATTTCCCGCGGCAATCGCCACCACATTCCTTGGCCGAGGGGGGAACCGTCGATTAGAGGCAATTCATCGGCCAAGGTTCACTCCGAGTGTTTAGGGCAAAGTCGGTTCGACGTATCACGGGCCATAATTCTCATTACGCAAAATCATTAGCCTCACCGATGCTCCGGCTGGCACGGACTAATTCTTTGTGTCGCTTGTGAAAAAAATCACAAAACCGCTTGCGCTCGTGGCGTAGGGCGGTAGGATGCGGCCGCTATTTTTTCGAATGTCTGATATCTTTCCAAAATGGACGAATCGGCTGCCGGTGTGGCTCATCATCGGCGCGGTGCTCGTGACTGGCGTTTCTGTGGCTGGCGTAACCTATTATTTTACCAACAAGTACACGAACGTGGGCTACCAGCCGGTCCAGCCGGTGCCCTTCTCGCACACGATTCACTCGGGTCAGCTCGGTATTGACTGCCGCTACTGCCACAACGGTGTGGAAAAATCCTGGTACTCGAACGTGCCGGCATCGAGCACCTGCATGAATTGCCATAATCAAGTGCTGAAGGACGATCCGAAGCTCACCTTGGTCCGTAACAGCTATTCCAACAACGTGCCGATTGCGTGGACGCAAATCCACAAGACACCCGACTACGTGTACTTCAACCACTCGGTCCACGTGAACCGAGGTGTTTCCTGTGTCCATTGCCATGGGCAGGTGAACAAGATGGACGAGGTGCGGCATGACAAACCGCTCTCAATGTCCTTCTGCCTCGATTGCCATCGCAATCCGGCCGAGAAGATTCGTCCGCCCGAGCAGGTGTACAACCTCGACTGGAAGGCTCCACCGGGCTTCGCCCAGCGTGATGGCGCCAAGTTCGTCCACGACTGGAAAGTCAACGCTTCGCAGAACTGCTCTGCCTGTCATCGATGAGCAAAACGATTCCCCCCATCTGTCCCGAGCCCGATAACGGCGTCGTCTACTGGCGCAGCCTCGATCAACTCTCCGATACGCCCGAGTTCAAGGACTGGGCTGTGCGCGAGTTCCCCGCCGGCGCCAGTGAGATGCAGGACGAGAGTACTCGCCGCGATTTCATCAAGCTCATGGCCGCGCCGTTCGCGCTGGCTGGTCTCGGCCTCTTCGGCACCGGCTGTCGTCGGCCGGTCGAGAAGATTGTCCCTTTCACCAAGCAGCCCGAGGGTTACATACACGGTGTGGTGCAGTATTACGCGACGTCGATGCCGACGCGCGCGGGTGCGGTGCCGTTGCTAGTGAAGTCCCACGAGGGCCGCCCTGTGAAGGTGGAAGGCAATAGGGAACATCCGCAGGCGAACGGCGGTACGGATGTTTTCGCGCAGGCGTCGCTCCTCAATCTTTACGATGCCGATCGTGCGCGCCATTTCCGCGACGAGAGCAAAATAATCTCCCGTGAGGAAGCGCTCGCGAAGCTATCCGCGCTTTCCGCTGCGGCGACTGCGAATGGCGGCGAAGGCCTTTGTTTCCTGCTCGAGCGCAGCAATTCGCCCACGCGCGCACGTGTGCAGCAGCTTGTCACCGACAAGTTCCCGAAGGCTCGCTGGTTCGTTTATGAACCCGTGGACTTCGATATCCACCGCGCCGCGGCCCGTGCCGCATATGGCCAGGACGTGCGCCCCTATCCGCAGCTCGACAAGGCCGACGTGATTCTCTCGCTCGACTGCGATTTCATCGGCAGCGAAGAAGACGTGCAGCGGTCAATTCGCAATTTCGCCAAAGGCCGCAAAATCGCCAAGCCGGGCGACAAGATGAACCGGCTCTACGTGGCTGAGGCACTGATGAGCCAGACCGGCGCGAACGCCGATCATCGCTTGCGCCTTTCTGCGTCGCACGTTGCAGCGCTGGCCGCCGCGGTTCTCGCGAAGGTGCGTGGACAGGAAGTCACTTTACCTGCCGGTTTCAGCCCCACCGACAAGAAGTGGGCGGAGGAATGCGCGAAAGATCTGCTCCAGCACAAGGGCAGCTCGCTTGTGCTCGCCGGTTATCGCCAGCCGCTCGCCGTCCATCTTTTCGCCCACGCCATCAACGCCGCACTCGGTAACAACGGCAAGACCATCCAGTTCCTGCCCGCGCCCACGCCAGTGGAAGACAATTTGGGTTCGCTTGCTGACGCGCTGAAGACTGGAAAGGTCTCGACGCTTGTCATTCTTGGCGGCAACCCGGCTTACAATGCCCCAGCCGATTTCGATTGGGCCGCCGCGCAGAAGAAGGCCAAAAACGTTGTCCGCCTCGGCTATTACGAGGACGAGACCTTCGCCGCTGGTGCCAGCCTGCATCTGCCCGTCGCGCATTATCTCGAGACCTGGGCTGACGCCCGCACGAGCGACGGCACGCTGGTGCCGGTGCAGCCGCTCATCGCGCCACTCTTCGACGCGCTGACTGAGGCTGAAATGCTCGCTCATCTTGCCGGTCTCGCCGTGACCAAGCCGTACAATCTTACGCGCGAGACGTTCAAGGCCCTTGCTACCACCGGCAACAATGAGGAGCGGTGGAAGAAGTTCTTGCATGACGGCTTCCTCGCCGGCAGTGCTGCCATCCCGGTGGACGTAACATTGAATGAGGCGGTGATTCCGTCCGCTGCCAGCGCAGCCAAGGCGCCCGGAGCCGAAAGTCTCGAAGTCATTTTCACGCGCGACTACAGCCTTGATGACGGCCGGTTCTCCAACAACGGCTGGCTGCAGGAATTGCCTGATCCGATTACGAAAATCACTTGGGACAACGCCGTCTTGGTGAGCCGCAAGACGGCCGCCGCGCTCGGCGTGGAGAACAACGACGTGGTCGAGCTCAAGCTCGACTCGCGGACCGTGAAGGGTCCGATCTGGATCCAGCCCGGCCAAGCGGAGTTCACGGTCGGCATCGCCCTCGGCTACGGCCGCGAGAAGGGTGGGCGCATCGCCAATTTCAAACCGACAAACAACCCGTTGCGACCTTCGAAGCCTGCCGGCAGCAACAGCCGCGGCTCGGAGTTTCTAAAGCAGGACTCAGTCGGTTTCAATGCCTACAAGCTCCGCGCGACGGCGGGACCCCACTTCGCGGCGGGTGCCACCCTTTCCAAGACGGGTTTCGTTTCGCCGTTCGCCTGCACACAGGATCATTGGTCGATGGAAGGTCGACCGATCGTCCGCGAGGCGAACCTCAAACAGTTTGAGAAGAAGCCGGATTTCGCCAAGAACATGGACCTGGATTCGCCGGCGCATGCCAAGCACATCCCGGTTGACCCGAAGACCGGCCAACCTCTCGGAATCTACAAGCACCCATACGACGCCCACCCCACGCTCAAGAGCGATGTGCACCAGTGGGGCATGTCGATCGACCTGAACATGTGCGTCGGCTGCTCGGCGTGCGTCATCGCTTGTCAGAGCGAGAACAATATCCCGATTGTCGGCAAGGATCAGGTGACCCGCGGTCGCGAGATGCACTGGATGCGCATCGACCGTTACTTCACCGGTCTGCCTAGTCTCAAGCGCAACCCGACCGGCACGGACGTGGACCAAGCGAAGTTCGAGTGGATTGACGAGCCGCAGGTCGTGAACCAGCCGATGCTCTGTCAGCACTGCGAGAATGCTCCGTGCGAGAGCGTCTGCCCCGTCAACGCCACTGTGCACGATGAGGAAGGCCTCAACCTGATGGCCTATAACCGCTGCATCGGCACGCGTTATTGCTCGAACAACTGCGCGTGGAAAGTGCGCCGGTTCAACTTCTTCGATTACAACAAGCGCCCCATTGAGAATCTCTACGCCGGACCGTTCGCCAAGCGCCAGTCCGACGAGTGGGAGTTGCTCAAGCTCGCTCGCAACCCAGACGTGACCGTCCGGATGCGCGGCGTGATGGAGAAGTGCACGTTCTGCGTGCAGCGCATCGAGCAGGCCAAAATCGCGCAAAAGGTGAAGGCCGGCCCGACCGGCGATGTTGCTGTGCGCGATGGCGCGCTGCAGACTGCTTGTCAGCAGGCCTGCCCTGCAGAAGCGATTGTTTTCGGCAACGTGCTCGATCCCAAGAGCCGTGTCTCCCAGCTCAAGCAGCAGCCACGTGACTACGCAGTGCTTGGCTTCCTCGACAACCGCCCCCGCATTACCTACCTCGCCAAGGTTCGCAATCCGAACCCGGCAATGCCTGATTACCACGAGTACCCTTTCAGCCTCACTGAGCACACCGGCACCAAGTTCGAGAAGAACGCGAGCCCATTCGGTGAGCACAAGGCGAATGACAATGGCAAGAACGGCGCTGAGACCAAGAAAGGAGTGCGCTGATGGCTTCGGTGGTTGAGAGCAAATGGGCCACGAAAGGCTCGACGCCCAAAGGGCTGGAGCGTCAGCCGCTGGTGCTGAACCAGCGTAGCCTCGGCTGGATTTCTGACCGCGTCGCCTCCATCGTTGAGGGTCCGACTCCCAAATGGTGGTGGCCGGCCTTCCTTATCAGCGCCTCTTTGGCGGGCATGATGTTCGCGATGATTGGCTACCTCGTTGCCACCGGCGTGGGCGTGTGGGGTTTGAACCAGCCGGCTGGCTGGGCGTGGGACATCACCAACTTCGTTTTCTGGATCGGCATCGGTCACGCCGGCACATTGATCTCGGCGATTCTCTTTCTGCTGCGCCAGCGCTGGCGCACTTCAATCAATCGCGCAGCGGAGGCGATGACGCTCTTCGCGGTGGCCTGCGCTGGTATCTTCCCGCTGGTGCACGTCGGTCGTATCTGGCTGGCGCCAATCTGGCTGGCACCGCTTCCGAACAGCATGGGAATCTGGCCGCAGTTCCGTTCGCCGCTGCTCTGGGACGTGTTCGCGGTCTCGACCTACGGTACGGTTTCGCTGCTCTTCTGGTACGTCGGTCTCGTCCCCGACTTGGCGACGATGCGCGACCGCGCGACGAGCAAGTTTCGCAAGTTCGCCTACGGCCTCTTCGCGCTGGGCTGGACCGGCTCGAACCGTCACTGGAGTAACTACGAGAAGGCTTACCTGCTGCTGGCTGGTCTCTCGACGCCGCTGGTGCTCTCGGTGCACTCGATCGTGTCGTTCGACTTTGCGGTGTCGCAGGTGCCGGGTTGGCATACGACGATCTTCCCGCCGTACTTCGTCGCTGGTGCGATTTTCTCCGGCTTCGGCATGGTGCTGACGCTCCTGATACCGTTACGCACGCTCTGCAAGCTGGAGGATTTGATTACCGTGCGCCACGTGGAGCTGATGGGCAAGGTGGTGCTAGCGACCGGCTCGATCGTCGGCTACGCGTACGGAATGGAGTTCTTCATCGCGTGGTACGGTGGCAACCCGAACGAGCTGTACGCCTTCAAGAACCGCGCGTTCGGCCCGTACTGGTGGGCCTACTGGAGTATGATTTCGTGCAACGTGATCTGCCCTCAGCTTTTCTGGTTCAAGAAGATTCGGACCAATCTGGTCGCGGTGTTCATCATCTCCATCTTTGTGAACATCGGGATGTGGTTTGAGCGCTTCGTCATCATCGTGATTTCGCTGCACCGCGATTATTTACCGTCGAGCTGGGGCTACTTCAGCCCGACTTACGTAGATATTCTAACGTTCGTCGGCAGCTTCGGGCTGTTCTGCACGCTGTTCCTCCTCTTCATGCGTTTCCTGCCGATGATCGCGATTGCCGAGGTGAAAGGAGTCACCCCGCAGGCCGATCCGCACCACCCGCTGGGCGGTGCCAAGGGAGGGCATCACTGATGAGCAAGTCCTACGGCATTATCGCCGAGTTCGATACCCCGGCGGATGTGATGGCCGCTGCGCGCGCCGTGCGCAAGGCCGGCTTCAAGCACTGGGACGTGCACACGCCGTTCCCGGTCCACGGGATGGACGAGGCGATGGGCCTCAAGAATTCGAACGTCGGCTGGTTCACCTTCATCGGTGGCGTGACCGGCTACACCAGCGGCATGCTAATGATTTGGTTCCAGAACGCCGTCGACTACCGCATCGTGGTGGGCGGCAAGCCGCTCTTCAGTCCGCTCTTCGCCTTCCCGGTGAGCTACGAGCTGACGATTCTGTTCGCCTCGTTCGCGACGATCTTCGGCATGCTTTTCCTCAACCGCCTGCCGTGCCTGCACCATCCGCTGCTCAAGAACCAGCGGTTCGCGCAGGTGACGCACGACAAGTTCTACATCGTCATCGAGACGACCGATCGCCAGTACTCGGAAACGGAAACCCGCAAGTTGCTGGAGTCGGCCGGCAGCAAGCACATCGAGCAGGTGGAGGAGTAACATGCGTTACTTTGTGCTCGGATTGACCCTTGTCTCAGCGCTCGTAGTGAGCGTGCTCGGCTTCCGTGGCGACATCTCCCGCAAGCCGCCGCTCGAGATTTTCTCGGATATGGATCGTCAGCCGAAGCTCCGCCCGCAGGAGCCGAACGCGTTACTCCCCAACGGCCTTAGCTCGCAGCTTTTGGTGGATGGAACGGTTGCCCGCGGCACGCCGTTCGCCGCGACGCCGAAGAACACCGGCCGCGTGTCGGGTGTGACGAACTTCGTGGAGAACCTGCCGCTAAAGGTCACTCCGCAACTTCTCTCTCGTGGGCGCGATCGGTACGCGATCAGCTGCTTGCCGTGCCACGGCGCTCAGGGCGACGGCAACGGCATCACGAAGAAAATCGGTGCGATGGCGGTCGTCGCTAGCTTGCACGACTCGCGCATCGTGAAGCTGCCGGACGGCGAGTTGTTCTACGTCATCTCGGAGGGTCGCAACCTGATGGGTGGCTACAAGGCGAATGTCACCATTGAGGACCGCTGGGCGATTGTTGCCTATCTGCGTGCTCTCCAGCGCAGTCGGCTGGCCTTTGAGGATGAGCTTTCCGCCGCCGAGCGTGCGCAACTGAAATAAGGTTATGAGTTCACCCGCTGCCACTGCTACGCCCGCCGCCGCCCACGAAGGGTCGGGCTGGGAGAAGCTGCCGTACGTGTTCGCCGTGGCCGGCTTCATCGGGCTGACGGTCGGTGCGTTCTCGGATCTGAAGCAATTCGGCTACTCCTATCTGGTGGCCTTCATGTTCTTCCTGAGCATCTGCCTCGGCTCGATGTTCTTGGTGCTCCTGCATCACCTGTTCGACTCGAGTTGGTCGGTGCCGATCCGCCGCTTTCTGGAGCATATTGCCTTCCTCACGCCGGTGCTGGGACTGCTCTTCATCCCAATCGCCTGGCTGGCGCCGAAGCTCTACCCGTGGATGACCATCGATCCGAACCTGGACCACGCGCTGCACGTGAAGGTCGCGCTCTTCAACCCACCGACGTTCTACATCATGGCCGTGGTACTCTTCGGCGTTTGGGCCCTGCTGAGCTACAAGCTCCGCAGTTGGTCGCTCAAGCAGGACGAGACTGGTTCGCCTGAGTGCACCTTCGCACTGCGCAAATGGGCAGCCGGCGGCATCTTCATCTTCGCTTTCTCGCTCACGCTCGCGGCGATTTACTGGATGAAATCTCTCCAGCACCAGTTCTTCTCCACGATGTACGGCGTGTACTACTTCGCCGGCAGCGTCTGGACGACGCTGGCGACCGTCTACATCATCGCAATCGTGCTGCAGCGCCGCGGGTACATCCCCATCTTGCACCGGCGGCAGTACCACGACATGGGCGTGCTGCTCTTCGCGTTCACGGTGTTCTACGCCTATATTCACTTCTCCCAATACTTCCTGATTTGGAACGCGGCGATGCCGGAAGAGACTTTCTGGTACGTGCTGCGCGAACAGGGTTCGTGGTGGGCGGTCGGCATGATTACCGTGTTCGGCCATTTCTTCGGACCGTTCCTGCTGATGCTGCGTATCGACGCCAAGCTGAACCTCAAGCTGATGATCCCGATGATCATCTGGGTCTGGCTGATGCATTACCTCGACATGCAGTACAATATCATGCCGGTGTTCCATACGACTGGGATCCACTTCGCGCTGACCGACCTCGCCTCGATGGCGTTCATCGGTGGCACGTTGACTATCGTGTTCCTGAAATATTTCCACGCACACGCCCCTTATCCGCAGAAGGACCCGCGCTTCGAGGAAGCGCTCGGGCACGGCGCCGCCGAGAATCAGGGAGACCATGCTTAAATGAAGACCGGAACCGACAAGACCGCCGAGGTCGCCGAGTCCCACTACGTCCGCGAAATCGTCGGCGTTGTGCTGGTTGCCGTTCTCATCGGCTGGGTGATCAGCCACTATCTGCCGGCCCGTCCTGCAGCCATCGACGCGGGCCGAGGCGCGGAACGTGCGAAGGCGCTCGCCGAGTTGAATGCCGCCGACGCCGAGGCCCTCGCCAACTACGGTCGGCTCGACCCCGCGCGCAAAATCGTCCGCCTCCCCGTCACCGAGGCAATGAAGCTCACCGTGAAGGAATGGGAGAACCCGGCCAGCGCGCGCAGCAATTTGCTGCAGCGCGTGGACAAGGCCAGTGCGCCGCCGCCGAAGATTGATTTCGAGTGAAGCGCAACACCAACCCGACTGTTTGATGAGCCTTCCGACCCAAACCGAATCCCGCGCCACCGCCTCGGCGGAGATTGACGCCTCCTGCCGTCTTCCGGTGCTGTTCCTCTTCACCAGTGCCGCCCTCTGGCTCGTGGCCGCCGCCGTGCTCGGCCTGATTGCCTCGCTCAAGATGCACCAACCGCTCCTGCTCGAGGGCAGCGCCGAGTTGACCTACGGCCGCATCCTCGCCGCCTCTAGCAATGCCTTTCTGTTCGGGTTCGCTGCCCAAGCGATTCTCGGCGTCACGCTCTGGATGCTCGCCCGACTCGGCGGGACGCCGCTTGTGCAACCGCGCGTGGCACTGCTCGGCGCGGTCGTCTGGAATCTCGCCGTGACGGTCGGTATCGGTGGGATTATTGCCGGCGACAGCAGTGGCTACGAAGGCTTTGAGTTCCCGTCTTACGCAGTACCGGCGCTCCTCATCGCCTACACGGCTATCGCCCTCTGCGCTCTGAGCACCTATTTGAATCGCCGCGAGCGCGAAGGCTACGTTTCGCAATGGTACCTGCTCGGCGCGCTCTTCGCCTTGCCGTGGGCCTACCTCACCGTACAGAGCCTGCTGCTGGTTGACCCAGTGCGGGGCGTGGCCCAGGTGGCTATCAACTGGTGGGCCAGCGCGGTGTTGCGCGAAGTCTGGCTCGGTGGCTCGGCGTTGGCTGTGATTTTCTATCTCGTGCCGAAGCTCCTCAACCGCCCGCTTTACAACCGCAGCTACGCGCTGATCGGTTTTTGGATGCTGCTCGTGCTCGGCGGTTGGACCGGACTGCACAACGGCGCGCCGCTCCCGCTTTGGATGGTTCGCATTGGCGACTACGCCAGCGTGCTAATGCTCTTTCCGCTGTTCGCGGTGGCGTGGAACCTCCATGCGACGGCTGACGGTCGAGCGGTGCTCGGCGCCGAGTGCCGCGTGCTTCGCTTCGCCGGTTTCGGCCTCTTCGCTTACTTGCTGGCGACGCTGGTGATGGTGATGAGCCCGATGTTCAGCGCGCAAACCCAGTTCACATACTTTACCGTGGGAGTGAAGCATCTCGCTTTGTACGGCGCGTTTGCGATGGCGATGTTTGCCGCAATCTATCATATCGTTCCGCGTCTGAGCGGTGCTGACTGGCCGTGTGAGAGCCCTGTGAAGTGGCACTACACACTTGCCGTCGCGGGCGTGCTGCTCGTCGCGTTACCGCTAGCCTTTGGCGGCTGGCGCCAAGGGATCAGCCTGCTCGACCCGAGCATTGACTTCAGCCAAATTTCGCGCCGCGCACTGATGGCCTATCGCGTTACCACGCTTGGCGAAATTCTCTGGCTTGCCGGCTCACTGCTCTTGGTGGGAAATCTGGTGCGGTTGCTCGTGCGCCAGTTCTGCCCGTGCAATGCGCTGGCCTGCGCGATGCAATCGAACGGAGGTGCCCGATGAATCAAGCCCCGCTTCTGATGCTCGGCATTTTCGCCGCGCTGTCCACCTCGTGGTTCGGCCTCGTTGTCTGGCCGCAGATCCAACTCGGTGCGCTCAAGCCGGTGGAGATTGAGGAGACCGGTGAAATCTACCCTAGCGCCCGCCCGGGCCTCGCCCAACAGGGTGCGGAGGTCTACCGCGCGAACAACTGCGCTGCTTGTCACAGCCAGCAGGTACGTCCGGGGGCGGACATCAATCGCGGCTGGGGTCCGCGCCGCACCGTGGCGCAGGATTACCTCTTCGACGCGCCGGTGATGCTCGGTTCCTCCCGCATCGGTCCGGACCTCGCCAACATCGGTGCCCGCCAACTTGACGACAACTGGCATCTCATCCACCTCTACAAGCCGCGGCTGATAGTCGAAAAATCCAGCATGCCATCCTATCGTTTCCTTTTCACGAAGCGCGCCCTCGATGCCGGCGCCAAGCCTTCCCCCAACGCGCTAAAGCTGTCGCCCGAGGAGACCAAGCGGCTTGAGGGTTACGAGATGGTCCCAAAACCCGATGCGCTCGCGCTGGTCGCCTACCTGCGCAGCCTGCGCGCCGATGCACCGCTTTTCGAGGCACCGCTGCCGGCCAAGCCCGGGCTGAAGCCGGCCAAGCTCTCGGCTCCCAGCACTAATTCCCCTGCCAAGAAATGAACGCGGACACTCCAAACATTTCCACGCTTCCGGCCGATGCGGCCGAGCCGCAGACCAATGCTGGTACTTTTCCCGTCTGGGTGCTGGTCGCCCTCGCCGTCTTCGCCTACGGCGTCGCCCTCCGCCTCGATGACAACGATGGCGATTTCTCCGCCCAGGTCTTCGCCCCCTATACCTCGACCAAGGAACTCGAGGATATGCTGCCGAAAGATCCCGAGCGGATTGTCTTCCTCGAAGGCCGCAAGCTCTACAGCCAAAACTGCGCCGCCTGCCATCAGGCCTCCGGCCTCGGCTCGGCTGGTCAGTTCCCACCGCTCGCCGGCTCGGACTGGGTGAACACCGAGGGGCCGAACCGCATCATCCGTCTCGTGCTCCACGGCATTCAGGGCCCCATCAAGGTCAATGGGCTGGATTACAACAACGCGATGGTTCCGTGGAAGGACAACATGACCGACCAGCAGGTCGCCTCGGTCATCTCCTACGTCCGCCGCAACAAGGACTGGAACCACAGCTTCTCCGGTGTCACTCCCGAGGAGGTCAAAAAGATTCGTGATGCCGATAAGAGCCGCACTGCTCCGTGGTCGGCTGAGGAGTTGCTGAAGACTTCCGACAAGTAGTTCTCAAGCGCTTTCAGCGCTGAGATTCTTCTACATTTACGCCCGCTGGTGCTGCCAGTGGGTGATTTTCTTTCGTAGGCTCGCTGCCGTGAGCCAGTACCAACGCTCGTAACGGCGGAGGGCCGTCGCGCGTTCGTCGGCGTCGTCACGGATGAAATGCAGCGCCACATCCGGGTCCGGTACGGAGTTCTCGAAGAGGCCAAGCAGGCGCGTGTCGGGCAGGTCGCCATCGAGCGCGGTGACTTGGCGGACGCGTAGGGCGCACCGCGCCGCGAGTCGCTTGAGCGTGTGCGGCGAGAAGTTGTAATGGTGCGCGACATGGAAGAAGTGCGAGAGACGCGAACCGGGCGCCTCGATGTTCGGCACCTCAGCGACGAACAGCCCGCCGGGTCGCAGCAGTTTCTTGAGCGTCGTGAGCGTCTGCGTGGGGCTGGTGGTGTGCTCGAGCACGTGATTCATCACCACGAGGTCGAAATGCCCGCGCGGCAAATCTTTTTCCGCCTCGTGCAGCAGCGCATTGCGCACATCAAAGCCCTTCACCTCGCGCGCGAATTTGGCGTGGCCATCGTGCGGTTCCACGCCGATGAAGGTGCCGGTGCCGACGAGTGACTTGATGCTCCAGAGCAGCGCGCCGACGCCGCAGCCGATTTCGAGTATCTTCACGCCGGGGCGCAGGTGGGGCCGGAGCAGCTGAAGCAGTGGTTTAATCTTCGGAAGCCGGCGGCGGAAGAAGCGCTCGTCCGGCACGGACTGGCTCTTGTACTGACCCCAGTAGGCCTTGTGATAAAAATCGGCGTTCGCCTCCTCGCTCGGCCGCGGGTTCGTGTGCACCAGACCGCAGCCGCGGCAGATGACGGTGCGCAATTGGCTGCCGCCCCGCCCCTTCTCCGCGAAAAGGAGATGGTTCACGCTGCCGCACAAGTCGCAAGCCTGCGCGGGCGTCTTCGGGGAAGTTTCCTTCGGAACAGCCATCCTGGCGCGATTGTTAACTTTGATGGCCGAATGTCAAAAGGCATTTGAAACTTGCCGTCGTTTCCGCGTACGACTAGACCAAAGGCATGCGTTCCCGTTTCTCGCGTTTCATATCGATTGGTGTGCTGTTCTGCCTTGTCCACACATTCATCGCCGCGGAGTTTTCGCTCGCCACCTTCGAGGCGGATGTGACCGTGCCTATTGGTCACGGGATGATGGGCGGCGCGTGGCAGGCGAAGTCCGTGGCCGATCCGCTGCTCGCCCGCGGGTTCGTCATCGTCGGTTCGGGGAAACCGATTGTGTTTGTTTCAGTCGACTGGTGTGAGATCCGTAACGACGCCTTCGATCGCTGGCGTGCCGTACTCGCTGAGGCGGCGGGCACCGAACCGGTGCGCGTACTTGTCACGACCATCCACCAGCACGAGGCGCCGGTGGCGGATCTGGAGGCGGAACGCATTTTGCGCGAGCGCAAACTCACCGGCAGCGTGTGTGATCTGGAGTTTCACGAGAAGGCTGTGCAGCGCGTGGCTGGGGCGTTGCGTGCGGCGTTGCCCAAGGCGCGACGGTTCACGCATGTCGGCGTTGGACAAGCGAAGGTGGAACGAATCGCCAGCGATCGCCGCTATCTGCTGCCCGATGGCAAACCGGCCTTCGACCGCGGCAGCGCGACACGCAACGTGCTGGCTCGCGAGGCGCCCGAAGGTGTGATCGATCCGCAGCTCAAGACACTTAGTTTCTGGGATGGCGCCATGCCTTTGGCAGCCGTGAGCGGCTACGCGGTGCACCCGATGAGCTACTACCGCACCGGCGAGATTTCCGCCGATTTCCCTGGGCTCGCCCGCGCACGGCGGCAAAAGGAGTTGCCGGACGTGTTCCAGATTTACTTCTCCGGCTGCAGCGGCAACGTCACTGCTGGGAAATACAATGACGGTGCGCGTACGAATCGGGTTGTGCTCGCCGATCGGCTTCATGCTGCGATGGTCGCCGCGTGGCGCGAAACGCGCCGTCAGCCAGTGCAGACAATTTCCTTCCGCAGCGTGCCGCTGAAGCTGAAGGTGCGCGAGGAAGGCGACTTCGCTCCTGCAGAGTTGGAGAAGAAACTTGTGCCTGGCATCGCGCCATTTCAGCAATGCCTCGCGGCAATGGGCCTGAGCTGGCGCAAGCGCTCCGCTGCGGGTCGTCCGATTGATGTGCCGCTAATCGACTTCGGCTCCGCGCAATTCCTGCTCCTGCCCGGTGAGGCGTACGTGGAATACCAACTCGCAGCGCAGAAACTGCGCCCCGATTCCTTCGTGCTGGTGGCGGGCTATGGCGACGGCGCGACGGGCTACATCCCGACCGAGCAGCACTGGGCCGAACGCGACGGCAACTTGCACGACTGGTGCTGGGTTGCGCCCAGTGCAGAGCCGGTGATGCTTGATGCTCTCCGGCGCTTGTTACTCCCGCCGCGATGAACTTGCGCCGTCGACGGTTCGGCATTACTGATAAGACGTGAATCCCCGTGAAGCGCTCATCGCGCTCAACCTCATCGAAGGCGTCGGTCCCATCCGCGTCCGCCAATTGCTCGATTGCTTCGGTGATGCGCCGGCGATTTTGAAGACCCGTGCGGCCGAGTTGCAGCGAGTGCGCGGTATCGGACCGGAGACGGCCGCGGCCATTGCAGATTGGGAGAAGAACGTGGATCTCGCTGGCGAGTTGAAACGTATCGATGACTTCGGCTGCCGTGTGATTACACAATTGGACGAAGAATATCCCGAGTCGCTCCGGGAGATTTATGATCCACCCGTCGTTCTCTATGTGAAAGGCCGGATGGAACCGCGCGACCGTCAGGCGGTGGCAATGGTCGGGTCGCGGCAGACAACACATTACGGCATCGATACCGCACGCAAACTCGCGTGGCAACTCGCGTCATCGGGCGTCACCGTGGTGAGTGGTGGCGCACGAGGGATTGACACCGCTGTACATCAAGGGGCACTCGCGGCGAAGGGACGCACCATCGCCGTGCTTGGCACGGGCATCAACATCGTTTTTCCGCCGGAGAACGTCGAGTTGTTCGAGCGCATCGCCGCCAACGGCGCGGTCATCACTCAGTTCCGGTTTAACAGATCGGCGGACAAGCAGAGCTTTCCCATCCGAAACCGTATCGTGGCCGGGATGACGCTCGGCACGGTGGTTGTTGAGGCGAATCTCACCAGCGGCGCGCTGATCACAGCGGGTTTGGCTACGGAGTACGGGCGCGAGGTCTTTGCCGTGCCGGGGCGCGTCGATTCGCCGCGTAGCAAGGGCTGCCACGATCTAATCAAGAAAGGCGCGAAACTCTGTGAGAACGTCGAGGATATCTTGAGTGAATTCGAGTATCTCTTTCCTGCAAGCAATCGACCGGCGTCGTTAGCCGAAGGCGGTAGGCGTTCGGGAATCGAGCTTTCAACGGACGAGCAGAAAATTCTTGGCGCGCTTGAACACGAAGAACGGCAGATTGATGAGATTATCCGCGACGCTGGTCTGCCCGCTGCGACGGTCTCGGTGACACTGCTCGGCCTAGAGATGAAGCGATTGGTGCGGCAGTTGCCTGGGAAAATCTTCGCGCGGAACAACTGAGGCGACGCTTGCTTACTCGGTGATTTTCGCCTACAACGCTCGGGCAACTCACCGACTAGCTATGTACAAAATCATCGGCGGCGACGGGAAGGAATACGGGCCGGTTACGGTCGAACAGATTCAGCAATGGATCGCACAGGGCCGTGCCAACGGGCAAACCAAGGTGCAGAAGGAAGGCGGGGAGTTCCAACCGCTGGCGAACCATCCGGAATTAGCCGTGTTATTGGGGGGGGCGAGCGGTGTTTTCACCGCTAGTGCGGAGCCGACACAAGGCTTTAAACCAATTTTGGGTTTCCAGCCAATTGGAAGTAGTAGCGGGGGCGGCACAGCGGGCGAAGTGGCGCTGCCGGCAGATGTGTTGACGCGCGATTTTCACCTAGACATCAGCGATTGTCTGGGCCGCGGCTGGGAACTCTTCAAGGCCAATGTCGGCATAGCCATCGGGGTTGTATTGCTGTATGTCAGCATCATTTTTGTCATCTCGCTGTTGGGGTTGATTCCGTGCGTCGGCCTTATCTTCTCTCTCGCCAGTATGGTGGTGGGCGGCCCCCTGCTGGGTGGGTTGCTTTATTTCTCCATCAAATGTTCTCGCGGACAAGAAGGTGGCGTTAACGACCTTTTCGCCGGTTTTCAGCGGAACTTCGTCCATCTCGTCCTCGCCCAGATTGTCCAGGGTATCCTGATATTTCTCTCCATGATTCCCGGCATCGTTCTCACCGTTGGGACCTTGCTTGCGATGGGCGTCAAGTTTGAGAAGGGCGTCGACCCCGCCCCCGAAGCTATGCTGGCGGCTGTCGGAATCTTCTTTGTGACGATTTTTGTGCCGGTGATTTACCTCAGCGTGCGCTGGGCGTTCACTCTGCCACTCGTGGTGGATCGCAAGATGGATTTCTGGCAGGCGATGGTCACGAGATGGAAAGTCGTCGGCAAACACTGGTGGATGACCTTCGGCTTCGTCTCCGTGATCGGTCTCATCAACATTGCCGGCATCCTCTGTTTCTGTCTGGGCGGATTGGTGACCGGCCCGTGGATGCTCTTCACCTACGCCAGCGCCTACGAGAAACTCTTTGGCCCGCGCACTGATGCGGCGTAGGGCTCTCATTACTCGATGATTGATGTCGCCAAGGCCCGTGCCTGCCTGCTGAGCAATCTGCTGGTGCTGCCAGGCCTCGGCTCGCTGGTCGGTGATCGGCGCATCGGATGGGTGCAAATCCCGCTCGCTGCCCTCGGCCTCTGCACCTCGGGCACCGGCGCAATCTTGTCCTTCCTCTGGATTAAGAAGAACCACGAGGCGATGGCCGAAGGCGTTACGGAACTGTCTGGGCTTATGCTTCCGCTCGGCGTGGCCGTCGGTGGACTCGTAATTTTCGCTGCCGCGTGGTTGTGGGGGCTTTCCAGCGGGCTCAGCCTCTTGCAGGAGGCGAAGCGGGCCGCTGCCACGCCGCCGACATTGTAGTCTACCGATTCGCCGAGGTCGCCCGCTTGACTTTGCTTTCGCACCCGCGAAGCTTGCGCTGATGCAAAGAGACAGTCTGATCAAGCCCGCCGCGATTGCCTTCGCCATCGCGCTGGTCGCCTACGCGACGCTCTACTCGTGCGATGACCACCTGCGGACGCGCAAGGGGCCGTGGGAAGTCGACTTCGCTGCCGACACAAACGGCGCGCCGACCATCGTCATTCGTCAGCCTGGACTCGGCGTCGAGCGGTTTCAGCTAGTCTTCGCCGGCGAACGGGCACCGACGAACTTCACCCCCGTTACCGTCCGCTTCGACACGCCCCAACAAAAGGTGCCGGTCGGCGAATTTCTCTATGACGATCTCATGTACCTGCCGGGCGTGGTGACGCTGAATCTCTTTGGCCACGGCATCGAGCTACTGCCGCGTACGCTTATCGTGAATGGCCGCGAGGAGCCGTGGCGAGCGACGGCGACGCTCGAGCTGAAGCCCGAAGCGAAGAAGCCTTTGCCTCCGGTGCCGAAGAAAAAGAAGCGCTACTGAGCCGCGCGAGCGCGGGCTTCTTCCGCCTGTTACTCCTTTCGCGGAAGCGCGCCGGGCACCTTCATGAAGTCGAAATCCATCACCGCTTCCGCCGCCAGCGTGCCGAGCTGCGAACGCAACGCGACGACGGTGCCGCCGTCGGGATGATTCCGGTTCGAAAGAAAAATCACGAACGTGCGCGAGAAGGGATCGATCCAGAGCGAGGTGCCGGTCCAGCCCGTGTGACCGAACGAGCCGACGGGGAAGATTTTCCCGCGCGGGCCGCTGTAGGGCGAATCGATGTCCCAGCCCAAGCCGCGCCGCACTTCTACAGTCGCGGGCGACTGCACGCTCGCCATCAACCTCACCGTCTCGAGCTTGAACACACGCGTGCCATCGAGGTCGCCGCCGTTCAGCAGCATCCGTGCGAAGCGGGCGAGGTCTGCCGCAGTCGTGAACAGGCCTGCGTGGCCGGCCACCCCGTCCATGCGCCGCGCCGTCGGATCATGCACCTCGCCACGCAGATAGACGTTGTTCGTTGCCGTCGTGGGCGCGATGCGCCCGCGCGCCGCCGTACTGGGCCGGAAGCCGGTATCGTTCATTGTCAGCGGCTGAAAGATTTCGCGCGCGGCAAATATGTCCAACGGCTCACCGCTTGCGCGGCGGACGATTTCGCCGAGCAGCATGAAGTTGATATCGCTGTAGACGAATTTGGTTCCGGGGGGCGATTGCAACTTCTCCGCGCAGGTGAGTTGGAGGGCTTGGCTCGCGCCCTGCCACGGCTGAGCCAGACTGAGGCCAGGACGCAGCCCTGACGTGTGCGTGAGCAGATGGCGCAAGGTGACACGCTCGCGCCCGTCGCCCATGAACTCAGGAAGGTAAATGTGCACGGGCGCATCCAGTTTCAGTTGGCCGCGCTCAATCAGCAGCGCGATGGCGGGCGTGGTGGCGATGACTTTGGTGAGCGAGGCGGCGTCGAAGATGGTGTTGGTCGTCATCGGCTCCACCTGTGGCGCGAGGGCGCGATGACCGAGAGCCTTTGAATAGATAATACCGTCACGTTCAAGCCAGAGTACGCCGCCGGGCAGTTTCCTCTCCACGATAGCTTGTGCGATGGCGGCATCTAGCGCTGGAAGTTTTCCGTCACGGAAAACCTTTTTCACCGGAACAGGTGTTGGAGGGAGAGTAACGGTCGCTGGTGGCGGCTTCGTGACAACGGGCAGCGGTTTCTCCGGCGCGCGACAGGCAATCAACGTGAGCAGTATGGAAAGGGAGAGAGGAACAAGGACGCGATGCATTTGAAATTGATGATGCCGTGGCAGTGTTCGCGTCACAAGCGTAACGTCTTTTTACATTCTTGGGCTTGCCGTCGGCGTGCGGCGAGGCGATAATTCAGCCATATAAATAGAGTAATGCACTGGCAACACAACATGTCGTCCGTCCCCGCGTGTTTTCTGCGTGTTGTGCTGGCGTGCTGGCTCGCGACATCGCTCGTGTCGGCGGTTTTGGCCGCGCCCTTGGGTTACCAGAAGCCGCCGGCAGACATCGCGGAGATTCTCGCCGCGCCCGATGCGCCTCAGATTTCGCTCAGCCCTGCGCGTGACCGGATGTTGCTGGTGCACGGTCTTCGGCACCCGCCCATCGCCGAGTTGGCGCGACCGATGGTGAGGTTGGCAGGTCAGCGTGTGAATCCACAGAACAACGGTCCGCATGGCGTGCCCGGTTTTGTTGGGCTGACACTCAAGACTTTCGCCGATGGTAAGGAGCGGAAAATAACGTTGCCGGACAACTCACGCGTCAGTTTCCCCGTGTGGTCGCCGGATGGAAAACTCTTCGCCGTGGTGCGTTACGGTTCGACTCAGTTGGAACTTCTGGTCGGTGACGCTCAGAGCGGTCAGATGAAGGCGCTGAAGGGCGCGATTCTCAACGGCGGGTTCGGTGAGATTTTTCAATGGATGCCCGACAGCCAACACTTGATCTGCAAAGCGGTGCCAAGCAAGCGAGGGAAGACGCCTGCTGCACCATCGGTGCCCAGCGGTCCCACGATGCAGGAGAGCGGGGCGAAGGCGGCACCGGTGCGAACGTATCAGGATCTGCTCGAGAGTGCGCATGACGAGGAGCTGTTCGATCATTATCTCACGTCGCAGCTTGCGTTGGTGAATGTGCGCACGGGCCAAGCCGTGCCAATCGGCAAGCCCGGCGTGTTCGTGGCCATGGAACCATCTCCGGACGGACGGTTCCTACTCGTGGAGAGCATTCTCCGCCCCTACTCGTATCAGGTGCCGATTCCGCTGTTCGCGAAAAAATCTGAGGTGTTGGATCGCGGAGGGCAAGTGGTCAAGCTGCTTGCTCAACATCCGTCGGGCGAGCAAATCACGCTCGGCGGCGTTGCGACCCAACCGCGTGCCCACCACTGGCAACCAACTGAGCCGGCCACGCTGGCGTGGGTGGAGGCTCTCGATGGTGGCGATCCGCGTGCGAAGGTGGAGCATCGCGATCGCGTGTTGCTTTGGCCTGCGCCATTCGCAGATGAACCTCGCGAGCTCGCGCGGCTGGAACATCGTTTTTCGGCGATTACGTGGGGCGAAGATGGTCGAACGGCGCTGCTACGCGAGTTCCAGAGTAGCCGGCGCTGGTACCGCACGTGGTTGCTTGACGCGGGCAAGGCCCAGGTTGCGCCGCGTCTCTTGTGGGATTTCTCGTCGCAAGAGCGGTTCAACCACCCCGGCACGCCGTTGATGCGTCCTCTGCCGAACGGCAAGCGTGCGATGCGGATGTCAGCCGATGCGATTTTCCTCACCGGCCAAGGCGCGTCTCCCGAGGGCGACCGGCCGTTCCTCGACCGGCTTGATCTAGCGACGTTCGAGACCCAGCGCATCTTCCGTTGCGACGAGGCGAGCTACGAGAGTGTGGTGGCCTTCGTGAAGAACGATGGCTCGCAATTCATCACGCGTCGCGAGACCTCGGTTGAACCGCCGAATTATTTTCTCAGCGGCAGCGGGGAAACCCGGGCGCTTACTCAGTTCCGTGATCCATCCCCGCAGTTACGCGCAGTGAAAAAGCAGCTCGTCACCTACGAGCGCGAGGACGGCGTGCCGCTTTCCTTCACGCTTTATCTGCCGCCCGGGCACGAGCCGGGCAAACCGTTGCCGACGATTTTTTGGGCTTATCCCCGCGAGTTCACCGATGGCGACCTTGCAGCTCAACAAATCTCTTCGCCGCACCGGTTCACGCCGTTCGCCGGCTCATTGCACCTCTTCTTCACACTGCAGGGCTACGCAGTGTTGGACAATGCATCACTGCCGGTGATTGGCGATCCGAAGACGGCGAACGACACATTCGTGCCTCAAATCATCGCTGCGGCGAAGGCGGCGGTGGACAAGGCGGTGGAACTGGGCGTGACCGACCGACGCCGTGTCGGCGTGGGTGGGCACAGCTACGGAGCGTTCATGGCGGCGAATTTACTGGCGCATACGGACCTCTTTCGTGCCGGAGTGGCGCGCAGCGGTGCCTACAACCGCACCCTCACGCCATTCGGTTTTCAGAACGAGCGCCGCACGTTATGGGAGGCGCCGGAGACCTACTTCAAGGTTTCGCCGGTCCTGCACGCGGACAAGCTCAAGGAACCGCTGCTGCTGATCCACGGCACGCTCGACAACAACCCCGGCACTTTTCCCGAACAGAGCGAGCGCCTCTTTCACGCGCTTAATGGCACTGGCGGCACGGCGCGTTTGGTAATGCTGCCCTTTGAATCACATAATTATGTCGCGCGCGAGTCGGTTGGTCACACGCTGCATGAGATGCTCGCGTGGTTCGATAAGCACGTGAAGAATGCCGGGGACGGTTCGTCCGGCGAGAGCGCGGGGAAGTAACAGCATCACGTCGTGGACGAACTGTCGGCGCAGTTGCCGTGCATCAATCTCGATGGTCAGCGACCGGAACAAATCCATTAGCAGGGCGGCGTAAGTCAGCGTAAAACAGGCCCACAGGAAATTCCTCAGCGTTTCCAGCACACTGGAGAATAATAGTGCGAGCAGGGGAACACCCGTGGCGCCCAAGGTGAGAAGCAGGACGCGGTCGGATTGGGTATAGCAATAACGAAGAGGGACGCGGAATTCTTTCGCGCAAACCTAGTACAACGGCGCTCTCTCCACCCGCCGGTCAGGATGCAAAGAGCTTTTTGAGCTGCTGCAGCGTCGCTGGGATAGCCGTGAACGGGTCCTCGGCCGATTCGTATTCGAGCGCGACAAAACCCT
Source organism: Akkermansia muciniphila (assembly GCA_945900775.1). GTDB lineage: Bacteria > Verrucomicrobiota > Verrucomicrobiia > Limisphaerales > SIAT01 > SIAT01. Next base: position 25,908 of record CAMDJP010000016.1, on the reverse strand, counting down.
GATAGTTCGCCGAGCGCATCAATTTCACGAGGCGCGGCAGGTCGGCTGTCTCGGACTTGAGCGCGCCCGCGCGCCGGATTTCTGTCTTGAGCTGGATGTTCACCGCGTAAGGTAGCGCTTGTTCAAAATCGAGGTACGGGTCGCCTGTGTGGAAGTTGCCCGAGTCGAGGTTTACGCCGAGCCAGGGGCTCTGGACCGACTTCATTAGCCGGATGAGATTTTCGCCCGTGCCGATGCTGTCATGATTTTCAAGGCCGAGGAAGACTCCGCGTTTCCCAGCGTAATCGCAGCACTCCTCGAGCGCAGTGATGACGTTCTTCTCCGCGTCGGTCTTGGTCAGTGTCTTGCTCTGGCCGGCGAAGACGCGCACATGCGCCGAGCCGAGTGCGGCCGCATGGTCGGTCCAGAGTTTCACCAACGCAATTTCGCGGTCGCGTACCTCGCCCTTCGGGTGCGTAAAATTATTGCCCACCGCCGTGCCGCTGATGGCCAACCCGCGAAGGAAGGCGTGTCGGCGGAGCCGATGCAAGAAGGCGGCATCCGTTTCCTTTGGGAAAAAGTAACTGGTCAGCTCGGCACCTTCACAGTGGTGGTCCGCGCAGAAGTCGAGAAACTGGAAGAGGTCAATGGTGCGCGCGAGTGCGGCCCCTTTCTCCGCTCGCTGGCCGTCCTTGAAGAACTGGCGAAACGAGTAGGCCGCGAGGCTCAGGCGCAGCACCGGCTGGCCGGGGCGTTTGAAAGGCTCGATGGCGCGCGCGACGGTCGCGAGCGCTAGCCCAGCAGTGGTGAGGCTGGAGCGGCTGAGAAAATCACGGCGGGATAAATTGTGCATGCGCCCACCGTAACGAGGCACATTCGCAGCGGAAAGTTTCTTTTTTCGAATCACTCGGGCGCTTACCTCGGTCGTAATTAAATTCTACACTCACGTCCATCAACACCTTCCGCGGGGCGTTACTCTCGTGCGTCTGCTTTGTTGCCTTCGCCTTTGCCGCCGAAGCTCGAGCCGTGGAAAGAGAAGGAGGCGCACTTGTGCGCGTACGCGGGGAACTTCTTAAGTGACGCGATACCGCGCTCAGTGGCAGCCGCACCCGGTACCGCAACTTCCGTCGTCGTAATCCTCAATCTTCGGCAACCGGCCCAGCTCGAAGGTCTTCGCGATTTGCTGGTGGATCGCGTCTTGCACGAGGCGAACTTCCTGCTGGGCGCTGAGGAAATCCTTGGCCACAGGGTTCTCGAGAAATTTCGAGCGGGCCGTCTCGAAGTCGGTGACCTCTTCGTCGGTGACCTTGCTGCCGAGATCCTGTTTCTGCTGCAGCATCGCGCCGCGGTCGCTGAGCATCTGGTACTGGTACTTCGCTCCTTCGTCGCCGAGGAAGGCTTCGATTTTCTTGAAGAGATCACCAAAATCAGGCTGCGCGAGAATGGTCTGGCAGAGCTCGTTGGTCTTGGTCTCGATGAGTTCGTTTGAGAAAGTGGGATGCATAATTTTAAGTCGGTATGTTATCGCGAATAATCACTCTAGCACGGGGGGTAGACGGCGCAAGGGCCGTCAGACGGTCATAATTTCCTTCTCCTTCGTGGCGAGATGGGCGTCGAGCTTGACGATACATTGGTCGGTGAGCTTCTGGACTTCCTTCTCCGCGTTCTCCAGGTCGTCCTCGGTTACGCCGCCTTCTTTGCCGGCCTTCTTCACGAGCTCGAGCGCTTCGCGGCGGTTGTGACGCGCGGCCACACGGGCCTCTTCGGTCATCTTCTTAACGAGCTTCACGAATTCCTGACGGCGCTCGGTGGAAAGGTCAGGGAGGCTGATGCGGATGAGCTTGCCCTGCACGGAAGGGTTGAGGCCGAGGTTGGACTTGAGAATACCCTTCTCAATGGCCTGCGTGTTGGTGCTGTCCCACGGTTGGATGAGCAGCGAGCGAGGCTCGGGACAGGTGATTGTGGCAGCTTCGCGGATACGCATGTTCGAGCCGTACACTTCGATGACGATGTTTTCGACGAGCGACGGCGAGGCTTTGCCGGTGCGCACGCCCGTGAGTTCGTGCACGAGATGTTCTTCGCTTTTGAGCATTTTTTCCTCGGCTTCCAGCAGGATATCATCGAGTGCCATAATTTTCCTCCAAGTTTTTAGATCGAAGTGTAGCGGTTGAAAAATTGGTCTATGTGGCGCCCGCGCTCACGCGGAGACCAGCGTGCCGACCTTCTCGCCGAGGACGACGCGCTTGATATTGTTTGGTTTGAAAAGGTCGAAGACGATGATCGGCATCTTGTTGTCCATGCAGAGAGAGAAGGCGGTGGCGTCCATCACCTTGAGCTGCCGCTGCAGCGCTTCCATATAACTGATATGCGCGAAGCGTTTGGCTTTCGGATTCTTCTTCGGGTCGCTGTCGTAGATGCCGTCCACCTTGGTGGCCTTCAGGATAATTTCGACGTTCATCTCGTTGGCGCGCAGTGCGGCGGCGGTGTCAGTGGAGAAGTAAGGGTTGCCCGTGCCGGCGGCGAAGATGACTACGCGCTTCTTCTCGAGGTGTCGCACGGCGCGGCGGCGGATGAACGGCTCGGCCACCTGGGTCATGCTGATGGCGCTCTGGACACGGGTGGGAACGCTCTGCTTTTCTAGCGCGTCTTGGAGAGCGAGGGCGTTGATGACGGTGGCGAGCATGCCCATGTAGTCGCCGGTGGCGCGCTCAATTCCACGCTCACTACCGGAGAGACCGCGGAAGATATTGCCGCCGCCGACGACGATGACGAGTTGCACGCCGAGGGCGTGGATTTGCGCAATCTGCTGCGCCATGTCCAAGACGACCTCGGGGGAAATGCCAGCCCCGGCTTCACCGCCGAGCGCCTCACCGCTGAGTTTGAGAAGGATGCGGCGGTACTTAGGCTTGGCGGCTCGTGTCATACGCGAGGAGCTTTGTAGCAACGCTTGTGCGGAGCGTCAATCTAACGGGAAAGAAAAGGAGCCGTAGCTTCACTCTCGAAGTCTGGAAATAAAAACCGCGCCCCCTTTCGGAGACGCGGTATGAAACCGGTTTCGTTGCCGAACTCGCCTTACGCGAGAGCCTCGCCGACCTGGAAGCGCAGGAAACGTCGTACGGTCAACTCGTCACCAAGCTGCTTGGAAACGGTGCCGAGGTGGGCCTTCACGGTCACATCGGGATTCTTCACGAAGCCTTGGTCCACGAGGCAGGTGGTCTGGAAGAACTTCTCGCGTTTGCCTTTGAGGATGTTTTCCATCGCGGCCGCGGGTTTCCCCTTGAGAGCGTCGGAGTTGCGGGCGATTTCGTCCTCGCGCTGGATGACCTCGGCCGACACCTGCTCACGGCTGACGGCGGTCGGATGGGCTGCGGCAATCTGGAGGGTGATGTCGCGGACAATCTGTTTGAAGTCCTCGGTCGCGGTGGTGGCTTCCTTGCTGCAGCCAACCTCGACCAGCACGCCGACCTTGGCGCCGGTATGGATGTAGGCGGCGACAGCCCCGGCTCCCTGCACCTCGAGGCGCTGGTGGCGGGTAATCTTGATGTTCTCGCCAATCTTGGCGACGGCAGCGGTACGGTCAGCCTCGAGATCAACGCTGGGGTTGGCGGCAATCTTCTTGGCAATGTCGGCACAGAAGAGGCCGAAGGAGTCGTTCTTCGCGACGAAATCGGTCTCGCAGTTAATCTCGACGAGCACGCCGGTCTTGGCGCCAGACGTCACGTGCTGGGCGATGACGCCCTCCTTGGCTTCGCGCGTTGCCTTCTTGGCGGCGCTGGCGGCGCCCTTCTTGCGGAGCACGTCCACAGCGCCCTGCAGGTCGCCTTGCGACTCGACGAGCGCGTTCTTGCAATCCATCAGGCCGGCGCCGGTCATCTCACGGAGCTTGCCGACGAGGGCGGGGGTAATCTCAGCCATAAAAATCAGTTCGTTTGGGTTTCGTTGGGGCGGGAGTTCACCAAAGCGTCCGCGCAGGGGGAGACCCACCCACGCGGAACGCATTGGAAGAGCTTACTTGCCAGCCGGCGCCGGTGCGGTCTCGGCAGGGGCCGCGGGGGCGACCTCAGCGGGCGCAGCCTCGACCTTCTTGGCGCGGGCGTACTTGGCCTCGTACTCGCCTTTGGCCCCGGCAATCACGGCGGTGATGGTGCCGAGGAAGATACGGACGGAGCGGATGGCGTCGTCGTTGCCCGCAATCGGGTAGTTCACCAGATCGGGGTCGCAGTTGGTGTCCACGATGGCGACGAGCGGAATCTTGAGTTTGCGGGCCTCGGCCACGGCGTTGTGCTCGCGCTTGATGTCCACGACGAACATCACGTCAGGTTGGACCTTCAGCGCGCGCAGACCGCCGAGGTTTTTGATGAGGCGGGCCTTCTCGCGCCGGATGGAAGCCTGCTCCTGCTTGACGTAATTGTTGATGGAACCGTCACCTTCCATTTTCTCAATCGTGTCGAGGCGCTTGAGAGAGTTTTTGACGGTCGCGAGGTTGGTGAGCGTGCCGCCGAGCCAACGCTCGGTGACGTGCATCTGGCCGCAGGCCTCCGCGGCCTCCCTCACGGCCTGCTGCGCCTGCTTCTTGGTGCCGACGAAAAGCACATTGCCACCCTTGGCCACAGTGGCGGCGAGGAAATCGCACGCGACCTGAAGCTGCGTGGTGGTCTTGCTGAGATCGATGACGTGGATGCCGTTACGCGCCTCGAAGATGAATTGCTTCATCTTGGGGTTCCAGCGGCGGGTCTGGTGGCCGAAATGGACGCCGGCTTCCAGCAATTCTTTGATACCAATGTTGATCACTGTATTTTTCCTTTGTTAGAAATCCGCCTCGCGGCGAATCATCCCGCGGAACACGGGATTGTGTTTGGTGTTATTGTGGCCGCCGATACCCACACGGGCACCGGCTATTTAAGGCCGTTCAACCCTCGCCGCTTTTGACGGAAAGGGATGTGAAGCCTAACAAAGGTACTCCCCGTGGCAAACTTATTTTTCGGCTGAAAAGAGCCGCCAGAAGCGTCACAGTCGCGTCGTGCCGCGCACTATCAGCCCAGCCAAAGCCGTCCGGCATACCCTTATCGAGGTCTGTATACTCGCCGGGGGGCAGAGCGCGCGGATGGGCCGCGACAAGGCGCGCCTGCGCCTCGGCGGCCGGACGCTGCTCGGCCATGCGCGGACTGTGGCTGGTGCGCTTGGCCTGCCGACACGCGTCATCCGGCGGGACCTCGTGCCGCGCTGTGGACCGCTCGGAGGCATCTTCACCGGGCTCGTTACCACGCAAGCCTCGGCGGTGCTCTTCCTCTCCTGCGATATGCCGTTTGTTACACCGGGATTGCTCAAGCGCGTAATCCAAGCGGCCAAGCCGAAAAGCAAAAAACCAATCGCTGTCTTCACAACTAGCGCAGAAGGGGCTGGGTTTCCATTCCTCATCCGGCGGGAGGCTTTGCCGCGGGTGGAACGGCAGATTCAGGAGGGTGAGCTTTCGGTCCAAACGCTCGCTCGTGTGTTGCGCGCGAAACGGTTGAGGCTGCCGTCAAGCGAAGCAGCCGATATTACAAATTTGAACACGCCACTAGAGATGGCCGCGGCAAAGCGCTTGGTTGCACTCCGCACCGCATTTGCGGCTTTCCAATCGCGAAAGTTCGTGATGTAGTCGGCATTGGCAATGAAGGATTCGTCAGGGAGGGAGCAACAGCGGGATCGCAGCGATGTCGTCGGCATTATTTTGGTCGGCGCGGCGGTGCTTTTGCTGTTGGCGACCTTTTCGTACGACAAGCTGGATCTCGGCTCGACGGAGGCCGCACGCAAGCACAACTGGATTGGTGGGTTCGGTGCGTGGACAGCCTTCGCGGTCTTCTCGCTGCTCGGCGCGTCGGGTTATCTTGTCGCGCCCTTGCTGCTCATCTTTGGTCTCGCGTACTTCATCCCGAACCTCGGCCCGTTGCTGCGCCGCTGGCCGTGGGCACTGGTGCTGGTGCTGTGTGGTGCTTGCACGCTTTCGCTCTATCATTCCGATCGCATCAAGAACGGCCTCGGCGTGTCGAACGCCGGCGGCTTCATCGGCGAGTTCTTCTACAACTACGTCTTCAGCCACTTCAACGTCGTTGGTGCGACAATCATTTTCCTTGTCCTCTACCTTGTCAGTCTGTTGTTCCTAACAAACTTCCAACTCGGCGACTGGGTGCGTGAAAAGTGGTGCGTCTGGCGTGAGGGGCGGGTTGCCGTGCCACGGGAAGAGGAATTCGTCGGCTCGGTTGAGAAGAGTTCGCTCGAAGGTCGTGCGCGCAATCTCGAGAAGCAGGCGCGTGAATTACAGGAGCAGATCGACCGTGCCGATCGCGTGCGCAAGGGGCTGAAAGAACCGGCGTCGACCGCGGATTTTGCTCAGCCGGCCCCCAAGACCAACCTTGGTGCGGACATGCAACCCGTGCCCGAGCCGTTGGTGCGCGATCTGAGCGTGCCGCAGTTCGGTGCTGTTTCAACGCGTTCGCGTAAATCCGTTGCCGCCAAGGAACCCGCTCCAGCCGAGGAGGGCATGGTCATTTCTGCCCGCGAGTTGGGCACGGCTTCCGCCGCCGATATTCTTGGTCGCAGCCCCGCTGGTAATCTGGACGAAACCCGGCTTGTTGAGCCGCCTGCGGAGACGAAAGAGAAGAAGCGTTCGCGTAAAGCTGCCGCTATGGCAGAGGAGCAAGGGACAGACCCGACCGTCGACATCGCATCCGCGACAGTGGCGCCGAATGCTGCTGCTGAAGTCGCTGTATCCACGTCTGCGGAGATTCCGGCTGTCGCCGCTGTTTCCGCGCCGACCGAGCCCACGTCAATGACTCCGGCCGTGGTGCCTAAACCGAAGCCTGTACAGCGTCGGCCGAAGCCGGTCACCGTCGCTTCCACGCCGATGATTGGCAATTATCAGTTGCCGCCGATCGATTTTCTGAAACACCCCGATCTCTCCGTGAAGCCAACCGAGACGAAGGAGGAGTTGATGGCCAACGCGCGGCTGATGCAACAGACGCTCGCGCAGTTCGACATTGAGGTCGCGCTTGGAGATATTACAAAGGGTCCGACCATCACGCGTTATGAGTTGCATCCGGCTCCGGGTGTGAAGTTCGAGAAAATCACGAGCCTTTCGAACAACATTGCCGCCGCGCTCAAGGCCGAGCGCCTCAATATTCTCGCGCCCGTGCCGGGCAAAAGCTCCGTTGGCATCGAGGTGCCGAATGCGGTCAAGACGAAGGTCATCATGCGCGACCTGCTCGAGTCCGACGCGTGGCGCAATACGAAGGCGCGCATCCCGCTCGCTCTAGGTAAGGACGTGTACGGCGAGCCGATAATCGCCGATCTCGGCGAGATGCCGCACCTGCTCATCGCCGGATCGACCGGCTCCGGCAAATCGGTCTGTATCAATTCCATCATCGCCTCGCTGCTCTACAAGTTTCCGCCCGACCAACTCCGCTTCGTGATGATCGATCCGAAGGTCGTCGAGTTGCAGCAGTACAACGCCTTACCGCACCTCGTCGTGCCGGTTGTCACCGACCCGAAGAAGGTGATCCTCGCCCTGCGCTGGGCGGTGCAGGAGATGGAAAAACGTTACAAAATCTTTGCCAGGGTCAACGTGAGGAACATCAAGTCGTTCAACGACCGGCCCAAGGACAAGCCGATTCCTCCAATCGAGCCGGAGCTGCCACTCAGCTCCAAGAAGGAGAAGGTGGAGCCCGGTGCGGACGGTTTCGCCGTGGAGGTGGACGAGGAAATCACGGTCCCGCGCGAAGAGGAGATCGTCATCCCTGAGAGACTCAGCTATGTGGTCGTGATTATCGACGAGTTGGCCGACCTGATGCTCGTTGCGCCGGCGGATGTGGAGCAACTCATCGCCCGGCTGACGCAGATGGCGCGTGCGGCGGGCATCCACGTCATCGTCGCCACCCAGCGGCCGAGCGTGGACGTCATCACTGGCATCATCAAGGCGAACATCCCAGCGCGCATCGCCTTCCAAGTCGCCTCATCTATCGACTCCCGCACCATTCTCGACACCAAGGGAGCTGACAAACTGCTCGGCAAGGGCGACATGCTCTATCTAGAGCCCGGTTCGGCGAAGTTGAACCGTACGCAGGGCGTGCTTATCACGGATCAGGAGATTCAGAGTATCGTGGATTTCATCGCCCAACAAGGCAAGCCGAGCTACGAGATGGAGATTCACCAGAAGCTCCAGAAACCCGTCAGCAGCTTCGATGGTGACATCGAGGCGAGCGAAGAGGACGAGGAGCTCCTCGAGAAAGCCATTGAGGTCATTCGACAGGAGAAGAAGGCTAGCACATCGCTGCTCCAGCGCCGGATGGGTCTCGGCTACGGCCGCGCCGCGCGCCTGCTCGATGTGCTCGAGGACCGCGGCATCGTCGGCCCCTCGAACGGTGCCAAGCCGCGTGACGTGTTGCTCGACCTCGATGGCACCGGCGCTGATGGGGGCAATCAGCAACTGATTTGAAGCTCGGTCGGCCGCTCCTTCCGGTGAGTTCGTGTCACCTCGCGCGCAGGCTGCATCATCAATTCATTACTATTCCAACCTTCCATGATACCGAGCCGTCTGAGGCGCTTCGCACCCGACTTCGACCTGCTCAACTGGTCGAACAAGTCGCGTTCGCCCCATCACGAGAAGTGCCGTGAAGGCGAGTTGCACCCTAAGTCCGGAGGCTGAACGCGCCGTAGTCTACGGTTTTCCGAGATTGTCAATTCGTCCGCGGTCGCCTACTTTCGGCTCCGATGTCGAACGTCGGTGAACAATTGCGTCGCGCGCGCGAGGAGCAGAACCTCTCCGTCCAGCAGATTGCCGAGATCACCAAGATGGGGAGTGATCAGGTCCTCGCCGTCGAGGAGGGTCGCTTAGATTCTTTCGCCGCACCGATCTACGTACGCGGATTCGTCCGCGCCTATGCCGATGCTACCAAACTCCCTTGGCCGCCGCTTCAGGAGGCGCTCAATGCCGAGTTGGGCAAGTCCGATAAGTTCAAAGAAATCTCCGGCGGCGGAGGTCCGAATCGCGGTTTGCTCGACGCCGTGATGCTTCAGCTCAGCAAGGCGAACCTAATGGTCGTTCTGCCGATGGTCATCCTCCTCGGCCTGCTTGTCGCCGGCTATTTCGCCTTCCGCTATTGGCAGAGCCAAGGCACGTCCGATCCGCTCTCCGAGTTGGGCTCCGGCCTCCGCCAAACTTCGCCGCCGCCGGAGTATCTCCCTATCCCCACGAACGCTCCGACGAAGCGCTGAGGTCCTCCTCGCGGATTTTTCGAAGATTGCTTGGGAGCCCGCGCGCCGCGTAAGCTTACCCCCTTGTTTGTTTTGTTGTTGTGAATCGCAAAAGTGACACACCCGCCGTGCGCCCCGTGAAGGTCGGTATGATCTCGCTCGGCTGCGCCAAGAATCTCGTGGACGCCGAGATCATGCTCGGCTCGCTCATGAAGGCTGGCGTCGAGATCACCAGCGACGCCGCGGGCGCCGACGCCGTCATCGTCAACACCTGCTCCTTTATCGACGCCGCGCAGGAGGAGAGCGTGGATTCCATCCTCGAATCCACCGAGCTGCGCGACGCTCACAACCGGGGCCAAGCCGTCATCGTCTCCGGCTGCCTTTCCCAGCGCTTCCGCGACGAGTTGCCGAAGCTCTTCCCCGAAGTGGACGCCTTCATGGGCATCGACCAGGTGGCGAAGGTCGGCGACATCGTGCAGCAGGCCATCGCCCAGCGCGCCGCGAAGGTCGCGCGTTCCCCGAAGGCAAAAGGCAAAAGTTCCAAAGCGAAGGTCGCCTCCAAGCTCGCCGCGCTGGGCAAGGGCAAGGCGACCCATGCGCACGATCACGAGGAATCTCTCCGCGGTACGGACAAGTTCGGCAAAACGAAAACTGTCATTGCGCCACTCACTCAGCCCATCTTCGATGTCACAGCGCGCCCGATTTACATTCCCGATTACGAGACGCCGCGCTTTCGGCTCACGCCGCGCCACTTCGCCTACCTGAAAATCGCCGAGGGCTGTAACCACCCGTGCAGCTTTTGCATCATCCCGCGCATGCGCGGGAGTCACCGCAGCCGAACGCAGGCCGACATCGTCGCCGAGGCCAAGGCACTCATCAAAGACGGCGTGCAAGAACTGAACCTCATTTCCCAAGATTCGACCTACTACGGTCTCGACCTCCGCGCTAACCACTCGCGCAACATCGCTTCGCCCGAGAAGTTCAACGCTGCCGCGAAGGCGCTGCCCGTGGACGCCACGACGCTATGCACGTTGCTGCGCGAGTTGAACGCGCTCAAAGGCGACTTCTGGATTCGCCTTCTTTACACGCATCCCGCGCACTGGACTGATGAGTTGATCCGCACCATCGCCGAGTGCCCGAAGGTCGCGCGCTACGTGGATATGCCGCTGCAGCACATTGACGACGCGATGCTCCAGAAAATGCGCCGCGAGACGAGCGGTCAGTACATCCGCGACCTCATCGCACGCATCCGTGCAGGCATCCCTGGCATCGCCTTGCGCACCACGTTCATCGTCGGCTTCCCCGGCGAGAGCCTAGCGCACTTCGAGACGCTGCTCGGGTTCATCCGCGAAACACGCTTCGAGCGCCTCGGCGTTTTCAGCTACTCGCAGGAGGAGGGAACCATCGCCGGTAAGATGGCGAGCCAACTCTCCGAGAAGGAGCGCCAGAAACGCCGCGAACGCGCGATGGCCGAACAGCACAAGGTCGCGCGCGGGATCTCCGAAAGCTTCGTGGGTCGCACGCTGAAGGTGCTCATCGAGAAGGAGGCGAACGCGAAGGAGTTGGCCAGTGCGAACGTCAGCTCGTGGGAGCACGGCCTCATCCGCGAGACGGACAAGGGGGTGGCTGCGCTCAAGGGCCGCTTCCTCGTTGCGCGCGGCGAGGCGGACGCGCCCGACATCGACGGACGCGTGTATGTCCGTGGCAAGCTGCCCGCCGGCCGGTTTGCCAAAGTGAAGGTCATCGGGCATACTGATTACGACTTGATTGCAGAGCCCGTTTGAGGTGACCACGAAGACTGCGTGAACCTGCCCAATAAACTCACTGTCTCGCGCTTCGTCCTCACGGGCCTCTTCCTCGTGGCCATGTTCTCGCGGTCACCTGTGAACGATACCATCGCGCTGTTGCTCTTCAGCATCGCAGGGTTGACGGACTACTTCGACGGGAAGATCGCTCGCGAACGCAAACTCATCACGAACTTCGGCATCCTCATGGACCCGCTGGCGGACAAGATTCTTACCTGCTCCGCGTTCATCGCGCTCGTGGGGCGCGCCAAGTTCAACCCTAGCGTCGATTCGTTACCGGCGGTGAGCGTCGAGGCGTGGATGGCCGTGTTGATTGTCGCGCGCGAGTTGGCCATCACGGGACTGCGCCTGCTTGCAGCTTCAAAAGGGATGACCCTCGCCGCCGAACGCTTCGGCAAGCACAAGACCTTCTCGCAAATCACCGCCGTGATCGCGCTGCTGGTGCTGGACGCACACGTCGAGTGGTGGCCGTGGCTGAGGGACTTGTTTGGATATTTGCTGCCGTGGTTCGCGCACCTCTCGCTCTGGGTGACGGTGCTGCTCACCTTCACTTCCGGAGCAATCTACCTCTGGAAAAACCGGCAGATTTATCTGGAGGACATGTGAACGGCGAAGCCACGCCGTTCGCTCCTCCGCTGTGAAAAGATTCACCCTCTTCGTCGCCCAAGGTTTTGGTCTCGGTCGAATTCCGTTCGCGCCGGGGACCTTTGGCTCGCTCGGCGGATTGCTTTGGACGGCCTTACTGATGCGGACCGGCAACCTCTGGATTTACCTCGGCGTCGCGGTTGCAGTCGCGCTCCTCGCTGTGTGGGTTTGTGGCGAAGCGGAAAAGATTCTTGGTAAGAAGGACCCCGAGTCGGTCGTACTGGATGAGATTGTGGCCGTACCGTTCTGTTTCGTTTTTCTCTTCTTTGCGATGGCGGCAACGAGCTGTGCGGCGGTTTGGCCCGCGCCGCCGCCCGAGTTCCTTTTCTCCCGTGAAGGATGGATTGTCACGCTCGCGGCCTTCGCCGCGTTCCGCCTCTTCGACATCTGGAAACCGTGGCCCGTGCGGCAGTCGCAGTCCCTAAGCGGCGGTTGGGGGGTGGTGGTGGACGATCTGCTCGCCGCGCTTTACGTGAATCTCTTCGCACCAGTGTTCATTTTCGATTGAGCGCCTCGCGGTGCAACAAAGAGAGTTAAGGCCGCAATAAGCTGGTGAATTTCCATTCGACGGGTAAATAAAATGTGCCTTGCGGCCCTCCATTACTCGCTTATGATCAGCGAATAGACCGGATTCTGATAACAATGGTTTTTCTGGGGACGGCGGTCGCCTTGTCGGCGGCGCCGGTGGATTTCTCGCGTGATATCCTGCCCATCCTCTCGGACAACTGCTTCCACTGCCACGGACCGGACGAGAAAGCGCGTCAGGCGAAGCTGCGACTTGACACGAAGGACGGCGCGCTGCTGACCACCGACCCCGTCATCATCCCCAGCAAGAGCAGCGAGAGCGAACTCGTCAAACGCATCATCACTAAGGACGCGGACGATTTGATGCCGCCGCCCGATTCGAAGCGCAAGCTCACCTCTGCGCAGATCGCGCTGCTCAAGCGCTGGGTGGACGAAGGTGCGGTGTGGGGTAAGCATTGGGCTTTCGAACCGCCACGCCGGCCAGAGTTGCCGAAAGTGAAGGAAGATAAATGGCCGCGGAACGACGCGGACCGTTTCATTCTCGCTCGGCTGGAAAAGGAAAATCTCAAGCCCGCACCCGAAGCGCCGCGCGAGACATTGATTCGCCGTGTGACGCTCGATCTCACCGGACTGCCGCCGACGCCGGCGGAGATGGACGCATTCCTTGCCGACAAATCCACGAACGCCTTCGAGCGGGTGGTGGATCGGCTGTTTGCCAGTCCGCGTTACGGTGAGCGGATGGTTTGGGACTGGCTCGATGCCGCGCGCTACGCAGATTCGAACGGCTATCAGGGCGACGGCGTCCGTACGATGTGGCCATGGCGCGATTGGGTGGTCAACGCCCTCAACGCGAATATGCCGTACGACCGGTTCACACTCGAGCAACTTGCGGGCGACCTGCTGCCGAACGCCACACTCAATCAGCGGATCGCCACGGCTTTTAATCGCAACCACATGATTAACGGCGAGGGCGGGCGCATCGCCGAAGAGAATCGCATCGAGTATCTCTTCGACCAGACCGAGACGCTCTCGACCGTCTGGCTGGGGCTCACGCTCGGCTGCGCGCGCTGTCACGATCACAAGTACGATCCCTTCTCGCAGCGCGATTATTATTCCCTTCTCGCTTTTTTCAACAACACACCGGTGAACGGCGGCGGTGGCAACGGACAGACCGCGCCGGTGGTGGACTTCTCCACGCCGGAGCAGGGGGTGAAAATCAACGAGCTGCGCGAAGAGATCAAACGGATTGGCGCCAAGATTGACGAACTCGAGAAGACGCTTTTCCCGCGCGAAGAAAAGAAGCTGCCGGCCGACTCGCCGGCGGCGAAGGAGTTTTCTGGCAACGTTCTCGGCGAGTTGAAGAAAATCGCCGTTCAGCGCAGCTTGCCTGGCTTGCGCGAGATGGTGAATGTCACCAAAGCCAAGCAGCCCGATTACAGCAAGCTGCTGGAGGAGCTTCGCAGCGCCATCGAACGTCGCGATGGTTTCGACAAATCTATTTCGCGTGTGATGGTGATGGAGGAGATGCCCAAGCCGCGCGATACCTTCGTGCTCGTGCGCGGCAATTACAACAAGACGGCGGAGAAGGTGTCTATCGCCGTGCCGCCGGACCTCGCGCCGATTCCCGCCGGTGCGCCGACCAATCGCCTCGGCCTCGCGCGCTGGCTCGTTTCGCCTGCCCACCCGCTCACCGCGCGCGTCACAGTGAATCGTCAATGGCAGATTTTCTTCGACAGCGCTCTCGTAAAGACGACTGAAGACTTCGGCGTGCAGGGCGAGAAGCCGTCGCACCCGGAATTACTCGACTGGCTCGCCACCGAATTTCTTCGCACGGGCTGGGATGTGAAGGCGCTGCATCGGCTCATTGTCACCAGCGCCACTTACCGGCAATCGTCGAAAGCCAGCGCCTCGCTCATCGAGAGCGATCCGGAGAATCGCCTGCTCGCCCGTGGCGCGCGGTTCCGGATGCCCTCGTGGATGCTGCGCGACCAGGCACTCGCCATGAGCGGTCTGCTCGTCGAAAAAGTTGGCGGGCCGCCGGTGCGCCCGTATCAACCCGAGGGCGTCTGGGAGGATGCCACGTTCGGCAAGATTCGTTACACGCAGGACCACGGCGAGGCGCTTTACCGCCGCAGTCTGTACACGTTCTGGCGCCGCATCGTGGGGCCGACAATGTTCTTTGACGTCGCGAACCGCCAGGTCTGTGCCGTGAAATCGCCGCGCACGAACACGCCGCTGCACGCGCTTGCGACGCTGAATGAGACGACGCATGTCGAAGCTGCGCGCGCGATGGCGGAACGCGTCATCGCCTCTGCGGACAACGATGAGGCGCGGATCGAGTTCGCCTTCCGTCTCGCCGCTGCGCGTGCGCCGACGAAAGCTGAACAACGCGTGCTTGTCACACGACTGGCGAAGTTACGCACGGCTTTCGCCGCCGATCCTGTTGCGTCCGAAAAATTACTGAAGGTCGGCGAATCGCCACGCAACGAAAAACTCTCCGCGCCCGAGCACGCTGCGTGGACTGCGTTCTGCAATCTGATTCTGAACCTCGACGAGGTGATTACGAAAGAGTGATGCGATGAACCCGATTTCTGAACATCAAGCGGCCCTTACCCGTCGCCAGTTCTTCGGTCACGGCGCAATCGGCCTCGGCACGGTGGCGTTGTCCTCGTTATTGCAAAAAGATTTGAACGCCGCGCCGGCGAAGGCTGCGAAGCGATTCGGTGGTCTTCCCGATTTGCCGCACTTCGCGCCGAAGGCGAAGCGCGTGATTTATCTGCTCCAGAACGGCGGGCCGCCGCATATGGATATGTTCGACTACAAGCCGGGGCTCGAGAAGTTACGGGGCGAGCAGATTCCCGATTCGGTCCACAAGAACCAGCGCCTCTCGACGATGACGGCGGGGCAGAAGGACAAGAAAGTCCTGCCATCCATCGCACCGTTTCGTCAACACGGTCAGTGTGGTCGGTGGATTAGTGACCTGCTGCCGTACACGGCGGGCGTGACGGATGACCTCTGTTTCATCCACTCGATGCACACGACGCAGGTGAACCATGCCCCGGCAATCTGCTTCTTTCTCACGGGCGGAGAGCAGCCGGGTCGGCCGAGTCTCGGTGCGTGGACGAGCTACGGCCTCGGCAGTGAGACGGAGGATTTCCCAGCCTTTGTGGTGATGACGAGTCGCGACAAAGAGGCGAGCTGCGGCCAGATCTTCTACGACTTTTACTGGAGTAGCGGCTTTCTGCCATCGAAGTTCCAGGGCGTGAACTTCCGCGGTAGTGGTTCGCCGGTGCTTTATCTAAAGGATCCCGACGGCATGAGCCGTGCGGTGCGGCGCGAAGTGCTCGATGGTGTGAAGGAGTTGAACGAGCTGAAGCACCTGGAGTTCGGCGACCCGGAGATTCTCACACGCATCGCGCAATACGAGATGGCCTATCGGATGCAGTCGAGTGTGCCAGATTTGGCGGACCTTTCGAAGGAGCCGAAGTCGGTGCTCGAGATGTATGGGCCGGACGTGACGCGCCAGGGTAGCTTCGCCCACAACTGCCTGCTCGCGCGGCGACTCATCGAGCGCGGTGTGCGGCACGTGCAGCTTTTCCACGCCGGCTGGGATCATCACCGGAACCTCTCCACGCAGTTCGCAATCCAGTGCAAGGATACCGACCAACCAAGCGCGGCGCTGGTGAAGGATTTAAAACAACGTGGGCTGCTCGACGATACGCTCGTCATCTGGGGCGGTGAGTTTGGCCGCACGCCGTTCTGCCAAGGGAATATCGCCGACAAGAAGTCGTGGGGCCGCGACCATCATCCGTACGCGTTCACCACGTGGATGGCGGGTGGCGGCGTGAAGCCCGGCATCAGCTACGGCGCGAGCGACGAGTTCGCGTTCAACGCGGTGCAGGATCCGGTGCACGTGCACGATTTTCAGGCCACCATCCTTCACTTACTTGGTCTCGACCATGAGCGGCTCACGTACAAGTTCCAAGGTCGCTACTTCCGTCTCACGGACGTCCACGGCAAGGTGGTAAAACCGATTCTCGCCTGAATTTCTCGGAAAAGAGAGCGAGACGTCAGTCCAGCTTCTTTTTGGGCGCGGTGATGATGATTGGGGCAGGGCCGGTTGGCTTCGCAGGCGGAGTAGTCTTGGGCGGAGGGGGCGGAGGGGGCGGAGGGGCCTGAGATAATGCATTGATGATAGTGCCCGTGTTCTGACCGGTAAAAATGTTATGCAGGTAGGACCCCTGGGCGACGTAGTTGCCTGGTTGCAATTCGGCCAACGGGACCATTTTGCCGTCGAGAGAGATAGACGAGCTTGTGATAGCAATCACCAAGGGTGGTGTCCGCTGGAGGGTGATGGTCTTGGCCCCGCTGTCTACGGCGGCGAGGATGCCGTTGAACGGTGACGGCGGTAGATCGTTGAGGCGGTTGACGATGGGCCTCGGGTTGAGCACCTCGCTATAGTCGGTGCTGACGGTGAAATCCCAGCGGGCGGGCACCTTGTAAAATGCACATAGCTCGCGGGCGGCGTGGTAGGCAGCGACGCCGCTGGGATGGATTAAGAACTGGTAGACCACGCCCGGCAAAGGCTTGAAGTTAAAGGCCTTAACATTTTTTTGAAAGGGTGAGAATTTGAACGATTCTTTCGGTTCCTCGTCCTCGAGATTCGGCTCGGTCGGCCTTCGCGAAATCTGCTGGTAATCGGCCCGCATCTGCTCCGCGGTCACGCCGCCGTCCTGACGGGGGACGATGCGCATGCGCAGGCGGTCTGTGGTGCTCTTGGTGGGGTCGCCGTCGCCGAGTGGAATTTGAATCGCCACGTATTCGTCGCCAAGATTACGGCCGTTTAAGACATCGACAGTCTTACGATGATCCAAGATTGGGCCAGCCTTGGGGTCGAGTGGCTGCCGGAAGTATTTCAGCGCGACAGAATTGCTATTGATTGTGTTGGCTACCTGTATGGCCCAGTATTTCTCGCGCAGAATGTAGATGCGGTTGCTCATGCAGAGGATATTCAGGAAGACCGGATTGGCCGGCGGCTCGCTCGGGAGCGGTACTCGCACATTGAGAGGCGGCGGACCTTTGGGAGCAGGCGTCTTGTCTAGGGCGGCCTTGAGGCCCTCGATTTCTGTAAGAAGTGAATTGGCGACCTTTTTCTTGGCACTCTCATCCTCCTGTTTGCTTTTGAGGTCCTTCTTCAGGGCAATCATTTCTTCGAGCTTGAAACCCTTCTTTGCGAGGCTGGATTCGAACTCGCGCAAATCGGCCTGGGTCGTTTTAAGTTTCTCGGCCGCCTCCTCGATGGCGCCCTCTTTATTGCCGAGATCCTTGGCCTTCTTGAGCTTTTGTTGGACCTTCTCGACGTCCTCGGGTGTGGCATTGGCATACTGCTCCTCGAGCTGCGCAGAGGAGTTTTTTACGCCCAACTGCACGATGATGAGTACGAGCAGGAGGACGCCGACCACGTTGGTCATATTGTCCATCATGGAGTCCATGTTGATCCCTTCGTCCAGATTCTGTGAGGAACGTTTGGCCATGGTAACGGGTCAATTTGCCTTCGGTTTCATGGACTGCTCGAATTCGGTCAGGTCCACCTTGCCATCACCAGGGATTGGCAGCTTGCTGATGGGGAGGCGGAAATGGTTCTCGGCCCAGCCAGCGCCGCGCTCATATGAACCGTCTTTACCCCAGGCGTCGGAGCGAACGAGGAAGAGAACGAGCGGTGGAGGACTTTTTTGCTTCGACACCTCGTTGAGGTAGGTGTTGTATTCCTTATCGGCTCCGATGGTGCTCGTGGCGACGCGGATCTGATCTTGCCGGTTCTTGTGGATGACAAGTGAATCCTTGGTGGCCTCGATAACGAAGAGC
Source organism: Akkermansia muciniphila (assembly GCA_945900775.1). Classification (GTDB taxonomy): domain Bacteria; phylum Verrucomicrobiota; class Verrucomicrobiia; order Limisphaerales; family SIAT01; genus SIAT01. The sequence goes on along the minus strand of CAMDJP010000016.1, from coordinate 7,858 downwards.
CGGCGGTCCTTGCCATAACCGCTACCGGTGCCTTGGACACGGATGGCGGGCTTCAGAAGCTCTGGCTTGATGTTGCGGCTGGCGAGCTCCTCCTTGAGTTTGGTAATTTGCGTCTGCAGGTTTGGCTTTTGCGTCACCAACTGGGCGATGACTCTTATATGGTTCTGGATTTCCAGCTGGATGCGAACCTGGCCCTTGGCATCTAAATCAGGATTTTCCAGGAGTTCTTTCAAAATAACAATGCGCTTTTCGGCCTCTTCCGTCGCACCAAGCATTTCGCCGATGCCTTTATTGGCCAGGTTCTGCTGGGCGAGTTCCTCCTCGAGTTTTTGCAGTTGGCTTGCCGACGGGTTTGCGTCGGCGGTCGAGCGGGATTCAGACACCTGCACGATACTAAGCACGCAGATCATCACCACCAAGGCGCCCGAAAGGCAGGCCAGAATGCTTAGAAAGGGGAAGAGCGAGACACTGGGAACCGCGCTAGCTTTGGCTCGGGCCATGAAATCAAATGGTTCGGATATCGGTTTTCGTTTTGGATCAGCTGCGGTTAGGCTGGCGGCCGAAGAATCCGGGTGCGCTCGGTGGTGGAGTCATCGGGGAGCCGAATGAGGGCATGCTCGGGGGCGGAGCCATTGTCGAGCCGAATGCGGGTGCGGGCATCATGGGCTCGCTGCCAAGGCGTCCTTTGTTTTCTGCCAGCAGTTGGTTTAGGGATTGAATGCTTTGTGCAAGGGCGGCTAGGTGGGCGTGCGTAGCGCGGAGCGTCTCTTCGGTCCCCGCGCCGCCGTTCTGGCCGACGGTCGAGGCGTGGTTCTCCTGTGCGGTACGTTGGATCTCGTTGAGTTGCTGGGAGAGGACGATCATGCCTTCGTAAATGCGCTGAGAGGCGGCGTGGCGTTCCTGGTTGACACGGCTCAGGTCTTGCAATTGTTGGAAGATGGCGGCAAAGCCCTCGGTGAGGCGATTGGCGTGCTGTAGGGCCGGCTGAAGAGCGGCTTGGAGTGCAGGGAGTGGATCCTGGCGCGGGCCCGCTGATTCGAGCCTCCGCGAAATCGCAGCGACGTGTTCACCGACGCTCTGTAGCTGCTGAGCGGCCGGTTGAAAAGCTTGTCCCATTACTTGTCCCAGATTACCCGCGGATTCGAGTTTTCTTGAAATCCCAGCGACGTGCTCGCCGACACTCTGTAGCTGCTGAACAGCGGGTTGAAGGGCCTGACCCATGGCTTGCCCGAGTTTCTCCTGAAGCTGTCCTAGTCCAGCAGATTCCAGTTTTCGTGAAATCGCAGTGACCTGTTCGCCGACGTTCTGTAGCTGCTGAACGGCTGGTTGAAAGGCCTGGCCCATCGCTTGCCCGATTTTCTCCTGAAGCTGGCCTAGTCCAGCGGATTCCAGTTTTCGTGAAATCCCAGCGAGGTGTTCGCCGACGCTCTGTAGCTGCTGAGCGGCCGGCTGAAACGCCTGTACCACCGCTTGCCCGAGTTTCTCCTGAAGCTGGCCTAGATTCTGGTGCAGCGCCTCGATTGCGGTAACTTGAGCCTCTTGCGATTGACGTTGAAGTTCGGGCAGGTGGATTGCGGCCTCTTGCGCGCCGGCGGCCAAGGCGGACATTTGCTGCGCGGCCGGCTGCAAGGCCCCATCCAGTAATGCAATCTGCTCGCGAACCTTGGCCATGGCCTCGGCGAGTTGAGCCGCCTCTACGCTGGCTTCGTCGCTACTCGGGCCGTCGTCGAGGCGGGGTAGGAGGGTCTCGTTGCAGTAGGCGTCGATTTGCGTGAGGTTGTCATCCTCGATTTTCTGGAGGGAGGACATCGGCAGGCTGAGGATGAGAGAGTAGATAAGCGCCAGCAGCGTCGTGTCGAAGGCGGTGCCGAGGCCGCCGGTGACGCCGCCCATGGACTTCATGAGAATCTCCGGATCTTTGATCGCCTCCGGGCTCATCACGTTCTTGAACAGGCCGATGGCTTCCGAGAGGCCGAGCACCGTGCCGACGAAGCCCAGGATGGGAATGGCCCAGACAAAGACCTTCACAAGCGTATAGCTGCCGCCGATGCGGGATCCGTCGATGCCAGACTGGTTGGTCAGCAGCGTGGAGACCTCGCTGTTCGTACGTCGGGATTCGAAGAGTTCGAGCGCTTTGCGGATGCGGTTCACCATCAAACTATCGCGCAGCTTCACCGGCAACGAATAGACGTGGTCGATGAATACCCCGATGTTATCCTTATTGACCTCGCGGCCGAGTTCCTCGGGCATCACGTCCAAATGCAACGCGGCGTGCTGGTGGCGGTACTTGAAATACTTGAGGATGAGGAAGGCGACGCCCCACGTGAAGAGGAACGACTCGGCGAAGTTGACCCATGTGCGCTCCCACAGGAGGCTGTAGATGTAGTTGGCAGCATTGCCGTTAGGGTTGCCGAAGACTGCTTTCAACAGCAGTGCGAAGCCGTAGAGCACCGCGAAAATACCTGAGCCGATGCCCAGCGCGACCCACATGTTCGGGTTCGTCGGATCGGTCTCCTTCCACCCCTCGCGCTTAGAAGCGGTGTCGCCGTCGAGGCTCGGCACAGTCAGCGCGGTGCCGCAGCTGGGGCAGTCCACTTGTGAGCCGGCGTCCTCCGGCTCAACCTTCATTTTCATCTTACACTTGGTGCATTGGAAACGTATCATAACTTCAATCGTGGACGGTGCGAAGTTTGTTAGACGTGTGTCTGTGCGCGGATGGAAACTAATGGCATTTTATATGATTAATCAAATCTTTTTTGTGCCCTTCGTCGTTTCGCCAATTCTCTGCCGCTCTGTTTCTGTTGTGTTTTGGATTGACGCCGCGCGTACGCTTCGCTGATAAACAGCGGAAGTTTCTGCGGCGGTTTTGGTGTCCCGCGCGATGGAGAGGAGTGGCTTGGCTGGCGGCGCAAGAGGCGCGGTCGACAGGGTTTGGAGTGACCGTTGATGAGCGAAGAACTTTTTTACTCAATTGAATGCAAGCAATGTGGAGTGAACATCGAGTTCCCCGCAGAAGGTTGCGGTCTCACCACCAACTGCCCCGATTGCAACGCCGAGGTTCTTCTCGAAGCTCCCGCCGATGATGTTCCCGCGGCGATTGAGTCTGAACCCCTCCCTTCCGAGATCGTCGGCGCTGAACTCGCGCGCGAGTCGGTTGCTGAGGAAGTACCTGTTGATGATGTTCCTATGGCGATTGAGTCTGAACCCCTCCCTTCCGAGATCGTTGTCCCTCACCTCGCGCGCGAGTCGGTTGCTGAGGAAACAACCGTCGCAGAGATTGTCGCCGAGGAACCGCCCGTTGAACCAGTGCCGAAGCTGATTGCTAGGCCGTTGCCGGTTGCTGTGCCGAAGCTCGCAGTTCCAGGGGCGTTCGCCCCGTCGGTGCCCAAGATTATCTCGCCCGCGCTCGACGCCAAGCCGATGGCTCCTGCTCCTAGACCCATTTCCGTAGCGACACCCATCGCCGCGAAACCGATCGTCCATGGAGCACCAGTGGCACCTGTTCGGCCAAGCCCAGCGGTCCCAGAAATTGTCGGCGAGGAATCGCCGCTTGAAGCAGTGCCGAAGCTCGACGGGGCATTGCCGCTGAAGCCGGTCGTTCCTCCGGTCGGCGCGCTACCTGCGCCGACCAATCCCTCTCCCGCTCCTCTCTCGCCGTCGCCCAAGCCCGGACTCTTTGGGCGCATGTTCGGGAAGAAGCCGAGCGAAGCCGCACCGACTCCCGTTGCTGCACCGAAGCTCCCAGTTCCAGGGTCGTCCGTCCCGTCGGGGCCCAAGATTATCTCGCCCGCGCTCGGCGCCAAGCCGATGCCCCCTGCTCCTAGACCTATTTCCGTAGCAACACCCAACGCCGCGAAACCGGTCGTCCCCGGAGTGCCAGTTGCCTCTGTTGAGCCAAAGTCACCCGTTGCCGAGATTGCCGGCGAGGAATCGCCGGTTGAACCTGTGACAAAAATCAATGAGTCATTGCCGCTGAAGCCGCTAGTTCCGGCTGCCGGTGCGCTACCCGCGCCGACCAATTCCTCTACCGCTTCTCTCGCGCCGTTGGCCAACGAGGGAGTTTTGGAGGGTATATCCGGAAACAAGCCGAGCGAGGCCGCATCGACTCCCGTTGCAACACCGCGGCCATCTGAAGGGAGTCCGAAACCCGTTCTACCTCAGCCTATGGAGACCCTAGTTGGAGACGCTTTTTCTGCGACGCTTCCGTCTACAATAATGCCGCCGCCGCCCGACCTTCCCATTCCAATCGCAACCTCGTTTCCGAAACCAGTTATTCCCGAACCCGCCTTGGTTTCGTCGGTTTCCCCGCTAGCGGCAGCGGAGATTCCGCTTGTGATGGATGCGGAGGCGCGCGCTCGGGCCGAGGAGTATTTCCGCGAGGAGAGCGAGGCGATGGAGACGGCGTGGCTCAAGGTGCAGATGGATGATCTGCGTGTGGCCGAAGAGTTGCGTCGGGAGGCAGAGGAGGAATCTACGCTCAAGACCCGAGAAGCTCTCGAGGCGAGAGCCCGGGTGCAGGTCCGGGTCAAGGCTGAAGCCGACGCGAAGGATACCGCCCGCTTCAAGGCTGAAGCGGAAGTGCGCCGCCTCAGCGAGGAGTTACGCAAACTTTCCGACGAAGAGGCTAGCCGCTGCGACAACGCGACCCTCGAGGCCAAGGCACGCGAGCAATCCCGTGCTCGTGCCGATGAAAAATTTCGCACTGAGATGGAGTCGAAGGAGTCCTCGCGATTCAAGGCCGAGAGCTCCGCCTCGCACATGGCCGAGGAGGTTCGCTCGCTCACCGAGGAGCATATCCGTTGGAAGGTTAAGCAGGATATGGAGGACCGCGCCCGCGAGGAGGAGCGGCACCGTGAGGAGGAGCGGCACCGGGCCGAGATGGCCGCCCGCGCACGCGAGAATCTGCGTTATGAATCCGAGCTGCGGGCCAAGGAAGCTGCACGTCAGTCTTTCCAACGCGAGGCCGAGCGGCTTGCCCTGGAATTGCGGAGAATTTCTGAGGATGAGTCCGGACGTAAGGCCAAGGAGATGGCTGAACAAGCTACACTCGAGGCCGACCGTACCCGCGAGCGCGTTCGTTTCAAGGCGGCGGTTGAAGCCAAGGAATCCGCGCGCCTCAAGGCCGAAATCGAGGGAAAGCGCCTCGTCGAAGAGCAGCGCAAGATTGCTGAGGAAGAGGTCGCCCGCCGAGCGAAAGAAGAACTTGAGAACCGGCTGCGCGCGGAAGCTAGGCTGAGGACTGAGATTGAACAAACCGCCCGACTGAAAGCGGAGCTTGAAGCCAAGCGTCTCGCCGAAGAGCAACGCAAGGCTGCCGAGGAAGAGGTGACCCGCCGTGCAAAGGAAGAACTCGAGAGCCGGCTGCGCGCTGAAGCCAAGCTGAAGATTGAGGCCGAAGAAGCCGCACGCCTAAAAATTGAGTTTGAGGGCGAGTCTGAAATCAAAAACCAATCTGAGGAACTCATCGTACCGCCAGTTCCAACGCCCACGCCAGTGATTGAGCGGTCTATTCTATTCCCGCCGGAGTCGGCATCTGCCGCGCCAGCGGCCGAGATGAAGGGGGTCAAGCCGGTCATGTTATTGCCGCTGCCAGCGATGACTCTGCCGAAACTGATGATGACTGCGGCACCGGAACAATCGGTGGGGCCGATTCGCATCTTTCCAATCACATCATCGCCGTTAGAAGCCAAGCTGGCGGTCATGCCGCAGATCCAAATCGAGATGCAGCCTCCCAAGATTTTGGGGGCACAGACACCCGCCGCGCGGCCTGCTCAAATCGCCCCCCTGTCGCTGGTTACACCTGCTACGCCGCGTCCAATGACGCCCGTGGCCGCTGATAAACCCGTTATTGCTGGACCGGTTGGGATTCCTGTTCCAAAGCTTTTGCCTGTTGTGCCGCCCGCTCTGGGTATTCCGCCGTCATTGTCGAAGCCGGCCACGCCGGTGCCAATGTCCGCAATCATCAAACCGCTCGGAAGTCCGCCGCCCGTTCCCGGTCGGCCAGTCGCTCTCGCTCCTGCTTCCAAGCCGTTGACTCCATTGGGAGGTGCTCCCGCTGTACTTGGTCCGCTGTCGGGTACGCCACCCGCAAAGCTGACTTTGCCAAAGCCGACGATGTCCCCCGCTGCTAGCACGCCTCCGCCAATCAGACCTGCTATCCCGTCGATGAAGCCATTGGCTGCGCCGTCCGCGCCGGTAAAATCTCCTGCGGAAATCCAGGCCGCCGCAGTCGAGGCGCAGCGGCAGGTGTACGAGCAACAATTGCGTAAGATTGCCGATGGTGCCGCTGCGCGCGCCTACGATGCCGGTCTGACCGCCCCTCTGCCACCAATACAAGCGAAGCCTGCGGTGTTGGCTCGGCCTGTGGGTCCGCCAGTTGCCCCGCTTTCGCAATCGCTGCCCAAGTTTATCCCCCCTGTTCCGCCTCTGCCGCCGTTGCCGGTGATTCCCGCCGTGCCTCGGTCGGCTACATCGGTGATGCTGCCATCCCCCAATTTTACTCCGCCAGTTGCGTCTAACTCATATGCCGAGGCTGAGGCGCGTCAAGCCGCCCTGCTCAAGGCTGAGCAGGAGACGAAGAAGTTTACGGATCAACCAGGCCAAGGTGGTTGATAGCTGTGGCTGCATTATGGGTAACCGATCGCGTTCCGCCCCCGTCTGCAACATTGACAAGACGGTGTTTTTACGTACAGTAGGTTAGCTTTTAAAAGAAATGAAATTCTCGTTGCGGACAAACCTCTTCGTCCTCGCCTTTTGGGCGTCCTCCGTTTTTGCCCAATACGGTGGTATGATGGGTGGCATGGGCGGTTACGGCGGTCAGATGGGAGGCATGGATCAGATGGGCGGTATGGGTCAGATGGGCGGTATGGGTCAGATGGGAGGAATGGGTCAGATGGGAGGAATGGGTCAGATGGGAGGAATGGGTCAGATGGGAGGAATGGGCGGCATGGGCATGGGAGGAATGGGCGGTATGGGTCAGATGGGAGGAATGGGCGGCATGGGCATGGGAGGAATGGGCGGTATGATGGGACCGGGAGGGGCGATGAGCCCATTTAGTTCCGGCGCCATGAGTTTGCTTGACCCGATGGGCCAAGGCTTGGATTCGCTGGACACGAACAACAACATGCGTAGGAGTATGAGCTCCAACGAACTACAATACGTGGCTCAAGTGGCAGCCGCGGAGATTGCCAAAAAGCGCGGCGTGGGCCGTGGAGCCATCGATGTACCCGTGCCCGCTGGCGTTGGGATGACGGCTCCGGGCATCAATCTGCCGGGCCGTATGTTCATGATTCCTCGAGGTCGGTCTATTGGCGTAGGCGCTGTGATGGCACCGCCCATAGTCAATATGATGGAGCTGCTTTCCTACGCACAGGAATTAGCCGGAACGGCCAATAATAACCCCAACAATGGTCAAGGCGAAAATCAAAACGGAATGGGTGGTGGGATGATGGGGGGCACTGGTGGATTTAATGGGAACGGCAACAACGGCAATGGTGGAAATGGGAACGGCAACAACGGCAATGGTGGCAAAGGCGGTAAGGGGCGTCCTAGCTATGGTCGTGGTGCTACGATGGGCGGAGGAATGATGGGAGGAATGGGTCAGATGGGCGGTATGGGAGGAATGGGTCAGATGGGTGGAATGGGTCAGATGGGTGGAATGGGTCAGATGGGTGGAATGGGTGGAATGGGTCAGATGGGTGGAATGGGTCAGATGGGTGGAATGGGTCAGATGGGTGGAATGGGTCAGATGGGTGGAATGGGTCAGATGGGTGGCGGCATGGGCGGCATGGGTGGTTACGGCGGTCAGATGGGTGGCGGCATGGGCGGCATGGGTGGTTACGGCGGTCAGATGGGTGGC
>CAMDJP010000015.1 GCA_945900775.1 Akkermansia muciniphila | reverse complement strand
GACGATAATGATCACCGCCACACCGAGCATCACGCCAACGACGGACGTGAACGGGATCACCGAGATCAGCGAACGCTTCGGACGCAGATAACGGAGCGCGAGGTGGACCTCAAAGGGCAGGCGCGACATCGCGCGGACAGTAGCGGGCGACGCGGGGCAGTTCAAGCCCGCAAGCGCGCCGCGTGTTTACTTGCTATAGATGATGTCTGTGCCGTGGACGTTGTAGTTGACGTCGCCCAACACGCCCGCCGGTGCGCCGGCAGCGACGCCACCACCGATGACACTCACGCTACGAACGCTGCCGTCGAGCATACCTTGGTTGAACTTGCCTTGATGCGTATCGCCCATGGGGAGCATGGCGTTGTAGCTGTTGGCACTGAACGCGTAGCCAGCCGGTCCGGCGGGATCCACGGACACCATCTGCGCCACATAATCGGTAACGAGGTAATTGTACTCTGGCCGAGGGAATAACTGCATCTCGCACGGAGCGATCGAACCATGAGGCGAGAGAGTGAATATGTTCGTTCCGGAAAACCCGCCGAACGGCCCCCAGAGCACAGTTCCTGGTGCTGGTACCGGCAAAATCGGCGCGCGTTGGGCCGGCTTGCTTGCTAGAAGATAATGCAGCTGCGACGTCGGGTTGTTCTTCTGCCCAGTGCTAAGGTTGGCAGCTCTCTGGAACCCAGGATCCCGAAACAGTGTGAACATCTCATTAGCAGCCGGCAGTGAGTTGGAATCCGGCCCACCTAAATATCTCCCAGCATAGTAGAGCAGCTCAGCGTTACGGGGGTATCCCGTCACCGAGCCGGTTACCTCCAGCACGGGTGTAGCTCCACCAGCCGTGGACGGCCCCATCCGTGGATAAAGAGAGCTAGTGATTGGGCCTGGAAAACGATCCTGAAAATCTCCCGTGTACACTGTGATACCCAAGACAATCTGCTTTAGGTTGCTCTGGCAGACCGTCGCATGCGCCCGGGATTTAGCTCTTCCCAGCACCGGCAGGAGTATCGAGGCGAGGATGCCGATGATAGCGATGACGACCAGCAACTCAATGAGCGTGAACGCCCGAATTGCGTGAAGGTCACGCAAACTGAGTGAGATTTCATCGGCCTTGTAGGCTTTTGGTTCCACAATACTCACATTTGCTTCGATAACTTGTGGTTTAACAATATTCACCATCCCCGTGTCGCGTCAAGCAGCAAATCCTATGCCAACCATTAAGGCGGTTCCGTACACTTCGCACAAGTGAAATGTCCAGCCGATTGACAGATGCGGAATCCCTTGTTCTGCTTCGTCAAATGAAAGCCAGTTCCCAGCACCTTCATCCACATCTTTTCGAACGCCGGCAGTTTATCACCCTCAGTGCCGGTGCCTGCCTCGCATTGCGAAGCGCACCGATTGAATTGGCACTGGCAGCAGAATCCAAGCCCCGCAAGAATACAGGAATCCAGCTGGGCTTCAGCCTGTACGGGATGAAGTCCCTGACGTTGGTCGATGCGTGCGAAGCCTGCGCGAAGATCGGTTACGAAAGCGTGGAGTTGACCTTGAACCCCGGCTTCCCCGCTGAACCGAAACTGCTCACCCCCGCGGCCCGACGCGAACTCTCCCAGCGTCTGAAGGCCCTGAACCTCGGTCTCGCTGCCATGATGGATAACTTCAGCCTGCTCGCCGAAGCGGCGACGCACCGCATTCACCTCGATCGCATCAAGGCCGCCGCGGAGCTTTCGCGCGACGTCGCACCGCAGACACCTCCGCTATTGGAGACCGTCCTCGGCGGCAAACCAGCCGAGTGGGAGACCGTGAAACAGAAGATGGCTGAGCAGTTACGCGCGTGGGCCGCGGTTGCCGCCAAAGAGAAAATCACCATCGCCATCAAGCCGCACGTCGGCAGTGCCGCGCACTTGCCCGAGCACGCCCTTTGGTTACTGCAGCAGGCCAACAGCCCGTGGATCCGGCTCGCCTTCGACCAGAGCCACTACCAACTCCGTGGATTGCCGCTATCGGACACGTTGAAGGCGTTGCTGCCGCACACGTCCTTCATCCACGTGAAGGACGCCACTGGCGAAGCTGCGAAATTCCAGTTCCTGCTCCCAGGCGAAGGCAAGATTGACTACGCCGACTACTTCGAGCGGCTGCGGAAGGCGAACTGGCGCGGACCGGTCGTGGTGGAGGTCAGCGGGATGATTTTCAACAAGCCGGGTTACGACCCAATCGCCGCCGCGCGGCAGTGCTTCGCCAAGCTGGATGCCGCACGCCGGGCTTGAGCCAAAGCATCTGACTACACCCGCCCCTTCACGAGCGATTCAACCACACTCGGATCAGCGAGCGTGGAAATATCGCCGAGGTTATCCAATTCGTTCTCGGCAATCTTGCGCAAGATGCGGCGCATGATTTTTCCCGAGCGCGTCTTGGGCAGTCCGTCGGTGAACTGGATTTTGTCCGGCGTCGCGTGCGGGCCAATCTCCTGCCGCACGCGTTGGACAATCTCCTTGCGCATCTCTGCGCTCGGCGTCTGGCCGGTCTTGAGCGTCACGAACGCGTAGATGGCGTTGCCCTTGATGTCGTGCGGGTAGCCGACAACCGCCGCCTCGGCCACAGCCGAATGCCCGCCGATACCTCCTTCAATCTCCGCCGTGCCGATGTTGTGTCCAGAGACGATGATGATGTCGTCCACACGGCCGGTAATCCAGTAGTAGCCATCGGCATCGCGCCAGCAGCCGTCGCCGGTGAAATACTTTCCTGGGAAGCGCGAGAAGTACGTGTCCACAAAACGTTGGTGATCGCCGTACACAGTGCGCATCTGCCCCGGCCACGACGCAGCGAGCACCAAACAGCCGCGCACATCGTTTCCTTCCAAAACTTTTCCCTGCTCATCTACCACCTGCGGTTGGATGCCAAAGAGTGGCAAGGTGGCGCTGCCTGGTTTGAGTGGCGTAGCGCCAGGCAACGGGCTGATGAGGATGCCGCCAGTTTCCGTCTGCCACCACGTGTCCACGATGGGGCAGCGCTCCTTGCCGATGGACTTGTGGTACCACGTCCATTCGGGTGACTTGATTGGCTCGCCCACGGTGCCGAGCAAGCGCAGCGACGAGAGTCCGTGCTTGTTCGGCCACGTGTCGCCTTCCTTCATCAGCGCGCGCAAGGCCGTCGGCGCGGTGTAGAAAATGTTCACCTTGTGCTTGGCGATGACCTCCCAGAAACGACCGAAGTCGGGATAGTTCGGCACACCTTCGAACATCAGCGTGGTAGCGCGGTTGGCGAGGGGCCCGTAGAGGATATACGAGTGTCCTGTGATCCAGCCGACGTCCGCCGTGCACCAGTAGATGTCGCCCGGCTTGTAGTCGAAGACGTAATGATGGGTCGTCGCGACGTACACGAGGTAGCCCCCAGTCGTGTGCAGGACGCCCTTCGGCTTGCCAGTGGAACCGCTCGTGTAAAGAATGAAGAGCGGATCTTCGGCATCCATCGGCTCGGGCGGACAAATCGGCGAAGCGGCCTCTAACGCTTCGTGCCACCAAACGTCCCGGCCGGCTTTCAGTTCGACGGGTGAACCGGTGCGGCGGACGACGAGAACCTTCTCCACGCTTGGCGTTCGCTCGATTGCCTTGTCGGCGTTCGCCTTCATCGGAATATCGAGCTTGTTGCCGCGCACGGCGGTGTCCTGCGTGATGATGAGATTGCAACCGGAGTCGTTGATGCGCGTGACGAGCGAGTCTGACGAGAACGCGCCGAAGACGACCGAGTGCACCGCGCCGATGCGGGCGCAGGCGAGCACGGCCACGGCCAGTTCGGGAATCATCTGCAGGTAGATGCAGACGCGATCGCCCTTCTTAATACCGAGAGCCTTGAGCGCGTTCGCTGCGCGCTGCACCTGCAGGTGTAGTTCGGCGTAGCTCACGCGGCGCGTCTCCGCCGGATTATTCCCTTCCCAGATGAGCGCAGTCACATCGCCGTGGCCGGCCTCGACGTGCCGGTCCACACAGTTATACGAAGCGTTGAGCTTTCCACCGAGGTACCACTGGATATCGGCCTTGTGATAATCGCACTGGCTGACTTTGTCCCATTTCTTGATCCATGTGATGCGCTCGGCTTGCGCAGCCCAGAAGCTGTCCGGCGCGCGCGCCGCAGCGGCGTAAATATCGCGGTACTCCTCGAGGGTGCGGACGTAGGACTGAGCCGACGAGGTGACGGGAGGCGGGAAAAGGTTTTTGTCGGCGGCGGATTGGTTGGCGCTCATGTGTGTCGTTGAAAAACCGGCGTCATCTTAGGAAACGCGGCGGAGCCGTCAACGCTCGAAACGGAAACGCGGTTAAGAATCTCAAAACAACAGTATTTTTATTGCCACGGGGAGGGATTAAGCTACCTTCCATACTAGTCAACCTTTACAGTATGATTCTCCCGAAACCGTGGAGCATCCAGAAAGCAAATTCCTATCGGTTCCTATGAGCTGCCTTTCCGGAGATTCGCAAAACTACTTGGGGAGGAATCGCTTCACGCACGAATATTGCCGCATTATAAAAATCGCCGGTTTGTGGAATTGACCGGTGACGCCCAAAGCTGCTATCAATTAGATAATCTATGAATATGTTTCCTGTAGTCGGCGTCATCGCCGCGTTCACCATCATCGCTCTCGTGCTCGTGGGACTGGTAGTCCTGCTGGCCCTGTACGGCGTGACCATCTACAATCGGCTGGTCCAACTGCGTAACACGTTCAAGAACGCCTTTGCGCAGATTGATGTGCAGCTCAAGCGCCGATACGATCTCATCCCCAACCTCGTCGAGACCGCCAAAGGTTACTTGGGACACGAGCACAACACACTGGTCAAGGTCACCGAAGCACGCAACATCGCCATCGCCGCCGCGCGGGCTGCTGCCGCCAATCCCGCCGACTCCAAAACCATGCAGAGTTTGGGCGCAGCAGAAAGCGGATTGGCCGGCGCGCTTTCGCGTCTGATGGTTGTCAGCGAGCAGTACCCCGACCTCAAGGCCAGCCAAGTGATGATAAACCTGACCGAGGAATTGACCTCGACAGAAAACAAGGTGGCCTTCTCGCGGCAGAACTACAACGACTCCGTGATGGTGTACAACACCAGCCGGGAACAGTTCCCTGCCGTCATCTTCGCCAATATGCTGGGCTTTAGCGAAGCCGCGCTTTTCGAGATCACCAACATCACCGAGCGCGAGGCGACCAAAGTTTCCTTCGCGTAACGCCTGGCGCACCGCGCCTCCCCCGCGCTCTGCACTATGAATTTTTTTGCGCGCCAAGAACAGGCCCGCCAGCAGACTGGTCGTCTCCTGATTCTGTACGCACTCGCCGTCGTCGGCATCATCGCGGCGGTTCATTTTCTCACCGCCGCCCTCATCACGGAAGGTCAGGATTTGTGGAACCCCGGAATCGCCTTCCTCTCCCTTGTCGGCACATCCATCGTGATTCTTATCGGCGTTGGTGTAGGCAAGGCCAGCCTCTCCTCCGGCGGACGCACCGTGGCCGAGATGTGTGGCGGACGCCCAGTCGAACCAGGCACGAGCAATCCTGCCGAGCGACGTTATCTAAATGTGGTCGAAGAAATGTCGATTGCCTCCGGCACGCCCATGCCGGCGGTGTTCGTGCTCGATGATGAGGAAGCTATTAACGCTTTCGCCGCCGGCCACGATACAAGCGATTGCGCTGTCGCCGTCTCACGCGGTTGCCTGAATCAATTGAGTCGCGATGAGCTTCAAGGAGTCGTGGCGCACGAGTTCAGCCATATCCTCAACGGCGACATGCGCCGGAATATCCAGCTTACCGGATGGCTTTACGGCATCATGGGATTGGCGTTGCTCGGCCGCGTCCTTTTCGAAATCGCCGGACGCAGCGGCCGATCACGTAATAAGGATGGAAACCAAGTTGCCGCCGCATTTTTCGCTTTCGGATTGGGCCTTCTTCTTATCGGCTGGATTGGGCAATTCTTCGCCCGCGCCATCCAAGCAGCCATCTCGCGTCAGCGCGAACATCTCGCCGATGCCTCAGCCGTGCAGTTCACTCGCAATCCAAGCGGCATTGGCAACGCTCTTAAAAAAATCGCCGGTTACCCCACCGGTTCGGCTGTCGCCCATCCGCGCGCCTCAGCTTTCTCTCACATGTTTTTCGCCAGCGCGTTGAACAGTTTTTTCGCCACACACCCGCCCTTGGAGGAACGGATTCAACTACTCGACCCTCAGTTCTATCCCGAGATTGCGGAGTTGGCGGCAGGCAGAGAAGGTTCAACGCATACAGCTGTTTCTAATGCCACAGCTTCATTTTCTGGCGGAACACCGCCGGTCATCACGCGCGCCAAAGACATCGCACAGCAGGCCGGCTCAATCGGTCCCGAACACATCGTGCGCGCCTCCGTACTTCTCGCCGAGCTACCGGGGCCGCTTGCGAAAGCGGCACAAGAACCGTTCGGCGCTTCAGCGCTCATGTACGCGTTGTTGCTCGACGCCGATCGAACCATCCGCGGTACTCAGCTTTCTCACCTCCAGCAAATCGCCCCAGCGGATGTCCTGCGCGAACTGAACCTCCTCCTTCCGCACGTGGACGCTCTGCCGAGGCGCTCAAAACTTCCGCTCGCCACACTCGCCACCGCCGCACTTCGTCGCCTTTCGCCCGCGCAGCACACTCAATTCCGCCGCAGTGTGGATGCTCTCATCGAAGCCGATGCTGCGATTGACCTCTTCGAATACGCACTCAAGAAAACTCTCTGTCGCCATCTCGACCCGCAGTTCAATCCCCAGCCACCGCGACACACGCAGCAGCGCAAGCTCGCGCCACTCCTCCCTGATTGCGCTGTGCTCCTCTCGTGTCTCGCCCACCTCGGTCACGACGAACCGCAGAAACAAGCCGAGGCATTCCAAGTGGGTGCCAACGTGCTCGAATCAAAGAACCCTTCCCTCGTGTTCCTGCCGCTCACGGAATGCAACCTCGCCCACGTGGATGCCGCCCTTGATCGCCTCGCCAACGCCATCCCTCGCATCAAAAACTCGCTGATAGAAGCGTGCGCGGCCACCGTCGCCAGCGACGGCATTATTCAGGAAGGTGAAGGAGAACTCCTCCGCGCCATCAGCAATACACTCGACTGCCCTATCCCGCCGTTCGTTGATTTGGGTTAAACACTCACCGCGTTCGCCTCACCCGACCGCGCATAAACCCCTCGCGGATCCAATCCCTTTAAAAATCTAGTTTCCTTCAAGCCATTGCTCCAACACATGGTGTTGGCTGTGATAGAAAGAAAAGGGGGCGCTGGCTACCGACCGACGGGGGCTCACTGCTTGTTTTTCTTCTTCTCGTTTTTCTTTGCTTTGCCGCCCGGGGCGTTGGGCGCGCTGGCCGGAGCTTGTTCGGCGTTCCACTTGTCCCAAAGCACCTGCAGCTCCTTCACCTTGGCGGGTTGCGCGACGGCGAGGTCTTTGGTTTCGCCGATGTCGGTAGCGATGTCGTAGAGCTCCGGCTTACCGCTGCCGCCGCTGGAGACGACAAGCTTCATGTCGCCGTGGCGAATCGCCCACTGTGGGCTAAAGCGCCAGTAGAGTGTCTGGTGTGGGCGCGCGGTATTGGCGCCGGTGACGTAGGGCGTGAGATCGACGCCGTCGAGCTGCCACGAGGGCTCGGGCTTCGCGCCGGCGGCGGCGATGATCGTGGGGAGCACGTCGAGGTTAAGCACGGGGAAGTCGTAAGTTTTTCCTGCGGGCCACTTGCCTTTCCACTGAGCGAAGAACGGGACGCGCGGGCCACCCTCGTAGGTCGTCATCTTGAAGCCGCGTAGCGGACCGTTTTGCGAAGTCGTGCTCGCGGTGGGGCCACCGTTGTCGCCGATGTAGAAGACAATCGTGTTTTCCTCCTGACCGAGGGCGCGCACCTTGCCCATGACACGACCGATGGCGTCGTCCATGGCAGCCATCATCGCGGCGAAGAGTTTGCGCTTCTCGTCGGTGATGTTCGGGAAACGATCGAGGTATTTTTTCGGCGCCTGAAGCGGGGCGTGCTGGGCATTGAAAGGCAGGTAGAGGAACCACGGTTTGGTTTTGTTCCTCTCGATCCAGTCCACGGCACGCTCGGCGAAGGCATCGGTCGTGTAGAAATTCGGATCAGTGACGGGGCGAACGTCGTCGTTGATCCGCGAGTCGATGAAGTTGGTCGGATGGAAGAACGGCGTGTTGTTGAGCGTGCCGAAGAATTCGTCGAAGCCGCGCTTGGTCGGCCGATTCTCGGGCTGGTTGCCGAGGTGCCACTTGCCGATGGCGGCGGTGGCGTAACCGTGGGCTTTGAGGCGGGTCGCCAACGTCGTTTGGTCGGAGCGAAGGCCGATGGCGTTGGCGGTGCTGTTGAACTCGTGGCCAAAGCGCGTGGGGTAGCGCCCGGTCAGGAGGCCGGCGCGCGACGGACTGCAATACGTCGCGGCGACGTAGCCGCTGGTGAAGCGGATACCATTCTTCGCGATCGAGTCGGTGTGAGGCGTGGGAATTTCACGGTTGCCCTGCGCGCCGGTTTCACCCCAGCCGAGATCGTCGGAGTAGAAGATGATGAAGTTGGGCCGTGCAGAGGACGGCTGCGCTGCACGCAGAACCAAGATGGAAGGAAGGAGAAGAAAGACAGCAATGAGGCGGATAGTCGTCATGGGGTTATATTTTATTGGGAGATTTGGTGGTAGCGCTGGAACGCGACAGCCACGCCCAACGCCAGCTGATTCAGTTCGTGATGCTTCTGCGCTGAATCTCGAATGACATAGTGTGAAATGACCGTTATCGCTCAGGCGTGATTTCTTTAATCTTCACTCTGGGTATGATTCAACCCGTATATAGCCTGTCTATTTTTCTCGGCGCAATGGGAAACTGAGATCCACCCTGCCCTGCCAGAACCAACTTGGAACTTGGAACTTCCAACAGAGAACATTAGTTTTCTACGTGTGCCTGAGGCCCACGACAACCCCGTCAGCGCGTTGACGCGTTGCTGCGCCGTCTTCGGCCATCCCATCCGTCACTCTGCCTCGCCTGCGATGCAGAACGCGGGCATCGCCGCGCTCGGCCTCGACTGGCGTTACCTCGCCTGCGAGGTGCGACCGGAGGAATTGCGCGCCGCCATCGCCGGCGCTCAGGCGATGCGTTTCCTCGGCCTTAACCTCACCGTGCCCCACAAGCTGCTCGCGGTGGGAATGATGGATGCGCTCGATGAATCTGCGAAGACGTGGGGCGCGGTGAACACAGTGCGTTTCGAGGCGAAGGACGCGCACGGCCAATGGCGACCGCTCGCGGAGATCCCCGCCGCGGACGCCGCGGAGCTCCGCACGCACGGCTTCAACACCGACGCCGACGCCATCACCCGCTCGCTGCGCGAGGACCTCGCCGTGGAGCCGAGCGGCGCGCGCATCCTCCTGCTCGGCGCCGGTGGCGCAGGTCGTACGGCGGCGCTCAAGCTCGCCAGCGACGGCGCGCGCGAACTCTTCCTCGTCAACCGCACGGCAAGCAAGGCCGAGGAGGTCGCCGTCGAGATTCGCCAGCGGTTCCCCAGCGTGAAGGTGGTCGTTGGCTATCCCGCAAGCACCGTGGAACTGGTCTTGAACGCCACGTCACTCGGCTTGAAGACCGGCGATGCTTCGCCTCTCGATGAACGGCAGTTCCCCTTGAGCAAAGCTGGCGCGGTGTACGACATGATTTATCGTCCAGCGGAAACGCTCTTGCTCAAGGCTGCGAAGGCGGCCGGTTGCCGCACGGCGAACGGACTTGGCATGCTGCTCTACCAAGGCGCGAAGGCGCTGGAGATTTGGAGCGGCCGGGCAGCGCCGGTGGAGGTGATGCGACGCGCGCTGGAAAAGAACGTCTATGACTAGCCTGCCGTTCCATTTCTGGACCGCCGTCTATTTCATCACCGGCGCGATGGTTGGCAGCTTCCTGAACGTCTGCATCCATCGCCTGCCGCGCGGGATGAGCGTGGTGAACCCGCCGTCGCACTGCCCGCACTGCCAGTTCACTATCCCGTGGTTCCTGAACATCCCGCTGGTCACGTGGCTCTGGCTGCGCGGTAAGTGTGCGAACTGCGCGGCGCCGATTTCTGCACGCTATTTCCTCGTCGAACTACTCACCGGCCTCGCCTTCGCAGCGGCGTGGCACAAGTTCGGTAACGCCGGCGCGTGGCAACAGACCGGTCTGCTTGCGGCCGCGTACTGCCTGCTGCTCGCCGGCCTGCTCGCCGCGACGTTCATCGATTTCGAGCACTTTATTATCCCGGACGAAATCACGCTCGGCGGCACTGTCGTGGGCGTGCTTATCTCTCTGGTTATTCTCGATCTCCACAACGCCGCTACCATCGGCCAAGCACTCAAGTGGAGCCTCATCGGCGCGGGGACTGGGGCGCTCATCGTGTACGCCGTACTGCTCTTGGGCAAACTCGCCTTCGGACGACAGAAAATCGAACTGCCGACCCGCTCACGCATCTATTTTACCGAGAGCAGCCTCGTGCTGCCCGACGAAACGATTCCGTACGAGGAGCTGTTCTACCGCGGTTCGGACACTATCCACCTGCACGCATCGCAACTCGAACTGACCGACCGCTGCTACGCGGACGTACCCGTGCGCCTCTCGCAGCAGGCGCTTTTTATCGGCAAGGAAAAACTCGACCCGACCACCGTCGCGCAGATGGAGGCGGTGACTGACCAACTCGTCATCCCGCGCGAGGCGATGGGGTTGGGCGATGTGAAGTTCATGGCAGCCATCGGTGCGTTCCTCGGTTGGCAGGCAGCGGTCTTCTCGTTGCTTGTCAGCGCGGTCATCGGTGCGGTCGCAGGCGTCACGCTCATCGCCATCGGCAAACGCGACTGGTCGGCCAAGTTGCCCTACGGCCCGTACATCGCGCTCGCAGCGGTCATCTGGCTCTTCAGCGGCCACGCCTGGGAAATCTTCTGGTGGCTCCATCCTAATCCACTTTTCCCACCAGCACGATGAAGCCTGCTACGCTCGCAGCCCGCGGTACGTTCACATTCGCTGCGCTGCTGGTCGCTCTGCTCACCGGCGTCACCACCACTTCCGTTCGCGGCGCGCCAGCAGAAGTGATTTTGCATAGCGGCAAAATCGTAACGGTAAACGATAAGTTCTCCATCCACCAAGCAATCGCCATCGGCGACGGACGCATTCTCGCCATCGGCACTGACGCCGAGGTGGCAAAACTCAAAGGCCCGCGGACCGAATCGGTAAATCTCGCGGGTCGCATGGTCATTCCGGGCCTGATGGACTCGCACACGCATCCAACCAGCGCCAGCATGTATGAGTTCGACCACGCGATGCCGGAGATGGAGTCTATCGCTGACGTGCTCGCCTATATCCGGTCGCGTGCGGCAATCGCGACGGAGGGGCAGTGGATTACCACCTCACAGATTTTCATCACGCGCCTGAAGGAGCAGCGTTACCCGACTCGCGCTGAGTTGGATGCCGCCGCGCCGAAGCACCCTGTCGCTTTCCAGACTGGACCCGACGCCTCAGTGAATTCGCTCGCCCTCCAGCTCAACAAGATTGACCGCCACTTCCAAATTCCCGTTGGCGTTCCCGGCAAGGTCGAGAAGGACGCGAACGGTGAGCCCACGGGCATTCTCCGGACCTCGGCTAACTATTTCAAAACTGGCAACACCGGTGCGCGCAGCGCGACGGAGACCGAGCGCACCGAGCGTCTTATAGCGCTTTTCAAGGACTACAACTCCGTCGGCATCACGACTATCTCCGACCGGAACGCGGGCCTCGGTGCCATCGAGAGCTATGCGAAGTTGCGCGACGCGGGTGCGTTGACCGTGCGCGTGAGCGCGTCGCAGGGCGTCGGCTCACTCGGCGAGTTGGCGAAGATTCAGGACAACATCCGCGCCGTCGCCAAGCACAAGCTGCACACGGAGCGCGATGACTGGGTCCGCATCATCGGCATCAAGATGTTCCTCGACGGCGGCATGCTCACGGGCAGTGCCTACATGCGTCAGCCGTGGGGCTTAAGCGAGATTTACTCCATCACCGACCCGCAGTATCGCGGCGTGCTGTTCATCCCCAAGGACCGGCTCAAGCCGATGGTTCGCACCGCCGTGGAGAGCGGACTGCAATTCACCGCGCACTCCGTCGGCGACGGTGCGGTGCACACGCTGATGGAGGTTTACGATGAGCTCACCAAGGAAGGCTTGCCCATCCGCCAGACCCGCGCGTGCGTCACACACAGCAACTTTATGAGCAAGGAATCGGTCGAGACCGCCGCGCGGCTCGGTGTGGTCCTCGACATCCAGCCCGCGTGGCTCTATCTCGACACGCGCACACTGGTGAAACAGTTCGGCTACGACCGACTGCGTTACTTCCAGCCGCTCAAGAGCATTTTCGCGGCGGGCGGCATCGTGGGCGGCGGCTCGGACCACATGCAGAAAATCGGCTCGCTCCGCAGCGTGAATCCCTACAACCCGTTCCTCGGCATGGCGACCGCGATCACGCGGCGGGCGAAGTGGCACGAGGGCCAGTTGCATCCCGAAGAAGCCCTGACCCGCGAACAGGCGCTGCGTTTCTACACTATTAACAACGCGAAGCTGCTCTTCCTCGAAGACAGGGCGGGATCGCTGGAAGTTGGAAAGCTAGCCGACCTCGTCGTCCTCGATACCGACCTGCTCACGTGCCTGGAGGACAAAATCGCGCAGACGAAAGCGCTGCGCACCTACGTGAACGGGAAGCTCGTCTATCGCGAAGGATTCTGAGTAGACAACTCTTCGTGCTCGGCACTAACGACGAGGCCGCGCTCGTCAATGAGGTTCAGATAATAAACCGTCGTCCCTTCGGGCAGCACGGCACTCGCGCGACCGGCCTTTGCATCGAGCGCAGCCGATAGGGCTTCCCACTTCCGCTGCTGCCATTTGCCGCTGTCCCGCGTGAAGTTCAACTCGGCCTTGGTGATTATCGACTTCGACTGAAACGTCGCCCACACATTCTTTACGTCGCGGCCCTGCTTGAGCACCTTCGCCAGCGGCGAGCCACCGTTAAAAAGACTCTCGGCGAAGGCGTGGATTTCAACCGGATTTTCACCGGCGCCACCGTGCCCGTGAGGCATCCGGACTCGCAGGCAAAGTGTGTCTGACCCGCGTGTGGCTCGATAGGATTTCTGCCACGAATCCATTGGGTAGGCGAAGTCGTTGCTGCCATTCACCCAGAGCACCGGCATCTCGGTGCGTTTCAGATAGTGCGAGGGATCCCACCACGCGAGCCACATGGCGGACTTCTCCGCGCTCATCTTCTCAAATGTCCCGAGCCATGTGGAATTCTCGCCGAGAAAACCACAGCCATACACCGGCGCAGCGAAACGGAAACGCGTGTCCACCGCGGAGGCGATGCAAGTGAGGTAACCGCCCCATGAAATGCCGGTGACGCCGATGCGCGTCGCGTCCACCTCGGGAAACGAGCGGATGAGCGAGTGCGCGAGAACGATGTCGGCAATCGCCTGCCACGTCCACTGGTCAGTTTGCGGCCGGTCAATCTGATCAAAGCCGCCCCAACCCGGCGGACCGCCCTGTTCGTGACGCTGCCATTTGCCGTAGCTTCCGAGCGGAACGGAGCCGCACAGGTCCATCGCGACAGCCGCGTAACCGCGAGAGACCCAGAGCTTCACCCACGCATCGAAGGCCGTGCCGCCACCGCCATGCACTAGCACCATCGCGGGAATCTTCTTCGTTGTGTTCGTCGGCGCGCCATACCACGCGAAGACGCGCGTCGGCTTCCCGCTAAACTGCGACCCTTCATAGAAAAGAGACCGTACACCGGGAACCGTGCTGCGGTTCGTCGCAGCGAATGTGGCGGGTACTTTACTGAAGAGCGCGAGATCCCAAGATGGTGCGGAGGCTGTATCTGCGGCGAAAATTGAATGCGCGAGAAAGAGGAAAAAGCAGGCCAGTGTGCGCATAGTTTACTTCCCGCATTGCGCGCGATGGCGCAGGGCGTGATCCGCGAGAACGAGTGCGGTCATCGACTCGACCAGCGGCACCGCACGCGGCAGCACGCACGGATCGTGGCGTCCACGGGCCTTGATCTTCACGTTACGCCCTTCGTCATCGACGGTGTTCTGTTCTTGCAGGATGGTCGCGGTTGGCTTGAACGCCACGCGGAAGTAGATGGTCTCGCCGTTCGAGATGCCACCCTGCACGCCGCCGGAACGGTTGCTCAGCGTGCGCACGCGGCGACCCTTCATGCGGAAGATATCGTTGTGTGCGCTGCCACGCATCGCCACGCCGCTGAAGCCGGAGCCGATTTCGAATCCCTTTGTCGCCGGAAGACTGAGCATCGCTTTGGCGAGGTCCGCCTCGAGTCGGTCGAATACCGGTTCGCCCCAGCCAACCGGCACGCCGCGCGCAACCCCCTCGATGATGCCGCCCACGCTGTCGCCTTCCTTGCGAACGCGGTCAATCGCCCGGATCATCCGTTCCGCGGCAGCGTGGTCGGGGCAGCGGACGATGTTCGACTCAATGTCCTTAAAACGCACCTTCTCGCGATTCACCTCGGCAGAGATTCGTTCCACCTGCGTCACGTAGGCGAGCACCTCGACGCCGAACTGCTCGAGCAGAAGCTTCTTTGCAATCGCGCCGGCGGCCACACGACCGACCGTCTCCCTCGCACTAGTGCGGCCGCCACCCGGCCATGCGCGAATGCCGTACTTGGCCTGATAAGTGAAGTCCGCATGCGATGGACGGAACTTCGTCGCCATCTCGGTGTACGCCTCGGAACGCTGGTCTTCGTTCGCCACGAACATGAGAATCGGTGTGCCGAGCGTTCGCCCCTCGAAGGTGCCGGAGAAGATTTTGACGGTGTCAGTCTCCTTCCGCTGCGTGACAATACGCGACTGACCGGGGCGACGGCGGTCGAGATCGGGCTGGATATCGGCCTCGGTGAGCTTGAGACGCGGCGGGCAGCCGTCCACCACCACGCCGACGGCGCCGCCGTGCGACTCGCCCCAAGTGGTGATACGGAATAGGTGCCCAAAAGTGTTACCCATGAAAGGAGAATGCCAAAAAACGGGGACAAAGGTCAAACCAGCGGATATTCACACATTCTGAAAGCCGTATGTGAAGAGGCGGTGAACAGGTCTCGCTTGTCAGTCGGAATCCTTTGTGTAGGTTCGCGGTGGATGAAACCCGCGCCGGACGCCACCCGACCTGTGCCGCGCTTCGGCCGCTTTGTCGCTGCGCTCGTGGTCGTCTGCCTTGCGGGCTGCACCTCACTCACTCCGCGCGATGTCTCCTCGACTACGAACGATTCAGCGCAAGGTTCTCCCGCCAAGATCGCCGATCTCAAGACACGCTCCGCCGAGGGGGATTACTTTGCCCAGACGCATCTCGCGTGGCATTACGACATCGGCAAGGGCGTCCCCACCAATCCGCAGGAGGCCGCTCGCCTTTACAAACTCGCCGCGCAAAAAGGTCAGTCGATGGCGCAGAACAATCTTGGCCAACTCTACCGCGATGGGCGCGGCGTGGCACAAGATTATGCGGAGGCGGCGAAGTGGTTCCGCAAAGCCGCCGATCAGGGCAACGCCCACGCGCAAACCAATCTTGGCTGGCTCTGCGAGCACGGTGTGGGAGTGAAACGTGACTACGCTGAAGCCGCCAAGTGGTATCATCGCGCCGCCGAACCGGTCTCCTCCTCAATCACGGGCTACAAGACGTCCGGTAACGCCCTTGCTCAAAATAATCTAGGCCTGCTCTGCCGCGAAGGTCGTGGTATGGCGCAAGATCCAAACGAGGCTGTGCGATGGTTTCGTCTCGCCGCCGCACAGGGAAACGACCACGCGTGGCACAATCTTGGCCTGATGTATGAGCGTGGCGAGGGCGTGCAACGCGACGAAATGGAGGCGATGAAGTGCTACAAGAAAGCCATCGATGCTGGCAACGTATTTGCGATGACCAGCCTTGGCTGGATGCTTGAGAACGGCCGCGACATGCGCCGGGACTTCGTCGAGGCCTCGAACTGGTATCGCAAAGCCGCCGAAAAAGGGTACGCAATGGCGCAGAACAATCTCGCCACAATGTACCGAGATGGGCGCGGCGTACGGCAGGATTTCATCACCGCCGCCGAGTGGTATCGCAAGGCTGCCGAACAGGGCAACGCCTACTCGCAAGCCACGCTCGGTTGGATGTACGAGAAGGGCCACGGTGCGAAGCAAGATTTCACGCAGGCCTTCGAATGGTACAAGCGCGCAGCCGTGCAGGGACTATCCGTCGGTCAGATTGGCCTCGGCCTTTTTTACTACCACGGCGCGAGTGTGCAAAAGGACCTTGTCGCCGCGTACAAATGGCTTGATCTCGCTGCCAACCAAGGCCACACAAAAGCTGGAGATTATCGCGACCTGCTGGCGAAGGAGATGACCGTCGAGCAAATCAGCGAAGCACGGAAGCTAGCCGGCGAGTTTGTAGCAACGCCGGAAAATTCGAAGCGCGCCTCGCTGAACTGAACCTCGGGACGAGGCTACTTCTCCACTACCCAGATGTTCCGATAACGGACCGGGTTGCCGTGGTTCTGCAGATGTAGAAAGCCCGGCTCTGGGCCTTCCTTGAGCGGTGAAGCCGTGGTCGACTTCGGCAACTTCACGTCATCGTGAATCTTCACGCCGTTGTGTAATATCGTGATGCGTGCGGCTTCAGTTTTGTTACCAGCTCCATCAAACTTCGCCGTCGTGAACTCGATGTCGTACGTCTGCCACGAAAGCGGCGGCAGACACATATTCACTTCGGGAGACGCGATGGTGTAGATGCCCCCGCACTCATTGTTCTCACCCTTCAACCCGAAGCTATCGAGCACCTGCACCTCGTAGCGGCCCTGCAGATAGCAACCGCTGTTCCCACGACCTTGACCGCGGGCCGTCGGTTGGAACGGCAGCAAGAACTCGATGTGTAGCTTCTGGCTTTGAAATTTACGCTTGCTGTTCGCACCTTCGGCCAGAAAACCCTCGGCCGTCAATTTGCCAGGCGAGAAATTATCAGCCGACGTGCCGTCAAACAGGACGACAGCGCCCGTCGGTGGTTTGGCACCAATCGTTGGACTTTTGCGGAAGGTCTTCTTGAGCTGAACCAACTCGTCCTTGTCGCTTTTACCGGTCAAAGCTTCGCCGCTGATTTCACCGCTCCACCCGCCAGCCTTGCCGAAAGCCGTCTTGCCGGCGGTGGTTACAGCCTCTACTTCAAGCTTCGGCGATTTATCCCAGCCGGCACCCGGCAGACCGCCCCGAAAGAAGACCACGCGGAATTTGCCGTCACCTAGCGCGATCACCTGCGCGCCGAGCTTCTCACCAGCGTATTCGCCTTGCACCTTGAAATCCGGCCCTGCCGATTCTGGCGTAAGATAGACACCAGTTTTCGGTGCATCGGCGGCGATTGCGGTCATTGCGGTGATGCTAATGAGGCAGGCGAGGAAGTTCAGAATTTGTTTCATAACGGTTGTCGATTTGAAAACCAGTTCGACGAATATTGCCACGGGAACCATTCAGCTTGAAGAAAAAAATTTCTCCCTCGTCATTCACGATACTCGCTTAAACACTGACACCATTACCATTAAACACTGACACGACATATGCAAAAAATCTTTTCCGCCGCACTGGCCGCCTTCGCAATCTTCTCGCTTATCACTAATCTTCACGCCGCCGGCACCCCAAAAGCCGGCGACAAGGCCCCGGCTGTCACGGGCAAGGACCAAGACGGCAAGGGGTGGAAACTCTCTGACTTCGCCGGCAAGAAGGTCGTGCTGCTCTATTTCTATCCGAAGGATAACACGCCGGGTTGCACCAAACAGGCCTGCGGATTGCGCGATCAAATGGGCGACCTGAAAAAGGATGGCGTCGAGGTCATCGGCGTAAGCTTCGACTCGGCCTCAAGCCACAAGGAGTTCATCGCGAAGTTCATGCTCAATTTCCCCCTGCTCGCCGACACCGATGGCAAGATCGCCGACGCCTTCGGCGTGCGCCGCGAGGCCGACAAGAACATCGCCCGTCGAGCGAGTTTCCTCATCGGCAAGGACGGCAAAATCGCCCACGTCACCGACGTGCCGCAGGCCGACGTGCACCTGAAGGAGATGAAGGAAGCCATCGCAAAGCTCGCGAAGAACTGATTCATCTCGCAATCCATTCACCAACGCCGGGCGCCATTCTGCCCGGCATTTTCTTTTCTCAATTCACTATTGCCCGCCCCGACCTCTTTCCGTCAGATTAACAGGATGAAGCAACATCGACTTGGCCTCCTCTTTTCACTGCTTCTGTTCGCCGCCGTCCCTCTTGCCGAAGCGGCCGCTCCGCCGAACGTCCTCTTCATCGCCGTGGATGATATGAGCAACGCCCTCGGCTGCTACGGCCATCCGCTGGTTAAGTCGCCCCATATCGACCGACTCGCCGCCCGCGGCACACGTTTCGACCGCGCCTACTGCCAGTTCCCGCTCTGCAGCCCCAGCCGCGTCTCGATTATGACCGGCCTGCGCCCGAGCACCACTCAGGTGTTCGATCTACAGAAGGATTTTCGCAAGACCTCGCTGCCGGACGTCGTCACACTGCCGCAGCTCTTCACGAAGGCCGGCTACTTCGCCGCGCGCGTCGGCAAGATTTATCACTACGGTAACCCCGGCCAAATCGGCACCCCCGGCCTCGACGACTCCGCCTCGTGGAGCGTCGCGATCAACCCCAGTGGCCGCGACAAAGACGAGGAGGGGAAACTCACCAACTACACGCCGAAGCGCGGTCTCGGCTCCGCGCTCGCCTTCCTCGCCGCCGACGGCACCGACGAGGAACAGACCGATGGCAAGGTCGCTGCCGAAACAATCAAGTTGATCGAGCAGCACAAGGAGCGGCCGTTCTTCATCGCCGCCGGTTTTTACCGGCCTCACTGCCCGTACATCGCGCCAAAGAAATACTTCGACCTCTATCCACTTGAAAAAATCTCGCTCCCGAACGAGCCGAAGGAACACCTCGCCGCTATTCCAAAGACCGCGCTTGGTTCCACCCAGCCTTGGCCGTACTTCGGTGTGAGCGAGGAGCAAGCGCGTGAATCCATTCGCGCCTACTACGCGACCATCAGCTTCGTGGACACCCAGGTCGGCAAGTTACTCGACGCCCTCGACCGCCTCAAGCTCACCGAAAAGACCATCGTCATCTTCTGGAGCGACCACGGTTATCATCTCGGCGAACATGGCCTTTTCATGAAGCAAAGTAACTTCGAGGAGTCCGCCCGTGTGCCACTCATCATCGCCGCGCCAGCCCAGAAAATGAAAGGCACCGCCAGTAAACGCACGGCCGAGCTGGTGGATCTCTACCCGACGCTGGCCGAACTTTGCGGTCTTACCCCACCGAAAAATCTGCAGGGCGACAGCCTGCGCCCGCTACTCGACGATCCCGCCGCTGCCTGGTCCAGCCCCGCGTACACTCAGGTCTGGCGTGCGGCGTTCCCAGGCTATTCCGTGCGCACCGAGCGCTGGCGTTACACCGAGTGGGACCACGGCAAGCAAGGTGTCGAACTTTACAATCACGATAGCGACCCGCACGAGTTCAGAAACCTCGCCGACGATCCCAAGCACGCCGGAGCACTCAAGGAAATGAAAGCTCTGCTCCAGAAGAACTGGCCTGCCGGCTCGTGGACACCAACGCCCGACAAGAAAAAGGAAAAAAAGAAGAATCCCTGATCCAGGCTATGTCACACGCCACATCTGCCATCCGCTATGCCCATACCAATCTGATTGGAAATGATTGGAAGCGGCTCGCCGATTTCTACTGCACGGTCTTCGAATGCGTGCCGGTGAGCTCCGAGCGCGACCATCACGGACTTCACATCGACGCGCTCACCTCGATGCCCGACGCACGTGTCCGAGGTCGCCACCTGCGTCTGCCCGGCCACGGTGAGAACGGCCCAACTATCGAGATCTTCACCTACGAGAAAAACGAGCCAGCCCTGCCGACCTCGTTGAACCGTCCTGGCTTCGCGCACCTTGCGTTCGAAGTGCCAGATGTCGATGCCAAGCGCGCTCAAATCCTCGCCCTTGGCGGTCACGATGTCGGCAAGATTGTCACCATCGAGATTCCCGACGCCGGCCGGCTGACGCTTGTCTACATGGCTGATCCCGAGGGAAACATCATCGAACTTCAGCGCTGGCACTGAGACACTCGCAGAGTGCAAAAAGGAGAATGAAAGGATTGTTTCGCGCGTCGCTTTGTAAGTATTATCCGCAGGCGCAGGACTGAATTTGTGAACAGACCGGACACGCGAAACCAGCTCTTCCCCGCCGCTCTTGCCGCACTCGCCACACTCCTTGTCGCATGCGGTCCCGCGGAGCAATCCCGTCCAGCGGTCTCCAAAGCAAAGGCCCAGCCGACACCGGTGCCGAAAGGTCTCAAGACTCTCCGCGTCGAGCCTCGGCCGATGGAGCGCACCATCACCGTCTTCGGCTCCCTCGCGCCACTCGACCATGCCACGCTGAGCACGAAGGTTGCCGGCCGGCTAGAATCCGTTGCCGTCGACCTCGGCAGCACCGTCCAGCGGGGCGACCTGCTCGTGCAAGTCGAGCCACAGGATTTCGAGTTGCGCCTGCGCCAAACCGAAGCCGCGCTCGCCCAAGCCCGTGCTCGACTCGGCCTGCCTTTGTCCGGCGATGACGACAAGGTGGATCTCGACACCACCAGCACAGTCCAGCAAGCCCACGCGGTTCTGGATGAGGCCGTCCGCGTCCGCGCCCGCGCACAGCAGTTGGTCGAGAAGGGCATTGCGCCCAAGGCCGAATTGGAAACCGCTCAAGCCAGCCACGCTGTCGCTTTCAACAAACATCGCGACGCGATTGAGGAGGTGCGAAACCGACAGGCCCAACTAGCCGAACGCCGTGCCGATCTCGCCATCGCCCGCCAGCAACTCGCCGACACGCGACTGTTCGCACCGTTCGATGGCGTGATCCAAGAACGCCACGCACGCCGCGGTGAATCGCTCAACGCCGGCGCGGCGATTCTCAATCTCGTCCGGATGGATACCTTGCGGTTGCGTGTTGAAATACCGGAACGCGAGGTCGCGCGCCTGCAGATCGGTCAAGTCGTCCGCTTCCGAACTGAAGGGCTCACCAACACCTTCGTCGCTACGCTCCAACGTCTCAGTCCTGCCATCCGTGAGGATAACCGGATGCTCACCGCCGAGGCGGATGTGAAAAACCCCGGTGTGCTGCGTCCGGGTCAGTTTGCCCGGACTGAAATCGTCATCGCTCCCGCCGAACCGATTCTCTGTGTGCCGCGCAGCGCGGTCGTCACCTTCGCCGGAATCGAGAAGGTTTTTGTCGTCAAGGATGGTCATCTCATCGAACGCATCATTCGCACGGGCCGTGTTTCGGGGGGCTGGATGGAAGTGCTCGAAGGGTTGAAGGGCGGCGAGGATGTAGCCGACGAAGCGACTGTAATAGCAGCAGCCCAAGTGGTCGCCGGCCAGTGATCGATGCAAAAGCTCGCCGAAGTTTCCATCCGCCGACCGGTCTTCGCGGCGATGCTCGTGCTCTCGCTAGTCGTCGTAGGCGCGACTAGCTATTTCCGGCTCGGCGTCGACCGCTTCCCTTCGGTCGATCTTCCCACCGTCCGCATCTCCACCTCGTTGCCTGGGGCTTCCCCCAGCGAAATCGAGTCCCTCATCACCCACCGTATCGAGGAGGCGGTGAACAGCATCGAAGGCATCCAAGAGTTGCGCTCAATCTCGTGGCCGGGATTATCTTACATTTTCGTCACCTTCGATCTGAAGCGCAACATCGACACGGCCACGCAAGATGTCCGCGACCGCCTCGCCAGCGTCGTGCGCACCCTGCCGCGCGAGGTCGATCCGCCGATTATCTCGAAGGTGGACAATGACCTCTCCCCCGTGCTGGTCGTCTCGATGTCCGGCGACCGTCCATTACGCGAACTGAGCGAACTCGCCGAAAAGACAGTCAAGGTGCAACTCGAACGCGTGCCCGGCGTCGGCGAAGTGGAGATGACCGGCGCGCTCAACCGCTCCATCAACGTCTGGGTGGATGCGAATCGGCTAGCGGCTTACCGCCTTCCGATTACCGCCGTGCGCGAGGCCATCGCTCGGCAGAACGCCAATGTACCCGGTGGAAATGTCACCGGCGAACTCCGCGAGACCACGCTCCGCACAATTGGCCGCGTCCAGCAGCCGAAGGATTTCAACGACCTAGTCATCGCCACCGTCAACGGCGCGCCCATCCGCGTGCGTGACCTCGGGCGCGCCGAGGACGGCACCCGCGAACAACGCACGCTCGCGCGCTTCAATGGCCGACTGAACGTGTCGCTGGGAATCATCCGGCAATCGGGCGCGAACAGCATCGCCGTCATCGAGGCTGCCAAACAGAAACTCGATGATCTCCGCAAACAGCTTCCGCCGGATATCCAACTCGAGATCACCCGCGACCACTCGCGTTACATCTATGAGGCGCAGTCGGAAATCAATCGCCACCTCCTCCTCGGCAGCATCCTAGCCAGCTTGGTGGTCCTGCTCTTCATGCGGGACTGGCGCTCTACCATCATCGCGGCGGTTGCCATTCCCGTCTCGATCATCGCCACGTTCGGCATGATGTGGGCGCTGAACTTCACGCTGAATAGTGTGACGATGCTGGCTCTCGTGTTGATGGTCGGCATCGTAATCGACGACGCCATCATCGTAATCGAAAACATCTTCCGTTTCATGGAAGAGAAACGTCTCGGGCCCTTCGAGGCTGCGCGGGCAGCAACAGCGGAAATCGGCCCGGCTGTCATGGCCACCACCTTCAGCCTCGTCGTGATCTTCGTGCCAGTTTCGTTCATGTCGAGCATCGCCGGTCGGTTCCTTTTCCAGTTCGGCCTCACCGCAGCCGTGGCTCTGCTGATGAGCCTGCTCGTCTCCTTCACTCTCACGCCGATGATGAGTGCGCGCCTGCTACGAATGCCCGCCGGCGATAACCACGGTGCAGCCCGTTCACGGCGCGGTTTTTATTCATGGATCGATCGCGGCTATATGGCGGCACTCAACTTCTCGATGCGCCACCGCGTGGTGGTCGGCCTCCTAATGCTCGCTGTGATGTGGTCCGCTGTACCTCTCTACAAGCAGGTGCGCCAGGAATACACACCGACGAACACCGACGAAGGCGAGTTCGAGGTGAACATCGTGGCGCGCGACGGAACCAGCATCACAGCGATGGATGCGACGGCACGACGAGTCGAGGCCGAGATACGCGAGATACGCGGAGTGGGCTCGATCTTCAGCGGCATTGGCAGCAGCGCCTTCGGCGTCCATTATGCCCGCTTCTTCGTCCGACTCCCCCCGCACAGCGAGCGCAGCTTCAGTTGGCCCCGCTTCCTGCGGAATCCATCGGAAGCTTTCAAAGGCAATTTTACCCAGCGCGACGTGGTGCAGGAAGTGCGCAAACGCCTGCGGAAGTTCACGGACCTCCGTACGTCCGTGCGCAGTGGCTCTTCGTTCAGCCTAGGCGGCGCAAACTACGAAATTGATTTCGCGCTGATGGGTCCGGATCTCAGCCAACTCCTCAACTACGCCGAAACGCTTCGTCAGAAGGCGCCGGAACTAGGCATCGTGGACGCCGACGTGACGCTCAAACTCGACAAGCCCGAATTGCGCGTCGAGATCGACCGCGCCCGTGCCGCCGCGCTGGACGTGGATGCCGAAGACCTCGCCTCCGCGCTGCGAATCATGGTCGGCGGCGAGATGCGCGTGACGCGATTCCACGACAACACGACGAGCGAAGACTACGACGTGCAGCTCCGACTCGAGGAATCCGATCGTCGCGATCCTGAATCCATCCTCCGCCTCCACGTGCCGACGCGGCACAATGGCCTCGTGCGCCTCGACAATCTCGTGAAGCTCACCCCTGCACTCACCGCGGCGCGTATCGACCGTCTCGATCGGCAACGGCAAGTGAGTTTGCGAGGCGCCGTCGCGCCCGGCTACGCGCTAGCAGACCGCCTCGCAGCACTTCAAAAGGCCGCCGACGGGCTGAATCTTCCGGCCGGTTACACGACGCGCGTCTCGGGCCGGGGCAAAGAACTCGAGCGGACCTTCAACGAATTCATCTGGGCCTTCGCGCTCTCCGTCGTGTTCATGTACATGATTCTCGCCGCGCAGTACGAAAGCCTCGTCCATCCTCTGACCATCCTCCTCTCGTTACCGCTCTCGCTCCCCTTCGCCCTGCTTTCGCTCTGGGCGACTAATAACACGCTCAACCTCTATTCCGCGCTCGGTTTGCTAGTGCTTTTCGGCGTGGTGAAAAAGAACGCCATTCTACAGATCGACCACATGAACCAGCTCCGAGCGAAAGGCATGGAACGGCTCGATGCCATTCTGCAGGCAAATCGCGACCGCCTGCGACCGATTTTGATGACCACTCTCGCGCTCGTGGCCGGGATGCTTCCGCTCGCGCTCGGCACCGGACCAGGCGCCGAGGAACGCCGCGCCGTAGCGGTCGTGGTGGTCGGTGGCCAAAGCCTCTGCCTGGTTCTAACACTGCTGATAACCCCTGTGGCCTATTCCTTCTTCGACGACCTCGCGCTCTATATCCGTCGTCGCCTATTTGGCCTGCCTCGAACCAATTAAACCCTTTGCCATCGGCTCAGTTAGCCGCTAGAAACACATCACAAAATATTCTTATGCCTAAACTCTCCGCCTCCATTTTTCTGCTTCTGACCGCGACAGCGCCCCTCCTCGCCCAACTCACACCGCCCGAACCGCAGCCGGTCATTGGCGCGCGCCATCCTGCCCTCAGCCCGGATGGCCAGCAGCTCGTGTTCGTCTATCGCGGTGATCTCTGGACAGCCCCAAGCGTCGGCGGTCGTGCTGTGCCGGTAACGCAACATGTGGAGATGGACTCCAACCCGCTCTTCTCGCCCGATGGTAAATGGATCGCCTTCACGAGCAAACGCACCGGCAATCCCGACATCCACATCATCCCCGCCGCTGGCGGCAAGCCCCGCCAGATCACCTCGCACGGCGGATCGGAAACCGCTTACGGCTGGAGTCCTGATGGGAAGAAGCTCATTTTCTCCGGCCGTCGCGACTCGCAAAACTACTCAGTCTTCACAGTAGACATCGCCACGCTGCGCAACGAGCTCTTGTGTGAAGATTACGCCGCGCTGAATTATCCAAACTACTCTCCTGACGGAAAGACCGTGGTGTACGGTCGCTACGGATTCCCCTGGTATCGGCCGCGTTACACTGGCTCGGCAGCGGCACAGGTCTGGCTTCTCGACACAGCCACTAGCAAGAGTCGCGCGCTGACGAAATCCGACCAGCAATATCTCTGGACGCGTTTTCTCGACAACAAAACGCTGCTCACCGTGACTGTCGGCGAGCCGACTCCGAGCGTCAGCCGACTTGACGAGTCGATTGCGAAGTTCACCGACAATGCGTTGCGTTCGCCGAACCTCTGGACCCTCGGCCTCGATGGTAAGATGAAGCAGCTCACGACCTTCACCAATGGCGCGGTCCGCTACCCGACTGTGGCAGCGAAGAGTGGCGACATCGCCTTCGAACACGACCAAGACCTCTGGCTACTCCGACGCAGTGCGACCAAACCGCAAAAGCTCGTCCTGCACGCGGCCGCCGACGACAAGCAGACCACCCAACGCCGCGAAGCACTCACGAACGGCGTGACTGAGGCTGAGCTCTCGCCCGACGGGCGCTTCTTCACCTTCGGCCTGCGCGGCGAACTCTGGACGATTCCTGTTGAGAAGCCCAAGGGCGTGGCCGGCCGCTCAGCGAACTTCGCACGCCGCCTCACCACATGGGCTGGCGACGACTCGGATTTCACCTGGTCACCCGACGGCAAACGCCTCTTCTTCACCTCGGACCGGCAGTTCAACACACGCATCTACGAGATGGATATCGCTTCTCTCGCCGTCCGCCCGCTTTGGAACCGCGACGAGGATGTGACGCGCGTGAAACTCTCGCCCGACGGCAAGCAACTCGGCTTCTGGGTCGCCGGCAAGGAAGGTGGCCTCTACGCGCTGAGCGTCACCAATGGCGCGGCCGTCGAGCCGAAGCGCCTCGTCCGCGTGCCCGGAACGCACGCACGCGGATCCGGTGGCGCGGACTTCGAATGGTCGCCGGATATGAAATGGATTGCCTTCACCAAGCGCGGCGAAAATCGTTCCGTGAACATCTGGATTATGCCGAGCGCTGGCGGCGAGCCGATCAATGTCACCATCTTGAACGCCTTCCACAGCCAGCCCATTTGGACACCCGATGGCAAACACCTCCTCTTCCATTCCAATCGTGACGGCGAGGGTCTTTACCTCCTGCCGCTGACTCCCGAGGCTGTTCGCACCGAAGATACCGATATCAAGTTCGAGAAGCCAAGCGGCTCCGTGGAGGTGAAGATCGATTTCAAAGACATCTCCAGCCGCATCCGCCGCTTTGCCGCACAGGCGCCGCAGAGCGACCTCACCGTTTCTGTCGATGGCATCATCTATTTCCTCTCCGAGGGCGACATCTGGTCGGTGAGCTATGACGGCAAGGAGACCAAGCGCCTCACCACGGGTGGCGGCAAAATCGGCCTGCGGCTCTCGCGCGACGGCAAACGCATGAACTTCGTGCAAGCGGGCGACCTGCATGTGATGCCCGTCGGCGGCGCAGCAACCAAAGTCACCTTCACCGCTGAGTTCGAGCGCGATATCGCAGCCGAGCGGCGAGCCTCGTTCGTCCAGTTCTGGCGGACCTACCACCACCTCTTCTACGACGCTAATTTTCACGGACGCGACTGGGCGGCCATCCGCCAGCGCTACGAACCGCTCCTCGACAGCGTGGAGCTGAACGAAGAATTCTCTACGCTACTGCAAATGATGGTCGGGGAACTGGAAGCCTCTCATTCGGAGCTCTCCACCATCGTCAATGGCGGACCCGACGTCACCACGCCGCATCTCGGCTTCACGCTCGACTACCGTCATACCGGCCCCGGTCTCAAGGTCGCCAGCGTGCCCGAGGGGGCTCCGGGTTCTTTCGAGAAAACACGGATCAAGCCGGGCGAGTTTGTTCTCGCCATCAACAAGCAGTCCGTCATCGCCGACGAGCACCTTTACCGTTTGATAAATAACAAACACGACCGCGAGTTCGAGTTCCTTGTGAACAGCGAACCGAAACCCGAGGGCGCACGGCGCGTGGCGTACAAGGTGATGCATCCGAATGAATGGGAGGCGCTCCATTACCGCAATCGCATCGCCGACCTGCGCAAGCGTGTCGAGGAGAAGAGCGGCGGCAAGATCGGTTACTTGCACATCTCCGCGATGTCGACCAGCAATCAGTTGCAATTCGAGCGCGAGGCCTACGAATACATCGTCGGCAAACAGGCTATGATTATCGACGTCCGGTTCAACCGCGGTGGTAACATCTCCGATACACTCATCGATATGCTCGAACGCAAGCAGCATGGCATTTACCGCCCGCGCGACGACGAACCCGAGCCTTCCCCTGCCCGCGCCTGGGAGAAGCCAATCATCGTACTGATGAACGAGCACAGCTACTCCAATGGCGAGATGTTCCCCTATGCGATGCGCCAACGCGGCCTCGCCAAGATCGTCGGCATGCCCACGCCCGGCTATGTCATCTGGACCGGCGCCTTCCGCCTGACCGATGGTACCGGCGCGCGCATTCCCTCCAGCGGCGTCTACCGCATGGACGGCTCGAACATGGAGAACAACGGTGAGAAGCCAGATGTGCAGATTTGGCAAACGCCCGAGGACTGGATCGCTAACCGCGACCCGCAGCTGGACAAGGCCATTGAGCTTCTAGCGCCGAAGAAGTAATCAGCGCGGCGCGCGGCGCAGAACTTCTCCTGAACGAACGCCGGTGTGCGCATCCTCGCGCACGACCTCGACGCCGTTGACGAACACATGGCGGAAGCCGGTCGCGTAAGCGTGCGGCTTCTCGAAGGTCGAATTCTCCCGAACTTTCTCCGAGTCGAACACGACGAGATCCGCGGCAAAACCTTCCTTGATCTGTCCGCGGTCCTTCAGTTGGAAGGTCGCCCCGGGCAAGGCGGTCATTCGCCGCACCGCCTCTTCCAGCGTCAGCAGTTTAAATTCGCGCACATATCGCGCCAGCACGCGCGCATTGTTGCCGTAGCCGCGCGGGTGCGGCACGCCCTCGCCAAATCGCCGCACACCGCTGTCCGAGGCGAACATCGTACGTGGATCGGCTAGGAAGACGCGCAGGTCTTCCTCCCTCATCCCGTGAAAAACCGCCCCTGCGCCACCCAGCGCCTCGATCTCCAGCACCAGTTCGAGCTGGCCATCCAACGTGTCGCTTTTGCGGCGCAGTTTGGCGGCCTCCGGGAGACTCAACCCGTCCAACGCCCTATCCGACTTGCATGCGGCAATCATGACATGTGCGCAGTTCGTATAGCCGTTCTTGATCAACCGTTCCCTCATCTGTACGAGAATCGCCGCCTTCTGCTCCGGACCAGCGAGTCGCTTCCGAAAAGCATCGCCGCCACCTTCGCGCGCGGCGTCGGGAATAAGCTGCGAAAGGCTGGTGCTAGACGCGGTGTAAAGATACTGGTCGTGCGTGATTACTACACCGCCCTCGCGCAAACGCTGGACGTGCGAGAGGAGTTCTTCGGCTTTACCCCAGTTGGCACGGCCGGAGACCTTGATATGCGATAGTTGCACGGGCACACCTGCTTCGCGGCCGATTCGCGCGGCTTCGTTCACAGCCTCAAAAACTTTCTCACCTTCACTACGCAGATGACTGACGTAAATTCCCCCATGAACACCAACCACCTTCGTCAACGCGACCAACTCCTCCACAGTCGCGAATGTACCAGGCAGATAAATAAGCCCCGTTGAGATTCCAAGCGCGCCGTCGCGCATCGCTTGCTCGACTAGCGCTTTCATGCGCATCAACTCGTCAGCGGTCGGTGGGCGACGGAAGGATCCGCCCATGACCTGGCTTCGCACGGTGCCATGGCCGATGAGACTGGCGATGTTCACGGAGACATTTGTGCGCGACAATTCCGTGAAATACTTTCCGAGATCGAGGCGAGAGGAACCGCAGTTGCCGAGCACGAGGGTCGTCACACCCATCCGCACAAAGTTCTCTGCGCGCGGTTGCTCGTCCACTTCCTCTGCGTGGGTATGGACATCGATGAAGCCCGGCGCGACAACCAAACCGCGCGCGTTTATCTCCGTATCACCTTTCCCTGCCACTTTTCCAACCGCGACAATACGTCCACGGCGAACAGCGACATCGGCTTCAATGGCTGGCTTGCCGGACCCATCAACGACACGACCACCGCGCACGACGAGATCGAAGTCCGCAGCGCGAAGTGTGAGATGGAGAGCGAATGCGGCGAAAAGAAGGAATGCCCGCCGCACGTTCATCGAGGGTTCAGCCGCCGATTTGCTGGCGGTATTGGTCGGCAGAGAGAAGCTGCGCGGCTTCAGCGGGAGCGCTGAGTTTGAGTTTGAAGAACCATCCACCGGTGTCCGGCTCGGTGTTCACGAGTGCAGGATTATCAGTCACCGACTTGTTCACCTCGACAATTTCTCCCGAAAGCGGCGCGTAGATGTCGCTGGCGGTCTTCACCGACTCAACAACAGCGCAGGCCTCGCCAGCCTTCACCACGGAGCCAACCGCAGGAAATTCCACAAACACGATGTCGGTCAACTCATGTTGCGCGTGGTCGGTTATCCCCACAGTGGCGATGTCGCCAACGATGCGAGACCACTCGTGCGACTTGGCGTATTTCAAATCAGCGGGAATCTGCGTACTCATGTTTGCTCGGGTTTCCGTTTGTAAATCGGTTTTCTAACGATGACGGCGGGCGAACGGCGCCCGCGGATTTCAATTTCAATCGGCGTCTCGGGTTGCGCGAATTCCGTCGGAACATAACCCAGCCCGATGCCAATGTTCAGCGACGGACTTTGCGTGCCGCTAGCCGCTTCGCCAATCTTTTTCGCATCCGGCCCCGCACTCCAAATCGGGTAATGCGGCCGTGGCGGTGCGGATTTTTCAGTCATCTTGAAGGCGACACATTTTCTGGAAACGCCATTAGTCTTCTGCTCCGCCAACACACTACGACCCGTGAAATCTCCTTTATCCAATGCGACGAAGAAACCGAGCCCTGCCTCGATTGGTGTGGTCGTTTCGTCGAGTTCGTGGCCGTAGAGCGGCAGGCACGCCTCCGTGCGCAGCGTGTCGCGCGCGCCGAGACCAGCGGGCTTTAGTCCGAACGGTTGACCAACTTCCAACAGACGATTCCAGACAGCCTCAATATTCTCTGCCGAGGTGACAATCTCGAAGCCGTCTTCGCCAGTGTAGCCAGTGCGCGCTACGAAGGCATCGCGTCCACCGAAGTTGAAGAGGTCTACTTCATTCTTCAGCAACTGCGTTGGCCGCGCCGCCTTAATAGTTCCGGTGGCAGGGAACATCTGGTCAATGAATTCGGCAACGCGCGGCCCCTGCACTGCCACCGCGCCGTATTCAGCCGAGACGTTGCTCATCAGCACCGCATCACGCTTTGCGAAGACGGCATGCCGAGCCCGCAACCATTCCATATCCGCTTCGATGCGCGAGGCATTGATGATGAGCAGGAATGTTTCCTTGCCGACGCAATAGAGATAAAGATCGTCTACCACACCGCCGCGCTCGTTGCAGAGCAGCGAATACTGCGCCTGGCCCGGAACGAGTTTGGCGACGTTGTTCGTGAGCGTGGCGTTGAGAAAGTTCGCTGCCTCGGCGCCAGTCACCCACACCTCGCCCATGTGCGAGATGTCGAAAAGTCCTCCCGCCGTACGTACTGCCTGATGTTCGTCCATGATGCTGGTGTACTGCACCGGCATCTCCCAGCCGCCGAATTCGACAAGTCGCGCACCGAGTCTCTCATGAGCTGCGTAAAGGGGTGTTCTCTGGAGAGTCATGGGTTGAACGGTGAATTAGGATGAAAAGAAACTGGCGCGGAAAGTCGGCGTTAATGGAATTTAGAGTGCTCGCCGAGAGCGGATCAGCCCCACTTCTCGGTGCGCATCTGTTCCTTGGCGAGCTTGAGTTCCTCCAACACGAGATGTTCGGTGGCAGCCACCAGTTCGTTCGTACCACAGGCGTAGAAGACGGTGCTCGCCGCGTCGCCGATGAACGACTTCACCCATTCGGCCGTGATGCGCCCGCGCCGACCGGTCCACGGATCCTCGGGCGCTAACCGCGTGCAGGTGACTTCAAACTTGAAACGCGGATTCTCCTTCTCCAACTGGCGAAACTCCTCGTTGAAGATAATGTCCTTCGTCGTGCGCACAGTATAGAGGACCGTGATGCGCGTATCGAGATTGCGGCGCGTGGCCTCACGCACGAACCCACGGAAAGGGGTGACGCCCGAGCCGCCAGCGATACAGATGAGGTGCTTGCCGAGGGGCTCGAAGGCTGGGAGGAACTTGCCCACAGGGGGAATGACGAAGAGCTTGTCGCCCGCCTCGCACCAATCGACAATGCTCGTCCCCATCTTGCCGTCGCGCTTTACCGTTACATCGAAGAAGCCGCGGTCGAGCGCGCACGAGCTCAGCGAATAGGCGCGCTTGTACTTCTGCTTGTGTGGCCAGTAGACGGTGATGAACTGGCCGGTCTTGAACTCGGCGTCATAGCCCTCGGGCCATTTCAGATGAAGGGTCTTCACGTCCGGCAACTCCATCGTCGCCGTCTCGACGAGCATCTCCACGATTTGTTTTGCCATAAATAATTTCTTTCACCAAATACTGAAGACTCAATCTCGCCGCAGGCAACCTGCGGCCAATTTCGTTACCGCGCGGCGACCTTGGACAACAGGTCGATACAAGCGCCTTCCTTAGTGCTGCGCACGTACACACGGCCGTTGCTGAGCACCGGTGTGGACCAACACTTACCGGTCACCGTCTTGGTGCGTCCCAGTTCTTTGTAAGCGACTGGCGAACCAGCGACGAGCGCGAGATCGCCCGCATCCGACAACGCAAGCACGTTGCCATCCACGAGGATGACATTGCCCGGACCAAAGCCTGCCTTCTCCCACTTCACCTTGCCAGTAGCCAACTCCACGCACTTGAGTGGACCGTCGCCATATTCCTTGAACTGGAACATTCCGTACAGGTGGCCGTCCTTGTACACAGGCGTGGACCAGTGATTCGCCACGGGCTGGTTGCCCGTGCTGCGCCAGAGTTCGGTGGAGGTGAAGGCGTTACCACTCTTGCTAATCTTGTATGCGCCGGAGCCGACCCCATAGCCGGCCGCGCAATAAACGATGTCGCCTCCCACAATCGGCGTGATGGCGGTGGAGACGGCGAACTTGAACGCCTGCTTCCAGAGCGACGCGCCGGTCTGCGCAGCAACGGAGACAAGACCGCTCTGCGTGAAGTAAACTACCTGCCGCACGCCGTGGATGGTGGCGACGACCGGCGTGGAATGCGTGATGGTCTCGGTGCCGGTCTTCCACGCGAGCTTGCCATCAGTCTT
Source organism: Akkermansia muciniphila (assembly GCA_945900775.1). Lineage (GTDB taxonomy): Bacteria > Verrucomicrobiota > Verrucomicrobiia > Limisphaerales > SIAT01 > SIAT01. Next base: position 24,951 of record CAMDJP010000015.1, on the reverse strand, counting down.
ATTGAAGGCGAGAAGCGACTGACCCGCGCCACCACCCGCGACATAGACAAGGTTGCCATCAATCACCGGCGAAGCGGCGTTTTCCCACTTGATGTTCACACCGGCGAATTCCTTGAGAAAGTCGTGGCTCCAGAGGGACTTGCCGCTCTTCGCATCAAAGCAAGTGAGACTGAGCCGCGAATTCAGCGTGTACACTCGGTCGCCATCGAACGCCGGCGTGGAGCGAGCCCCATCGCCACCCTTGTTCGTCGGCGTACCGGCGTCACCACCACCACCGTATTTACTCACTGCGGCGAGACTAGTCGCCCACAACTCACGGCCAGTATTAGCATCGAGAGCGACGAGTGTTTCCTGCGGCGCACCGTCCTGAAGACGCGTGACGATGGTGCAGGCTTTGCCATCGGAAACCACAAACGAACCGAAGCCATCGGGCGTCGGCACCTTCCAGAGCGACTTCGGCCCGCCAGCCGGCCACTGGACCTTCTCGGCGGTGCTGCCGTCGAGGTTCGGTCCGCGATACTGCGACCAATCGGCGGCATTCAAGGAGAGGCCGGCGAAAAGCGCGACGACGAAAAAGAATGAGCGATTATCAGTCTTCATTTGTGGGGGCAGACGATAACGGAGCGCGACAAATTCGCAACCCTTTATGCGCCGATGCCGGCCTACGCACGCAATTTCAGCCGTGTGGCGACTTCTTGCGCCAGCACGTCGTAAGCGGCCGCACCAGTGCTGTACTTGTCGTAGTGGAGAATCGGCTTACCGTGACTCGGCGCTTCAGCGAGGCGGGAGTTACGCGGGATGTACGTCTCGAAAACCAACTCGCCAAAATGCCGACGGACCTCCTCTACCACCTGAGCGGAAAGCCGGGTGCGACCATCAAACATCGTCATCACCACGCCGAGTAACGACAGTCGCGGGTTCACTCCGCCGTCGCGGAGTTGGACAAGGATGCGATTGGCCATCGAAATCCCCTCAAGCGCGTAATACTCGCACTGGAGAGGCACGATCACCCAGTCGGCGGCGACGAAGGCGTTGAGCGTGAGAATGCCGAGCGAAGGCGGGTTATCGAGCAAGATGACCTCGTAAGTGCCGGCAGCGCGAATCGGCTCGAGCGCCAAGCGCAGCCGCTGAAGATGATTCTCCGCACGCGCGAGTTCCACCTCGAGGCCACACATGTCCACTTCACCGGGGATAACATCAAGTCGGTCGAACGCAGTGCGCTGAATCTTCTCGGCAAGCTTCCCCTCCCCGAGCAACGGTCCGTAAGCGCTGGCGTCTTCGTGCTTCTCGAGACCGACGCCGCTGGTGGCGTTGGCCTGCGGGTCAATGTCTATGAGCAGCACACGCCGACCCTGCGCAGCGAGGCAGGCCGCGAGATTCACGGTCGTGGTGGTTTTGCCAACGCCACCTTTTTGGTTGGCGACAGCGATAACGTGCGTTGGCACATCCGCTATTTACGGAAGCCAACGCGGAGTGGAAAGCAATAATTGTCCACATCACCACCACCGCTTCTCGACATCGGCCACGACCTCGATAGATTTCCCGCGATGAGTTTTGTCGCCGAGTTCAACGTCCTGCCCCTGGACATTCTATTGAAACGCTCCCAAACGGCTGATGTTAGGGCCGTCCACGAAAGTCTCGGCAAACCGCATCCGACCCTCGCTGATTTCGCACAACTGATCTCCCCTGCCGCCGGCGAACTGCTCGAGCCGCTCTGTCGCCGCTCGCAAACGCTCACACGCCAGCGCTTCGGCAAGGTCATCCGACTCTTCGCGCCGCTCTATCTCTCCAACGAGTGCATTAATAACTGCAAGTACTGCGGATTCTCGCGCGACAACGCGATTCTTCGCGTGACTCTCTCGGTGGACGAGGTGCGGCGTGAGGCGCGCGCGCTGGCGGCGCAGGGATTCCGCAACATTTTGCTCGTCGCGGGCGAGCATCCGAAGTTTGTTTCCAACGGCTACATGGCCGAGTGCGTCGCCGCATTGCATGAGGAGATTCCGAGCCTCTCGCTCGAGGTCGGGCCGATGGAGACTGATGAGTACCGGCCAATGGTCGCGGCCGGCGCGGAGGGACTCGTCGTTTATCAGGAAACCTACAACCGTGACGTGTACGGCGAAATGCACACGGCAGGGCCGAAACAAAATTTCGACTGGCGCCTCGAGACGCCCGAGCGAGCGTACGCCGCGGGCTTCCGTCGGCTCGGCATCGGCGCGCTATTCGGACTTGCGGATTGGCGCGCTGAAGCTCTCGCCGTCGCCTCCCACGCCGATTATTTGCTGCGCCACTGCTGGAAGGCGCAGGTGACAATCTCGCTGCCCCGACTGCGCCCCTGCGCCGGCGAGTTCCAACCGCTCACAAGCCTCGGCGATCGCGAACTCGTGCAACTCGTTTGTGCCCTGCGCCTCTTCCTGCCGGACGTCGGCATCGTCCTCTCGACGCGCGAGCCAGCGAAGTTGCGGGACGGTCTGCTGTCCCTCGGCATCACGCACGCCAGCGCCGGCAGTCACACCGAGCCGGGCGGTTACACCGGTGCGGGTAAAGAAAAAATCCACAAGACCGAGCGCGGCCGCATCGTGGAGCTGGCCGAGAACGCGAGCGAATGGGCGGCGACAGAAGGCCGCACGACAAACGCCACCGGTCAGTTCGATATCGCGGACACCCGCCCACCGGAAGAGGTCGCCGAGCAAATCCGCCGCCTCGGCTACGAACCAGTCTGGAAGGATTGGGATGCGGCACTGACGACGTAACGCTTATTACAACAAGGCCGGCATCAATGAGTCAGCTAAGGGTCATCGCCAATGGTCAGCCGATTGCTGTCGCATTTCCCTGCTCCATAGAGGAATTCCTCATCGCACAGAAACAACTCCCGCGCAGCGTGGTGGTGGAGCACAACGGCGAAGCGGTTGCCCCCTCCGAGTTCACCTCGCGCCAACTCGCTCCGGGCGACCGTTTAGAGATTGTTCGCATCGTCGCGGGCGGCTGAGACAGCAGTCGGTTCTGCCAGCCTGCCAACGCGTGGGAACGCCGTTCCAGTCCTCTGGCGGACCTCGCTGAACCCGTTGGCGGAGCGTTCTTCTCAGGAGGCTAGCGACCAGCACCGAAGCCAACGCGCACTAATCGGCCTTCTTCCACTTACTTCTGCCTCCTCTCTCGTGTCGGATAAAGGCTTGTCGGCGCATCGCGCACGCGAATAATGGCTCCGTTATGAAGATGAAAAGAAACTTCGACTGGATTTACCGCACGACAATGCTCGCTCTCATTGCCCTGCTCTGCTGGTCAATCTGGGCAGCAGCCCAGACCGCCACCAACCCGCCCGTTGCCACAAACGCACCGACCGTCGCTGTCACGAAAACGAATGTGCAAGGCAGCACTGTTGTCGCACGTAAATTTTTCCGCGTGACAAAGGCGCCGCTCGAAGGTGAAACATCTCAGTCCGAGCGCGGTTATCTCACCTTCGGTCTCGATCAAATCGAAGCGCTCGTCGAAAATAATTTTCTTGGTGTGCCGCTCTGGCAGTATCTCGCCTCGCTTATCTACATCCTGCTGGCGTTCTACGCCGCACGAATTATTAACTTCGTCACGAGCCGTTACCTGAAGCAGTGGGCCGAGAAGAGTCCGAGCAAACTCAACGACCTGCTACTCGATCTGCTCCAAGGCCCGGTGAAAGTCATCGCGTTTGTCGTCCTATTGCATATCGGCCTGCAAGTGTTCACTTGGCCGGATTGGATTGAGGAATGGCTCTCCAAAGGCCTCCAGCTCGTCGTCGCCGGTTCGGTTACTTACATGACGCTCAAGCTGGTGGACACTGTGCTGAACTACTGGCAGGGCCGGTCTCTCACCAACACCGATCACCATTTCGACGAGATGCTCTTCCCGTTCCTGCGCAAGGTGCTCAAGGCCTTTGTAGTTCTCGTGGCCGTGCTGCTGACTGCGCAGAATCTGGGGTTGAACATCACCAGCCTGCTCGCCTCTCTCTCCATCGGCGGCCTCGCCCTCGGCCTCGGTGCGCAGGACACGCTCGGCAACATGTTCGGCGCGGTCTCCATCTGCCTCGACAAGCCCTTCCGCATTGGCGACGTCATTAAACTGGGCGACGTGACCGGCTCTGTCGAATCTATCGGCATGCGCAGCACGCGCCTTCGCAACCTCGATGGCCACCTCATTACCATTCCGAATAAGCAGATGGGCACCGCTACCATTGTAAACATCTCGCGCCGGCCGAATATCAAGACCGAGATGAACCTCGGCCTCGCTTACGCGACCTCGCAGGCCAAGCTCAAGCGGGCGCTCGCCATCCTCGACGAGATCTATCGCAAGCACCCGAAGACTCACGATGTCTGGATTAGTTTCAACAAATTCGGGGAAAGCGCGCTGAACATTAACGTCGTCCACTGGTGGATCGGCGACGAGATGAAAGACCACCTCGGAGGGATGCAGGAATTGAATCTCGCCATTAAGGAATCCTTCGAGCAGGAAGGCATCGAGTTCGCCTTCCCGACCCAAACACTCTACGTAAAGCAGGAAAGCAAACCCTGAGCGGCAAGGCGAAAAGTCACTTCTGCGGGCCGAAAAGTAGGTAACATCCGACCGCCACGAGAAATCCACCGAACGCGCGCTTTAGATCATCCACCTGGAGGCGCGTCACCAACCACGCACCGAGGTAGCCTCCGGCGATTGCTGTCGGCACAATCGATGCAGCCGTGGGCCAGTGGATGTTCGAAAGAGCGGGATCGACCTTGTAATGCTTGAACGCGCCTATCAACGCCGTCGGGATGATGACGACGAGCGAGGTGCCGATGGCCTGCTTGATATCGCGGATGGGCGGACTCATCAGGAAAAACATCGCCGGCACCATCACGATGCCCCCGCCCACGCCGAACAGCCCGCTCGCCACGCCACCGACCAGACCAATTATTCCCGCTATCACGTATTGCATGACTCGGTGATGCCCCCTGTCTGCCAGCGCGGCAACTATTTTCTGCGCAGTAACTTTTCCGTTGGCCTCACGACGAGATGCGCTAGTCTGTGAACAGTTAATGACAGCTTTTGTAAATCCAACGCTCGCCGCCTTCGTCGGGCAGCTCAGTGGCGAACTCGCTTTCGCGCAGGTGCAGATCCGCCAGGAGGCTGAAGGCTTCACCCTGCGGCACATCGAAGACGCCGGTGCGCCAGGCGAATCGCTTCGTGCCATTGGCATTGAGGACTTGCGTCTTCTGGTACAGACCACCGTGACCGACGCTTTTCGCCCTCTAAAATCCGCTCCGAATCTGCGCCGTGGCTGGCGCGCGCATGCGGCCGACACCGTGCAACTCGGCATAGCGCTTGACCACCTTTATCCCGGCGCGATTGCCGACTGGTTCGCTGCACAAGCGCGAACGCCACAGGTAACTCATTATCGCGAGTTCACGGCGCGCCAGACAGGGATGTACCGCATCACGACATTGCCGGACGACTATCGCGCAGCTCAAATCACACGCGCCTGCTGCGACCGCCGCTTCTGTCTCAAGCAACGGCTCTGGACTGTGCCCGGTCTCGACACGGACGTAGTCGCAGATAAAAGCCTCATTCCTTGCCTCGAACCGTGCGCGCTTATGATGGAGTTTGTACGCAAGGCCGTGCGCCTAGAGAAGGAAGGCGAACTCTCTGCCGCCATCTCGCCAGAGGAAGTGCGACGACTCCAAGAGAAGCTTGATCGACCGGTCTCCAGTATCCGTGAAGCCGATTTTGAATCCGCCGAAAACCCCCGCCGACTCCTCCTCTTACAGCAACTGGCGCGCCGCGACTAATGACTTGTCTACATCACGCGGTCTTCTTACTCTCACAAAAATTGATATGAAATCCTTCCCGCTCTCCACGCTGGCGGCACTTTGTGTCACGCTCCTGTTCTTCCTTACTTCGCCCTTGCTCGCGGCGGATGAACCCAAGGATGACATCAAGTTCAATACCCGTGTGCGTGAAGTGGTGACGGCTTCGCGTGCGAAGTCAGCCCAAGGCAAGGTCGCGATGCTGCTTGAGGTGGCCGAGAACAGCGAACCCGAGAAGGCACGCATGCTGCTGGCCGAGATTATCAAGGGCAGTTCGGGCGAGATCAAGGAGGCTGCGCAGGGAATTTTCAAGAAACTCGACGCGATCGGCAAGCCGCTCGCGATGAAATTCAAGGCCACCGACGGCCGCGAGGTGGATCTCGCAAAGATGCAGGGCAAGGTCGTGCTGGTCGATTTCTGGGCGACGTGGTGCGGGCCATGCGTCGCGGAGTTGCCGAATCTGAAAGCCACCTACGACAAGTTCCACAGCAAAGGCTTCGAAATTGTCGGCATCAGCTTTGACAAGGATCTCGAGAAGTTGAAGAAGTTCACTGAGGAGAAAAAGATGCCGTGGGCGCAGTTCTGCGACACCAAGGGTTGGGAGAGCAAGTACGCGGCTGAGTTCGCCATCACCGGCATCCCGACGATGTGGTTGGTGGACAAGAAAGGCAACCTGCGCCATCTCGAGGCGCGCGACGGCCTGGCCGACAAGGTCGAAAAGCTCCTCTCCGAAAAGTAAGCGATGGAGTGGCTCACGAACCTTTTGGTGCCGGGCGGCAAATTCCTTGGCATCGAGTGGAACACATGGAAGATCGTCGGTTGGCTCGGCAATGTCGTTTTCTTCTCCCGTTTTTTCGTCCAGTGGTACGCGACGGAGAAACGTAAGCAGGTCGTGGTGCCGGTGGCTTTCTGGTGGCTGAGCCTAGTCGGCTCGATTCTGCTGCTGGCCTACGCGCTTTTCTACAAGAAGGATTCCGTCTTCATCTTCGCCTATGCGTTCACGTGGATTCCCTATATCCGCAACCTCGTTATCCAGCGCCGGCACGCCAAGGCCCACATTGACTGCCCGAAGTGCGGTTTCACAGTCGCACCCGACTCGCGCTTCTGCGCCCAATGCGGCGTGGCACTGGACCCCGCTGCAAAGTGAGGCGCCTTCACATCTGTTATTAGGGCAAAAAGTCTTGATTTACCCTCTCACCGAGGCCACTGTGACCTTTCGCTTGCGCGCAAAATGACGCACTGCGAGTAAATCATCGAATGGCAAAAGAAGAACCGATCGAGTTGGATGGCGTCATCAGCCAAGTGCTTCCGGGCACCATGTTCCGCGTAAAGTTGCCCAACGGGCACGAGGTCCTCGCCCACATTTCTGGGAAGATGCGCAAGCACTTCATCCGCATCAGCGTAGGCGATAAGGTGAATGTTGAGATGTCCCCCTACGACTTGACGAAGGCTCGCATCTGTTTCCGGCATCGCTGAGCCAGCCTTACGCCCAGCCCATTTCGCTGGTAGGCACGTCCATCTTGAACTTCGGAATCCGCGTGAGAACTTTTTGCCCTGCGGCGTTGACGCCCAGATAGCTTCCCTCTGCCACAGCCGATTTTCCGGCGAAGAGGTGGAAGCTGTTATAGCTGAAATGCTCGCCTGGATCGATGGTCGGAAACTGCCCCACCACACCGTCACCCTCCACCGCCACAATATCGCCAGCATTGCCGCGCACGACCCATTTGCGACCTTTGATGGACACCGTCGTATCGGTGTCGTTATGAATGGTGATGTGGTAAGCGAAACAATGCGGACGGTCGGGTGGCGTGTGAGCCTGCGGCTGGTACGCCACTTCGTCCACACTCACCCAAAGACCCTGTGGCTCCAGAAAATCACTGTTCATACTCACGATATCAACCTTGCGCGGCACCCACTTTAAGCAGGTGTTCGACAAAAATGCAAACCCGCGCCTTCGCTGAACACAAACTTGAAACATCAAAAGCGTGAGGTAGAGTGATTCCGATGTCCGTCCCGGTCAAAACTGCGCAACAGCGCGCGACGCTTCATCGTCTCACGAGCGCCGCTCTGCTGTCGTTGGTGATTCATTTCGGTCTCTACGCCACGATGGATCTGGCCAGAAAACTCGGCTGGTTCCAGAGACCCTCGCCCGCATGGCTCAGCAAGTGGCTCAAACCGCCGAACCTCGTCAGCGTCGCGAATTCCCCCGCTCCGTGGCCGCTCCAGCCTAATCGCCTGCCCGAAGAAACAGAGCGGACACAGAAGAAACCGACGCTTCCCAATCGTTTCATCGACGTTGACTACACGCTCGCCATCATCGACCCGCCGGCTGATCCAAAATTTTACTCTACCCACACCACACGTGCGGCTGATCCGAACCCGCGCCAGACCAAACAGGACGTGCCGAAAGTGGACGGTGAGCAGACCGAAATCCCAAAAATTATCACCTTCGCCCAACCCGTCGTTGCGCCATTCGCTGCGAGACCGGATGACCAACTTCCATTCGCCAAAACAATCACACCAGTACCACTATTGGAGAGCATCATTCGTCCGGAGGGAGATGCGAAATCTGATTTTAAACCGAACGCGGCAATCAGTCTTTCCCCCCTCTCGCGTGACGAATCGTCGACTGAAACGGCTATGGCTCCCACGCCGAACCGCGTGGAGTTTTCCAAATTGGCGCCAACCACAATCAGGGCATCCACTGCCAAATTGCCCGAGAGAGCCGACGAAAAGGGATTGCCTCGTGAAAATCCAGCCTCCTCATCACGGTTCACCGCCAACGCATCGGTCACTGCAATCATCGTTTCGAAAACGCCTGCTCTGCTCGAAGCCAACGCTGGCCGGCCTGAATCGGATGCACGGTTCGATTTCAAACCAGGTGCTGTAATCAATCTTTCGCCCACTGCACGCAACGACCTCCCCGGCGAGGCTGTCGCCACTTCTGTTCCAACTCGAACTGAGTTCGCCAAACTCACACCGACCACGCTTGGTGCGATCCCTCAGCAGTTGCCGGAAGCGCCGACTGGGAACGGATCATCCGCGCCTTCGCCCACTCCGAAACCGCGCACATTGCTGGAAGCAAAAGCCAGCCAAGCTGTCTCCGGTGCGATAGCCGGCAGAAAAATGATCCAAGACGGCGGCATCAATCGGGCCGGAAAACTTTCCTTTGATGTCATCGGCGTACCGTACGCCCCGTACGACGCGCTTTTCTTCTCAGCCGTTCAGCAGCGTTGGTGGGATTTGCTCGATAATAGCCATCGCAGCGCTTTGATCACAGGAGAAGTGCGCCTCAGTTTCTTGCTCCATCGCGATGGACGCATCACCGATCTAAAGCTGGGCAACAGCAGTGTCACCGAATTCCAGACACAAATCTGCCTCGCCACGCTGCAAGACCTCTCACCGTTCCTCAAATGGCCGGATGCGATGCGCGAGGCTATCGGCAGTGACGAGCGCCGGATGCACTTCCGATTCATCTACTGGTGAGGTCGCGTAGCCTTACAAAACATTTGCCGCGGCGCCCCCTTTGACCCATCCTGTCCTGAGTGATAGCGCAGGCTCAAACCAACGTGGCGCTCGAAGGACAGGGCCTCAACAGGCTGACCACAGCCGTCATTCTTTCGGCAGTGTTCCACCTCGTCGCTTACCCCGGATTGCAAGCGGCCAAGCGTACTGATTTCTCATGGTTACGCACTCCGCAGCTTGTGAAGGTTTCCCTACCGGCACGGGTGCCTCTCATCACCGATAAGAAAGTTTCGCTGACGTTCGTCACCGTGGACCCTGCCACCATTCAAGCTGTCGCCCCAAAGGACCCGAAGTTCTACTCCACCCACAGCACAGTGGCTGCGCAACCTACACCGACCAAAACGAAGGCTGAACTGCCGAAAGTCGAGGGTAAGAAATCTGAGATTCCAAAAATTGCGGACCTGCCGAAGGCTTCTCCGGCTTCTCCGAAACCCACTCCTAAAACCATCGCCAAAGTCGAATCGAAAGAAGCCGCCCTCCCGTTGCAACCGAAGCCGCTGCAACCTGCTGTTGCAACGCCTCCTCCCAAGCCGCGGACTTTGACCGAGGCGAAGGCGCAGCAAAATTCGGGTGGCATCTTCACGGAGAAGAGCCAACAAGAAGGGAATGCGCCTCGGGTAGGCAGACTCGCCTTCGACGCTGCTGGCACGCCCTTCGGCGTATACGACGCCAAGTTCATCGCCGCCGTCCAAGAGCAGTGGTACAGACTGTTGGAAAATCGCAACGGCAAACCCGGCCGCGTGATTATCGATTTCCGGCTGCACGACGACGGGCGCATCACCGATTTACGCGTGGCTGAAAGCAGTGTCGACGCTCTACTCTCGTACATCTGCGAGCAGGCCATTCTCAAACCGGCGCCATACGAACGCTGGCCTAAATCGATGCGCGAAACAGTCGGCTCGTCGCAACGCGACGTACGTTTCACCTTCCACTACAACTGATGCCACTTCACGCTTGAGTTCGCGCCCCTTAACTGCCATTAATCAATACGCTCAACGTGCGTTCCGCGACTGTTTACGGAAAAGCGGCACAGCAGGCCAAGGACTGGAGAACACCAAATGGAAGAATTAATCGTCGTTACGCTAATCATTACTTCTATCGTTAGCCTTACATTCATCATCGAACGAGGACTCGCCCTGCGCTTGGCACACGTGATTCCGCCGGTCGTAAAGCAAGCCCAGCAGGACTGCCGGACCCCAGAACAAGTCGAAAGTATGCGTGCTATCTGCCAATCCAATCCGTCGCCGCTCAGCAACCTCCTCCTCACCGCCGCAGACAACCTCAAACGGCCGCGTGAAGAAATGGTGGGCGCCCTCGAGAGCCGCGCACGTAACGAAGTGGTGCGCCTCGAGCGCGGTCTAGTGCTTCTGGAAATTGCCACTGGCATCGCGCCGCTGCTCGGGCTCGTCGGCACCGTGATGGGACTCATCAAACTCTTCGCCGCGATGTCTAGCGCGACGGGCGACCAAGGTAAATTCGCCGAGGGTATTGCGCTCGCGCTGAACGCCACACTGATGGGCCTCATCATCGCCATCCCCTCGCTCATTGCCTGGAGTTACTACAACAAGAAGGTCGAGACACTCACCATCGAAATGGAGACCCAGTGCGACGAGTTCATCCGCCGCCAATACCGCCAGATGGAGCAGTAATCGATGCGCTTCTCCTCCCAGAAAAAGCGAGCAGCGCCCACCATCATCATCGTCTCGCTCATCGACGTGCTGTTGGTTGTGCTAATTTTCATGATGGTCAGCACCACCTTTAAGAAGCTGCCGAGTGTTCAACTCGCACTTCCCGAATCGAAGCAGGCCCAAGGCGCCAGCAAAGACCCGACCCAGCCGGTGATCATAACCATCGCCAAGGTTCCGCCGCATCTCTACCTCGACAGCCAGCCCGTCACCACCGAGAAGCTCGAGTCCGAGCTCAAGGTTCGCACCGCTGCCAACCCTCAGCTCATCCTCTCCATCCGCGCCGACACCGACGCCCCGTTCGGTCAAGTAGTGAAGGTGCGCGACGCCGCGCAGGCCGCCGGCATCAAGAATATCAACGCCTTCGTCAAGGCTCCCGGCGCGCCGTAAACGTTCCCCTCAGATAAAGAAAAAAGGACGGCTCCATTGCCGTCCTTTTCCTTATTTTCCCTGAACGCTTCGGCGTCTTTCGACGTTTGCCGCTTATTTCTTCCGCTTCTTCGGCGCGTGCACAGCCGAGGCCACCCGCAGGCGTAGGCCGTTCAGTCGGATGAACCCCGTCGCGTCGTCCTGGTTGTAGGCCTTCGTCGGGTCAGCCTCCATCGTGGCGATGTGCGGGTTGTAAAGGCTCACCGGGCTCTTCCGGCCGGTCACGTGGATACCCCCTTTGTAAAGTTTCACCCGCACGGTGCCCGTCACGTTCTTCTGCGACTCCTCGACGTAGGCCTGCAAGGCGAGCCGCTCGGGCGCATACCAGAAGCCGTTGTAAACGAGCTCCGCATATTTTGGAATGAGTGCGTCTCGCTGGTGCATTACCTCGCGGTCCATGGTCAGGCTCTCCATCTGGCGGTGGGCAAAATGCAGAATCGCCCCGCCCGGCGTTTCGTACACACCCCGGCTCTTCATGCCGACGAATCGATTCTCCACCATGTCCACGCGGCCGACGCCATGCTTGCCACCAATCTTGTTCAGCAGCCTCATCACGCCAAGCGGCAAGAGCTTCTTCCCGTTCACGGCTACGCAGTCGCCCTTCACAAACTCCAATTCCACGAACTCAGGCTTATCCGGAGCGTCCTCCGGCAACACCGAGAGCGTCGTGAAATAGTCGCGGTTCTTCAGGTCGTACGAGTCGTACCACGGATCCTCGAGGATGCCCGCCTCGTAGGAGATGTGTAGGAGGTTGCGGTCCATCGAGTACGGCTTCTTCGCGCTCGCCTGCACGGGAATCTTCTTCGCCGCGCAGTAATCGATCATCTCTTGCCGTCCGGGGAAATCCTTCCGAAACCGTTCGTCACGCCAGGGGGCAATAATCTGAAGCTCCGGCGCCAACGCTGCCGTCGTCAACTCAAACCGCACCTGATCGTTCCCCTTGCCCGTCGCGCCGTGCGCGATGGCGTCGGCCTTCTCGGCGCGTGCGATTTCGATCATTCGCTTGGCAATCAGCGGCCGCGCGATGGAGGTCCCGAGGAAATACTGTCCTTCGTAGATGGCGCCCGCCCGCAGCATCGGGTAGATAAAATCCCGGGCGAACTCTTCTTGCAAGTTATCGATGTAGAGCTTCGAAGCTCCGGTCTTCATCGCCTTCTTTTCGAGCCCCTTGAGCTCCTCCTCCTGACCGATGTCCGCGCAGAAGGCGATCATCTCCGCGTTGTTGTACTTCTCCTTAATCCAGGAAAGAAGCACCGAGGTGTCGAGGCCGCCCGAGTATGCGAGAACAATTTTCATAAGTTAAAAAAGCGAATCGAATTAAGAGCAAACCCGGCAAGCTCGCCAAGAACAAAAGCGGCAACTCAATGTGATGCGATGGCTCAAATCATGTGGCAGAACATCGCGTCGCGCAGCTTCGGCTCGAACCAAGTGCTCTTGGGCGGCATGATGCCGCCGGCGTCGGCAATCTCCATCAAGTCCTCGATGCTCGTCGGGTACATGGAGAAAGCGCAGGCGTACTCGCCTGAGTTGACGAGTTTCTCGAGCTCGGCCGTGCCGCGGATACCGCCGACGAAGTTGATCCGCTTGCTGGTGCGCGGGTCGTCGATGCCGAAGAGCGGGGCCAGGACGAGCTTCTGGAGCAGGGTCACGTCGAGCTTCTCAATCGGATCCTTGATGGCGGAGAACTGCGGGCGGAAGGTGAGCGTGCGCCACTGCCCCCCAAGGTAGAGGGCGAGCTCGTGCTTGCGGACGGGCTTGGGCGCACCGCCGTCACAGATGTTGAAGATGGCGTCGAGCTTGGCGAGGAGCTGTTCGAGCGCGAGGCCATTCAAATCCTTCATGACCCGATTGTACGGGAGGATCTGCATCTGGTTGTGCGGGAAGATGACGGTGAGGAAGCTGCCGCTTTGGCCAGCGCCTTTTCGCGACTGAAAGATGCGGCCCGCGGCGGCGCTCCGGTGGTGGCCGTCGGCAATGTATAGGCAGGAAATCTTGGCAAAGGTGCGCTCGACGAGCGCGATCTCGTCGGCGCTGGAGAGCATCCAAGCAGTGTGACGGACGCCGTCGGTGGCGGTGAGGTCCACCTCCGGCGCGGTAACAACCTTCTTCGTCACGAAGGCATCGAACGCGGCCTCGGCACGGTAGGTGAGGAAGACGGGGCCGGTCTGGCTGTTCAGAGTCTCGATGTGGCGGACGCGGTCATCCTCCTTATCGATACGGGTGAGCTCGTGCTTCTTAATGATACCTTGCAAATACTCTTCACAACTCGCGGCGGCTACGAGGCCGACCTGCGTGTGCGCGCCCATGATCTGTCGGTAGAGGTAGAAGGCGGGATGGGCATCTTGCCGGAGCGCGCCCTCGGCGATTAGCCGAGTAAAGTTCTCCGCGCCCTTGGCGTAGACGACTGTGGAATAAAGATCGGTAGCCGGCGGCAGATCGATTTCGGGCTTGCTGACGTGCAGGAAGGAGAGCGGGTTGCCGGCGGCGAGGGCGCGGGCCTCGTCGCTAGACATGACGTCGTAAGGAAGCTCGCAGATGCGGGCGGCGAGCTCGGGCTTCGGGCGGAGAGCGGGGAACGGTTTGAGTGTGGCCATAAAAAGCGGGGCGAAGTTACGTCGAGCACGAGGTGAACGCACGAAAAAACACCGCGAGAGAAGGTATAAAATCACTTGCAGGCAAAACAAGGCAGCGTTATATCTCCCTTGTAGTCAGATGACGGTTATCACGTTTGTTTAGAAAAAGAATGACACAGACCAAACTGAAGAGGTTCGCTTGAGCCGGCCTTTTCCCCCTCGTAGTTTCCCTCCCTCCCAGCTGCACCGCATCAACGGGAAAATCCGCGCCCGCGAGGTGCGGGTCATCGGACATGACGGTCAGCAGGTCGGCATTCTCCCCCTCAATGAAGCGCTCGGGCTCGCCCGCCAGCAAGGCGTGGACTTGGTCGAGATTTCGCCGAATGCCGTCCCGCCCGTCTGCCGGATTGTGGACTACGGCAAGTTCAAGTACGAGCAGTCCAAGAAGGACAAAGACACAAAGAAATCCAACGCCGGCAAGGTGAAGGAGGTCCAGCTCAGCGTGAAAATCGACCCGCATGATTTCGGGGTGAAACTCCAGCACGCCATCGACTTCTTCTGCGACGACATGAAGGTGAAGATTGCGCTCCGGTTCCGCGGGCGTGAGATGGCGCACACCGAGTACGGCGTCCAGGTCATCAACAAATTCATCAAAGAGTCCGCGCCTTACGCCACGCCGGAGATGCAACCGAAGGTCATCGGCAAGGGCATCAGCCTCACACTCAATCCACTTCCGCGCGCCAAGCGCGCCAAGAACCCGAAGGTGCTCGAGCAGGAAGCCGAAGAGGCGGAGATGGCGAAGGAGGAACCGAAAGCGCCCCCCAAAGCTCCGAAGCCTGTCATCGCGACCGACGCGGCTGAGAAGCCGTCCGACTTCGGAAGCAATCCCTTCACCCAAATCAACCTGCCCGAGAATCGGTAAGCCTTTGAGTCGGTCATTCTCGCGCCGATTTCAATGGAACCGCAGCCGAGTGACCCAAGACTGCAGGAGATTCACGATGCGATTCTCGCCGGTCAAAAGATTCAAGCCATCAAGCTATGGCGCGAATTAACCGGTTCAGGCTTGGCTGAAGCCAAGCAAGCGATTGAACGCCTCACCGACGAGGCTCGTGCCAAAACCCCG
This sequence comes from Akkermansia muciniphila, assembly GCA_945900775.1. Lineage (GTDB taxonomy): Bacteria > Verrucomicrobiota > Verrucomicrobiia > Limisphaerales > SIAT01 > SIAT01. Next base: position 9,809 of record CAMDJP010000015.1, on the reverse strand, counting down.
GAGAAGTTCGCGAACACTCCCGACACTCTCCCTAAAGGTTGCACCATCGCCATACTGATCGCAGTCGGAATCCTGCTCGTCGCTCTGCTAGACGCACGCTGAGTTCAGTTGATCGCCCCGCGCTGACGCAGCATCGTCTCCATCGCCTTGTTCATGATGAACTCAGCGAGCGGCTTCGTGACTTCGTCGAGCTCTGCCGTCGCCGCCTTGAGTCGGCTCAGGTCGCCAGCCTGCTTCGACCTGTCCTCAGTCCCCAGCGCCGTTTCGACTTCTGCGACCGCCGTCTCGATCTTTGTCCGGTAGTCCGGTTCCAATTCCTGCGCCCAATCGACCAGAGCTTTGCGTGTAGCAACAGCGGTCTCACGCGCACGCAGGGATGCCTCAATCCACCGACGTGACGCGAGGTCATCGAAGGCGTGCTCAACCGATTCCTCGACCATCCGCTGCACCTCGGCATCGGCCACGTCGACCGCGGATTTCATCTGCACTACGGTCTGCTTCCCGGTTTTAATATCACGCGCCAAGACGTGAAGGATACCGTCAGCATCAATCTCGAACTGCACACCCACACGCGGCACACCGCGGGGCGCGCGTTCGAACTCGAGCGTGAACTTGCCAAGACTCCAATTGTCCCCCGCCCGCTCGCGCTCCCCCTGCAGTACATGGATGAGCATGTCCTTCTGCTGGTCCATCGCCGTGGTAAAAACTTCGCCAGCCTTGGTCGGGATGGTTGAGTTGCGCGGGACGATGACGTTCATCAGCCCGCCGAAGGTCTCAAGACCGAGCGAGAGCGGCGTTATGTCGAGCAGCAGGAGATTCTTGAACTCTCCGGAAAGAATTGCCGCCTGAATCGCCGCACCGAGCGCCACTGCTTCGTCGGGGTTCTGCGATGTGTTCAGCAGCGGCCCTTTCGCACGATGATATTCCGTGCCTAACCGAAGGTCGCCGCGTACTTCTTCAAACTCCATGCAACCGAACCACTCCGCTACCAACCGCCTCACCAGTGGCATCCGCGTCTGCCCACCGACGAGAATGACTTGATCGAGCTGTGACGCCTCCAGCTTCGCGTCCCCCAAGGCCCGCAGGCAATGCGCACGCGTGCGCTCGACAACGTCGCGCGTAAGGCTCTCCAACTCCACGCGTGTGAGCCTGTAGCCAAAACTGAACTCCGACGTGAGGAACGGCAGCGCGATTTCGACCGACTCCTCGGCTGAGAGCCGAATCTTCGCCTCTTCGGCTGCCTCTCGGATGCGCGAGAGCATCGGCAGGCATTCTGCATTCTTCATCCTGAGGCCGATTAAGTCTGGCCCGCCGGCCTCTTTTATTTTCGTGACGAGAAACTCCATCACGCGCTTGTCGAGGTCGTCGCCACCTAGTCGCGTGTTGCCATTCGTCGCCAGCACTTGGAAGACACCCTCGTGCAATTCAAGGATCGAGAAGTCGAACGTCCCGCCGCCCAGGTCATATACAGCCACCTTCGATCTCTCGCCCAGCTTGTCGAGACCGTAAGCGAGTGCAGCCGCGGTCGGCTCGTTGAGGATGCGCTCGACGGTGAGGCCAGCCAGTTCGCCCGCGCGTTTCGTAGCACTGCGCTGCGCGTCATTGAAGTACGCTGGCACCGTGATGACCGCGCGTGTGACCGACTCTCCCAACGATGCTTCGGCATCAGTCTTCAACTTTTTAAGCACTTCGCTGGAAATTTCCTCCGGCGTGAAAACGCGACCGTGGAGGTTCATCATCACTGGACCGTTCCCCTGCCCCTTTACTGGATACGTCACCAGCATCTCTTCGGCCGCTATATCCACTCCTCGACGACCGATGAAGCGCTTCACCGAATAAATCGTCTCCGCCGGGCGCACCACGCGCACACGATTGGCCGCGCGCCCGACCAATGGCACCCCGTCCGCATTGGGGAAATGCACGACCGACGGCGTTAATCGCTGGCCCTCGGGATCGGGGATGACGAAGGGGATGCCAGCATCCACGAACGCCACCAGAGAGTTCGTGGTGCCTAGATCAATTCCAACAATCCTGCTCACCCAGAAACGTTGCCACGAAGCAGGCGCGGCGCGCACGAATTAATTGCCGCTCTTGAAGCAGGCCGTAGCAACTCGTAATCTCGCCGTGATGAGCGGACAAAACTCCCTCGGGCATCCCGATATTTTCCATCTGCGCGCGGCTATCGGTTGGTTGGAATTGGGCAACGCCACCGAAGCTGCAGTCGAGTTGGGGCACATCGCGTCAGAACTGCGCGGGCATTCCGATGTGTTACTGGTGCGGCTCGACATTGCGATGTGCCTTAAAGATTGGTCGACCGCTGAATCTCTGGCACTTCAACTCACCGAGTTGCAGCCCGATGCTGCCGGTGTTTGGATCGGTCTCGCCTATGCGCGACGGCGCATGCCTGGTGGCGGAATGAAATCCGCTTACGACGCACTCGCGCCAGTCGGTGATAGGTTTCCAAAGGAGCCGGTCATCCCCTTCAACCTCGCCTGCTACGCCTGTCAACTCGGCGAACTGGAGGTCGCGCAAACATGGCTGACGAAAGCCTTCCGGCGCGGCGACAAAAAGGGGATTCGCGAGATGGCCTTGAAAGAAACCGACCTCGAACCACTCTGGCCGTGGGTCCGCAAGCGAGAGAGCAAGTAGCGCGCATTGCTTCGGTCACCGCCCTGCCCTATCCTGCCCTCGATGAACTGCGTCGTCACCGCCGGTCCGACCTACGAGCCCCTCGACGCGGTGCGGCGTTTGACCAACTTCTCGACTGGGACGCTCGGCTCGCAACTCGCCAATTTCCTCGTTACGCGCGGTCATCAGGTCACGCTGCTGCTCGGCGAAGGCGCGACCTACGCAGGCGAACAACGGGCCCAGCATCTCGTCCGCTTCACGACCACCGAAGACCTGTCGCAGAAAATCGCCTCCCTCACCGCTGCGCCGCCGGGGGCGATCTTCCACACTGCGGCGGTCTCGGATTTCCGCATAGCAAAACTCTTCCGGCGCACGCCCGGCGGTCAATTAATTCCGATCGAGGGCAATAAAATCCCGACGCGCCTCGGCACGCTTGTCGCTGAGCTTTCGCCGACACCAAAGATCATCAGTCGCCTCCGACTGCTCTTCCCGGATACCCTGCTCGTCGGCTGGAAATACGAAGTGGATGGACGTCGTGCCAGCGTGCTGCGCCTAGCTCGAAATCAGATGAAGCGCTGCCAAACCGATGCGTGCGTCGCCAACGGTCGTGCCTACGGCCACGGCTACGGACTAGTCATCGACGCAGAGAAGCCGATGCACTGCGAACGGAATGAGGATCTCTTTCTGGCACTGACCGCGCTAGCAGAGCGGCGCACCGCTCACATCTGATCGCTGACCTCGATGCCGAGGGTGTCGAGTCCTTGCTTAAGGACGCGCGCGGTAACGTTGCACAAACCGAGGCGGGTGGAACGCTCGGCATCAGCGGCTTTGAGCACGGGACAGGCCTCGTAGAACCTCGCGAAGTGGCCGGCGAGTTCGTAGAGATAATTGCAGAGATAATTCGGCCGGTGCTCGGCAGCGACGGCCTCCAGCGAAAGGCCGAAGTTCAGCAGATGCTTCGCCAGCGCAATCTCCTCCGGCACGACGAGATGAAACTCCGTCGTAGCACCGCTCGTCACGCCGCCCTTGCGAAAAATGCTCTGAATGCGCGTGTAGGCATACTGGAGATAGGGCGCGGTGTTGCCCTGCAGCGCGAGCATCTTATCCCAACTGAAGATGTAATCGCTCTGGCGATTCGGGAGCAGGTCGGCGTACTTCACGGCGCCGAGGCCGATGATGCGGGCGATTTCACGCTGCCTCTCCGCGGGCAACTCCGGGTTCTTCTCGGCGATGACCTTGAACGCGCGCTCCTCCGCCTCGTCGAGCAAATCGGCTAGTTTCACCGTTTCTCCCGAGCGAGTCTTGAACGGCTTGCCATCCTCACCAAGAATCGAGCCGAACCAGACGTGCGCGAGACGTGTGGCCAGTGACGGATGCTGGCGGCGGAAGATGGCGAAGAGCTGCTGGAAATGGAGCTGCTGCCGACCGTCGGTGACGTAGACAATCTCGTCCGGCTGCCACGTTTGAAGACGGTGCTCGAGCGTGGCAAGGTCCGTCGTGGTGTAGTTCGCCGCGCCGTCACTCTTCTGGACGATAGCGGGATGATCCTTGAGCGCGGGAATCTCCTCGAAGAAGACCACGAGGGCGCCCTCGCTCTCGCGAGCCACACCGCGCGCGCGCAGATCCTCGACCACGGCCTTGAGACGCGGGTTGTAGAAGCTCTCGCCGAGCGTGTGGTCGAACTTCACGCCGAGCCGACCGTAGATTTCGTCGAACTGCCGCTGTGAGAGCGCAATCATCTCACGCCATATCGCGAGGTTCTCTTCATTGCCGGACTGTAGCTTCACCAACTCTTGGCGCGCCGCTTCGAGCACGGCGGGATCGGCGTCGCAAGCAGCGTTCACTGCCTTGTATAGACGCTCCATCTCCCTGATTGGGTCGGCCTGCAAAGCGGCGCGGTCGAGGTTTTGTTTCCAGCCGACGAGTAGTTTACCGAACTGCGTGCCCCAGTCGCCGATGTGGTTGTCGGTGATGACTCGGTGGCCGAGCAGGCGCATCGTGCGTGCGAGGCAGTCGCCAAGGATGGTCGAACGGATGTGCCCGACGTGCATCGGCTTGGCGATGTTCGGCGAACTAAAGTCTACGACCGTCGTACGAGGTTTCGATGTCCTCTCGAAGAAAAGATGCTCGCCCCGCTCCGCGCCCACGAGTGTCTGCGCCACGGCGACCGACTTGAGGCGAAAGTTGAGGAAGCCCGCCCCAGCGATTTCGACCGGCTCGCACCACTCCGCGACGTCTAGCTTGGCAATCACGTCCGTGGCAAGTTGACGCGGGTTCAGCTTGCGCGCCTTCGCGAGGCCCATCAGGGCATTGGTCTGGTAATCACCGAACTTCGTGTCCGGACACGGCCGCACGAGCAGCGACTCCGTGTCGGCATCGGGCAGCACCGCGCGAACGGCGGCGTGGAGACGATGTTCAATCTGGCGGTGAAGCACGGTTGAGAATCGGTGGAAGGCCGCCGGGCGAAGCGAGCAGTTCGCCGCGCCTCACTTCTTCGTGACCGGCACGCTGATGAGCTCGTGAATCGCGTCGGCGTCGGTGGCTTGCTCGAGCTGCTGTCGAAATTCCTTGTTGTGAAACAGCTTCGCGATGCTGGCCAAGGTGTGCAGATGCTTTTGGAATTGCCCGTGCGGCACCAAGAAAAGCACCACTAGATTCACGGGCTGGTTATCGAGCGCATCGAAGTTGATTCCCCCCTTGGAACGACCGAAAGCGCCTACCACCTCATCAATCAAATCGGTCGAGGCGTGCGGGATGCCGATACCGAAGCCGATGCCGGTGCTCATCGAGGTCTCGCGCTTCTTCACCGCCGCGGTGATCGCCTCGCGATGCTCGGCTTTGATGCGCCCGCACTCAACCAAGCGGCCAATCAGCTCGTCAATCGCTTCCCAGCGGTTGCTCGCTTTCAGCTCGGTTATGATTTGCTCCTTCTGGACGATCTCGCTCAGCGTCATAAACTAACGACACTACTTGTCGCCCGAAGCCACGCACCAATGCAAGTGCGAATTCCTTAGCACGCACGGTTGCCCCACTTCAAAACAGCCGCCCGAGCCACTCCAGCAGCAACCGCGTCTCTTCGAGCCACCATCCGAACGCGTTCCACACGCTGACCCGGTCCGTCAGCAGCGGCACTCCCACCAAGAGCATCAGCACGTTGCCGAGGAAGATAATCACGGCGGAGAAAAGATAACCTTGGGAGGTGATGTCGCTCTGCCGCGTCTGCAACACATGCCCTGTGAGTGTGAGATGAAAAGCATAGGCCGTCCCCAGCAGCAGGTGGAACCAGACCAGATGCCCTTCCCAATCCCACACCAACCGTCCGAGTGCGAAGATCACCACCACCAGCACCGCATAGAGCGGAAAGAAATACGGCGCCAGCGCGATGAGGAAGTTATTCTTCGTCACCATCACGTGCCCCCCTTCACTGGACGCCTTGAACTCGCGCACATTACCTCCGAAGAGCCATGTCCAGAGCGCGTGCGTCAATTCGTGACCGAAGACATAAATCAACATCGGCTTCGGCAGCAGTAGGTAGACCACCACCCAGCAGGCCGCTCCCGCCAAGAGCGGCACCCACGTCGTGTCCGCCCCGCCCGAACCACGCAACACCTTCCAGAGCGCCAGCGCCGCGCCGCCGCAAACCGGCAGCAGCAGGACCGCCACGATGAACTTTCCCCATTTCGGCACGCCCAAATGATTCCGAAGCTCGCTCGCGGAATCCAGCCGAAACCAGCCGTAGCCCTTTTTCTCGTTTTCCTCTCGTCCTCCCTTTCGAACGAATTTTGCTCTTTGAACTTTATCCGTTGTTCTTACAGTGCGGACATGACTGACGCCCAAGCGCTCCAGATTTTCCGCGACACCGGCGCCCTGCTCGAGGGTCATTTCGTTCTGCGCAGCGGTCTGCACAGTCGGCAGTTCTTCCAGTGCGCCCTCGCGCTCCAGCAGATGCCAATTGTCGAGCAACTCGGTGCGGCGCTAGCGGAAAAGCTGCGCTCGCTGGGCGCCCCAACCGTCATCGCGCCGGCTATGGGTGGGCTGGTCATCGGTCAGGAAGTCGCGAGGCAGCTCAGGGCCCGCTTCATCTTCGCCGAGAAGGAGGATGGCAAGCTAGTGCTCCGCCGCGGTTTCAAGATTGCGACGGGCGAGAAATTTCTGGTCATTGAGGATGTCGTGACAAAGGGCGGACGCGTGCAAGAGGCTATGGAGATCGTCCGCGCGCACGGCGGCGTAGTCGCCGGGGTCGGCATGGTGGTGGATCGTTCCAACGGATCGGTGAATCTCGGCGTCCCCACCTTCAGCCTGCTGCGGATGAACGTGGAGACCTTCGGCTCCGACAACCTCCCAACCGACCTCGCCCAACTTCCAGCGATCAAGCCCGGAAGCCAGTAGCGCAGAGCTGGGCTTTTTGGAAGTTGACGCTCCAGCGCGCCGGCTCATAGTGTTCGAACTCACAGGACGGCGAACCAAAACACCGTCCGGAAAGGCCCGATGTCCGAAGGTTATTGCGTCAAGTGTAAGTCCAAGAAGGAAATTATCAACCCAGTTGAGGAGACGATGAAGAATGGGCGTAAGGCAATTAAAGGGAAGTGCCCCACTTGCGGCACTGTGATGTTCAAGATTCTCGGCAAAGCCGCCGGGGCAGCGCCAACCGTGAGTTGAGTTGACCCCACGAATCTTTCGGACGCCCGTTTGCGCAGCCGGATTTTCGGTCCATCAAACCACACGGCAGTTTCATCGGAGTATTCAAAGCACCGTCCCTTCCAGCCGGACTGTGAACAGTTTGACGGCGACATTGCCAAGCCCTTCCGTTGCAGGCTCAGCCGTGGCTTTTCTTTTTGCGCATTGAACTCCACGAACCCTCCGGCATACGCTCTGGGAGTGTTGCTTTTCCTATGACCTCAGCCTCACACCACGAATCGCTCCTGGCCCGTTTCGTACGGCATTTGCACTCCATGCTGATGCTGCGCGCGATGCTGCGTGCGACCGCGTGGTGGTTGCTCGCGCTCGGTGTCGTCGTGCTGGTGGCGCGGATGCTCGGTCGTTTCGATGAAGTGCTGCTCTGGGCTGGACTAGCTGGGTTGGCACCCGTGCTTGTTACCGCCGGTATCACGGAATGGCGGCAACGCCCTTCACCCGCTGCAGTACGCGCGGCCTTCGACCGGCACAATCACTCCGGCGGCCTCGTCATGGCAGCGGCACAGATGGACACTTCCGCGTGGCACCAGACCAGCGCATCGGCGCAAATCCCTCAACTCCGCTGGGATTCCCGCCGCACGCTCGGTCTCTTCGCTGCGGCGGCGCTCTTCCTGACCGGCACGCTACTCGTGCCCGACCGTTTCGCCGCACTGTCAGCCACGCGGCCATTAGATGTCGGCAAGCAGGTGGAAGAACTTCAGAAGCAGATCCAGGGACTTGAGGAGGAGAAAATCCTGAAGGAGGAAAAAGCCCTTGAATGGAAGCAGGACCTCTCGAAACTCGGCAAGGAATCCTCCGGCACCGATCCAGCGAAGACATGGGAAGCTCTCGATCACCTCAAACAATCCGCCAGCGACCTCGCCCGGCAAGCCGCCGAGGAGGCCATCGCAAAAACCGCGCAGCTCACCAAGGCTGAAGCGCTCGGCCAGACCGCCGAGTTGCTGTCCGAGAAATCCGAAGCCCTCGCCGGCAAGTTAGTGCAGGAGTTGGCCGCGCTCGCCAACGCCGCCAAGCTGAACGAAGGCCTATTCAAAGGGCAGATTCCGCCCGAACTCCTCGAAGCCGCTAAGAAAGGCGCCCTCGATCCTGCGCAGCTCAAGGAGTTGCTCAAGGAGCTTCAGCTGAACAAGCAGCAACTCGCCGAAGCGCTTCAGCATTTGAACGAATTGAAACTCATCGACCCCGCTAAACTCGGTGAGCTCAATAAGGCCGGCCAACCCCCGAATCCCGAAGGGCTCGCGGCCTTTCTCGCCGAGCAGGGGGCTAGCGACGAATCTCTCGCCGTGCTGATGGAGATGCTCGGCAACGGCGGCATCAGCCGCGGCCCCGGCGCGGCGCCGATGACGTGGCAGGATCCCTTGAGCGAGGAGGGCGCGCGCTTCAAGGAACAGATGCTGCCGGTGAAACCAAATCTCAAGGACACGCAACTCTCCGGCGTCAGCCGCAGCACTCCCGAGGTGAACAAAGAGAATGCGCCTGCTATCACCGGTGCGTTGAGCGGTGCCGACGGCGGCGGCGGCGCCGCACAGGCGCAGCTTCTCCTGCCACGCCATAAGGCCGCTGTGCAGCGATATTTCAAACGCGAAACGACTCTTCCTCCTCCGACTAAATGAGCGATACTACCCTGCTCCGGCCCGACGAACTGCGGCCCGCCAACGAGCTCACCCAAAAAATCCTCAGCCAACTCGACCGCGCGCTCCTCGGCCGAGCCGAACTGCATCGGCTTGTGCTCATCGGCATTCTCGCGCGTGGTCACATACTGCTCGAGGGCCTGCCCGGCCTCGGCAAGACAGCCCTGGTGAAGACCATCGGCCGCATCCTCCAACTTGAGTTCAAGCGCGTTCAGTTCACGCCTGACCTTATGCCCGGTGACGTCCTCGGCACCCACATTTTGCAGCAGACCGCCGACGGTAGACGCGAGCTTCTCTTCCAGCCGGGACCGATTTTTACGAACCTCCTCCTCGCGGACGAAATCAACCGCGCCTCGCCGAAAACCCAATCAGCGATGCTCGAGACGATGCAGGAAGGTGCAGTAACCCTTCTAGGCGTCACGCGACCCGTACCGCAACCGTTCTTCGTTCTCGCAAGCCAGAACCCGATCGAGTTGGAGGGCACCTATCCCCTGCCCGAGGCGCAGCTCGACCGATTTCTCTTCCGCCTACTCGTGAACAACGTCGATGCCGACGTGCTCCACGGCATCATCACCGAGCGCCGCCGTGGCGAATTGCCGCAGCCGGACTGGCAGCTCAGTCGCGAGCAGCTCGAATCTCTCTTCAGCGTGATGGACCGCATCTTTCTGCCGACAGCCGTCGCCCGCTACATCGCGCGGCTCGTGGCTGCCACGCACCGTAACGCTGCGGAAGCCACCGAGTCGGTGAACAAATACGTCACCTACGGTGCCTCGCCTCGTGCGGCCATCGCCATCGCTGAAGCTGCCCGCGGTCACGCGCTCATCGCTGGACGACCCACGGTGGGGTTCGAGGATG
>CAMDJP010000014.1 GCA_945900775.1 Akkermansia muciniphila | reverse complement strand
AGGGCGCGGACTTGCCGGTGGGCACGGTGACCGAGGGCTTTCCGTTGCTCGTGCGGTTGCACAAGGACTGGTTCGACTTCAAGCAGGCGAAGGCGGACGGCGCGGACGTGCGCTTTTCCACCAGCGCGGGCGCGCCGCTCGCGTATCAAGTCGAGGAGTGGGATGCGGCGAACGGCTCGGCGAGCATTTGGGTGCGGGTGCCGCGCATCGAGGGCAACGCGCGGCAGGCGCTCCGAATGCACTGGGGCAAGGCCGACGCGGTGAGCGAGTCGAGCGGCAAGGCGGTCTTCAACGAGTCCAACGGCTACCTCAGCGTGTGGCATCTTGGCGACACGGTGCAGGATGAAGTCGGCACGCTGGAGTCGAAGGAGACGGGCACGTCGCTGACGAACGGCATCGTCGGCAAGGCACGGCATTTTCCCGGCAAGGCCGGCATCTTCGGCGGCGACAAGATTCCCAACTACCCCGCTGGCGCTAGCCCGCACAGCTCCGAAGTGTGGTTCCGCAGCCGCACGCCGAACTCCACGCTCGTCGCCTGGGGCAACGAGCAGTCGCAGGGCAAAGTGGTGATGCAGTTCCGCAGCCCGCCGCACATCAACATGGATTGCTACTTCTCCGGCGGCAACGTCGCCAGCGGCAGCCGCCTCCCGCTCGGCGAGTGGACGCACGTGGTCCACACTTACCAGCAGGGCGAGTCACTCCTCTATTTGAACGGCAAGCTGGACGGGTCCAACACGAAGAACGGAGGGCCGCTGAACATCCGGACGCCCGCGCGCCTGTGGATTGGCGGCTGGTATAACAACTACACGTTTATCGGCGACATGGATGAAGTGCGCATCTCGAAGGTCACGCGCTCGGCGGACTGGGTGCGGTTGCAGTTCGAGAACCAGAAGCCGCAGCAGACGCTTGTCGGCCCGCTGATGCAGCCGGGCAGTGCGTTCGGTGTGTCGCAGGAAAAGGTCGTTGTGGATGAAGGCAAATCCGTTTCGTTCACCGCGCAGGCGGGCGGCGCGCAGAAGATTTTCTGGGTGTTGAAGCGCGACGGGCGCGAGGAGGTCGTGGCGACGGATCGCTTCGCCTTCGCGTTCAACGTCGGCCGCGTGACGGGCGACACGGCTGCGACGCTTCAGTTCAAGGCGGTTTACGCGGGCGAGGTGAAAACCAAAGACATCGCCATCACCGTGAAGGAAGCCATCCCCGAACCGGTGTTCACCCTCAAGGCCCCGGCGGCTTGGGATGGGCGCGCGACGATTGAAATCGTGCCGCAGGTGGCGAATCTCGCGGCGATGCAGGCGCGGGGTGCGGGCGAGTTGAAGACGGAGTGGAGCGCGACGCCGTTCGCGGTCATCAAGGAAATCGCACCGGGCAAGCTCCGGCTCCTGCGTGCGCAGAACAGCGGGAAGCTCACGGTCACGGCCACGGTGAGCAACGGCGGCAAGGCGAGCACGCAGTCCGTGGACATCGCGGTCACAGAGCCGAAGCGTGACGCGTGGGTAGCGCGCGTGCCGGCGAAGGACGAGCAACCGGAGGACGGCCAGTTTTACGCACGCGACGACAAGGGGCTGGGCATGCTCCATTACAACGGCACGCTGACCGAAGCGGCGGACGCGGTCTTCCTCAAACTCTTCGCCGACGACAAGCTCGTGAAGACCGAAACTGCAAAGCCGAGCGCGGACAAGTCCTTCGCTTTCGCAGTGAAGCTCAAGCCAGGGCTCATCAAATACCGCGTCGAGTTTGGCACGAAGAGCGGCGGCAACGAGACCGTGCTGCGCCGCGTTGGCGACCTCGTGTGCGGCGATGCCTTCCTCATCGATGGTCAGTCCAACGCGCTCGCCACCGACACCGGCGAGAAGTCGCCGCCAGAGACGAGCGAGTGGATTCGCAGCTACGGCGGGCCGACGGGTCGCGCCGACGGCGTCGCCTGGCTGCGTGACCGCCAGCAGGCCGCCGAGCGCGCCGGCCTCGCGCGGCCCAACCTCTGGTGCCGTGCCGTTTGGAAGCGCAGCGCCCCCGAGCATCAGGCCGAACTGGGCTGGTGGGGCATGGAGCTGGCGAAGCGGCTCGTCGCGAGCAATCAAATGCCCGTGTGCATCATCCAGGTGGCCATCGGCGGCTCGCGCATTGACGAGCATCAGGCCTCGCCCGCCAACCACGGCGACCTGACCACGATGTATGGCCGGATGCTCTGGCGCGTGCAGCAGGCGCGGCTCACGCACGGCATCCGCGGCATCCTCTGGCATCAGGGCGAGAACGACCAAGGCGCAGCCGGCCCAACCGGCGGCTTTGGCTGGGAAACTTACCAATCGTTCTTCGTGGAGATGGCTGGCGCGTGGAAGCAGGACTTCCCGAACGTGCAGCACTACTACGCTTTCCAAATCTGGCCGAACTCGTGCTCCATGGGCGGGCGCGACGGCGCGGGCGACCGCTTGCGCGAGAAGCAACGCACGCTGCCCGGGCTCTTCTCGAACCTGAGCATTCTCTCCACGCTGGGTGTGCGGCCGCCGGGCGGCTGCCATTTCCCGCTGGTGGGCTGGGCAGAGTTCGCGCGCATGGTGCAGCCGCTCATCGAACGCGACCACTACGGCAAAGCCTCGGCAGTTCCGCTCACCGCGCCGAACTTGCGCCGCGTGGCCTACACCGGCGCCGCCAAGGACACGCTCGCGCTGGAATTCGACCAGCCCGTGGTTTGGACCGAGACGCTGGCGGGGCAGTTCTACTTGGATGACGCGAAGGACAAAGTCGCGTCGGGCAGCGTCGCCGGAAACGTGCTCACGCTGAAGTTGAAGGAGCCGAGTACCGCGAAGCAAATCACTTACCTCAAGGAAATCGCGTGGAACCAAGACACCTTGCTGCTCGGTGCGAACGGCCTCGCTGCGCTCACGTTCTGCGAGGTGCCGATTTCAAACTCAAAACCCACGCGGTAAACCAGTAATGCTGATTCTAATGAAACGCGCCGTTGAAACACCGCTTGGAGATTAACCCAGCGCATCTCATCATCACGCGCCTCGACGCGATGCGGCAGAAAGACGCCGCGCTGACCGCGAGTGTGGTCGCGAAGGTGTTGGATAACGCACGTGTCGCTGATGGCCTGCTCGAAGACCCCCGCGCAATGCGGACCCGGCTCAACCAGCTCCTCGAAAAAGTGCTGACGAAGTAATAGCTGGGCGCGGATGATTACTTGGCCGCCGGGTGCTGTTTGAAGAACTTTGCAATCAGCATGGGCTCGTCCTTGTGGAACTCGTGCCCGCCGGGATGGATGAACGCAACGAACGGGGTGCCTCCCTTCGACGGATACTCTGTGCAGAGCTTGTCCCAGGGCTTCCCTTCGGCCGCGCAGCCATTGACTTTTCGGACCGCGGCCATCATCGCCTGCTGCCACTCGTATTTCACCAGCGGGTCTTTCTCCCCGGCGAGGTGCATCGCCGGCAATGGCTTGAGTTTCTCCGGGTGGCGTCGTGCCGCCGCCGCCGCCGAGGGTGCCACTGCCGCGAGGAGTTCCCCGCGCTCGGCCCAGAGCAGGTAGGTGAACCCGCCACCGTTCGAGTGGCCCGTCGAGTAAATGCGCGTGGCATTCACTTTGAAATCCTGCTTCAGCCGAGCGAGCAGCGCATCGAATAACTTCAAGTCACGGTCCCCCTGCGTGCCGATGCCGCCTTGCCAGCCGGGCTTCTTGCCCTCCGGGTCGGTGAGCCGACCCGGCGTGTTAAGACCCTGCGGATAAACGCAAATCGCCTCCGCCCATTGCTGATGCATGGCAAAGCTCCGCGCGGCGTTCCGCATATTCCCGCCGTGACCGTGGAAGGCGAACACCACCGGTACCGCCTTCTCCTTCGCGGACGCCGGCACATAAACAAGGGCCTCGCGTGCGACGCCGTCCACCATGAGTTTCCACTGCTGCAAGCCGGCGGACAAAGCCTCGGCCGCGATGACCGGGAGCGATAGCAGGGCAAGAAGCAGGGCGGATACGAAAAGTAATAGGCGACGAGATTGCATCGTTGATTTTAAAGACGCCGGCGGGGCTGTTACGTTACATGCCGGCTGGCTCGCGCGTGAAATCCCCTTCCTTCATCAGTTCTTCCCGAAAGACTCGCTGAGCACCACGGCGCGGACGAGGTCCTTGAAGCCGCCTTTGTTGGCTGAAAGGTTCTTCATGATGCCGTCGATCACAGCGCGATCGGTGAATGCCGGCTCTCGCCCGAGGGCGTAGGTGAGAAGCTTCTCGGTCAGCGACCGGGTGAACTGGTCGTGACGCGCGATGAGCAGGCTGCGGAAGTCGGTGATGCCGGTGAACTTCTCGCCGGTCGGGAGCGCGCCGCTGGAATCAATCTTGTGTTCCTTCGAGTAGTTCGCCCGCCAGGCACCGATGGCGTTGTTGGAGTGGAGCTTCATAAGCTTTGTGCCGAGTCCATTTGGTGGACGATTCTGCCTTCACGGACTGTTGGCAAGTTCGTTTTCGTGGCTTCTGCAATCTCGCATCGGTTTTGCCGAACGGCTGCGGCTCTCTACCGGGAGGTGCTCGGTCTTCGTTCACGTGGAGGGGGCGAGGGGCTTTCCCCTCACCTTAAACTTCTCTCTCAAGGGATAGCGAAAGTAACACACAAGGACGAACGTCGGCGGCTGCGGTTTGATGAGGGCGGCTTCTTGGATTTAGTCGTCCACACATGGTCGCTGATTGAATTTGACCCTTGCCGAGCGCGTCGTAAAGTGGTCGCCAATGAACCTGCGCTCGAATCCATTTCACACCACTCCGTCAACGCCCCAAAACCATCTCACTATGAACACACGCTCCACCCCGCAGACTTGCCCCGAATGCTCCGAAGTCGTCACTCCGTTAACCGGTCTGGCTCGACGCGATTTCATCCGCGTCGTGGCGGGCGGCGCGATGGGCGTGATGGGAGGCGTGTCGATGCTTTCTTCCACGTCGGCTTTTGCGGCCCCGGTTGAAAAGGCGCGCGCGGCGAAGCCGGCGGAAACGCTCGTTCGCGAGATTTACTCCACGCTGACAGCTGAACAGAAAGCCGCGATGGTGCTGCCTTGGGCGCACGGTGCTGAAAAGGGGGGCACGCCGACGCGGCTCAAGACGCACAACGCGGCTCCGCTCGGCAAGAAGTTGGGCGACCAGTTCACAAAGCCGCAACAGGATCTGATTCACACGACTTTCAAGGCGATCCTTTCCGACGAGGAATCTTACAGCCGGATCAGCCGCAAGGGAAAATGGGACGACAGCGGTTCCTTCGCGGGCAATGGCATCGCCATCTTCGGCGATCCGTCGGGCAAGGATCCGTTCTCGTGGGTCTTCGCCGGGCATCACCTGACGCTGCGTTGCGACGGCAATTCCCAGCCCAACACCGCGTTTGGCGGGCCGATGTATTACGGCCACTCCGCCAACGGTCACAGCGACACGAATGTTTATAATTACCAGACCAAGCAGGTAATGGGCGTGTTTGACATGCTCAGCGAACAGCAGCAGAAAAAAGCGGTCGTGGTCGGCGATCCGGGGGATGGCGCGCCTGCGCTGCGGCCTCTCTTGATGGCGAAATCGCTGGCCGGAATCGGCTATGCGGATCTGGACGAGTCGCAACGGAAGTTGGTGACGGGCGTGATGCGCACGTTGATTAGCCCGTTCCGCAAGGAAGATGGGGACGAAGTAATGCAGCTCATCAAAACCAACGGCGGTATGGAGAAGATGCGGGTCGCGTTCTACAAGGACAACGCGGAAAAGGGGAATGGCCGCTGGGACGCCTGGCGGCTCGAAGGCCCCGGATTCGTGTGGAACTACCGCGTCCTGCCGCACGTCCATTGCTTTGTGAACATTGTCGGCCAAGCGTAGATTTTCCGGCGGACGGGCGATGCGGATGCGTCATCAAGCGTTCCACTGCGGGCTGCTGATTTGCAGCCTCGCAGCGGGCAGTGCGCACGCAGACGACAAGAAGAACACCGTTCCAGACTTCAAACGGGACGCACTGCCGATCCTCGAAGAGAAGTGCCTCCGTTGCCACGGCGTGAAGCGGCGCGACGGCAAGCTCGACATGCGCTCACTGAGTTCGATGCTCATCGGCGGCGAGTCGGGGCCTGCGATCAAGCCGGGGAACGCTCAAAAAAGTCTGCTCATCGAGCTGATTCATTTCAACGAGATGCCGCCCAAGAAAGAAACCCTGCGTGTCACCAAAGAGGAACTCGAACTGCTGCGAAAATGGATCAATGCGATGCCGACAAGCTTGTCACCATTCTCGGACTGAAGATGACTGCCGCGTCGACCGCGTTGGTCGCCAGCCCATGAGGCTCAGCGTCAATGAACCCAACTCAAGATGAATTTTCGTTGTCCTGCGGAGCGTCACATCAGGACTTTTAATTTGTGTGAGTGAACCCATTTTCACTTTGAACGACGGGCGAGTGCGTCATTGCGACGGCATCCCGCGCCGCAGCTTCTTGAAGGCCGGCGCGATGGGCTTTGGCGCCCTGACCCTCGCGGACGTGTTGCGCGGTGAGGCGGCAGCTGGAATTCGTTCGTCCAACAAGGCGATCATCAACATCCACCTCGACGGCGGTCCGCCGCAAATGGACTTGATTGATCCGAAGCCGAATGCGCCGTCGGAGATTCGCGGCGAGTTCAACTCCATCCGCACAAAAATCCCCGGCCTGCATCTCACCGAGTTACTCCCGCGATTAGCGGCGCATGCGGATAAGTACGTTTTCCTCCGGTCGCTCGTGGGAGCCGATGGCAAGCACGACGCCTTTCAATGCCAGTCAGGTTTCACGGAAAAGGAACTAGTCGGCGTGGGTGGCCGGCCGGCGATGGGCTGCGCGTTGAATCAGCTCCTCGATAAATCCGGTGACACCGCGCCGGGATTCGTGGATCTGCTGCAGGGGCGACCATTCGTCCGTAACAGTGCCCGCCCCGGATTTCTCGGCCTGACGAACGCGGCGTATCGCCCCGATATTTCCGAGATGTTTCCGCTCGCGCTGTCGGTGGGAATGAAGGCCGAACTCGACAAGCAGAGCTACGGCCGCAGCGACAGTCTCGCTCTTTCGCCGGGACTCACCGTGGACCGATTGAGAAACCGCGTCGCACTTCAGCAAAGCCTCGATACCCTCCGCCGCGATCTGGACGCCAGCGGTTCGATGGCGGCGCTGGACAAGTTCACGCAACTTTCGCTCGGCATCCTGACCTCGGGCAAGTTTGCGGCCGCGCTGGATCTCTCGAAGGAGAATCCCAAGGTGCTCGATCGCTACACGCCAAGGATTGTGGCTCCCGAGTGGACTGGGGTTATCGGTGACACGATGGAAAGCCCGAAGGCGGCGCAGAAGTTCCTGCTGGCGCGCCGATTGATCGAGGCTGGAGTGCGTTGCGTGAGCCTCTCGATTGGCGACTTCGATACGCACGAGGCCAATTTCCCGCGAATACGTTACCTCGGGCCCCTGCTGGATCACGCGCTCGATACGCTGGTGACCGATTTGGATGAGCGCGGGATGCTGAATGACGTCATGATTATCGTGTGGGGTGAGTTCGGACGTTCACCGAAAATCAGCGCGAACGGCGGGCGCGAACACTGGCCGCAAGTTTCGATGGGCATCATGGCCGGGGGCGGACTCAAGACGGGTCAAGTCATCGGCAGCACGGATCGCTACGCCGCCGAGGCTGCCTCTCGCCCCGTCCATTATCAGGACGTCTTCGCCACGCTCTATCGCCACTTGGGCATCGACGCGCGCAACACGACTATCGCTGATACGACCGGTCGCCCGCATACCCTTTTGGATGTCGGACAGCCGATTGCGGAACTGATCTGACTTCACTTTTTCAGACCACGTGCGCTGTTAGTCTGGGCCTTGAGAAAGGACCAGCCGATGAAAGGCAAGCGGGCGTTTTGCCAGCTGGACTTAAACGAGACCCGGCGGCTCAAGGAGATGATACGAGAGAGCCGAGTCTTGAGGCCGTATTCGGAGAAAATCTGTGAGCCCGGCCAGTCTCCGGGCGTGGCCTTGCCGGACACCGCCACAGCCCGGAAAACGCCTTTGACACCCGCCTCCGCAGGCATAACCTCAAACGAGGTGAACCTGAGGGAAAAGCAATTCTCCTTGAACCGCGCATCGCGCCCTTTCGATGCAGGATTCTTCTGATGAGCAGCATCGGCTATTACATGTATGCGGTGCTCGCGCTGACGGTTGGTACCCCGCTTGCGGCCCAACCAACAGAATCGCCGCGAATACCCATCCTCCTCGACCTCGCCCTCGGCAGCGAACTCGATCAAGGCTTCGCCCTCGCCCTGATGCTGGCGAGCCCCGAGTTCGATCCTCGCGGCGTCACCACCGTCTGTGCGGATACCAACGTTCGCGCCTTGATGGTCTGCCGATTTCTGACGATGACAGGGCGCCGGGCCATTTCGGTCGCTGCCGGCGCCGAGCCACAAGCAGCCCAGCCGATCACGCCGAACGGGCAATATCGTTACTACTACCATCCCGACGTGCTCTTTAATCGCACCACCCGCCCGGCCAAGGAGCCAGCGGTCGACTTCCTTTACAACCGGCTCAAGGGGCAACAGGGCAAGATCACGATCGTCGCCGCCGGGCCGCTCACCAATATTGCCCGCCTCATCGCCGACAAGCCGGACTGCAAAGCGTGGGTCAAACGCATCGTTGTGGTAGGCGGCTCCCTCAAGGAGCCTACGCCCGAGGCCAACCTCCGCGCCGACGTCGACGCCGCTCGCACCGTCTTCGCCTCAGGCGTGCCGCTCGTCGTTGTACCGCGGGAAGTCACCGCCAATCTCAAGCTCGACGACGATGGCTTGCGCCGTGTCTTCGCGCCTAGGACAGCGCTCTCCCTGCAGATCGAGACGCTGCACCAACTCGGCGACGAGAAGAACCCCGGCCTCGCCGCTGTGCTCGCGGTCGCCCTGTGCCTCGATGATCGTTTCGCGGCATTCGAGGATCTCGCCATCGAGGTCGACAAGCAAGGTGTCACCCGCACCACAAAGGGGAAGTCGAACGCCCGAGTCGTGACGTCCGTCCGCGCCGCCGATTTCCTTAAGTGGTACGTGGATCGCATGGCCTCCTGTGTATCGCCCGCAAAGCACCCGTCGAAGCTGGTCGCGGCCGGTGGCTTTCCCACTCGCGTGCACGTGGCGGAGGATTATGAAAACGACATCGAACGCTTTTGGTGGATGAGCGGCAAGGATGAGACCAAGAACACGCCACCGGGCAGCCGTCGCGTGTGCCGGGGAACGCTGACCCACGACTTCGACGATCTGCTGGGCAACCCGAAGGCAATGCACACCGCCGTCATCTTCAATCCCGTGCCCGGTCCGCCCATGGGCAAAAACCCTCGCTTGAGTTTTCACTACTTCCTCAAGGGGACTGATCGGCTGTGCGTACAGATCTACAGCCTCACGAACGGCTATCATCGGCAGCTTTATCTCACGGAGCTGCCGCAGGGACGCTGGGAATCGGGAACGGTGGACATGACGGCCACGCGTCGACCGGACGGCACCGGCGGGCCGCTGTCGGAACACGAGCGCATCGACGACATCCAGTTCTACGCCGATCCAACGGCCGAGCTGCTCATCGACGACGTGATCTTGTATGACGCGGCCGCACCGGACGAGAAACGACCGTTCCCAAAACACATTCACTTCACCGCAACGTTCGACACCGGCGTGGCCGGCAAGCACTGGTTGGGCAATTTCGACGTGGTGCCGGACAAGGGCTACTTCTGGCGGGCGGCCAAGTCGGTCGACAATACTGAGCGGGGCGCCCCCTGGATTCGCCTGCACCTGCGCGGCGAACGCGCTATGGGTGACGCGACTCAGCTCTCCTTCCGCTATCGTCTGACCGGTGCGAACTCGTTGCGTGCCGTTCTCGTCAATCGCACGGCCAAGACCGAGCACGTCGTCGATGTGAAGGGACTCAAGCAGGACATGTGGGGCGAGGCGACGGTCGACTTCAAGGGACCGAAGCTGGGCGACCGTGTTGACGAGTTACACTGGCTATTGCCGCGCGGCGCGGAACTCTTCATCGATGACGTGCTGTTGTATGTGCCGGAACGAGGTCGCTAACTAAGTTTGGGGTCGTTAGGCGTATCAGACATTGAGATAACCGCGTTCGTAGCCGCGGCCATCAATTTACTCTTGATTGCTCCTCTTTTTCTAAGACCCCTGACGTGACTTCGCTAAGTCTGCCATCTGGAGTGTAAGCCTAGGGAGCTTGTGAGAAGGGCTAGCCGCGTTGATTACACGAGGCGTTTTAATTCATGCGGAAGCGGGGATTCAAAAGCGAGTTCTTTGCCGGTGATAGGATGCCGAAACTTCAGCAGGCATGCGTGCAGGCCAAGCCGCTTGGCGAGGTCCGTGCGAGCGGAGTATTTCTCATCGCCGATGATGGGGCAGCCAATCTCCGCAAGCTGCACGCGAATCTGGTGACGTCGACCCGTGCCGAGCCGTAGCTCCACCAGCGCCATGCGCGCATTGCGCTTGAGCACCTCGTAATGCGTGATGGCATGGCGGGTACGTTTGCTGGCCGGCGCGGAATACACCTTGTGTGGGGAGGCTTCATCCAGGTCGGATTCGAGCACTCCGCTATCCGCCTTGGGCCCGCCTTCGACGATGGCAAGATAGCGTTTTTCAACCTGATCCCAGTTCGCTTGCAGCCGCTCTTTCACCTCGCTTGTGCGCGCGAAGACCATCAGCCCGGAGGTTTCGCGATCCAGCCGATGAACAATGAAGATGCGCGCACGGCTGCGCTCGTTGCCACCCCGCACATAGTCGGTGAGAAAGGCGTAGGCCGTCTTTTCGCGCTCGGCCTCGCTGGCCACCGCCAGCAAGTTTTTGGGCTTGTCGATGACGATGAGATGCTCGTCTTCAAAGTGAATCTTCATCGCCGCTGGCAGGTGATTGCGAGTGCGCAGATTCGTTTCAGAGCGTATGGAAACCACATCGCCCAGTCGCAGTGGATGATCGAACTGCGTGGTCGCCTGGCCATTGACCATGATGGCCTCAAACTTGAGGATTTGGCGCACCTTGCCCTTTTTAACCTCTGGGAGGCTGGCAAACAGAAAGGCGAGCAGTTCGGCTGGCTGCTGGACGGTGATGGGTCGAAACATCGGCTGAAAACGGCTGGGCTATTTCATGGTCGCTGCACTTGACCGGACTCGCTTTTCCGGACCGCTGAGAGTGTTAGTCTGCGGACTGAGTTCATGTTGTCTGCTGGTCCTTGCTTTGTCCATCCCCGGCGGAGGAGGGCGCGAGGAATACTTGGTGCTACTCAGCCCGGTTGTGCGTTTCCTAGTTCGGCAAAACTAAGCTCCCTCGCGTCATTTCTGCTTGGGCACCGGTGAATTGGGCCTCGCGATGAGCACGGGGGTTCGTGATAGTGCGGGGACAATCTTTTTCAGTGTGAAGTTGGGCGGGACTGGCGTCGTCTTCTGTGATTGTATGCGCGAAGGTTGCGCTGGCAGGATTCCCAATCAATGAACCACGTGGCGACAAAAACAGTTGCACAGTCGAGCGCGGGGATTTCCTTTGTCGGGACGAGGTGCATGGTCGCGTTGGGTTTGGCTACCGTTCTGGCGGCCTGCGTGGCGCCCGATGAGCACGGCAGCACGGTCAAGGTCGCGCCGCAGCCCACGTTGCCGCAACGGCCGTGGTCGTTCGAGCCACTGGGTGAATCGGCGCTCCCCAAAGTGCGCAACACGGCTTGGCCGCAGCGCGACGTGGATTTCTTTCTGCTCACGGCGATGGAGAAGAAAGATTTCAAGCCCGCTGCGCCTGCCGACGCGCGCACGCTCATCCGTCGCCTGCACTTTGATCTGACTGGACTGCCGCCAGCGCCGGGCGAGGTCGAGGCGTTCGTGCGTACGTGCAATGATGGCAATCAGAAAGCGGAAACCGAAAAGCTTGTCGCGCGCCTTCTCGCTTCGCCGCACTACGGCGAACGGTGGGGGCGTTACTGGCTGGACTTGGCGCGTTATGTGGACGAGACGGCGTCGTGGTTGGAGAAGACCAGCAGCGCCCATCTCTACCGCGATTGGGTCATTAAAGCGTTCAACGATGATTTGCCTTACGACCAATTTGTCATGCGACAGATTGCGACCGATCAGATGGGCCTGCCGCCCGCCGATCGTCACGCGCTGGGTTTTCTTGGTCTCGCGCCGACTTATTGGAAGGAACTCCAGCTCCCGCCCGACATCATCAAAGGCACCGTCGCCGATGAGTGGGAGGAGCACGTGGACACGCTGAGCCGCACGTTTCTGGGGCTGACGCTGGCGTGCGCGCGTTGTCACAATCACAAGTCCGATCCTATCACCCACGAGGATTACTACGCGGTAGCCGGTGTCTTCGCGAGTGTGCGCCATGCCGAGCGTCCCACGATGGGCGACGAGTTCTGGCTGCCGGTGAAGAAAGCGCGCGCATCGGTTGTTGCCTTGGAAAAGGAGCGCGACCAGTTGAAGAAGAAAAAGCCCGTGCCTGCCGACTTCACAAATCAGGTCGCGGTTCTCGAAAAGAAAATCACCGATTTCAAAACCGGCACGCCGCACTTCAACATGGCGATGGCCACGGCGGTGGAAGACGCCGCGCTCTTCGTCATCCCCGCCGCTAACAACAAAGGCACGACGCTCAGTTTTCAACCCGGCAAAGCGCGCGACCTAGAGTTGATGAAGCGCGGTGATCCCAATAAACTCGGCGACATCGTCCCGCGCCGATTCCTTTCCGCTTTCCCTGCGAAGGACGGCCAGCCGCGCCGCTTCACTACCGGCAGCGGACGGCTCGAACTCGCGCAAGCCATCGTGCAGGAGGCTGCGCCGCTCACCGCGCGCGTCATCGTGAATCGTGTTTGGAAACATCACTTCGGGCGCGGAATCGTGGACACGCCCAGCGAGTTTGGTTTCACTGGTGAAGCGCCCTCGCACCCGGAATTGCTCAATGACCTCAGCGCGCGCTTCGTCAAAAACGGATGGTCCATCAAGTGGCTGCACCGTGAAATCCTTCTTTCCGCTGCGTGGCAGCAAAATTCAATCGCGTCGGAATCCGAACTGCGCGATCCAGAAAACAAGCTCGTCGCACGCATGCCGCGTCGTCGTTTGGATTTCGAGGCGTGGCGCGACACCACGCTCGCTGTCGCCGGCACGATCGATCGCAGCTTTGGCGGCGTCGCCACACCGCTCACGTCCGACAAGAACGTGCGCCGCACGCTCTACGGCACCGTGAACCGTCACGAGCTGGAGCCAATGCTGCGCATCCACGATTTCCCTGACCCCGCCGCCCACAGCGCCTCGCGCACCGAAACCGCCACCGCATTGCAAATGCTCTTTTCGCTCAACAGCCCCTTCCTGCTCGCGCAAGCCGACGCTCTTGCCGCGCGCCTGGAAAAGGAAGCCGGCGATTCGCTGAACGCCCGCGTCACTCGCGCTCACGGCATTCTTTTTCAGCGTGCGCCGACGGCGAAGGAATTGGCACTGGCTGCGCGTTTCCTTGTTGGCCGCGAAACGGACAAGAAAGCGTGGTCCGAATACGCGCAAGCCTTGTTGGCCAGCAACGAAACGCAGTTTGTGGATTGATATGAATCTTCCCATCTCTCGACGTGATGCCATTGCCCGTTTCGGCGGTGGCTTGGGCACGCTGGGCTTAATGGCGTCGCTGCCGGGCACGATGTCGGCGTTGCCGAATCCTGGGGCGTCGGCGCGGACGTTGCCGCATTTCCGACCGCGCGCGAAGCGGGTCATTCACCTGTTCATGAACGGCGGCCCGTTCGGCCCGGACTTCTTTGATCCGAAGCCGGACCTCAACAAGTTCGCCGGGCAACGACCCGAGGACGCGGACTTGCGCACGGAACGGCCAACAGGCGGGCTGTTGCCAGTGCCATTCAAATTCAGCAACCACGGCAAATCAGGATTGCCCGTGAGCGAATTGCTCCCGCTCACCGCGCAGTTCGCCGACGACCTCTGCGTGCTGCGCAGTATGCACACGGACAATCCGAACCACGGGCCTGCGCTGTTGCTGATGAACAACGGCACGATGACGCCCCGCGTGCCGGCGATGGGCGCGTGGTGCAGCTACGGGCTGGGTACGGAGAATGCCAACCTCCCGAGCTACGTGGTGCTCTGCCCCGGTCGGCCTGTGCGCTTTTCCATTTTGTGGACGAGCGCGTTCCTGCCGTCCCAGCATGGTGGCAGTTACATCAACCACTCGAACCTTGATCCGAAGGCGATGATTCCGTGGCTGCACAATCCGCGCACCACGCCCGATGCGCAGCGCAAGCAACTTGATCTCTTGGCCGAGATGAACCGCGAACACCTCGCCACTCGCGGCGGCGCGGACGCGGCGTTGCAAGGCCGCATCGAGGCGATGGAGACGGCTTATCGGATGCAGTTCGCGGCGACGGATGCCTTTGACATCACGCGCGAATCGGCGGCGGTGCGCGAGAATTACGGCAAGGGACATTTTGCCAACGGCTGTCTCATGGCGCGGCGTTTGGCCGAGCGCGGCGTGCGTTTCATCCAGGTCTATTACGGCGATGGACAGCCATGGGACACTCACTCCAATCACGACGCGAGTACGCGCAAGTTGGGCGCGAACATTGACCGGCCCATCGCTGCGCTGCTGGGCGACTTGAAGCAGCGCGGCCTCTTGGAGGACACGCTCGTCGTGTGGGGTGGTGAATTCGGTCGCACGCCGGTGAGCGAGAACGGCAACGGTCGCGACCACAATCCGCACGGCTTTTGCATGTTCTTGGCGGGCGGTGGTGCACGCGGCGGGATGGGTTACGGTGAGACGGATCGCTTCGGCTTCAAGGCCGTCAAGCAACGGATGCACGTCCATGATTTGCACGCGACGCTGTTGCATCTCTTGGGAGTGGATCACGAGCGGTTGACCTTCCGCTATGCGGGCCGCGACTTTCGCCTGACCGACGTGCACGGAAATGTGGCTAGAGAAATTCTGGCGTGAGCCCTTTGAGACGCGCCTCGGTTTGCGCGACCGTCTGTGGCTCCGGTCGTGTCCATTATCAGGACGCCTTCGTCACGCTCTATCACCACTTGGGCATCGACGCGCGCAACACGACTATCGCTGATACGACGGGTCGTCCGCACACCCTTTTGGATGTCGGAGAGCCGATTGCGGAACTGATCTGACCACTCCGCTTCAGGCATAAGGAAAGAATCGACTTCGGCCGGCTCATTCTCTCGAGTTGACTCCACTTCAAATCAAGGGCCAACCTCTGTGGACAAGGCCTTGCGGTGCCCCTTTCTTGAGTCGCGCCAGAAGACCGATTTCTGGTTCAACTTGGTGGCGGTGAATGTTACGAAATCGTCACAGCCCCTCCTTTTGCCTGTAACGCAGCTCCGCTATCTTAGGCCCTTGTTCTGAGTTCTGAATCATGATGAAAAGCAATCCGTTCGGTGTCACTAGCGCGGAGACTGTTGTCTTTATCTACGAAATGGAAAAATACCACGCTTCGTGATTCGCATTGGCGCCCTGACGCCCTAGGGATTACCTTTGGGCTACGGCCTCATTTTCAAGATGAAACCAACCTCTCTTAATCGGTCAGCCCGATACCTCAACCGCGAGTCGAGCTGGCTTGAGTTCAATCAACGCGTGCTCGACGAGGCGCTGGACGCAAGCAATCCACTTCTCGAGCGCGTGAAGTTCTTCTGCATCACCGGATCGAACCTCGACGAGTTCTTCGAGGTGCGCGTTGCCGGGCTCAAGCAGCAGATTGAGAGCGCTACCGTCGAGACCAGCCTTGACGGCCGTACTGCCACCGAAACCTTCCGCACGCTCACCAAGCGGATGCACCGGATGGTAGATGACCACTACGGCTGTTGGCGGGAAGGCCTCGCGCCCGCGCTCGCAGCGGCAGGTTTTCATTTCCATCGCGTAGAGACCCTGTCTGCCGAGAATCGTGCGTGGGCCGAACGGTTTTATTATACCAAAGTCCAGCCGGTGCTCACACCGCTAGCCATCGACCCCGCTCATCCGTTCCCGCAGGTGCTCAACAAGTCGATCAACCTCATCGTCCGCCTCGTCATCGAGCGCGGCGGTGAGTCAGAACACCGACTGGCCATCGTGCAGGTTCCGCGCTCGTTGCCACGGCTTATCGCTCTGCCGGGTTCCGAGTCGGGGCACGATTACCTTTTTCTCGGCCAACTCATCGGGCATTACCTTGCGGGCATCTTCCCCGGCACGCGCATCGAGGGTTACTGGCATTTCCGCGTGACGCGCAACAGCGAGCTCTACATCGACGAGGGTGATGTCGACAACTTTCTCACCGCCGTAGAGAAGGAGCTTCGCAACCGCCGCCGTGGCGACGCCGTGCGTCTTGAGATTGATCACACCGCGCCCGCCGACTTACGTGCACGATTGCTGGAGATTCTCAACCTCACCGAGGAAGATCTCTATCTGATTGATGGGCCAATCAGTCCGAGTCAGGTGAACCAGCTCTGCGTCGGCGATCATTCGCCTGATCTACGCGACCCTCCGTTCCTCGGTCGCACCGCGCCGGCTTTCCGCGGCCGCGACGACATTTTCGGAGTCATCCGCGAGCATGACGTGCTGCTGCACCATCCCTACGAAAGCTTCGAGATGGTGGTCGATTTCCTCAATCAAGCCGCGGACGATCCGCAAGTACTAGCGATTAAGCAGACGCTCTACCGCACCGGCGGCGACCGTCGCATCATCGGTGCGCTGATGCGCGCGGCCGAGAAGGGCAAGCAGGTCGCCGCGGTGGTCGAGCTCAAGGCGCGCTTCGATGAGGCCAACAATATTCGATGGGCACGCGAGTTGGAGGAGGCTGGCGTGCATGTGGCTTACGGACTCGTCGGCTACAAGATTCATGCCAAGCTCTGCCTCGTCGTGCGCCAAGAAGAGGATGGAATCCGGCGCTATCTACATATCGGTACGGGCAATTACAATCCCGCCACCTCGCGCATCTATACCGACCTGAGTTACTTCACTGCGAGGCCCGACTTCGGCGAGGACGCTGGCACGCTCTTCAATCTGCTTACCGGTTTCAGCCAGTTTCAGCCAATGCACAAGTTTGTCGTCGCGCCGTTCGAGTTCCACGAGCGCATCCTGAGCGCTATCCGGCGTGAGACGGAGAACGCCCGCCACCAGCGCCCTGCACGGATTGCCGCAAAAATGAATTCACTCGTGGACGGCGAAGTGATTGATGCGTTGTACGAGGCCTCGCAGGCCGGTGTGAAGGTGGATCTCTTGGTCCGTGGCATCTGCTGCCTGCGCCCTGGCCTCGAGGGGCTGAGCGAGAACATCCGCGTCCGCAGTATCGTGGATCGATTCCTCGAGCATAGCCGGTTTTTCTGCTTCGAGAATGGCGGGCAGCCTGACCTTCTGATTGCCAGCGGGGATTGGATGTACCGCAACTTCCGCAACCGGATTGAAGTCGCCATCCCAATCGAGGACACTTCGCTCCGCAAGCGCCTGCTCGATGAGATTCTCACCGTCCAGCTCGCCGATAATGTGAAGGCGCGCCTGCTGCAACCAGACGGCTCGTATGTGCGCGCTGCTCGTATGGAGAATGAGAGGGTGCGCCACAGCCAGGCCGAGTTTATCGAACTAGTAAGCAGCAATCGGCTGGAAACAGCGAAGCCGACTGGGAAAAGTCGTGTCCGCGCTTCGAAGTCGAAGTCGTCGCGAAAACGTTAGATCACTTCGACCGCGCCTGAGCCAGTACCGCGGCGCCGCTGATGCCCGCGTGGTCCCCCAGCTGGCTGAGGAGGATGCGAACGTCATTGGAGGTGCCGGGCAACAGGAGTTCCTGCGCGCGCTTCTGAATGACCGGAAGCATTTCCTCTCCGAGCGCTTCAATCACGCCACCGCCGAGCACGACCACTTCTGGCCCAAGTACGCAGATCAGATTAGCCACGGCGACGCCCGTGTGGGTCGCGGCCTCGGCAATAACTTTCTCGACAAGTTTATCGCCGCGTCGTAACGCACGCCGCAAATCGCCGCTACGCATGTCCTCGAGATCCGGTCCGAGCATCTCGGTGAGGATGGTTTTCTGGCCGTCTTTCACCGCCATTTTGATGCGGTGAAAAATGGCGGTGCGGCTGGCGAGTGATTCAAAGCTGCCGCGCGCTGCGCGCCCGGCCTTCGCGCCATCGGCGTCGATGACCATGTGGCCGACCTCGCCGGCGGCGAAGTTCTCGCCCGCGTGCAGCTCGCCGTTCAGGATTAGCCCGCCACCCACGCCGGTACCGAGGAAGATGCCTACCATGCTGCGCGGCTTGCTTTTCAGCTCGATATGATAAACGCCGAGTGCCGAAGCCTTGCAGTCGTTCTCGATGAAAACCGGCAGACCGAGCCGCTTCTCCAACTCTTTCTTCAGCGGCACATTTTCCCAGCCGACGTTGATGGCGTAGATGACGCGGCCGCCCTCCGAATCCACCGCGCCCGGCGCACCGAGGCCCACGGCGCGAATCTGCTTTAGGTCGAGGTCAGCCTCGTCCACTGCATCGCGTACGGCGCGTGCGATGCGCTCGATCACCGCCTCGACACCGCGCTCGGCTTTGGTACTGAGCTTGACG
This sequence comes from Akkermansia muciniphila, assembly GCA_945900775.1. Lineage (GTDB taxonomy): Bacteria > Verrucomicrobiota > Verrucomicrobiia > Limisphaerales > SIAT01 > SIAT01. The sequence goes on along the minus strand of CAMDJP010000014.1, from coordinate 39,345 downwards.
GTCTTGAGCAGCTTGAACGAGGGGCTGAAGACGCCCGCAAGAATCTTCGTACCTCCGAAGTCCACGCCCACGAAATGATTACCTTCACCAGCCATAGATTTTCTAGCTACCTCTACGTTAGGTGCAACGATAAGAAACCTCTGCGCGTCTCGCCAGAAAATTACTTTTATAATGACACTTTGGGTCTTCCTTAAGGATTGGCCATTTGTCACAAGGTTGTAACCATAAAGGCATTGTGGAATCAATACCAACGGGGTAATGAGCTTTGACGTGAAACAGAAGATTTTGGTCGTGGATGACGAACCGGATGCGCTCGAGTTAATCGAGTTCAATCTGCGCGCCGCAGGCTTCGATGTCATCTCCGCTAGTGACGGGGCTGCGGCCTTGAAAAAGGCTAAGCAAACCCCGCCGGCACTCGTTCTTTTAGACCTAATGCTTCCGGAGGTGGACGGCCTCGAGGTTTGCAAGCTTCTCCGGCGCGACCCAGTCACCGCTGGCGTTCCAATCATCATGGTCACTGCCAAGGCTGCGGAGATTGACCGAGTGATTGGCCTGGAGCTCGGCGCAGACGATTATGTGACTAAGCCCTTCAGTCCACGCGAACTGGTGCTGCGCGTGAAGGGCGTGCTTCGCCGTCAGCAGGTACCCGAGGCGAAGTCGGACAAGTTCGTCATCGGAGAACTGACGGTGGAGGTGTCGCGGCATCAGCTTTGTGTCAGCGGGAAAAAAATTGAGCTGACCGCTACCGAGTTCAGGCTGCTCGTCCTTCTCATCCAGCGCCGAGGTCGCGTGCAGAGCCGCGAGCAGTTGCTCAAGGATGCGTGGGGTTACGATCACTTCATCGATACGCGTACGGTGGATACGCATATGCGGCGACTCCGCGAGAAGTTGGGCAAGGCTTCGCGTTTCCTCGACACGGTGCGTGGCGTGGGCTATCGCTTCACCGAGAACTAATCCCCGCCTTGCGGGGGAATCGCTTGTGATCTGGATCATCCGTAATTGGGAAGTCACCGTATTTGTGGGCGCGCTCGCTGCCGTCCTCACGCATTTCATCTGGGAACGCTTCCAGAACAAGCGCGCCCTCGCGAAAGCTCAGCAAGAATACGACCGCCGCCTGCTTGTTCGGGAGAAAGAGCTAGCCGCACAGGGGCAGGCCCGGCTGGAGGCGCTCTTCGACAGCATGATTGAAGGAGTACTTCTGCTCGATCCCCTCGGGCGCGTGGAGCTGTACAACCGTTCCTTGGAACGGATGTTCCAGCTCACCACAGGCATTCGTGGCCTGACGATAATTGAGGCATTCCGCTTGCCCGAATTGGTGAAGCTTGGCGAAGAGGTCCAAGGTGCGGGCGAGGTGGTTGGCTTCGATCTGGAATTGCCCGGCGAAAACCGCCGGCACTTACAGGCGAACGCCACACTCGTAGCCGGTGCCGAGGGGGCACGTCGCGGTGCTCTCTTCGTCTTCCACGACATCACAAGACTGCGGGAGCTGGAGCGCACCCGACAGGAGTTCGTCGCCAACGTGAGTCACGAACTCCGCACGCCGCTCTCGATGATCAAGGGCTACACCGAGACGCTGCTTGACGGCGCAAAAGACGATGCGGAACGTGCCACGCGCTTTCTTCAGGTCATTGACCGCCACGCTGACCGGCTGAACTTCCTCATCGATGATTTACTTGTCATCTCCAAGCTCGAGTCGGGCCAGATGCCCTTGAACCTCCAGCCGATAGAGCTGCGCGGTTTAGCTGGGCGTGTGCTCGAGCAGTTCGCCGCGCGCGCAACTGGACGGCAAGTGATGCTCTCGAACGAGGTGGGCGAGGGGTTATGCGCGACTGTGGACGTCGACCGTCTCGAGCAGGTCTTTGTGAATCTTTTGGACAATGCGCTCAAGTACGGTCCCGTAGGTGGCCGCGTTACTGTTTCCGGGCGCGTGAACGAGGAGGGAATGCTCGAACTGGGGATTCAGGACGATGGCCCGGGTATTCCGCCCGAGGCACAGGCGCGCGTCTTCGAGCGATTTTATCGTGTGGACAAGGCACGCTCACGCGAGCAGGGCGGCACGGGCTTGGGGCTCGCCATCGTGAAGCACATCGTGCATGCGCACGGCGGTAAGGCTTGGGTGCGGATCGAGCCAGGCCGCGGCGCGACGTTCCTCTTCTCACTGCCGCAACTGTCAGCCGCCGCCGCTCACTGACTCTTCGGCGGTTCGAAGCTGTTCGCCGCTCCGCCACTCACGCCGTTCCAGACGCGCAGTACGCTGTCCAACCCACCCGCGATGACCCAGCGACTATCGGGCGTTGCCGCACTAGCGTACATGAAGTCCGTGCCGCCGGTGAAGGCGCGCACATTGCCACCCGCCTGCGTGACAATCTTCACCTGCTTGTCGCCCGCACAGACGAGCGCTTGGTCGCCCACGCCGACGAACTGCACCGAGGTCACTTCTTTGGTGAATCCGGCAATCTTGCCCGCCCGTTCGCCAGTCTCGTAGTTCCACACCTTGAGCTCGTTGTCCGCGCCCGCGCTGAGCAGTACGCGTCCGTTGTGCCGCCACGCCACGCCGAGCACGTGGTGCGTGTGCCCTTCGAAGGATTTGGACAACTTGCCCGTAGTGAGATCGAACACACGAACGAACTTGTCCGCTGCGCCGCTTGCCAGCAGTTTACCGTCGGCACTGAAATCCAGCGCGAGCACCGAGTCGGTGTGCGCTGTCTTGAAATCATGCGCCAGCTTGGCGTCGGCCACGGCGAAGACTTTCACCTCACCGCCACGGCTCGGCTCGCCGCTGCCGGTGGCGAGGAACTTGCCGTCCGGACTGAAACGCACGGCGTTCACGCGATCCGTGAAGAGCGGGTTGGCTTCGCCGCCGAGCGTGCGTTCGAGCTGCCATGTCGTAGAAAGATCCCACACGAGCGCGGCCTTCTCGGCGCCGGAGGAGACGAGCCGACCGTCGGCCATGAAACCGAGCCCGCGCACCGCGCCTTTGTGGCCGGACATGCTTGTGAAGGGCGCACCGGTCTCGGCGCTCCAAGTTTGCACGAGCTGATCGTCGCCGCCTGTGGCGAGGGTCGCGTTGTCGGCGGAGAAAGCGAGGGAGCGGATAGCCGTTTTCTCGGCATCGATTACGGACTGTTTCGCGGTGACAAGAGTCGCGTCGGCTTTCTTCTGTCCCTCTTCGCTGGCTGTGAAGGAGACCTTGGCGCTTGCGACGTTGCCTTCGGCCTTCTTGTCACCGGCAGTGGCGAGGTTGAGCTCGTTCTCGGCCTGTGCGCGCGGCAATTCTAGCTTCTTGAATTCAGCCTCGGCGTCGGTGGCAGTCTTGCTGGCCGAGGTCAACTTGTCTTGCGCGGGCTTCTGCTTTTCCTTGGTGAACTTATCGGCGGCAGCGCGGGCGTCGGTGGCGGCCTTTTGGGGGACGGTAGTCGCGGCTTCGAGTTTTTCGAGGTCCGGCTTTGGCGTGTTGGCGTTGGCCTTGGCGGCCTTGAGTTTTTCGCTGGCTTCCTTGGCTTTTTTCTCGTCCGCTTCTGCGGCACCGGTCAATTTCTTGAGCTCAGCGTCGGTTTCCATTGCGGCCTTTTCCGCAACGGCTTTTTCATCAGCGGCCTTTTTGGATGCGGCGGCCTTTTCGGCGATGGGTTGCTTCTCCGCGGTGGCTTTCGTTTCGCCGGCTTTCTTTACGCGCTCACCGGCTGCGGTCCGCGCCTTCTCGGCATCGGCGAGGGCTGTCTTGCGATAGGTCGCCTCTTCTTTGGCGAAGGCGACGTTGCGTTCCTGGCCAGCGAGAGCCTCCCGGGCAGAACGGGTTCCCTTCAACTCGGCGACGGCAGCGGTAGCGGTAGGATTCCAGAGCTTCGCACCAGTTGTCCCCGCGGAGGCGAACATCTTGCCATCCGGCCGCGCGGCGACGGCAGTGATGGGCGTGCCGTGGGTGAACTGCTTGGGCGCCTGCGTGCCCGTGATGTTCCAATGGCGCACGATGCCATCGGCACCGCCGGAGAGAATCTGGTCGCCAGCCGCGCCGACGCTATCGAGAGCAGTGATGGTGCCGGTGTGGCCTTTGAGTTCCTTGCCGATAGTGGCCGCGCCAGCGGCTTCGGGGAGTGCGAAGGTGTGGATGAGACCGTCAATGGTGCCTGCGGCGAACTGTTTCGCGCCGAGCCAGCAGACGGCGGTGACGTTCGTGGGCGCGGCGGCCTGAGCGAAAGTTTGACCGCTGGCGACAGTCCAAACCCGCGCGAACTTGTCGGCCGAGCCGGAGAGCAGTTGGGTGTTGTCCGGCGAGAAACGCAGGGCGGTGACGGCGGCAGTGTGCCCAGCGAGCGAGCGGGTATTCTTCGGATTAGCGATTTCAATCAGGCGAATGGCGTGATCATCGCCGGCGGTGGCGAGGAATTTGCCGTCGGCACTGACGGCCGCGAGCGCGTTTGTGGAGAAGAGCGGAATGGTGGACTTGGGCGCGACGGGTGCGCGGCTCCAGAGTTTCACCTCGCGGAAGCCGGTGGAGGCGAGCAGCGAGCCGTTGGGACTGAACGCGAGCGAGTGAACCATGTCGCGATGCGCGGCGCCGGGCTTGCCGTAAATGCCGGCTTTGACGAGCTCGGGGTCGGTGAGGCGACCGACGGCCTGTCCCGAGGGGAGGTGATAGAGGAAGATCTGGTTGGCACGGCCGGCAGCGGCGAACTGGCCGTCCTGCGTGAGCGCGACGGAGTAGATAGGGTTGAGACCGGGGGGCAGCGGCAACCACTCGATTGGCTTGGCAGCGCGAACTTCGCCCTTCGCACCCTGATCAATCCAGAGCTTAATCAGGCCCAGCTCGTTGGGGGTGAGGTTGCTAGCGGAGACCTTGTTGTCGCGCGGCGGCATCACGGGGCGCTTCTGGTGGGCGGCCAGTTGCAGCAAGAGACTATTGGCGGAGCCCCCAGGCACCACGGCGCGGCCGGACTCGCCGCCTTTGAGGATGTCCTGCGGCGTCTCGAGGATGAGATCGCCTTTGGCGGAGGTGCGGTTGTGGCAGGCGAGGCAATTATTACGAAGAAGCGGCAGGATTTCCTTCTCGAAATCGACAGCGGCGGTACGCTTAACCACGGCAATATCGAGCGGCTGCGGGCCTTTCTTATCTTGGGCGGAAGCGAGGAGAGGCAACGCGGCGAGCGCCGCGACGACGAGGTGCAACTTTTTCATAAATGATATGTGAGGCGGTTTGGAGGAGGATTTTTTACTTGGCCTTCGCGGCAACTTTGAGCGTGAGCGATTGTTCGGCGACGAGCGTGATGTTGTTGATTTTCACACTGGCCTGCAGCCGGAGCGGATGCTCGCCGGCGACGGTGGCGGCGGTGGCTTCGATGACGAGTTTAGCCTGCGACTGGTCCTTGCCCACGGTGATTTTGGCGGCAGTGATACCTTTGATGGTGGGAGAGGAGAGTTCGATATCGACTGGGTCGGCATAGCCGAAAAGGCGCGTGAGGTTGACGGGAATCTCAATCTTTGCGCCCTGCTCGAGCGACGCGGCGGCGACGGGGGCCAGCGTGAATGGCGCGGGAGCGATGCGTACGCTGATGAAATCGGAATAGAAGGTGTCGATTACATCCTTTGGCTGAGATTTCTGCGCCATTTCCTTGGCGCGCGCGGTCATCTCGGTCTTCTTCGCGTCGGCGGCTTGGGCCTTGGTTTTGGCTTCGGAGGCGGTTTTCTCGGCGGCAGCCTTCGCGCTGGGATCGGCGGCTTTGGTCACTTGCTCGCTCGCAGCTTTCACGGCAGCAGCAGCGTCACCGGCGGCTTTTTCTGCATCTTTCGCTTTCGCTTCGACGGCCTGAACTTCGGCGAGTGGTACGCGGCGGTACTTGCCCTTGGCCTGCGTCTGGACTGTAAACCTGTAGGTGCCGGCGACGAGTTTTGCGGCGGCGATGTCCAGCTCGATGGTCGCGTTGGTTCCCTTGGCCGCGACGTCCACTTCCTTCATCTTATCGAAGGCGGCGTGACCGATGACCTTGAGCTTGAGCGCCTCGGTGAACTCGATGTCGCGCGCGATCTTCAGGGGGATGGTGATCTTTCCGGCGGCGTGCGTTTCGAGCGGCTTGTTATCGGCGGTCTCGATGATGACGGGTGAACGCTCGATGGCGTTAACGGCGAGAGCAAGATTGTGCGTGAGGCGGGATTGCACCCCCTTCTGGGCATCGTCGATGTCCCACGTGACGGAACCGGCGCGGGCCTCGCGGGCAACGGGCGCGCCGTTCACCGTGGCCTTGCCGAGGATGGTAACTGCGCCGGACCAACTAGCCGAGGCTTCGCCAGCTTTGAAAAGGATCATGGTGCTGGTCTGGCCTTCCGGAATCTGTGCCCCGCTGGCGGTGACGCCGGCGGGCAAGCCCTGCACGGTGAGGTCGATCGGGCCGGTGAAACCGTCGCGGCGGAAGGCAAGTACGCGCACCGGCAGTACGCCGCCTTTGCGCACGAGCAGCGTGGAGAGACCCACATTCTTGGCGTCCTTCTTTGCCGGAACGCCGCTCTGCGGCAACGCGACGAGTCGGAAGTCGTGCGCTTCCTTGCGGATGATGACCCGGTAAACCAGATTCACCGGCGCGAGCGCGTGACTGAAGAGATCGCGCAAGCCGAGGCGATAGGTGGCATCCTCGCGAACCTCTAAACGGTAGGTCACATCGCGTGACGAGGTGTTGAACTCCGTGCCGCCGAGATTTGTTTCGTTGGCGGGGAGTTCCTGCATATCACCAATTTGTTCCTGCCCTTTGGCGTCGCGTGTCACGCGTTGGAGCAGCGCGAACGGCGCGGTCGCCAATCCGAGTCGCTGAGAGATGACCTCGATCCAGTACACATCACCCTTTTTCGCATCGAAGCTGAACCAATCCGCATCGCCGCGCGGGAAGAACTGACCCGCCAACTCGCCCGGAACGCTGACCTTCTGCGCCTGCTCTGGACGATTGTTCAGCGAGCTCTCAACCGTGACGACGCCACTCGCGAAGCCGATGAACGCCGGGTTCGAGACGCCCTGTGGCGACTTGAGGCGGTACTCAGTGCCATCCAACGTGACGGCGGCGGGTGTGCCGCTGAGCGGTTGCGCGGCGGTCGGCATGTCGATGTCGACGACGAGTTGGTCCAGCGGGCGGCCTTCACCCGTACGCAACGGGCTGGGTGTGCCGCCGGGCAGGTTGCGGCCGTAGACGGTGTGCTTGGCGCGCGTGCCGGGCTGGCTGGCTGGCGGCATCACAAAATCAATGTATGGCGCGGCGCTGATACTGAGCCGGTAGAAATACTCCCCGCCGCCGCGATAGAGGAAGTCGTGCGTCTTGATGGTGTAGGTGCCGTCGGTCGGCGCGGTGAAGTCCACGATGCCGCCCTGTCGGTTGCGCTCCAGCTCGCGGCCATTGCTGTCGAGCACGGCGAGGACGGAATCCATCCGCGAATCAATCGCCTTGGCTACGCAGCTCAGGATGAGGCGCTGGTCTTTCTTCGCGGCGAACCGGAAGTAATCCACGCTGTTCGCGTCGGCGGTGGCGTTGACGATGGAGCCGATGGTGACGTCGTTTGCGTTGGTCGCGATGTTGTTGCCGGCCTTCTCCAGCAACTCGGCCTGGTCGCCGACGGCGAACATGCGGGCGTTGGAGATGCCGTAACGGCCGACGACGCGGGCTTCGTAGTGGCCGACTGGGACCGCCGCGCCGATGTTCACGAGAAACTTGCCCGGCTCGGGTTGACCGTTCGCTCCGAGCTTCGTAGCGCTGGTGATGCCGGCGTGCGAGAAGTGCAGGTGCGTGGCGTCGTCGAGGTCGACACCAGTCAGCACGACTTCGGCCACACCACCTTGCTTGCCGCCGGGCGGAAAGAGGGTGAAGAGGCGCGCGGCAGGAAGCTGAGCGTTCAGCAGCGCGGCGACGGCGAGAATCTGGCAGGCGAGCAACGCAAGGAGGCGCGGCGGGAGTTGGTGGTTGGCTTTCATCGGTAAATCAATCGTTGGGCGGCAGACTATGGTGCAGGTCATCCGGTTTCATAGGACTGGAAAATATCAGGGACGTGCGCGGCTCAGAATAGCTCCTCAATCGGACTGCCGAAGGGAAGCACCGGGTGCGGCCGGCCCGCGTGGTCTAGGTATTGGGCGGTAGTGTCCACACCCATGTGGCGATACATCGTGGCGAGCACCTCTTGCGGCTTGACGGGCCGCTCGAGGGGTTCGGCACCGAGTTTGTCCGAGGCACCGACAACGCGGCCACCCTTGATGCCGCCGCCGGCGAGGGCGGCGTTGAAAACATTGGGATAATGGTCGCGACCACCGGTGGAATTCACCTTCGGCGTGCGGCCGAATTCGCCCCAAGCGACGACCATCGTGCTGTCGAGCATACCGCGCTGCTCGAGGTCTTCGATGAGCGCGGTGTAGGCACGGTCCCAGCGGGGTAGGAAGCCGTCGCGCATCGATTCATAGCCCTTCACGTGCGTGTCCCACCAGCGGACATCCACGGTGACCAGCCGCACGCCGGCCTCGACAAGGCGACGAGCGAGCAGGATGCGCTGGCTCCAAGCGGGCACGCCGCAGCGGTCGGGCGTGGGGGCCTTGTACTCGGGGATGAAACCGTATCGTTCACGAACCTTCACCGGCTCGGCGTCGAGGTTGAAAGCATCACGCGCTTTGCCGCCGGCGACAATGTCCCACGCCTGCTGCTGGAACTGGTCCATCGTCTCCATCTGCCCGGATGCGTCGGCTTCCCGGCGGATTTTGTCGAAGCTGTTCAACAGCGAACGGCGCTCATCGAGGCGATAGAGGTCAATACCATCGGTGAGGTTGAAGTTCGGTACTTGGAACGGCCCTTGCTGGGCAGGGTCGGCGCCGGTTTCGAAGGGCTTGCAGGCGTTACCAAGGTAGGCCGCGCCGAGGCCGGGCATCGTTCGCGGGATAGTGACGTAGGCGGGCAGCTTCGGGTTCTGATGCTGGAGTTGCTTCACCACGATAGAACCGCAACTCGGATAATAATTCGTGTCGTCCTGCAGGCCGGGGTCGTAGCCGGTGAAGCAAATCTGGTCGCCGCGCGAGTGCCCGGCGTCGTTGTGGTGCAAGCTGCGGATGATAGAGTACTTGTGCTGAATTTTCGCGCTCATCGGCAGCAAGTCGCAGATCTGTACACCGGGCACGCTGGTACGCATCGCACCGAATGCACCGCGGTATTCTTCGGGCGCATCGGGTTTCGGATCCCACGTCTCGTGCTGGCTGGGGCCGCCGCGCATCCAGAGAATGATGACCGACTTGTCGCGTGAGACTTTGCTGCGATCGGTCACGGCGGCCTCGAGCTTGAGCAAGTTGCCGAACGAAAGTCCGGCGAAGCCGAGCATGCCTGAGCGCACGAAACCACGGCGGTCCATTCGCAGAGCGCGGTGGAAATCGGGGCAGCCGATCCGTGCTTGTCGCGAAGCGTTCATGGCCGGGCGCCTGCTCCGTTCAGTGGTTGAAGAGGAATTCCTTCGTGTTGAATAGAGCCCAGACGATGTCTTCGTAGGCCTTGCGGGCATCGGCCAGAATCACTTTGCCGTCCTTATCCTTCGGCTGCTTCAGGATGTGCTCGCGGGCGAGGGAGAGTTCGCCGCTGTCGGGCTGCCGAGCGAGGGAGAGCAGGTACAGCTCGCGAATCTTCTCCTCGTCGGAACGGCTATCAGCGACGAGTTGCGCCGCGCGGCCGGTGTTGCTGGCGAGCTTGTCCTGGATATCGCGCGAGTTGAGCAGGTGCAAGCTCTGGGCGAGGCTGGCGTCCATCGAGCGTTCGCACTCGCAGGCGCTGGAGGAGTCGGGCCGTCCGAAGACGGTGAGGAAGTAGCTGGTGGCGTTGAAGCTGTTGTCAGGCAGCTGCACGGCACGGGTTTCGGCCGGCAGCCCGGCGAAGCCGGCAGTGGACTTGGTGAGGCCGTTGACGGCGTCAAATAGCACCTCGGCTCCGAGGCGTTTGGGATAGTAGCGCGAGAAGTTATGCTTGTCCGCGGCGTTGTACTTGTTCGGCACCGAGCTGAGCTGGTAGGTGCTCGATTGGCAGATGGTGCGGATGAAGTGCTTTAGGTCATACTTACTGGTGACGAAGTAGCTGGCGAGTGCTTGGAGCAACTCGGGGTTCACGGGCGGGTTCGTCTCGCGCATGTCGTCCTCGGGCTCGACAAGGCCGCGGTTGAAGAAGTGCTTCCAGTAGCGATTCACGAGTGTGTGAGCGAAGAAGGGGTTGTCCTTCGCGCTCATCCAGTCGGCGAGTGCGTGGCGCGGATCATCTTCCGGGGACAGTTCGGGAGGCGTGGCGCCGAGGCCGGCGGGCTTGACCGTCACCGAGTTCTTCTTGTTGACGGCGGTGGCGTTGCCACGTTTGTGATAGATGACCTCTTCGCCGGGCTGTGAGCCGGGCTTGCGGGAGACCTGCGAGAAGAAGGCGGCGAAGCTGTAGTAGTCGTTCTGGCTCCACTTCTCGTACGGGTGATGGTGGCACTGGGCGCACTGGAGGCGCGTGCCAAGGAAGAGCTGTGCGGTATCCTCGAGCTGCATGCTGGCGGTGGTCACCTGGCGGTACCACGCGACCGGCGGGTTCTGGGCGATGTCGCCGGCGGCAGCCACCACATCGCGGGCGAACTGGTCGTACGGCTTGTTCGCCACGAGGCTATCGCGGATCCACGAGTGGAAGGCGTAATTACCGCGCTGGTGGGTGGGTTGCCCGCGCTTGTTGCGGAGCAGCGCGGACCATTTGTTGGCGAAGAAATCGGCGTAGTCGGTGCTCTCGAGCAGGCGCTCAATGAGTTGGTCGCGCTTGGTCGGGCTGGCGTCGGCGAGGAACGCGCGGGTCTCCTCGAGTGAGGGCAGACGGCCACCGACGTCGAGTGAAACGCGGCGAATGAACGTGGCATCATCGCATATTTCGGAGGCCGGCATGCCGACGGTCTTAAGCTTATTGAAGACGATTTCGTCGATGAAGTTCCGCGCGCGCGGGAGCTTCTCAACCGGCGCGCCGAGCGGCACGGTGGCCTGGAACACCGCGACTTTGGCCTGATAACGAATCATCACGCCGACGTCGCCGGGTTGCTGGAAGACCGAGACGTGGCCGCTGTTTTCCGCCTTGCCCATCTCTTTGTCGTTTGCCTCGTAGACGGCCGTGTGGGTCACATCCTCAGCGGTGCCATCGGTATAATAGGCCGTGACGGCGAGCTGCTGGCTGCTGCCGAGGCTCATCGTGCGCTGTTTGGGGAAAACCTCGATGCGTGCGACGGTGGGGTCGGTAGGCATGCCGTACGGCATTCCCTGCCCGATCCAGCGGGCAAGAAGCTGGTAGTCAAACGAGCCGGGATCGATGCGCTTGCCGCCGCCGTGCGGAACCATCGCAGAGGACTTGAGGAGGAGCAGGCTGCGCTCAGGAGCGGCGGGCAACACGCGACGGCCGCGCGCTTCCTTGACGAGGTATTCGTAATCCTCCGTCGGCTCGAAACCGAGCAGCGAGAGCTTGAAACCGTTCTGGCCGCCGCTCTTGCCGTGGCAGCCGCCGCTATTACAGCCGGCCTTGGTGAAGATCGGCACAATCTGGTTAGCGAAGTTGATCGGGAGGGCAACGATGGCTTTTTCCATTACGACGCTGAGCGTGGCTTTCAGCCCGTCCTTCGTCTGCGCCGTGATGGTTGCCGTGCCGTCGGCGAGCGGCGTGATGAAGCCGGCGGCATCGACGCGCGCGAGATTAGCCGGTGCGGCGGTGAACGTCACCTCACCCGTCACGTCGCGCATCGCGCCAGTGGCGGTACGCGCACTGACGACAAGCTGTTGACGCGCGTCCTTGCCGACGAGGCGGACGGGCTTCGCCGCTTCACTAGCGGTCGCGCGGACCTGAATCTCGATCGCGACAGCCTTGGCTGGGGGCATGGGGGCGACCGTTGCGGCGGGTTTCACTTCGGCGGCGTGCGCGGAAAAGTGGCCGGCGGCGAGAAGAAGTCCGAGCGCGATGTTGAGGTGTTTCATAAGTATTAGTCTAAACTTGTTTGGGTGGCGTTTAAAAGTCTCTTTTTGAGCCGTGTTGTGCTTTGAGGACGGGGGCGGATGTGCGAAAGCAAAAGTGATTCAGACCGCCGTAAACAGGGGGCATCGCAGTCGTGCCGGAAATGGTCGAAAAAGGGCTCATAGATTCGCGTCACTTGGACTGCTTTCGGCGGGTCGTTTCTTCATGGAATTCTAGACCAATTCTTTCATCACTTCGAACTTATGATCGACCAACGCATGCGGCCGCCCAGAGAAGTCGGTGAACTGCGTCGCGTGCGGGTCGATGCCCATGCGCTGATAAAGAGTTGCGAAGACTTCGCTGAAATGAACGCCGCGTTCGGCGATCTCACCGCCGAGCCGATCGGTCGCGCCGATGACCTGACCCGTGCGCATACCGCCGCCCGCGAGCAACCCGCCGCCGACATTCGGCCAATGGTCCCGCCCAGCCTCTTTATTGATGGTGGGCGTGCGGCCGAACTCGCCCCACGCGACGACCGAGACGTCTTTATCGAGCCCGCGCGCGTGCAGATCCTCGACTAGTGCCGACACGCCTTGGTCGAACAGCGGTAGATGCGTGTTCTTGGCCTCGCTGAAGTTGCTCGAGTGGAAATCCCAACGGCCGAAATTGAGCGTGACCACACGGGCCCCGGCTTCCACCAACCGCCTCGCCATCAGGAAATGCTCGAGATTGCGCGGTGCACCGTCACCGTAGTTCTGTGCGAAGCCTTTTCCGTAACGCTCACGGACTTTGGGGTCTTCCTTGCTGAGATCGAGTGCGGCGGCGAGTCGCGAGGAGGTCAACATTCCCAAGGCGCGCTGCTGGAAGGAATCCATGCCTTCAATCACGCCGCTCGTATCCACGTCGCGGCGGAACTTGTCGAAAGCCGCCAAGAGTTGTTTGCGGTCATCGAGGCGGTCGAGAGAAACGCCATTGAGCGTCAGGTCGTCCATGGTTTCGCCTGAGGGACGAAACGCCGAGTGCGGCATACCGAGAAGGCCCGGATGGCCCGGCGAACCGTAAGGTGGATGGCCGGTTTTCGGCGCGAGGCCGACGAACGGAGGAACGGCCCCCTCAGTCGGCCCTTTCAGTTTTGAAATGACAGACCCGAGTGACGGCCAGCCACCAGGAGGTTGGTTGCGTTTGCTGCGGCCGGTGTAGCAGATGAACGAATCGTGATCGCCGTCGGGTGAGCCGTACACGGAGCGGAGCGGCACGAGCTTGTCCATGATGCGAGCGAGTTGCGGCAGATGTTCGCAAATTCGGATGCCGGGGACGTTGGTCGGAATTTCGTTGAACTCGCCACGAATCTCCCGCGGCGCGTCCACCTTGATGTCGTACATGTCCTGGTGCGGCGGCGCACCGACCATGTAAATCATGATGATGGCCTTGTGGGAACGGCCCACGCCCGCGCGCGACTCCGCCTCGAGTAACTGCGGCAACGCCAGCCCGCCCATGCCTAGCGCGCCGACTTGGAGGAAATTACGGCGCGAAATTCCGTTGCAGAGCTTGCCCGTCGATTGGCCAAATATTTTTAGCATGGGTCAGATCAGTTCCGGCATTGGTTGCAAATTATTCTCCACAAGATAATGCGGACGGCCGCTTAAATCGGTCAAGGTCGCGGAGTTTACGTCGACGCCAAGATGATGGTAAAGCGTCGAAAAAACCTCGCCGAAACGCACTGGGCGCTCGTTGGCCTCCCCGCCGAGCCGGTCGGTGGAGCCGATGACTTGCCCGTGGCGCATCCCGCCGCCGGCGAGCAGCGCGCAAGAGACGTTCGGCCAGTGGTCGCGCCCAGCCTCCTTGTTGATTTTCGGCGTGCGACCGAATTCGCCCCACACGACGACTGCGACATCTTTGTCCAGCCCGCGCGCATGCAAATCTTCGATAAGCGCGGACACGCCGCGGTCGAAATGAGGCAAGTCTTCCCGTGCAGTCTTGAAGTTATTGCCGTGGTAATCCCAGAAACCAAACGCGACTGTTACGACGCGCGCGCCCGCCTCCACGAGGCGGCGGGCGAGCAAGAACTGCTCGGTGAGCCGCGGGGCGCCGTCGCCGCGATGGCGCGGATCACCTTTGCCGTAGCGGGCAATCACACGCGGATCTTCCTTCTGCCAATCGAGCGCTTCCGCCAATCGGCTCGAAGTGAGCACGCCGAAAGCTTGTTGGTGAAATGCGTCCAATCCTTCCATCAACCCACTCGAATCCACGTCGCGACGGAACTTGTCGAAACTCCCGAGCAGTGCCTTCCGATCCGCCAGCCGATCGACTGACATATCGCGCAGAGTCATATCCACCTTCGCCTCAGCCTCGGGGCGGAAAGAGCGGTGGGCCACGCCCAGGAAACCAGGCGTTGCGGCGTTGTACGGCTTGTGTTGCATCACCGGCTCGAGCCCCATGAACGGCGGAACCGCACGATGCGCTGCTCCCTGCACCCGCGAAACGGCTGCGCCGAAGCTCGGCCAGCCGCCGAGCGGTTTCTGGCTGCTGAGCAACCGACCGGTCATACACTGGAAATCACTATGGTCATCGCGCGCACCGACCATTGAGCGGATGATTGTATATTTGTCGGCGATTTTCGCGAGTTGCGGCAGGTGCTCGCAGATTTCGATGCCGGAGACGTTCGTGGGAATGGGTTGAAACTCGCCGCGAATCTCGCGCGGCGCGTCCAGCTTTAGGTCGAAGGTGTCCTGATGCGGCGGACCGCCCGGCAGATAAATCATGATCACCGCCTTGTGCTGGCGGCGACTGGAGGTCTGCCCCTCCGCTTGAAGCAGCTGGGGCAAAGCAATCCCGCCGAGGCCGAGCGCCCCGACTTGCAGGAAGTTGCGCCGGCTCACGCCATCGCAAAACCGACCTTTTTCACCCTCAATCCTCAGCACAATACGGCTTCTGTTAAAACGACGCAGGCCGACGAGAGCTTTCGTCGGCCGCGCGTGACTTTGTAAGAATCGTTAGGCCACCAATTCGCGCATCGGTTGGTGGCCGTGGCTAACAAGATGCTGCGGCCGGCCACTCAAGTCCTGAACCGTGACGCGATTCACGTCCAAGCCGACGTTGTGGTACAGCGTGGCGAACACCTCAGCCAGATGCACCGGGCGGTTGCCCGGCTCGCCGCCGAGACGATCCGTGGCGCCGATGACTTGGCCCGTGCGCATCCCGCCGCCGGCGAGGAGGGCGCCCATCACGCGAGACCAGTGGTCACGGCCCGCGCCCATGTTTACGCGCGGCGTGCGGCCGAACTCGCCCCAGACGACGACAGAGACATCTTTGTCGAGACCGCGGTCATGGAGGTCCTGCACCAGCGCGGTGACGCCCTGATCGAGCTGCGGGAGTTGGCGCTTGAGGGTTTCGAAGTTTTTGCTGTGCGTGTCCCAACCGCCGAAGCTGAGCGTTACGCAGCGCGCTCCGGCCTCCACGAGGCGGCGGGCGACAAGGAAGTCGGTCAGCTTGCGGTCGCCGCCCACTTTGTAGCGCTGCGCCACTTTCGGGTCTTCGCGATTCACATCGAGCGCCTGAAGCATCTTGCTGGAGGTTATGACGCCGAACGCGGATTCGTTGAAGGCGTCAACGCCCTTCATCATGCCGCTGGCGTCGGCATCACGGCGAAGGTTGTCGAAGCTGGTGAGAAGCGTCTTGCGGTCCTCGAGACGGTCGAGCGTGATGCCGTTGAGCGTCATATCGCTTCGGCCCTTGCCGCTGGGCGCGAAGGGCGAATGGGCGGTGCCAAGGAAACCCGGACCCACGCCGCTATTAATCGAGATGTAGGGCGGCGTGCCGCTAGGTCCCTGGCCTTGCAGCTTGGAGAGCGTGGAGCCGAGCGAGGGCCAGCCACCGGGAGGTTGCGCGGCATCGCGGGAGTTCCGTGAACGGCCGGTCATCACGTGATACGAACTGTGGTCGTCGGCTTGCCCGACGAGCGAGCGGATGGCCGCGAATTTGTCGAAGTTTGCCGCCAACTTTGGCATATGCTCGCTGATGCGGACGCCGGGGACGCAGGTGGAGATGGCGTTGAACTCGCCGCGGATCTCCGACGGCGCGTCCTCTTTGATGTCGTACATGTCCAAGTGCGAGGCGCCGCCCGGCAGATAAATCATGATGACGGCTTTGTGCGACTTGGTGATGCCGGATTGCGCCTCGGCTCGCAGAAGTTGCGGAAGGGCGAGACCGCCCAACCCGAGCGCGCCGACTTGGAGAAAATTACGTCGGCTCACGCCGTCGCAGAAGCCTTGATTGCCGCCGAATATCTTCAACATAACTTGCCTTGGTTTTTGGTTGTTGTTGTCGGTTTGGGTTGCGTTCTTTTTCTGACCACCAGTGCGGCGTGGTTATTCAGAGAAGCTCAAATCATTTCGCGTAGTGGTTGGAGGCCGTTTTCCACCAGATGCTGCGGACGACCGGAAAGGTCGGTGACCGAGGCTGTGTTCACATTCACGCCGAGACTATGGTAGAGCGTGGCGAAGACTTCGCCGAAACGCACCGGGCGATCTTCGGCTTCCGCGCCCATCCGGTCGGTGGAACCGATGACTTGTCCGTGGCGCAGACCGCCGCCGGCCAGCAGCGCGCAAGAAACATTCGGCCAGTGGTCGCGCCCACCGTCCTTGTTGATATTCGGCGTGCGGCCGAATTCGCCCCAGACGACGACGGAGACATCTTTGTCGAGACCACGCTGATGGAGGTCTTCGATTAAGGCGCTCACACCTTGATCCAGCAATGGCAGGTCTTGGCGTAGCGCGTCGAAATTCTTGCCGTGGTGATCCCAGCGGCTGAAAGCGAGCGTGACACAGCGCGAACCGGCCTCGACCAAGCGCCGTGCCATGAGGAAATGCTCCATCAACTTCGGCCCGCCGTCGTCGCGGTTCTTCGGGTCGCCTTTGCCGTAGCGTTCGATCACGCGCGGGTCTTCATTGGTCAGGTCGAGTGCGTGCAGCAGTTTGCTCGAGGTCAACATCCCGAAAGCCTGCTCAGTGAAAACGTCCGAGCCTTGCATCAAGCCGCTCGTATCCACGTCGCGACGAAATTTATCGAAACTGCCAAGCAGCGCGCGGCGATCGGCGAGGCGATCGAGGGTCACGCCGTTCAGCACGAGGTCATCCTGACCGTTGCCGGACGGTTTGAAGGGCGAATGCGAGATGCCGAGGAAACCGGGCGTGCCGGTGTCGGCCCACGGCATGTGACCCATCTTCGGTGAAAGGCCGACGAAGGGTGGCACCGATTTGTTGACCGACCCGAGCAGCTTGGAGAGGGACGATCCCATCGAGGGCCAGCCGCCGGTCGGCATGTTTTTGCGGTCACGGCCGGTGAGGCACTGCACCGCGTCGTGTCCGCCGGAAGCGCCGACGATGGAGCGGATCAGCGTGTACTTGTCCGCCATCTTGGCCAAGAGCGGCATGTGCTCGCAAATCTCGATGCCGGGGACATTCGTCGGGATGGGGCGGAACTCACCACGAATCTCCGAAGGCGCGTCCATCTTCAGGTCGAACATGTCCTGGTGCGACGGGCCGCCCGGCAGGAAAATCATTATCACGGCTTTCTGGGAGCCGCGGATGCTGGACTGCGCTTCGGCCTGCAGGAGTTGCGGTAGGGCGAGACCGCCGAGACCGAGAGAACCAATCTTCAGGAAATTGCGGCGGTTGATTCCGTCGCAAAAACCCCCTTTTTTTGGCCCGAGTATCGTCAGCATAAAATGGTTGCGTTAGTTAAGTTCAAAACAACGTCGCAATTCGACCGAGTTTTTGCGGAGCTATTCAACGTGAATGTAGTTTTTTTGACCCCATTCGTCAACGTAAAAACTTAGAGGAATCGGGATTTTTTTGGGCGTTTCAGCGGCCGCGACTGAGGTAACTGACGGTCTTTGGAGCGAAGTCAACCGAGCGGCTTGAGAAAGGCCGATTCTCGTGTCGGTGCGTGGGTCGTGCCGGTGCGTGAGATTAGTTTGGTGAGGTCGTGGCGCGCAATCGATGGGCGGTCACCGCCTCGGCGATGCCCTTGAGTTGGAGGTCGGGCACGGCTTCGCTGCTGAGTTGGCTGGAGAGCCGTGCGCGTGTGGCGTCGTCTGCGAGGACCTCCATATCGCCGGCGGCACCACAGAGGCGCGCCGCGAGGTTCACGCGATGGCCGAGCACGGTGTAGTTGAGACGGTCGGTCGAGCCCATGCAGCCGGCCACGACTTCGCCAGTGGCCAGGCCGAGGCCGATCGAGAGCCGGAGGTCGTCGCGGTTCAGGCGTTCGCGTTCCGCGACAATCTGTAACGCGCAGCGCGCGGCGTTCAGCGCGTCGTTTCCATGGCTTTCCGGCGCGCCGAAGAGAGCCATCACCGCGTCGCCCATGAACTTGTCCACCACGCCGTCGTGTTCGTGGATGACGCGTGTGAGCACGGTCATGTGCTCGTTGAGCATGCGGAAGACCTCGGCCGGCGGCATCGCTTGTGTCAGCTTGGTGAAGCCGCGGATGTCGCAGAAAAGCACCGTCACCACGCGCGCCTCGGCGCCGAAGGCGGTCTCGCCGCTGACCAACCGCCGCGCCACCGTCTTGTCCGCCACCATGCCGAGCACGTGCTGGTACTTGTCCTTCAAGGCCAGCCCTTCGGCCATCTGGTTGAAAGCCTGGGCGAGTTGGCCCACCTCATCCTCGGTCCGCGCCTCGATGCGTACGCTGTAATCCCCGGTTTCAATCCGTGCCGCGCCGCGGGCGAGTTCGCGTAGCGGACGCGACAGCCCGCGTGCGAGGAAGACGCTCGCCGCCGTCGCCACGACCGCCGCCACGATGGCGAGCGCGATAATCTGCCAACGCAGGCGCCGCTGCACTTCGAGCGCCTCGGCCCACGAGTAAAGGCCCACCTTGTAGGCGATGGGCAGAGGTGAATCGGGGTTCAGAGCGGTGTAAAAGACTCGGTTTAGCTGCCCCTCCAGCGTGAATAGCAACTCGCGGGTCGGCTCCGTGTCGCGATCGAGCAGTTTCGCCAGTTGCCGCGAGAGCTCGGGGCGCACTGCCTCGGGAATGGTGCGTGTGTAGAGGCGGCCTTGAAGCCAGACGCCGTTCTCGATGTCGCTCACTTCGCTGATGGACTGCTCTCCGCGATCGAAGTAGGGAAAGCCGAGCACGAAGGAGCCAAGTCGTTCACGTGTCTCGTCGTCGAACACCGGCAGGCAGATTAGTTCGAAGAGTCGTCCTTGGGTGTCATTCTCCAGCGTCAGGTCCGTGTAGGCTGTCTGCTGCGCCTCCAGCTCACGTAGTGGCTCGGCGAGCGCCTCCAATTGCTCGCGGAAACGCTTGCGCACCGTGCTCTGGTAAATGGCCGGAAGCCCGTTGGTTGGTTGCAACACTGTGCCTGTCTCGTCTATGAACCCCACGAAGGTCGCTGCTGCGGGCGGACGCACCGCCGGGCGCGGCTTCGGCGCGGTCTTGGGTTTGGCTTTCGCGTCAGGCGGTCGCGAGTTCTCCTTCTTCTGTTCCACGGTGCGCGGCGGCAATTTCGGCTCGGATGGCGCGGGCGCGTTCGTGATTGGGGCGGGCGGGGTTGCGGGAACGCTCTGTTCTTCCGCGAGAGTCTTGGCGAACTGGTCGAACTCGCGCGTCACCAGTCGCAGCATCCGGTCGCGCGCCAAGTTGTAGAGCGCTGCGGTATCTCGCTCGCGGAAGGCCCGCTGGACCTCGGCGGATTCGACGAAGCTGCGGCTCTGGAGCAGCAGCACCTCCAACCGAGCTTCCTGCTGCTTCGGCAGGTAGGTAAGTTGCTCGGCCAGTCGCTCTCGGAAAAGCCGATCATATGCCGAACCCACCTGCTGTTGCGTAATTAGCAGCGTGGCCCCAGCGATTCCCGCCACCACCAGCAACATTGCCAGCAGCAGCTTGGATCGAAAACTGAATGTGGACTTTTCCATGTCTGAGAGGGAAAAACTCCCGGCCCGAGGATAGACGCGCCTCGTCCGGCTGTCGTTAGAAATGAATTAGCGACGCCTAAAAGAGCAGCAACTTTACCCCCAGACTTAGCGGCTGGGACCTTGAAGCTGCCACCTTTTTTAAAAATGGAGCCTCATTCTAAAAAAAGAGGGCTGCCAACGAACTGGAGGATGTTTATTTTAGGATAAAAAACGGTTATTTAATTCAATTTTCAGACTTTTTAGGATGTAAAATAATTACTTTAATGATAACGCCTGCTCGAGCGCCTTGGCGAGGTCTGCGTCGTCCGGCTCCACGCCGGTTTCGAAGCGCTTGATCACCTTGCCGTCGCGGCCGACGAGGATTTTCTCGAAGTTCCAGCCGATGTCGCCCGCACCGGGCGTGCCTTTGGCGGTGAGTTGAGTGTAAAGGGGGTGGGTCTTGATCTGGATTTTCTCGAACATCGGGAAGGTCACCGCGTAGCGAGCTTTGCAGAACTCTTTGATCTCCGCGGGCGCGGCAGGCTCCTGCGACCCGAAGTCGTTACACGGGAAGCCGAGCACGGCAAAGCCCTTGGCCTTGTATTTGCGGTGGAGCGCCTCGAGGCCGGCGTACTGCGGCGTGGCGCCGCATTGCGAAGCGACGTTCACGACAAGCAGCACTTGGCCTTTGTAGGGCTTGAGTGGCGCGGGCTTGCCATCGATATCTTTCAGGATGAGGTCGTGGATGGGTTTTGGTTCGGCGGCCATAAGTGGGGCGGTGCAGAGTAGCAGAGCGATGAGGATTTTCATTTGGTTTCTCCGTTCGGGAGGAGTTGATATCACGCGCCCAACCCACCGCCCAGCACATTTGTGACGCTCCACGCTTGCGCCGCGGGTCCGAGTGTGAGCAGAATGCTCTTTTGTATGTTGACTCTTTCTGACGTGGCCAAGTCGTTCGGCGGCCGCACCCTTTTTAGCGAGGTTTCGCTCCAGGTAAACCGCGAGGACCGCCTCGGGCTCGTCGGACCGAACGGAGCGGGGAAGTCCACGCTCTTCAACCTCATCCTCCAAAACGAATCGCCGGACGAGGGGAGCATCGCCTTCCAGCGCGGTATCACGCTCGGCTATTTGCCGCAGGAGAGCGAGCCGGCAGGTGACGAGACGGTGCTGGAGCTGGCCACAGCGATTTCGCCTGAATTCAGGCGCGTGCGCAAAATTGTGAAGGCGTGGGACGCGGCGCATCCCACCTCGGGGGAAGGCGCGGAATTCGAGGACGACGCCCACGCACGATTCACGGAACTCGGCGGGCACCAGATTGATTCGCGGGCGAAAAAGATTCTCGCCGGCCTGAGCTTCCGCGAGAAGGATTTCGACCGTCCGGCGCGTGAGATGAGCGGCGGCTGGGTGATGCGCACACACCTCGCGCGGCTGCTCACTCAGGAGCCCGACCTGCTGATGCTCGACGAGCCGACGAACCACCTCGACCTCGAGGCGCTGCTCTGGTTTCAAGAGTATCTCAAGGGCTATCCCGGGGCGATTCTGATGATCTCGCACGACCGCGAGTTCTTGAACCAGCTCGTCGGCGGCATCGTCGAGATTCGGCGCGGCCACATCTATCGCTGGACTGGCAACTACGATTCCTTCCTCGTCCAGCGCGAGGCGCATGAGCATCAGCAACTCGCCGCGCACAAGAACGCCCAGCGTAAAATTGACCAGCTGCAGGAGTTCGCCGATCGCTTCGGCGCCAAGGCGAGCAAGGCCTCGCAGGCGCAGAGCAAGCGCAAGCAAATCGAGCGCATCCGCGAGGATATGGCCGATGCGCCCGAGGCGGCGGAGAAGACCGTCCACTTCCGCTTCCCGCAGCCGGCGCGCAGCGGCCAGCGCGCGATCGAGCTCGAGCACGTCCGCTTCGGCTACGGCGTGAACCTCGTGTACGAGGATCTGAATATCGAGATCGAACGTGGCCAGCGCACGGTGCTCGTCGGCCCGAACGGCGCGGGTAAGTCGACGCTGCTCAAGCTCCTGGCCGGCGTCCTTCAGCCACAGGTCGGCACCCGCGAACTCGGCCACAACGTCCGTGCCGGCTACTTCTCGCAGTACCGCGCCGAGGTGCTGGATCTTACGCGCACCGTTCTCGAGGAGGCCCTCGACACGCCCCAGCGCATCACCGAGCAGTCCATCCGCAGCGTCCTCGGCTCCTTCCTCTTTCGCGGCGACGATGTCTTCAAGAAAATCAGCGTCCTCAGCGGCGGCGAGAAGAGTCGGCTCGCCCTCGTGAAGCTCCTGCTCGATCCGCCGAACCTCCTCCTAATGGACGAGCCGACCACGCACCTCGACATGCCGAGCATCGACGCCCTTCTCGGCGCCCTGCAGCAGTTCGAGGGCACTCTCATCTTCATCAGCCACGATGTCTATTTCATCCGCACACTCGCCAAGCACGTCCTGCACGTGAACGCCGGCCGCCTCACTCCTTACCACGGCGATTACCAGTATTATCTCGATAAGACGAAGTCCGAGAACGCCCGCGCCGCGCTCACTGCGGGCGGGACATCCACTTCAAAGCCCGTGCGCACACTGAGCGGCGCAGAGCGCAAAGAACAGAAGCGCCTCGAGGCCGAACAGCGCCAGCTCCGTTCGCGCGACCGCAAGGACCGCCAGCAGCTCGTCCACCAACTCGAGAAGGAGATTCAGGAATTGGAGACTCGCATCGCTCAGCTGACCGTCGAGTTGGAGAAGCCCGATACCTATCAGACCCCCGGCCGACCGACGCAGCTCAACCGCGAGCTCGCGAACGCGCAGACCGACCTTGGGCGCCAGACCAGCAAGTGGGAAGCCGCAGCCGCCCGCCTCGCGGAACTGGAGACGCCGGAATCGGCGAAGGCGACGTAGGCGGCGCGTGCCGTGTTACGGCAGCACTTCGATGGTAATGTCCTTGTACGATGCCTCGGCCTTGCCGCCGCCGTGCACCTGCAGGCCGATGAGGCCGTGCTGCGGCAGCTTCTCGTCAGCTTCCGTGTAGTCGATCATCGCCACGCCGTTAATCGAGGTCCGGATGCGCCGGCCTTCGCAGCGGATTTCGTAGGTGTTCCACTCGCCATTCTTCACCGCCTTCGCCACGGCCGCAGGGTCGGGCTTGATGAGCGGCTTGTTGCGGCGGGACTCGTCGTACAGTGCGCCCCACCAACCCTCGCCGATGTCGCATTGATACCCGACCATCTCGTTCGGCGGGTTCTTAGCCGGCTCGCTGCGCACCTGCACGCCGCCGTTCACGAAGCCCTCGGTACCGACGAGCTTGAACTGGAGACGCAGGAGGAAGTTCGTGTAGGGCCGCGTGCTGCGCAGGAACTCGTTGCGCGGGAC
This sequence comes from Akkermansia muciniphila, assembly GCA_945900775.1. Classification (GTDB taxonomy): domain Bacteria; phylum Verrucomicrobiota; class Verrucomicrobiia; order Limisphaerales; family SIAT01; genus SIAT01. The sequence goes on along the minus strand of CAMDJP010000014.1, from coordinate 16,142 downwards.
TTTGTCCGTCAACGTGCCGCCGACGAACGCGCCATCGACGATGCGCCAGGTCTTGGCAGTGTCACCCGTCCAGCCGGCGAACGTCTTGCCGTCGTTGAGTGAAACTGTTTTGTCTGCCGCGGTGGCGGAGAGCGAGAGGGAGGCGGCGAACGCGATAAGGAGGAATTGTTTCATAGCTGCTGTGTCGGAAGTGAATCATTCACGCGCAGCTTTACCAAGTGCAAATTGAATTCACACTGGGTCCTGCGCTGCGCCGCGGCTCACTCCTTCCAACGTCTCAGACGCAGCGCGTTGCCGATGACGACGAGGTCGGAGCAGGCCATCGTCGCCGCGCACACCACGGGAGCGAGGAAGCCGAGTGCGGCCAGCGGGATGGCAGCGGCGTTGTAGAAGAAGGCCCAGAAGAGGTTCTGCTTGATGACGCGCAGCGTGGCTCGCGCCAGTCCGATCGCCTCGGGGATGGCTTGGATGTCGGAGGTGAGCAGGATGATGTCGGCCGCCTCGCGCGCCACGTCGCTCGCGCGGCTGACGGCGATTCCGAGGTCGGCCTGTTCCAGCGCTGGCGCGTCGTTAATCCCGTCGCCGACGAACGCCACGCGCACGCCGCGTGCCTGCAGGCGTTGCACGAGCTCGGCCTTCGCCTCGGGGCGCGTCTCGGCGAAGACGTTCTTCTCGGGGATGCCCGCCTCGCGCGCGATAGCATTGGCACTTTGCTGGCTATCACCAGAGACAAGATACAATGAGAGATTCTGCCGCGTGATGCGCGTGATAATTTCTGCCGCACCGTGCCTGAGCCGATCGCGTAGGCCGATGAGGCCAATGAGCCGAGGACCTCTCGCAAGCGCGAGAATGGTGGCGCCGCAGTCGGCGTTTTCCGCGATGAACGATTCGCCGGCCGTGAGGTTCACTCCCAGCTCCCGCAACCACGACACCGACCCGAGCCGCCAGATTTCGCCGTCACCGTTCGCGTGCACGCCGCAGCCGCGTTGCTCGCGCCAATCGGTAAAGTGCGGCGGCTTGGGCTCGTTCGGATTCCGACGCGATTTCTCGGGTCCCTGTTCCTTCGAGCCCGCATACGCAGCGTGTCGGGCGACGGCCTGGCTCAGCGGATGAATGGAAGACTTGGCGAGCGCGGCGGCGAGATGCGAGAGGTTCTGCGAGCGTTCCTCTGGTGGACGGAGATCCTCGATGGCCACGACGGAGGGCCGGCCTTCGGTGAGCGTGCCGGTTTTGTCGAAGAGCACGGCGGTGATATTTCCCGCCTTCTCCAGCGCGACGCCGTCGCGGATGAGGATGCCGCGGCGCGCGGCAGCGTTCGTCCCGGCCATAATCGCCGCCGGTGTCGCCAAACCCATCGCGCACGGGCAGGCGACGATGAGCACCGCGCAGGCGTGGATGATGGCGAGCGTAAGCGTATCGAGTTGCGGCGCGAGCGCAGCGGGCCAGAGGAACGGCGCGAGCGCGGTGTGCGCGGCACGTGCGGATTCTGGCGCGAGGCCCCACCACGATCCGGCCGCGAGCGCGAACGCGACGACGATGGGGACGAAGACGTTGCTCACGCGGTCGCCAAGCCGCTGGATGTTCGCGCGGCTCGATTGGGCACGACGGACGACAGAGATGATGTGTGCGAGCGCGGTGGCTTCGCCGGTGGCGGTGACGCGTGCCTCGAGTTGGCCGTTCAGGTTCACCGTGCCGGCGTAGAGCCGTGCGCCGGCCCGTTTTTCGAGCGGCAACGATTCGCCAGTGAGCATCGCTTCATCCACGGCGGACGCGCCTGCGATTACCTCGGCATCAGTCGGTACGCGGTCACCGGGGCGCAGCAGGATGCGGTCGCCCGCGCGCAATTCAGCGATGGACACGATGGCTTCATTATCTCGGTTGTCGAGCCGATGAGCGGTCTGCGGCGCGAGTTCCATCAAGCCGTGCAGGGCACTTGCGGCCTTCTGCGAGATGCGGGCCTCGAGCCAATGGCCGAGGCTGATGAGCGTGATGGTCGCCGCTGCTTCCATGAAGAAGAGGTGGCCGGCTGCGCCCGTGAAGAGTTGCCAGACGCTGAAGCCGAACGCGGTGGTGGTGCCGAGCGCGACGAGCGTATCCATGTTCGACGCGCCGACTTTCGCCTGCTGCCACGCGCCACTGTAGAAGCGTGCGCCGCAGACGATTTGCACGATGCTCGCCAGCACAAACGACAGCCAGTGAAACCACGGTGTGTGACCGAAAGGGAACACCCACTCGCCGAGCATCAACGGCAGGGTCAACGCGCCGCCGAGGACGAGGTTTAATTTCCAGCCGCCGCCGAGGGAGTGGTCATGAGCGCCGGCGGCCTCACCCAACGCGGCTTTGTAACCCGCACGTTCGACGGCGCGGAGCAGCGCGGCGTTGTCCGGCGTCTTCGCCGAAATCCAAGTGACCACGGCGCGGCCGCTGGCGACGTTGGTTTCAACGCCACTCACGCCGGGCACGGCCTGCAATGCGGTGCTGACGCGTTGCGCGCAGTTCGAGCAGGTCATCCCACTTACCGCGAGCGTGGTGCTAGAGGTTTGCTTCGCCTGACTCACGCACAAATCTTAAGCGAAATTGCTTCGCGGAAGCATCAAAAAAACCGCCGCGATGAAATGCGTCTCTGCGATTGTGTTGCGCCGTCCAGTCGTTATAGTTCGCATCATGTATCTGCGAATGGCCAAGCGTTTTCTGCTGGAGACCGATAAACGACTCGTCTTCAAGGCTGCCATTAACCTCGGCTGGGGCGGTGCTCGCTCGGTGATGCGCTTCAAGAGCGGCCTCAAGCGCGGCGAGTATTTCCCGCCATTCCTCTACATCTCGGTGCTCAACAGTTGCAACCTGCGCTGTCAGGGCTGTTGGGTGGATGTCGCGGCGAAGTCCGAGAAAATCCCTGCGGAAGATTTGCACCGGCTCCTGCGTGAGGCGCGCGAGGCGGGCAACACGTTCTTCGGCATCCTCGGCGGCGAGCCGTTCATGTACAAAGGACTGCTCGATATTCTCGAACAGCATCCCGATTGTTACTTCCAGATTTTCACCAACGGCCAGTTTATCACCGACGAACTCGCCGCGCAGATGCGGCGCATGGGAAACGTCACACCGCTGGTTTCCATCGAGGGCACGGAAATCATCAGCGACCAGAGGCGTGGCAAGGAAAACGTGCTCAGCAAGTCGATGGCCGGCCTGAAGCGGTGCATCGATCACAAGCTGCTCACCGGCGTGGCGACGAGCCTTTGCCAGACGAACTTCGATGATCTCCTGCGTGAAGAGTGGCTCGACCGGCTCATCGAGATGGGGGCGATGTACGCGTGGTATCACACCTACCGACCCGTCGGCCCGCAGCCGAACGAGCAGCTTTGCCTCACGCCGGCGCAGCAGCTCAAGACCCGCAAGTTCGTCGTGGAGATGCGCGTGAAGAAGCCAATCATCCTCATTGACGCGTACTATCAGGACGACGGTCAGGCGCTCTGCCCCGCCGCCACTGGCATCAGCCACCACATCAGCCCGTGGGGCGGCATCGAGCCGTGCCCGATCATCCAGTTCGCGAAGGAGAACATCCGCGACAAGCGCCACATCCGCGACGTCTTCACGCAGTCCGCCTATCTCTCCGACTTCCGCAAGATGACCAGCGAGACCACGCGCGGTTGCATTGTGCTGGAGCGGCCCGACTTGGTGAAGGAATTCGTGGAGAAGCACGGCGCGCCTGACGGTACGGCTCGCAAGACCGCGCTGGCGGAGTTGGCCGCGATGCAGCCACGACCCTCGCAGGCGAGCCAAGTCGAGCAGGTACCCGAGAAGAGCCTCGCCTACAAATTGGCTAAGAAATGGTTCTTCCGCGACTTCGGCGCGTACGACCGGCTGAAGAACTGATAGGGGATTGCTTTCTGGACGCTCCGGGGTTTATTCCGCGTGTGTGGACATTTGTCTGCTTGAATTACGGCGCGCCTTCGGTTATCCAACCGTGCAACCAATGAAGATCACCATAAATGCTGTTCGTTCCTTTTTTCTCGCTGCGGCAATGTTGGCGGCAGCGGTTGTTTTAGCAGATGAGAAATCGGCTATCGCGAAGATTGAAGCGCTGGGTGGGACCATCCTATATGTGGCGAAGGACGCCAAGGAATACAACGTGACCATCGGGTATGTTGTGTCGGCGCCAAAAAAAATCACGGCGGATGATCTGAAGGTGCTGGCGGAGTTGACCAGCGCCAACGAGATTTCGTTCCAGCATCCGGAGACTACCGACGCGTGGCTCGCACCGCTCAAAGCGTTGACCGGCCTCAAGCGTTTGCATCTGGAGAAAACCAAGGTCACCGATGCGGGGTTGGATGCCATCGCTGGGTTGACCAACTTGGAGTACTTGAACCTTTATCAGACCGGCATCACCGATGCGGGATTGGACAAGCTCAAGAAACTGGCGAAGCTGAAAAATCTTTACCTGTGGGAAACCAAAGTCAGCGAAGCCAAAGCCAAAGCGTTTCAGGATGATTTGTCGAAGGCGGGCAACAAATATCTCTCCATCAACTTAGGCGTGGATAAAGATCTCCGCAGTACCAACGACCTCGAACGGCTGAAGAAGCAACGCGAGGAGTCCGAGAAAGCCGCGAAGGAAGCGACCGTCAAGGCCGCGCAAGCCGCGGAAGAAAAATATGCGGCTATCAAAGAACCGAAGTTTGAGAAGGACATTTTGCCAATCATCAAAGCAACGTGCTTGGAATGTCACGGCACGGAGAAGACGAAAGGCAAGCTGCGCTTAGACACGTTTGACGAGTTGAAGAAGGGCGCGGGCGGTAAGGCCGTTGTGGTGGCGCAGAAATCTGCAGAGAGCGAACTGCTCAAGCGCATCACGCTGCCCGACGGCAACGACGAACGGATGCCGCCCAAAGGTGATCGCCTTTCCAAACCGGTCGCAGATCTCATCAAGCGCTGGATCGACCAAGGCGCGCAGAAATAGTGGCGCGCAGTTTTTCGCAATGCAGCGTCGCGTGAAAAGACTCTGAGCGTTGCGCCAATCTCACGCCACTGCCTTTACTGATAGGAAATGGCTTTCAGGACGCTGCGTGGTTCAATTATTTCTCCCTCGGGATTCCCGGACGCGATGGAGGCGCACTCGGTGGTAGCGGCAGTCCTGAGGGATAGCGCCAGTTGCTGCGCTGGAATTTCACCGGGCCATCAATGCGGTCAACGATGGCGGCGAACGTAGGATTGCCCGGCTCATCGGGCGGCGCGGCGCCGCCGAAGTAGGGTTTGTATTGCCAATGAATCGTGGCACTCTGGCCCTCCTCCGCGCGCACAACTTTCAGCAGGCTGAGCTGCACGCCGAAGGCATTGCCGGCGCCTGACCGGATGACCACGACCATCTTCTTGTTGAAATCAACTTTGTCCAGCAGCAGCTGCTTCGCCACGGCCTCATGTTCCGCGCCGAGTGCAACCTTCACTTCCGTCCTCGAATGGCAAACCGTTTCGGCTGGCTTGGTCGTGGCCGGGGCGATGACTTGGGCAGAAGTGCGAAGTTCCGCTCCCCGAGCTAATCCGGTCACGGTCAAGGCGACGGCGAGTGTTAGCAGATGGATTGGTTTCATATTGGTGATATGCACGGTTTGTGCGGGTGGATGCTCAAAGTTTCGGAAACGATTTGTTCAGGTTGAGTGGGTCTCATATTGCCTCGCTCTGCAATCGGCTCCGCAACAGAGTCATTGCTTTACCTATCGAGAAATCCAGCCGAGCCACATTGAGTTTGCCTTTTCTTGGAAAACCTAGAACGGCCATTTCTCGAAAAAAGAGGAGTGTAGCGACCCACCAGGTCATCGCTTCAACGGCAACGCTGAGGTCGGGGCTGTCGAAGCGCGGCCCGAACCGCTTTCGTTCGCCAGCGATGTGTCTTCGGACAAAGGCGGCGGTCCATATTTCGGGCTGATCCATCAGGGCGTGAGACGGCTCGTCAACGAAGCGCTGCAAGTCGAGTTTGGCTCGCTGGTCGTCCCCCTCGCTTCGGCGCACGTTAGCCGCTACGCAGCAGGCGGACGCCCCCGCATACCAAACATCGTATTTGCCCCGAAACTTGACGTGCTGGTGGGCGTAGTCCAGCACTCGTAGGGCCTCCCCGTTGCGGCCCAGTGCGATCAGACAGATTGCCAGGTCTCTTTGAGAAAAAACAGACCGATAGCGGAAGTCGAAGATTCTGGTGGTTTTCGTCTTCATTTCCTGAAGAAGACGGTTCGATTCCTTGTTTCGGTAAAAAGCTGGAAGCGGTTCTGGGGGCGTACTGATAGGAATTTGCTTTTGGGGCGCTTCGCGGTTTAAGCCTCAAACCGAATCGGAGCCGGTGTGAGTCTTATTCCAAGTCCCACTTGGCATCCGGTGCGCCGACGGTATTTGGAGTAGAGGTGCCGGCTTGGAGGAATCCGAGTGACCGGGTCAGAACAATTTCGGCGTGCCCATCGACCCAACCAGTGCTCGCCCGACCGTCGTGCCGGCTGATGACACGGCGGGACCAAGGTTGCAGAAATGCTCCGCCTGGAGCCGAGGTATCGAAGGAGATTCGCTCGTGTGTATTCACCGCTGAGCCTTGCATGCCCTGCCACTTAGCCGGGTCGGTCTCGTTGGTCCAGGAGGCGGGCATGCTAAACGCCGAGTCCGCGAGGGCCACGGTGTCGGAGGGGTTCTTCACGCTTTGCTCGCTCAGTCTGGCGTTCCCGCTCCACCCCAGTTGCGGCGTGCTTAAACCGATACCGAAGTCGGCGACAGTCCAGCTTGCGGGCATCTTGGCGCACTGGAAAATATTTTTATCTTCTGTGATAAAAGACTTCAACCGATCCGGCCACCAGAACTCCTGAGTGAGCCCTCCACCGCGGAGCACGATGATGGGAGCTGGAGGGATGCCCGATGTCACTAACGGCACTAGGAAGCCATCGTTTTCATCGGTGTAGAGTTTATATGCCAGGGAGATCTGCTTGAAATTGTTCACGCACTTCATCCCACGAGCCTTGTCCTTCGACTTGCCTAGAGCCGGTAGGAGTAGCGACGCCAGAATCCCGATGATGGCGATGACCACGAGCAGTTCGATGAGCGTGAAGGCGCGCGCACCCGAACGCGCCCGAGCGAAATAAATCTGAGCAGGCATGAGCTTCATAAATATCATGATAGTGCCTACTCAACAAGATACCAAAACGGGCGTGTTGGTGACAATCCCAAAAAAGACTTTCACCACCGTGGTCGGAAAAACGGATAGGAAATTGCTTTCTGGACCCTCCGCGGTTTATTTGGGCGCTCTACATGAACCCGAACGACTGGTAGAGTCAGGCGGTCAATCCTGCCAAAACTCTCAATCGCACCGTTTGTGTTTATCGATACACTGGCCGCGCTCAAGTAGAATTTGCGGACGGGCGTGTTGATTTGATTAAACGGAATCACACCATCTTTTGTTATAATCTGGGAGCAAGTTATACCCAAAGAAGGAACCTACTCTGGACTCCCCGCACTGTCCCCGCGAACTAACCGCAGGTTGTTCAGGGAGCGGTTAAACCACAAGGCTGGGTTTCACTCCACCAGTACGATGTCGTTGAGTCCGAGCGGCAACACGAACTCAATGCCCGCCCCTTTTGCTCGCGTTCCTGAACCTTCCAGTTTGACCGGCTTGAAGTGAACCACGCCCTTCGTCACTGACCGGACCGATTTTGGCATCTTTTCCACCGCAAGTCGCACGCGAAGTTCCTGAATCGGCTGATACGTGAAGTTGGCTAGCACTAGTGCGGTGCCCTTCGGCGCATCGTAAACCCCCGCCTCCACCACCGCATGGGAAAGCTCCACCACTCGTGGCACACCTGCTGAACGCGCTAGGCCGGTGATCAGCTGCCGCTGGGCTTCGGGCCAGACTTCCTTCAACTCGCGCGGCACAAAGCGCGCGTCCTTCACGCTCGCCACCCCCGGCGTGGCGGCCACATACACCGACCTGCCCCGCCCAAAGCCATGCGTCAACACCGCTGGCGCGCCGTCCTGAAACTTCCCACTGACTGTGGCACCCGCCACCGTGACTCCGACCTTGGAACCCACCGTGCCAAACTCCACCGCGTTCACGCCCGATCCAGCCGTGCAGCGGATGCGGTCCGCGTAACTCAAGCCGTTCAGCCGCCCGCGCACGCGGTATTCGGCGTCCTGCGTCGTCACATTGATCTTGGGGGCGATTCCGAACACGCGGCTCAAGCCCGGCACTTCTTCGTTGAACTCGTTGCGACTGCCGGCGGCGCACGAGCCGTAAAGATTGCCGCCGGATTCGACCCACTTCTCGATGGCCGCCATGGACTTCGCCGTGAGGCACGGGTCCGTCGCGTAAAGTACGTCGTAGTCTGTCAACCGGCCTGCCTCGATGTCCTCCTCCGTTACAAAATCCACCCCGAACTGCTGATGCATGAGATTCAAATAGGTGGCCCGGCGCTCCAACATCTGCACGTAGCCGAAGGGTTGCCACAGATCCGACGATACGCTGTAAAGCACCGCCAGCCGCGTCGGGCGCAAACGGCCCGGCGCGAGAATGTATTCGGCGGCAGCGAGCTGGCGCGTCATGGCCGCGACCCCGTCGTAAGCCCCGCGCAAGTCCGACCAGTAATTCTCCGTGGCCGTCGCCGTCGGGCCGTAAGTCCAGTAGAAGAAATGCTTCCCGCCTTGCGCGAGTGCGGACGCGGACTTGAGACGGAGGTTGGTTTCGTCGCTGGGCGTGATCCACGAGATAATGGGCTGCGCGCCTCGGCTGCCACTGCGGAACATCGCGGCCTGAAAGCCCATCAGTTGGAAGCCCTCCCAAGTGTAGTTCGGCCCATACATGAACTGCAGGCCCATCCAGTCCTCGATGCCGGCCAAGTCCACAGCGCGCTCCCGCGCGAGGTCAAACCAGTCCAACGCCAACGGTGCGCCGCCCCACGCCATGTTCGGCACCATGCCCATGCCCAGCCCAGTGCCGCTGAAATACGGGTGATCCGCCACGAGCGTGGACGTGATGCCGCTGCCTGGAAAATGCCGGTGATACGCCTCCGTATGCCACTTCACGCGCTGTGTGCCCGCAAGCTGCCGGAAGCGCGATGTAAAATAGAAGATCCGCCGCGCCGCCGCCCCGTTCACTTGCTCCCGCGCGCGCAACTCGGTCGGCGTTTCGATGGGCAGCACTTCATCCAAACGCGTTGCACCCAGCTCCCGGGGAGCGATGCCGCGCGCCGCCAGCCAGGCGCGGAAGTGAGCCAGCGCCTGCACGTTGGTGCCGATGCCCGGGCGGGCGCAAATCTCGTCCGAGAAATTGAACGGCACCCCGCTCTCCATCGGACTCTTTTGCGCGGCCCCATGCTTTTGCATCAACGCTTCAATTTGCTCGCGCGTGGCCTCGGGCCCGAACTGCACTTGATGAGTGTGGCCCGGCTGCCGGAATGGAAATCGCCCCCGGGTTTCCGCTTCTTGATTGCCGACTACGTTGAAGCCCAGCAACCAGAGCACCTCGGCCTCCTGCGCGTTCAACTCCGCGCGTTGCGGCGACCAGAAGCTCGTCTGCACGATGAGTTCCTTCGGCGCGACACGCCGGCCGCCGGTGGCCGCGCGCGCCCAGCCTAACCGGCGCGCGGACATCTGTGCGGCGGTTTCCAAGCTGTCCTTGTCCTTCATCAAGTCAGGCGAGACGAGAAAGCTGGTCAACGTGCCGGTGAAGGTTTCCTCGAAGCGTTTCACCACGCGCTTCGCATCCGCGGCCGTCGCTAGCTCGATGATGACCTTGCACCGCAAGGCTGGCGGCTGGCAGGCAAAATCCGCAGTGACATTGGGAAACTCCGCCACGCCACCTGCGCGGTTGAGCCGGCCATGCAGGAGCTTTCCGTTGTGCGCCTTGAGGTCAAACCACTCCGTGAATTCCCCCGCTGGCAACGCCTTGGTCCGATCTTTCGCCGCCGCATCCGGAAGCGTCGCCGCCTTCAGATGCCATGGCGGATTGTGGATGTAGCCGCCCAGCGCAACGTGCCACTTCGCCTCGGCCGGTTCGACAAGTTGCAAGCGGACGAACACGCCATCCCCGCCGAAGAGGGATTGGGCGCTGCTTGAAACCGTGCCAACGAGCAACAGAGGCAGAAGGAGAATGAAAAGCAGGCGCATAGACTTGAGTAGGAGTGGTTCGCTATCGAAAAGACCTTCAGCCCGTGCGCTGAAACAGTCGTGGCCGAGAGACAAACTTCACCTCCGCGCCCCATTTTTCCAGCGTCACCAAGGCTCCGGGATGCTCGATCGCCTTGAACTCACGGACCGGAGCAATGTAGAGCAGTGGCTCTTTCGGATGAGCAACGATGACTGTGTCGTGAAAACCAAGCTCCACCTTTTTCTCCATCTTGCTGGTCAACCCAATCTCCGTGGGTTCTGCAGATACGATGGTCAGAGATTTGTTGCTGTGGCTCGGCGCATAAATGCGGAAGGCATCGGCTCCTTCGGCGGAAATCCCATTCACCATGGCGAACGTGAAAATTAGGAGAGGGGATAGTTTCATTGAATAGTTGATAGGTTGAAGGTCTTGCCGCCGTCGGTCGAATGATAGACTCCGTCGGTATAGACAAACCACCACTTCTCGCCGACACGGTGTTCGCAGGCCAGGGCGATGAGGCCGCCTTTGGGCACAGCGCCTTTGAGGTTAATCCAATTCCAACTGAACGCCCACGATTGGCTGGCGGAAATGCGGCTGGGGTTGATCGGGTCGAGCGCTTGGGCGATGCAGCGGGCATTCTTGGTGCCGGGCAGGCAGGCGCTGGCCACAGCGGTGAATGGGCGCAGCCACTCAAGATGCTTTGCTTCCGGAAAGGCAAACATGTTGCCGCCGACGTTATGTTGCAGTCCGTGAGACGTGGCGTAGCGCATGCCATCGGGTGTTTGCACCATGCGATCGTAGGCCATATTGTAGAAACCAAGGTCGTCACGGGAATGGAAGACGGAGATTGATTTCACATTGTCTCGGGACAGGTAAGCTTTCGCAGCGGTGCCCTTGACCTTGATGGCTGGCTCCCCGCGGCCCAACAGCGGCATCCATGTGTCCGGGCAGGTGGTCACGCAGACGTGGCTCATGTTGCGAGCGGCCACAGGATTGACGTATTCCCACGGCCAGACGACCACGGAGGTGGTGCGTTCGTCCACAACGCCAAGCGATGTCCACGTGGTGCCAGCATCGGTGCTCTTGAAGCAGCCTTTCGATTCGGTGCCGACGTAGAGGGTATCGGGATTCCTCAGATCAAAGGCAATCACTTCACCGCAAAGCGCAGATGGTCCCGTGCCATCGAAGTCGCCGCTGAAATCCAGTTTCGTCCAAGATTTGCCGGCATCGGTCGTCTTCCACAGGCCTCCGTCCCACTGGCCATCGACGACGCGCCCCGCGGCCCGGAGCATGATGGCCGGATTCGTCGGATGGATGGCCACGCTGCGGACTGTGTTAGCGGCTCCAGTTAGGTTGCCATTGATGGCGCTCCACGTCTTGCCGCCATCGGTCGTGTGCAAGATACCTTTGGAAGTCGAACGCAGGACGAGAGTGTTTTCATCCGATCGGGCGATGGCGATGCCGGTGAGCCGATCCCCTGCAGTGTTCCTGGCGGCCACAGGTGGTGGCGGGGTGGACTCGGGAAGCACGCCGGCCTTGATGTCCAGTTCGGAAACCTCCGCCGTGTAATAGGCATGTGCGTCCTGCTGAATGGCGCTGATAAAAATGCCCACATCCATTTTCTCCGGTGCGCTTTTGAAATGACTGCCGCCGAGCACCCATTTCTGGCCATCGGCAGAGGTCCACGTCGTCCATATCTTTCCCTGACGGACGATGCGCACCCACGAATGATCCTGCGGGTAAGGATAGGAACTGACACGGCTCCCGCCCAGATCATCATTGTCGGGCGAGGACTTCTTTCCGTCCTTGGAGGTCTGCACCAGATAGACACTCTCGCCCCAGCCCCAATTGATGTTCTTACTGTTTTGAAACGCTGCGATGCCCACCCAGGCTCGCCAGTTGACGCCCTCACGGCTGTAGCGGTCGATGCGACAGGTGGCGGTGAAATCACCGGTCACCGTCTTGACTGCGGCGTGCATTCCGTTTCCGAAAAATGTGAAGGCATTCGGCCTGGTCTGCCAGAACCCAGCCAGGGCGCTCTGCTCGCCGATGTTGCGGACCGTCCAGTCCGATGAAATGGGATTGCCCGTCACCTCCAAGGCGCCGGAATTGATGTCCACCGACCGTGTGCCGTTGTACTTCACCCGGCACCAGAACTTGTTGGTGCCTTTGGGGAGCGGACCTTCGTATTTCACTTCGGCTGACTTGGCTTCGGCAATCTGGAAATTGCCGAGATAAATGGCGGCTTGATCGATCGTGTGCCCCCGGGGATCCACCTTCAACAGCACCTGCCCGGTACCGTCGCCCTTGGACTCAGCGGTGATTTCCGGAAGGGGATATTTGCCGTCATCCGCGATTTGCAGTGCCTCGACGGGAATCGTCTGCCGCGCCAGTTGCGGGCCTTCCCAGTCGATGTTGAAATTTCTGCCTAACAGTTTTCCGTAGAGATACGTGACTTTGAACGGATGATTTCCTTTGGTCAGTCGGCAGAAACCGGAATGCTCGGTGGTCCCCGCCTGTTCATCGCGGACGATGACATCCTGCTCGCCGACTTGAATGCGATACGCTCCATCGATCTGTCCGTAGAGAAGGTAAACGCCATCGGCAGGCACCCGGAGCAGGCCTTCAAAGACCAGAGCATAACCTGCCTGAAGCGACTCTCTCACGCTGAGATCGAATCCGCGGGACAGTCCCTGGCGGATGGATTTGCCGTCCTTGAGTTCGTCCAGCTTCTGCCAAACTCCCTTGCTGCTATCTGTCTTCGGCGACTGTAGGAGTTCGTAGGCTAGGCCGGGGATGGTTTTTGCTCTCGATGTCGGGGCCTTGACTGGCTGGGAGGCGGTGGCTTTCACGATCACAGCGGAAGCGTCTTGATCGAAAACATCCGTCATTGTGAAACGGATTGTTGGGGCCTTCACCGCCGCGTCCATAATCGCACGGCGGGCACTGGGCAACCGCTCGTGAGCTACGGCCTTCGGCGTTCCTGTGCAGGCGGGGTTGTCGAATACCTCAATTTTGTAGGCAAACGAAGGCGAAGAATTTTCGGCGACTTCCCAAGTTACCGCCACCTGACTGGCAGTAGACTCGGCTTGTACACGGGTTACCTTGGGCTTGTCGAGTGTGGGTTGGTCCGGTTGTTTCGCGCTGATTTCATTAATCTTATCGCCTGGCAGGGGCGGCCCTTTCAGACGTTGCGGGAGGTTGTCGGGCTTGGAGGCATACTCGAGGGCGATGTATTCGTGGTCGCCCTCGGGAATGACATTCGCCACCACGTAGAGCGTCTTATTAATGGTGATTCCATCGGCTTTTCCCCATGCGCCATCCTTGCGATAAAATCCGAATCGACGATCGAGCGGGCGAACCACTTTAACGTCCGAGAGCGTTTCGATGAATCCGCTGTTATGCGACAAGGCTTTCGCCACGACGGGCAATCGCGCGATGGCAATGAGATGCCAGCGGTTGCGTTCTACATCCTTGATCCAGCGCCCGAGATACGAGTGAGTGGCTGCCGGGTCCGTCGATTGCCAGACGCGGCACATCATGGTGTACCAGCGCTTGTTTTGTACGAAGTCCCATTTCTCCGAATGCAACGAGGCATTGGCGCCCTCGCCGCCATAGTTGTTCTTGAAACCCAGATTGGGCGCGCAATTGATGAAACGCACCGGGTGTCCACCCTTGTCGCCACCCCAGAAAGACCACACAGAACCGGGACGAAAGGCATCGTGGAGCTTTTGATCCGGATTCGGTGTGGCACCAGGCCCGTCCGGCACGCCATCAAGAAATCCCGCATAAAAACTAATGCCTGCATTCGGCACGACACCCGTGTTCCAATTGGCGTAGTAAGTCCCCGATGCCCACCAAGGCCAGCGCAGGTCCATCATGATGATATCCGAGTCTCCTGGAGCATTTTCCTTATACCACGTCGCCTGAACAGGGTGCTGTGTGAGGAAGAGTAGTACGGATAGTCTTAGAAATCGTGTGAGCATGAGGGATTAAAATTCGAAGTTCGAAATTTTAAGATTGCTATGAATTTGCTTTCTGGACGCTCCGCGGTTTAGGGGGAAATACTTTTGCGTCGGGTCCAATTGGTTCTTGTCTATGCCTTTTAGGGTGCACGGCAAGGCTTTTTCTCAGGGCTTCCAACTGATAGGAAAATGCTTTCTGGACGCTGCGCGGTTTAAAGCGTCAGCGAGGGCGAGCTATCCGAGCGACGATGTTGGGCGGGGTGTGAAGCGTTCGCCCTCGCTGACGCTCCGGGTTACTTTTTCGCTTTCACGCAGCGCAGTCCGATGGCGTCGTCGGAATCGGCAATGGAGATCGCTCGGCGAGCGGAGCTGGTTAGTTTCGAGTGGTTGTCTTTCCACGATCCGCTCCGGACGACGACTTTCTTGTGAGTCGCCTCGGACCACGCGCGGCCGTCGGTCGGAGCCCCCTCGTAGCTGTCATGCCAACTGTCTTCGACGAATTCCCAGAGATAGCCGTGGACGTCGTACAAGCCCCAAGCGTTGGGCTTCTTGGCTCCGACCGGCGGATCGTTGCCGGCAGCGTTGCCGGTGTGCCAACCAAATTCGTCGAGCGCCGAAGCCTTGTTGCCAGCATCACCTTCTTTTGTAGCTTTGTCGCCGAAGCTGTAAACGGTCGTCGTTCCCGCTCGGCAGCAGTATTCCCATTCGGCTTCGGTCGGCAAGCGGATGACTTCGTCTTCGCCGAGCAACTTTTCGGCTCGCAGCAACTCTGTCAGTTTGTTGCAGAAGTCACGAGCCTCTTGCCACGAGAACATTTCGACTGAGTTGCGTGGGCCTTTCCACTTGCTGGGATTTGCTCCTGTCACAGCCTCCCAGAGATTCTGCGGCACCTCGTATTTGGCGATCGAGAACTTCTGCTTGAGAGTGACTTCGTGAACCGGTTTTTCGGAATCAATTTGGTCGCTTCCCATGCGGAACGATTTCGGAAACGAGATCGAGCCATCGCGAGATTTTCCTCCGGGAGCGATTTCGATGAACTCGTCGCTGAAACGCTTGAGGAGTTCCGCTTTCGTCGGCTTCGCAGTCGGTTTCGCGGCTTTTTCGTCAGCTTGAACGAAAGTCACACAGACCGATAGAGCGACGAAAGTCGCCAGAGCAAAAGATGCGAATCGAAGCATAATGCCCTTTGAAAAATCTACGGAACTCATAGGAAATTGTTTTCTGAACACTGCGTGGTTTAGCCGCCGCACCCGTGCGATCGCGACGGAGCCCTGCAGGAGTAGACATGATACGGCGATGGGAATCAGGACGAGAAATGGATGTTTCATGGAATTCAACTTTGGATTGATCGTGGTACAAAATCTACATAGCTGTGACGCGTTGTCGAACCGAGAGTGATTCGCGTGCATACTTCAAAGGCTGGCCGAGCAGCGAGGCTTCCGTCACCGGGTTCCGTTCGATTGCAGGAAGGCAATCAAGTCCGCTAGATCCTGTTTGCTCAAGCCCTGCTCAAGTCCTTCGGGCATGAGCGAGACGTTCGCGCTGCGCAACTCCGCGATGTCGGTGCGCAGCACCACGCGCGTCGTCGCGTCGGCCAGCTTGAAGGTGATGCTGTTGCCCGTCTCGGCGGCGATGAGGCCGTAAAGCTCGATGCCGTCCGCCAGCCGGCAATGGTAGGCGTGGAAGCCGGGCTGCACATCGGCGCTCGGATCGAGGATGTTTGCCAGCAATTTCTCCGGCGGGTGCCCAACGACGGAGCGCAGGTCGGGGCCGACTTCTTTGCCGGCCCCGCCGTGCTGGTGGCAGTTGAGGCACATTTTCGTGAACACGGCCGTACCGCGCGTGGCGTTCCCGGTGAGTTTCAGCGCGGGCTGGAACTGCGCGATGACCTGCGCGCGGCTGGAAGCACCGGCTGGGTTGAAGACTTTGCCGGCCAGATCGCGCACGCGGGCCGACGTGTGCTGGAGCAACTGGCTGCGCCGCGTGGCATCGAGCGCAACCGCGCCGTTCTTCTGCGCGTGTTCGAGCAACGCGAACGTCCAGGATTCGCGGGAGAAGAAAGCGCCGAGCGCGGC
>CAMDJP010000013.1 GCA_945900775.1 Akkermansia muciniphila | reverse complement strand
TGCCGTGCGGAGCGGCAAGGGGGACAAGGATCGGGTGACGATGGTGCCGGAGTCCCTGGTGGAGTTGTTGCGGGCGCATCTGGTGCGGCGCCAGCAGGGGCATCAGGCGGATGCGGCGTGCGGACAGGGGCGGGTCTGGCTGCCCGACGGCAACGACGAACGGATGCCGCCCAAAGGTGATCGCCTTTCCAAACCGGTCGCGGATCTCATCAAGCGCTGGATCGACCAGGGCGCGCAGAAATAGTGGCGCGCAGTTTTTCGCAATGCAGCGTCGCGTGAAAAGGCTCTGAGCGCTGCGCCAATCTCACGCCACTACCTTTACTGATAGGAAATGGCTTTCGGGACGTTCCGTGGTTTAGTCACTCTCGCGGGACTCGTAGCATGGCTAGGGCACCGTTGATTCCGGCGATCGCAAGGGTTTGGTCGTCAGGACTCCACGGCAGCGAGTGACAATTTTGTCATTCACACTTCTCCTATTTCTTCTGCGGCAACAGGGCCGCGGCTCGCTCAACTTCCTTGCGGACGAAAATGTCAGGATGCTTGCCGTGCTGCTGGCAGAACTTCTGCGCTGCTGCTGGATTGACCTGTGCGAGCGCATAGAGTTCATCAGCCAGTGCGTGCGTGTCGGTTTCGCCTGCTATCGCGGCGCTGAGCGCATCCGCCGCGGGCTTGTGGCCAAGACGCCCCAGCGCCTCTGCGGCGCTCCGGCGGACGGCCCAATGCTGGTGCGAGAGCAGGGGAATGATCTTTGGAGCAAGATTCCAGGCCGGGAAGAAGCCGGCAAACCATGCGCCCGCACTGGCCGCCTGCCAGTCCGTCGAGGCGATGCTTTTCTCGGCCGCAGCTCTCATGACCGCGAGGCGGTCGTCCGCCGGGGCCGGTTGGCGCCGGACGAGGATCATGGTGCCCTGCGGCGGCAGATTGAGGTGTGAGATCACCACGCGGCCGTTGACATACTCGTACGACAGCGGAGCGAGCTGTTGATTGTTGCCGCACCATTCCACGCTGAACGGCTTGGCGGGTTCCTTCAGGGTGACTGTCAGGTTTGTCTGATTCTGAAAGAACATGTTGAACATAATGATCGCGGTCCCGGCGTCGGTTGAAATCGGCGTGGTCATGACCAGCGGTTCCGACACGATCAAGTCGCGCTCGACCTTGGCCTCAAGCAAAGGCAGGGCCATGAGCGGCCGGTAGACCGGCAGCCACCACTTGTGTTCGCCGCGCGCACCGGCCCGCGCCGAATATGCAAGTCCGCACCGGTGCCCGATATAGACAACCTTGCCTTTGCCGACCTGTTTCTCGGCCCATGCCGGCGCCTTGTCGCTGTACTCGGCCCGGACTTTCGCGCCGTCCCACTTGAACAGGCAGCGGCGAATGGTCTCCTTTTTCCTACCGCGCAAAGGCACCTCATGCGCTTCAAACGTTTTCTCGCCGGCGACCGGAGCGACCGTCACAGCGGCGCCAGGGTTCGCGTTAAAATCGCGTTTCAGGCCCGCCAGCCTTTCCAAAAGGTCGTATCCGTCCGTGTATTCGTCCATGTGCGCGGCGTCGTCGCAGGCCCACATCAGGCCGCCGCCTTTGACAAAGCTCTCGATGGCCTTCTGCGTGGCTCTGGGAACGACCTGGTCGATGACGTACACCGCGTCGTAGTTGGCAAGCGCGCCGGCCGCGACCTGTTCCTCGGTGACCATGTCCGGCTGAAAGTATTCGTGCGACAGTCCAAGGAACATGGCGCGTTTATCGGCGAACATCCATTCCGGCCACCAGACATCCTGTGATGTGGAGTAGAGCATAGCCACACGGCTCGGCCGCATTACGCCCGGCCCGAGGATGTCGTCCATCTGCGCCGCCTGATTGTTAATGCGCTGGACGGAAAATCCGCTCCATGAATGCGACCAGTAACCCTCGGTCACCTCGTAGTCCGGCCCGTAGTTGTAGTAGCTGATGAACTTGCACTGGTTGGCAAGCTGGGTGTAACCGCGGAACAGGCTGGGACTGACGCAGTGCATCATCGAACGCGACAACGGCGGCTTGCCGAAGTCGGCGCCGTACCGGCGCGCGCCGGCGTTGAAGAACGCCACAGAGAATGCAACGGCCTGGTGGCTGTCCCAGTTCCAGCTTCCGCTGGTCATCCAGTCGCTGATACCGGGCATCAGATTCGTGTATTGGGCAAGTTGGAACATGTCCACGGGTGGCCTGCTGGGCATGTAAAGTTGGTGTCCGCTGAGGGCAACATAGGATTGCACCTCGCGGTTAGGCCCGTTGTCGCGCACCGCATCGGCGGCGACTGAAAGCCATTTCGGGGTCAGGTAGTCCTTGTACTTCTGGCTCCAGTAGAAAAGGCGCCTTTCCTCGGGAGTGGCGCGATTTACAAGGTCCAGCGTGACTTCATCCCAGGATTTCTTCCCGAACAATGCGGGCTTGATACCTTTTTCTGAAAGCCAGACGCGAAATGCCGGTGTCGCCTCGGCGGGCTTTGGATTCGCCTCACCCGGCTCGTCGGCAAGCTGGAAGATCCGCATGCTGGGCGCGGAACCTTTGCCCTTCCCGGTCGTGAAAAAGTTCTTGTAGAAGTCGTTGAAATTAGCGCGTGCCGCCTTCTCATCGTAAGGCATGAATCCCGGAGGTCCGTATTGCCCGCCCTGGCTGTGCCAGCCGTATAGGGTCTCGTATTTTGCAGCATCCTCGCTGGTCACGACACTGTTGAGCCCCATAAGCCGGAAACTCTTAACCATGTATTCCGCGGCGCCGCCTGTCGTATAACCCCAGGCGTTGCCGAATAACAGGGGCGGCCTGCTCAACGGATAAAGCCTGCCGTCGGTCTGCATCAATGTCCGGTGGTAGTAGCGGCGTTCCTGCTCGCGAAACGTCCGCACATCCGAAAAATCGGGACTGACGATGACCTTGTTACCGTCCGGCTCATCCCACTTGACGTCTCGGACCACGGCCGCGTCGTCCTCCGCCGTGCTGAAGCGAGTCATCCCCTTCGCGCCGGCAGGAATTGTCATGATAAGCGACCCGTTGGCTCCACCCGGCAACTTCTGAAGATTAACCCACGGCGTCCATCCGGTTCCTTTCGCCGGCACCGGCGTCAGCCTGAGGCCGGACAGGGTCCATGGCGAAGAATGGATCTTCATTATGGCGGTGATATTCAGCTCCGCCTGGCCGGCGGGCAACTGGTCCACGCGAAATCGTATAAAACTGCCGGCGGAACTCACGCCTGGCAGGAGCACGAAGCATCCGAGTACGAGCGCGGCAATCCGGCGGAAAAGTGGTGCATCATTCATTGTGCGATGTTCTTTTTGCTTACCAACACGATCCAAACTACTATCATCTCCAGAAGATAGCCCGGATAAAGCCGGCTCTACCACATTGCCTCAGAACGCAAGGGTCGTTTCCTCGTACCGTCTCGATCGCGCAGACGGCTTGGTAATAAGGCGGATGCCCCCGGCTACGTTGCGACCATGGGGCGAGTGAGTGACGACGGCGAGGAAATCGGTGGAGGGGGTGAAGGCTTCGAAGTTGCGGTTGATTTTGGGATTGAGCCTGGAGCGGCAGATGATGGTGTCGGTGGGAGATTCCATGGTCATTTTCTGAACCGAAAAGGGGTTGCGGAGGATGTATTGGGCGAGTTTTTCGAGTTGAGCCTTGTTTTCCGGCGGTACCGGTTCGCCGGAGTGGAGGTTGAAGCCAGAGTGTTTCCAGGAGAGGAACACTTGGACGCGGACGGTGAGGAAGGCGGCGATGGTCTGGACGTTTTTCTGGTGGCAGGTGGGACACAAGCAGCGGCTTTTGCAGGAGAAGGGCAGCAAGTATTCGTGACGGCAGTGGTCTCAGCGGACGCGGGCGAAGCCGCGGTCGAGGTTGCGGCAGTCGAGGAATTTGTGGACGACTTGCGGGATGACGGGGCGCAAGGGACCGAGGCGGGGTTGATAGTCGTGCGGGTAGGTTTCGACGAACTCGGCGAAGTGCCGGTGGGCGCACTGCCAGAGGGGCGAGCGGCGAGGATTGCGGGCGCGGTAGAGGTGCATGGCCCACAGGTAGAATCTTGGAAGCCCCTCCCCGCAAGGGACACAACGACGAGCATTGCTGGGGACTACGCCATGGTTTTTGCGGCCGTCATAGATGGCGGCTGGGGCAGAAAGTTGGTAACGATGAGCGTTTGACCGAAATCGCGTCAGATCGCCCTCTCGTAAATCCGCTGAAACACCTTGTCCAGGTCTTCGCTTCCGCGATTCGGGTCGCAGATAGTGATGCCGTCCTTGCCGAAGTGGACGGTCACTGTCGCGCCTTTGCCTTCCCTCATGTATTTAAAACTCAGGTCACCCGCCTTGGCGACGACGGAGGTCATCTTGCCGTCTGTCGCTTGGTTCTTTAGGTCGGCAGTCTCTCGCAATTCTCTGAGATGATAAGCCAGCCGCAAGGCGACTGCACTCTCAACTTTTGTTTGGAGGGACCTCCAAATGAGCTTGCCAGCGATTTTTGACCGAAGGTAGTATGCACAGCACTGAGCGTTGCGAAGCACGTTGGCGTGTTGATTTTTCTGTCACTTGGTTTGCTCTTTTTGTCTCTTTTGCACGGAGACAGTGCAGAAAACCAATATAGAAAATTTGAAAACTGCAAAACTTACTTCGCAAGTGCTTTATAATAAGGCTGGAAGGGTGGCTGAGTGGCTGAAGGCACCTGACTCGAAATCAGGCGTTGGGGTAACCCAACCGGGGGTTCAAATCCCTCCCCTTCCGCCACGTTCTATTTTATGACGACCGAAGCGCAGCGCCCTAAACGCATTGATGCCCACGTTCACATCGTCGGTAATGCCCGCGGCGGCAATGGCTGCTGGTTGCGTCCTTCGCTACTGCGATGGCCGTTACAGGCGATTATGCTCCGGCACATCGGCCTACCGATCAGCGCGCTGGACGGAGACCTCGATCAGATATTCGTCGCGCAACTGCTCCGTTTCGTGCAGACCTCCTCGCTCGATGCCGCGGTCATTCTCGCCCAAGAGCAGGTCTATGATTCGCATGGCCGATTGATGGAAGACTACGGCACTGCGTATGTGCCGAACGATTATGTGCTTCGCCTGGCGCGAGAGAATCCCGAGTTCTTGCCGGCCGTTTCGATTCATCCTGCACGTCTTGACGCGCTGGAGGAACTAGAGCGCTGCCTCGGTGCGGGTGCGGTGATGATGAAATGCCTGCCGAACTGCCAGAACATCGATTGCAGCGACCCGCGGTTCACAAAGTTCTGGGAGCGGATGGCCGAGGCGAAGCTACCGCTGCTCGCGCACACGGGTGGCGAACACACGCTGCAGGTTGTGCGCGCGGAATTCGCCGACCCGACCTATCTCGAACGGCCGCTGCAGTGCGGCGTGACGGTCATTGCCGCGCATGCGGCGAACAAGAGCGGGCTCGTCGATCCGAATTATTTCCCGAAGCTTGTCGCGCTGATGGAGCGCTATCCGAACCTCTACGCCGACAACAGCGCGTTCAATGCCAACTTTCGAGGTCGCGTCACGCCCCAATGCCTGCGCTCGCCGGTAGCCGAACGCATTGTTCATGGCAGTGATTTTCCCGTGCCTGTCTTCGGCTTCTTCCCGTGGCTGCAGGGGCAGGTGAGCTGGCAGGATTACCGACGATGCCAGCGCGAGCCAAACGTGATCGAGCGCGAGTACCAGCTCAAGCGCGCGATGGGCTTCACCGAGGAGACTTTCACGCGGATCAACCACCTCCTGCGTCCCACGCCTGCGGTCTTGGCGCCGCCGGTGCCGAAGCCAGCCTCGCTAGTTGGGGCTGTTTGATTGAGAAGGTGGGGAGCAGCTGCGTGCAGAGCAGCTAGTTGTGCGAGGAATCGGGTGGACGATGCGCGGACTGCAGGATGTAGAAGCCCGCAGCGCGGCGGACTCGCCTTTCAAAGGCATCTTTTGCGCACGATTGCTGCCACGGGTTAGACCGGCACACCGCCCAGGTTCTGACTCCTGAAATTCTGCGGGTCAATTGCAGAGGTTTCCCTTTTTATTGCGTTTGGGCTCATTGGGCTCAGTGCCATTCAAACGAGAATCGGAAACCGCTTGCATTGTTTGTGGTTGAGAAATATTCGGCATCGCAGCAGCTCGTGCGTGGATACGTTCCGGGTGCGCGTACACGTTCATCGCATTCCCGCGCAGGAAGCCGACCAGCGTCTGCCCATTCTCTTGGGCGAACTCGACCGCGAGGCTCGACGGAGCGGAGACGGCGGCGATGATTGGAATTCGGGCTGCCAGTGCCTTCTGAAGGATTTCGAACGACGCCCGACCGCTCACCAGCAGCACCTGTTTTTCCAGCGGCAGTAATCCGCGCATGAAGGCGTGGCCGATTACCTTGTCCACCGCGTTGTGGCGACCGACGTCCTCGCGTAGCACGAGCATCTTTCCCTTCGCATCGAACAGCGCGGCCGCATGCAACCCGCCCGTCTGATCGAAAGCCTCCTGCTCGGCGCGCAGCTTACCTGGTAGCGAGGTCAACGTCTTCGTGCTAATCCGCACTTTTGAGGTCACAGGCGGAAAGTGTTGTTGCACGGCCTCGATGCTCGCCTTGCCGCACAGGCCGCAGCTCGACGAAGCAAAGACGTGTCGCGTGAGCCGCTCGAAATCAATCGACACCGACGGCGCCATGAAGACGTTCAGCACGTTCCCGTGCAACGCCGCTTCGCCCTGTTGGCAGTGGGCAATCTCGACGATCTCCGCCCGTTTGCGGATGAGCCCTTCGCTCACTAGGAACCCCGCCGCTAACTCCGCATCGTATCCTGGCGTGCGCATGGTGATCGCAACACTCTTCCCCCGCACCCGGATCTCCAACGGCTCCTCGCGCGCGAGGTAGTCCGTGCGCCGGCACGGCTTGCCATTGGCGCGCAGGGAGATGATCTCCGCAGTGGCGATGGCGGGCGATGGCGCGGCTGGTTTGCGTTTCAGAGCCACGCGTAGTTGAAGCTGATGCTGACCCGCTCAGCGTCTGTCTGGTTGGCGACGACCTCGTGCCGCAGCCAGCTCTCGAAGAGAATCACCGTGCCCGCTTCGGCAGGGTAGGTGATGTGCCTTTGATTTTCCGCCCGGCAAACGGCCTGTTTCGGCGGCGCAGCCATCATCCGGCTCAGGCGCGGATCCTCGAACTTCAG
Organism: Akkermansia muciniphila; assembly: GCA_945900775.1. Lineage (GTDB taxonomy): Bacteria > Verrucomicrobiota > Verrucomicrobiia > Limisphaerales > SIAT01 > SIAT01. The sequence goes on along the minus strand of CAMDJP010000013.1, from coordinate 52,757 downwards.
ACCGGCACAACCGCGGGGCGTGTGCACGTAGTAAGTACCGCTCAGCACCGAGTTCGGATGCAGGTGCAGGCCGTGGGCCGTCTGGCGCTTCATGATATTCACCCAGCAATCGCTCATCGCCAGCCGGCCTCGGCCGAGATCCATCTCGAGTTTCTTGGCGAAGGCGCGCGCGTGGCGGCTCAACAATTTCTCCAGCTTGATGAAGGTGGAGGAGAACTGGTGTAGCTTGTCCATCGAGCCGTAGCTGGTGTAGGCGCCGGGATAGTTCTTGGCCGACCACTTCCAGCCCGCGACATCGAACTCTCGGATTTGATGACATTCCTTGAACAACTCGGCATTGAACCGCACCAACCCCTTGCTCATCAGCGGAGCGTGGTGGATGAAGGTCGGGAACCAAGCCTTGGTCGTCATTGGTGCCATCCTAACGACCGCCAGCCGCCGCGCCAACCGGGAATTGAATGGGACGCCAGAAATCTTGCCTCGAAGATAACCGCACCTCTCCACCCAAGCCTCTCACCACGATGCGCGAGAAGAGCGACAAGAAACAAAGGACGCGAACGTGGGGACATTATTTCATCTTCTCCGTTCATGGAGGAGAGGTCCGGGGAGAAGAGAAGGCGTTTCAGTTCCGCTAGGATTGGTTTCAATTAAATCAGAGCTTCGGGCGTGATGATTTCGTGGGCGGCATGGAAGCACTCCTGAGCGGTGAGCGTCGGTGCGTTTCTGTTCTCCCCCATACGCCATCTTATCAGGGCAAAAACTCGCGGCGAATTATTTTGCCGTTACGACTGTGTAAGTGCGTTTGCCTTTGCGCAGGAGCAGATGCTTTCCGAAAAGCAGATTTCCGGTGGTGACAGTGCGTTGGAAATCACCTTCGCGGATGTTGTTCATGTAAATGCCGCCGCCTTCGATGTCTTTGCGCGCTTGCCCCTTCGAGATGCATAGGCCAGCGTGGAGTAGTAGTTCGGCGAGTAGCAGACCGGGTCCGTCGAACTTCGCTTTCTCAATCTCTTTTGTAGGAACTTCGCCGACGATGTCGTTGAAGGTGGTTTCGGTGATACCGGCGAGGTCGCCGCCAAAAAGTATTTCGCTCGCGCGCATCGCTTCCGTGGTGGCGGTTTCGCCGTGGATGAGATCGGTGACAGCTTTCGCCAGCGCTTTGTGCGCGGCGCGGGCGCCAGGGTTCTCGGTGTGTTGTTTCTCCAATACCGCAATCTCGTCCTGCGCTAGGAAGGTGAAGTATTTGAGGTAGCGGACGACATCGCGGTCATCCACACGGATCCAGAATTGGTAGAAGCGATAGGGGCTCGTTCGCTTCTGATCGAGCCAAATGGCGCCGACGACGGTTTTGCCGAACTTGGAGCCGTCGGCGTTGGTGATGAGCGGGAGGGTGAGTCCCCACGCGGTGGCACCGGGGAGCTTTTTGCGGATAAGATCCCCGCCGGCGGTGATGTTGCCCCATTGATCGGAGCCGCCAATTTGCAGTTCGCAGTTCAGTTCATTGCGAAGGTGATAAAAGTCAAAAGCCTGCAAGAGCATGTAGCTGAACTCGGTGTAGCTAATGCCGACATCGCGGTCTTCCATGCGTGCGCGAACGCTCTCCTTGGAGACCATCATGTTCACCGAGAAATGCTTTCCGATGTCGCGCAGGAAATCGAGAAAGCTGATGGGCGCGGTCCACGTTGCGTTGTCTACGAGTCGCGCGGGATTTGTCTTCGTATCGAAATCGAGAAGGCGGGCGAGTTGGCTTTTTACGGAGGTGATGTTGCTGGCGAGAATTTCCTTGGTGAGGAGTTGGCGTTCTTGCGATTTGCCACTGGGATCGCCGATGGAGCCGGTGGCGCCGCCCGCGACCGCGATGGGATGATGACCGAGGATCTGGAAGCGGCGCAGGGCAAGAAGCGGAACGAGGTTGCCGACGTGAAGCGAATCGGCCGTAGGATCAAATCCGCAGTAGAGCGTGATGGGGCTGGAGTGGAGACGCTTGGTGAGTTCGGCGGTGTCGGTACAGTCGGCGATCAACCCGCGCCAGCTCAGTTCATCGAGAATGTTCATCGCACGCAGAGTTATCGCGGCAGCAGGGCGGGGGAACAAGTGGATTTTGAGCGGGGACGGAGGTGGGGGAAAGAAAAAGGCGGGCCTTGCGGCCCGCCTGTGAAGTGGTTTGAGGGAGGGTTACTCCTTCTTCTTCGAGTCGTCGGCGGCGTCGAAGGCGTGCTCGAGCGCGACGAGGTCTTCACCCGGCTTAAGCGAATCGAGGGCGACCTGTTCGGCCTTGATCTGCTCGGGGGAATAGTTGGCGGCCTTGATGGAGAGGCCGATGCGACGCTCGTTTCGGTCGATCTTGATGACGCGGGCAGTGACCTCTTGGTCAATCGCCAGCACGCCCTTGATCTTCTCGATGTGGTCTTCGCTAATCTGCGAGATGTGCACAAGACCGTCCAACTCGTGATCGAGCCCGATGAAGGCACCGAAGCTGGCGAGCTTGGTGACTTTGCCCTTCACGAGGTCGCCGACCTTGTAGTAGTTGTCGATGTTCGTCCAGATGTCCTCGGAGAGTTGCTTGATGCCGACGGAGATGCGCTGGTTGGCCTTGTCCACCTCGAGAATGACAGCCTCGACCTCGTCGCCCTTCTGCAGGATTTCGGAGGGGTGATTGATCTTGCGCGTCCACGAGATGTCGGAGACGTGAATCATGCCGTCCAGGCCTTCTTCCAGCTCGATGAAAGCGCCGTAGCTGGTGAGGTTGCGGACCTTGCCCTTGATTTTGGTGCCGGCGGGGTACTTGGCCGCGGCGCTGTCCCAAGGGTTGGCCTCGAGTTGGCGCACACCGAGCGAGATCTTCTGCTCGTCACGGTTGATACCGAGGACGACGGCCTCGATTTCCTGACCCTGCTTGAGGACGTCCGCGGGCTTAGCGATGCGCTTGGTCCACGAAAGTTCGGTGACGTGAATGAGACCCTCGATGCCGGGGGCGAGCTCGACGAAGGCGCCGTAGGCGACGAGATTGACGACCTTGCCCTTGATCTTGGTACCGATGGGGAACTTCTCGGCGATGCTGTCCCACGGGTTGGCGGTCTTCTGCTTGAGGCCGAGGGAGACACGCTCCTTCTCGCGATTGATGTCGAGGACGACAACCTCGATGTCCTGACCGACCTTGACCAACTCCGACGGGTGGCCGAGTCGGGCCCAGCTCATGTCGGTGATATGGAGGAGGCCGTCGAGGCCGTTGAGGTCGATGAAGGCGCCGAAGTCGGTGAGGTTCTTCACGGTGCCCTTGATGATGTCGCCCGGAGTGAGGGAGCCGAGCAGCTGCGAGCGCTTCTCGAACCGTTCCTGTTCGATGAGCTCGCGGCGCGAGAGGACGATGTTCTGGCGTTCAGCGTTAATCTTGACGACCTTGAAATCAAAGTTCTTGCCGACGAAGTCAGGCAGGTTGCGCGGCGGCACGACGTCCACCTGCGAGGAGGGCAGGAACGCCTCGACGCCGATGTTCACGATGAGGCCACCTTTGACGATGGCCGTGACTTTGCCGTTGATGATGCCGCCTTCATTGCAGATGGAAAGGATGCGGTCCCAGTTCTTTTTGAACTCGGCCTTCTCGTGCGAAAGGACGACCACGCCCTCGCGGTTCTCGAGGCGCTCGATGAGGACATCCACTTGCTGGCCGACCTTGAGCGACTCCGAATCCACGAACTCGTTGGTGGAGATGACGCCCTCGGACTTATAGCCGATGTCGACTAGGACGTCCTTGGAGTGAATTTCGATGATGGTGCCTTTGACGATTTCGCCGGCCACAAAGCGCGTCGCGCTTTGCTTCATGGCTTCTTCCATTGTAAGCATAACTGGATTCCTGACGGGGGGAGACTTGGGCGCAAGTGCGCCGCGAAGACTCCATTGCCTAACGACCGACGTTGCGGGGCAACGGAGGTTAGAGGTTAGGTTCTAGGTTAACTGTTGTTTCTCAGCCTCAATCGAACTCCGCCAACGCGGGTTCAGGCAAATCGAGAGCATACGTGCTTCGGAATTCGTTGCAAGCGGTTTCTCTGCGCCCGCCTACTGACCTACTGGGTGCGGCCGAAACGCTTCTCCAGCTCGCGCAGGCTGAACTCGATGAGCGTCGGTCGACCGTGCGGACAGGTGTACGGCATCGCGCAGCGGCGCAGATCCTCGACCAGCTTCTCCAGCTCGGGACCGGCCAGCGGGTCGTTGGCCTTCACCGCGTGGCGGCAGACGGTCTTGACCACGACTTGTTCGCCCAGGCGCAAGGTGTTCACCGATTCACCGGCGGCTTTCAACTCGTCTACAAGTTCCAGAACGAACCGCCGCGCGTCGCGTGCTTTCGCGAAGGGCGGCAGGCCGTCGAGCAGGAAGGTGCGCTCGCCGAAATCCGAAAGGCCCACGCCGAGCCGCGCGAGTGTGGCGAGGTTCTGGCGCACGAACTGCGCATCGCGCGCGGGGAGTTCGATTGTCTCTGGTAGAAGTAGCCGCTGACTCGGGCAGTCGCCCTGCTTCTCAAGCCGTTCAAGCATCTGCTCGAAGAGGATTCGCTCGTGCGCCGCGTGCTGGTCCATCAAGACCATTCCACGGTCCGATTCCAAAACCACATAGAGACGGCTGATGACGCCGACGAGCCGCAGCGGCAGGCTGAGCAACGGCGTGGGCGCAGAGGAGAATGGAACGGCGGAAATTGCGGCTGAAAGCGCAGATGGGCGTGGAGCGAAACCCATCGCCAATGTGGGCTGCGTCTGTGCAGGGCCGGTCGGTGCGTTTGGTGTGGCACCGGGAAAAAAGCTACCAAGCTCCGGCAGTGGTGTTGCGGGTGAGGCTTGGAGCACAGACGCTTTCGCATCCGAGAAAGGCGCTGCGACAAGCGATTCCGCCCTTGGCACATTTGGCGTCTTGGCGGTTGCCGCTACCGTTCCTGTGTGAAACCGCAGCAGCGTCTCACGCACGGCCTGTGCCGTGACCCGTCGTACATCGCGTTCTCTGTGGAACTTCACCTCGCGCTTAGCAGGATGGATGTTCACGTCCACCTCAGCTGGGTCGAGTTCGAGGAAAAGGCAGCAGACTGGATAGCGGCCCTTCATCAGCGTATTGTGATAGCCCTCGATGAGTGCGGCGTTGAGGCCGCGGTTCTCGATGGGGCGGCCGTTTACGAAGAGATGCTGGTCCTCGCGCGTGGATCGACTCGTGCCCGGCGCGCCAATGAGGCCCCAGATGCGGACGCCGATGGATTGCTGCTGAGGTTCAATGGCCGAGTCGTCTGGGAGAAAGGCTCGATACTCGCTGCGGAAATCTACCGAGAGCAACTGCCTCTCGCCGCCGCCGAGCGCGCGCCAGCGTTCCTGCAACGCAGCAATGCCCGAATCACCCTGCTCGATTTTCTTCACCGGTGGCAGTTGCCAGAGCGTCCGGCCGTCGTGGATGAGCGTGAAGGCAATCTCCGGATGCGCCAGTGCGGCCAGCGTGAGCCAGTGCTGGATGTGCGCCCGCTCGGTTTCTTCACTACGTAGGAATTTCCGGCGTGCGGGTAGGTTAAAAAAGATTTGGCGAACTTCCACACTCGTGCCCGTCGCGCAGCCAGCGGCCTTTACCTCAAGAATCTTGCCGCCGTTGACAACGACCTGCGTTCCTTCGGGCAGGTCGCTCTCGCGTTCGCGGGTCGTGATTGCGAAACGGCTGACGCTGGCGATGCTCGGCAGTGCCTCACCGCGGAAGCCCATCGTGGTGATGGAGGAGAGGTCTTCGGCACGCTGAATCTTGCTGGTCGCGTGGCGCTCGAGGCAGAGCAACGCGTCGTCGCGGCTCATGCCGGCGCCATCGTCGGTGACGCGAACGAGGCTACGCCCGCCCGCTTGCACCTCCACGATGATTCGCGTGGCACCGGCATCGAGTGCGTTCTCGACGAGCTCCTTCACCACGCTGGCGGGCCGTTCCACCACCTCGCCGGCGGCGATCTGGTTGGCGACCTGTTCAGGCAGGAGACGAATACGGTTCATCAGCGCGGCATTCTTGCGAGCCGCTGGCGGAAGTCCAAGACTTTCTCCACGAGAAGCGGAGCGGGCGACGAAGGCTTGACGCTTTCGGCAAAGATTACTAGGTTCAGCACTCTGAGTGGTGGTCGTAGATCAATGGTAGATCCCCAGATTGTGATTCTGGTTGTTGCGGGTTCGAGTCCCGTCGGCCACCCCACTTCTTTCCGTTTCCGGTTCGCCGAGCTTTCCTGCCAACGCTCGAACAGTTACAACGGGTGCTGATTTTATGAAAACCTACCGTCTTAACCGCCTGTTCAATGCCAAGAGCCGCCGCTGTTTCGACGTGGCGGTGGACCACGGCTTCTTCAACGAACGCAGCTTTCTTGGCGGCATCGAGAATCTCGAGAAGTGCGTGCAGACGCTGGTAGCCGCGGCGCCGGACGCCATTCAGCTCACCATCGGCCAAGCGCCGCTGCTGCAGTCCATCGCTGGCAAGGAAAAGCCCGCGCTCGTCCTGCGCACCGACGTGGCGAACGTGTACGGCACGCAACTCCCGCGCGCGCTGTTCAGCCGGATGATCGAGCAACCGATCGAGCAGGCGCTGCGGTTGGACGCCAGTTGCGTGGTGGTGAATCTCTTCCGCATCCCGAACGAGCCGGAGGTGACCGACCAGTGCATCCAGAACATACTTCGCATCAAACCGGAGTGTGACCGCTACGGAATGCCGTTGATGATTGAGCCGCTGGTTTTCCAATCGAATCAAAAGGCGGGCGGCTACATGGTGGATGGTGACCTGGAGAAAATCCTTCCGCTCGTGCGTCAAGCCGTCGAACTGGGCGCGGACATCATCAAGGCTGATCCGACGGATGACGTCGCGGTGTATCACAAGGTGATCGAGATGGCCGGGCGCATTCCAGTGCTGGTGCGGGGCGGCGGTAAAGTGTCGGATGCCGAGATTCTCGAGCGCACGCATCGCCTCATCGGCCAAGGCGCGGCGGGCATCGTCTACGGTCGTAACATCATTCAGCATAGAGACCCAGCGGGGATGACCCGTGCCTTGATGGCGGTGGTGCACGACGGCATTACACCTGCGCAGGCGGCTAAGTTCATCAAGACCTGATGCGGGACTGCCAAACGGCTGGACGTTTAATGCTTTGACGCTTGCGTCGCATTTCCGTAGTTTCGCCGAACCTTTTTAGGAAACAAATGCTAGGCTTTCTCAAGAAAATCTTCGGCTTCGGCATGCAGAACGAGCGTGAGGTGCGTCGTCTGCGTGAACGTATCGTTCCGCGCATCAATCAGTTCGAAGAGGAACTGCAAAAGCAATCGCCCGATGCGCTCCGCCAGAAAACCGCGGCGTGGAAGGCCGAGCTCTCCCAGATTAAGGACAATGGCGAACTCACCAAGCGGCTCGAGGAGGTCCTTCCCGAGGCATTCGCGGTGGTGAAGAACGCCTGTCGCCGGCTCTGCGGCACGGACGTATCGGTGCGCGGTCACGCCCTGCCTTGGGAGATGGTGCCTTTCGACGTGCAGCTCATCGGCGGTTACGGCCTGCACACCGGGCGCATCGCGGAAATGGCGACTGGCGAAGGTAAGACGCTTGTCGCCACGTTGCCGGTCTATCTCAATGCCCTCACCGGACGCGGCGTGCATGTGGTGACGGTGAATGATTATCTCGCCGCGCGTGATAGTGAGTGGATGGGCGCGGTGTACAAGTCGCTCGGGCTGACTGTCGGCTGCATTGTGCACGATCAGTCACCCGCCGAGCGCCGCGAGCAGTACAACTGCGACATCACCTACGGCACCAATTCCGAGTTCGGTTTCGATTATCTCCGCGACAACGGCATGGCCAGCAACGCCGAGGAGCAGGTGCAGCGCGGGCATTACTTCGCCATCGTGGACGAGGTGGACTCAATCCTCATCGACGAGGCTCGCACCCCGCTCATCATCAGCGGCCCCGCCGTTGTCCGAGAAGAGAACAAGCTGTACGAGCAACTCAAGCCTTCCATCGAATCTATCGTCCGCGCGCAGACCAAGCTCTGCGAACGCTACCTCACCGAGGCCGAGGCGCTCATCAAGAAGCTCGCGCCAGACTCAGCGGAGAAGGTCATCGATCGTGCAGCGACCGAAGCCGAAGTCGGGCTCCTGCTTTACCGTGCAAAGCTCGGTCAGCCGAAGTCGCTGAGCCTGATGAGCCTCCTCGAGAATGCCGACAACCTGCGCCGTCTGAATGCTGCCGAGCTACAGCTGTTTTCTGATCAAACGAAGAAAGAGCTCTACGCGCAGAAAGAAGAACTATTCTTCGCCATCGAGGAGAAGAGCCACGAAGCTGACCTCACCGAGAAGGGGCGCGCCCATCTTAGCCCGAGGGATTCCGAGGCGTTCATGCTGCCCGACCTCGCCGCGTGTTACGTCGATATCGACGGCGGGCCCGAGCAAGACGTTCACAAACGCGCGCAGGCCAAGGCACAGGTCCAGGCCGATTTCGAGCGCAAGGCCGAGCGTATCCATATCATCGCCCAACTCCTCAAGGCCTATTGCCTCTACGAGAAAGACGTCCAGTACGTCGTGCAGGAGAACAAGGTCATCATCGTCGACGAGCACACCGGCCGTCTAATGAGCGGCCGCCGATGGAGCGATGGCCTGCATCAAGCCGTCGAGGCCAAGGAAGGCGTCGAAATCGAGCGCGAGACGCAGACTTACGCCACCATCACGATCCAGAACTATTTCCGGCTCTACACGAAGCTCGCCGGCATGACCGGCACGGCCGAGACCTCCGCCTCAGAATTCCTCGGCGTGTACAAGCTAGGCGTGCTCGTCATCCCGACCAACCGCGTCTGCCTGCGTGCCGATGCGGACGACACCGTCTTCAAGACCAAGCGCGAGAAGTTCGCCGCCGTCGTCAAGGAGATTAAGGAAATCCACGCCAAGGGCCGCCCCATCCTCGTCGGCACCATCTCGGTCGAGACGAGCGAGTTCCTCGCGCGCCTCCTGAAGAAGGAGGGCATCGTCCACTCCGTCCTCAACGCCAAGTTTCACCAGCAGGAGGCCGAGATCATCGTCCGCGCCGGCCAGCGCGGTGCTGTGACCATCGCCACGAATATGGCCGGCCGCGGTACCGACATTAAACTCGGCGCCGGCATCGCCGATGCGGGCGGCTTGCACGTCCTTAGCACCGAGCGCCACGAGGCACGGCGGATTGACCGGCAGCTTCGCGGCCGTTGCGCACGCCAGGGCGATCCCGGCAGCTCGCACTTCTTCCTTTCACTCGAGGACGACCTCATGCGCCTCTACGGTGGCGAGAAGATGTTGAAGATGCTCGACAGTAACATGGCCAGACGCTTCGGCATGACCCTTCCCGAGGGCGAACCGCTCGAGCACCCGCTCCTCAACCGCTCCATCGGTCAGGCCCAGACCCGTGTCGAGAACCACCACTACGAGGCCCGCAAACGCACCCTCGAGTACGACGACGTGATGAACAAGCAGCGCGAGCTGCTCTACGGCTTCCGCAACGACGTCATCCGCGGCGACGACGTGCGCGACCGGCTGATGGACATCATGGAAGAGGTCGTTATCCAGAAGGTCTCCCAGCTCACCAGCGCCGACACCGAGATGATTACTTGGCAGTTCCGCCCCCTGTCCGACTGGGTGAACCTGAACTTCCCCCTCGGCATCCCTGAAGCCGAGATTGTGAAGGTGACCGAGTCCTCCCATGAGGCGCCGCTAAAGGACTCGGTCTTTGACGGCCTCAACCCCGCCCAGTTCGGCCTCTGCCAGTTCCTCATCGGCCGCATCCGCCAGGCCTACGAGTTAAAGGTGAGCCACGAGGATGCCGAGGCTTTGAAATCGGTCGAGCGCTTTACCATGCTCACCGCCATCGACAAACTTTGGCAGGAGCACCTTTACACGATGGACGGCCTCCGCAACTCCATCGGACTGCGCGCCTACGGACAGCGCGATCCACTGCTCGAGTACAAGGCCGAAGCCTTCGGTCTCTTCGAAGAGCTCATGGTCAGCATCAGGACCGAGATTTGCCACAACATCTTCCGCAGCGCTTCGAGCCTGATGGCCTTCGAGAACTTCCTGCGCAACCTGCCGCAGACTCTCACTCACGAATCCTCCGGTGGCTTCGGCAACCCCGACGCCACCGCCGCGCCCAGCGACGTCGTGAGCGAGGCCACCGAAGCTCTCAGTAAGAACAAGCCCGTCCGCACCGGCCCCAAGGTCGGTCGCAACGACCCGTGCCCCTGCGGGAGCGGTAAGAAGTACAAGCAGTGCTGCGGACGCTAATCCCGTCTCTCGAATAGAGCGGGGGAGGCCTCGGCCTCTCGGTTCAATTGGAACGGAGCAGGAGGTTCTATCGGAAAAATCCGTGTGCAACCGAGCCTGTCTATGGTTTAACTTGCCGCGTCTTATGGAATACGAAGCTGTCATCGGTCTGGAGACGCACGTCCAGCTGAAGACCAAATCGAAGATGTGGTGCGGTTGCGCCAATGAGTTTGGCGCGGCGCCAAACTCGAACGTCTGCCCCGTCTGCCTCGGCCTGCCGGGCGTCCTGCCGGTGGCCAACGAGGCAGGTCTACGTCAGACGGCGTTGGCGGGGTTGCTGCTCAACTGCGAGGTCTCGCGCTACGCGAAGTTCGACCGGAAGAATTACTTCTACCCGGACGCGCCGAAGAATTACCAGATTACCCAGTTCGACAAACCCTCCACGCAGCGCGGCTTTGTGGACTTCGAGTTTCAAGGTGGAATGGCGCGCGTGTGCATTACCCGCGCGCATCTGGAGGAGGACGTGGGGAAGAACATCCACTTCGACCGCCAGTCGGGTGTGGACTTCAACCGCGCCGGCGTGCCGTTGCTCGAGATTGTCTCCGAGCCGGACATCACCAGTCCGGACATGGCCTATGAGTATCTCAATGCGCTCAAGGATATCCTTGTGTACGGCGGCATCTCCGACTGCGACATGGAGAAGGGAATGGTGCGCTGCGACGTGAACGTGAGCGTGCGGCCGAAGGGCGCGAAGGAGATGGGCGCAAAAATCGAGATCAAGAACATGAACAGCTTCTCCGGTGCGCGCCGCGCGTTGGAGTACGAGATCCCGCGGCAGATTGAAGCGGTGAAGAAGGGTGAGAAGCTGCGGCAGGAGACGCGCCGCTGGGACGACGCGGCGGGCATCACCGAGGTGATGCGCACGAAGGAACAGGCGCACGACTATCGCTACTTCCCCGAGCCGGACCTGATGCCGTTCACGCCGGACGATGCGTGGATTGCTGCGGTGCAGAAGTGCGTGGTCGAACTGCCGCTGGCGCGCAAGCAGCGCTTCATGCGCGATTACCAGTTGCCCGCGCCGGACGCCCAGACGTTTGTCTGGGACGTGCCGCTGGGCGGCTACTTCGAGACCGTCGTCAAGGGGGCGAAGAATCCCAAAGGCGCGGCCAACTGGGTCATCAACAATCTTCGCGCCAAGCTCACCGAGACGCAGACCACGCTCGCGGATCTCAAGTTCAAGCCGGAAGCGCTCAACGAGCTCGTGGGACTCGTGGACTCAGGCAAGATTTCGAGCAAGATCGCGCAGGAGGTCTTCACGGAGATGTTCGCCAGCGGCGATGCGCCCGCGGCCATCGTCGAGAAGAAGGGTCTCGCGCAGGTGAGCGACACCGGCGCTATCGAGAAGTTTTGCGACGAGGCTATCGCCGCGAACCCGAAGAGCGCGGCGGACTTCAAGGCTGGCAACGCGAATGCGCTGAACTTCCTTAAAGGGCAGGTGATGAAGGCCAGCAAGGGCAAGGCGAACCCGGCGCTCGTCGGCGAGATTCTCGAGCGGAAGATCAAGGCCTGACCCGCCCAGGGATGCTCCCCTGCTTCAGGCGGGCGTGACAGATTCTTTACTCCAAAAACAGAACGAGACGTGACTTGGGTCACGCCTCGTCGCGTTTGAATTGGTTTGCGGCTTAGTACTCGCGCTTCTTCTTGATGCCCGGCTCGGGAACGGGGTAGAGGCCGTTTTTGTCCGGTTGCACCGGTGCAGGGGAGTCCATCGTGAGCTTGTCTGCGTCGGGCGCGAACTCGTGCTCGTGGTTGAGCATCTCGTCGAGCGTGACTTCCTGCCCGGTGTGGGCCGCGTAGCGACCGAGCGAGGTAACCAAGCTGGCCATGACGCCGCGGTCAACCTCGTTGTGAGGCTTATCGTTTCGAATGGCGTCGGTGAGCACCTGCCATTCGGTGAAATACGGATCGTCCGCTATCTTGGCATCGGAGGTCCATAGCTGAGCGACGCGTGAGGCCACGTGGCCCTTGAAGGTGCTGGAGGGGCCGTTGCAATCGCCCGCTTTGGCTGCAATCGCCATGCCCTTGGTTCCGTGGACGAAGCTGTGATACATCGGCACGGCTCCGACCATCGTGCGGCCGTCCATGTAGAGTTTCGCGCCGTCCTCGAAGGTGTATTCCACGGAGTAGGAGTCGAAGTTCTGGTCCACGTAAGGCTTGCCGTCCGGATCGTTTTTGTAATGCCGGCCGCCGACGCCGTGGGCCTTCACCGGCCAAACATCCTGACCGGGCTTGCTCTTCATCCAGCAGAGATGGTCGATGTGGTGGATGTTGAAATCACTGTAACCGCCGCCGCTCGCCCAGAGGAAGCTGTGGAATCGCGAAACCTGCCAGAGCAACTCGCTCGGTTTTCCGGGGCCGGAGCCGGGGTATTTTCCAGAGAAGGCCGAGCCGAGCAAGCCCTGCATGCGGTAACCGCGCAGCAGCGTGACATCTCCGATCTGGTTGTCCTGATGGATCCGCTGGTGCAGTTCCTGCAGGGACTTCTTGTGGCGCGACATGAGGCCCACGCCGACCTTGAGGTTTTTCGCCTTGGCTAATTTGTTGAGTTCGAGCATTCGGCGCGAGGTAGGGCCGTCGGCCGTGATCGGCTTTTCCATGAAGACGTTGATGCCCTTCTCGATAGCGTACTTGAAGTGCACCCAGCGGAAGGCCAGCGGCGTGGTGAAGATAGCCACGTCGCCCTTTTTCAACGCGTCAATCGCGCCCTTGTAGGCATCGAAACCGATGAACTTGCGGCTAGCGGGCACATCCACCTGGTCCTTAAACTTTTTCTCGAGCCCATTGTAGGCGCCGTCCAATCGGTACTGAAACACGTCGGCCATCGCCACCAGCTTCGGCGGGCCGCTCTGGCTCAGGGCGTTGGCAGCCGCTCCGCCGCCGCGACCGCCACAGCCGACGAGCGCCACCTGGAGTTGGTCGCTGCCCGCCGCAAACACGTGCGGCAGGGCGATGCCCGCGAGCGCGGACGCTCCGACAATCTTGGTGGAGTCTTGGAGAAATTGACGGCGGGTGGTGGGCTGGATGATGTTGCTCATAGTAATTTTAGATGATTCTGCAAATCACCAGACGGAGTCAACCGACAAAGTTATGAGGAAGACCAAACACGCGCGCGGCAAAAAGTGTTGGGCCTGCGGAAATTTTCCGTCACAATGACACCATGATTGAGGGGGTTCGTTCGGTTCATTTCATCGGCATCTGCGGCACGGCGATGGCCAGTGCGGCGGCGGCGCTGCAGGAGCGTGGCATTCGTGTGACTGGTTCCGACCAGAACGTCTACCCGCCGATGTCTACGTTCCTCGCCGAGCGGCAGATTGAGTTGATGGCCCCCTTCGCAGAATCGAACCTCGCGCACAAGCCGGACCTCGTCGTAATCGGCAACGCTATCAGCCGCGGCAACCCCGAGTGCGAGGCGGTGTTGGAACGCAAGCTACGCTATTGCTCGCTGCCGGAGTTGCTCAAGGAATTCTTCATCCGCGGCAAACGCTCACTCATCGTCACCGGTACGCATGGGAAGACGACGACGGCGAGCCTGCTCGCGTGGGTCTTTGAGCACAGCGGCCTGAACCCGAGCTTTCTCATCGGCGGCATCCCGGCCAACCTCAGCCAAGGCGCGCGTCTGACCGACAGCGAGTGGTTCATCATCGAGGGCGACGAGTATGACACGGCCTTTTTCGACAAACGGAGCAAGTTTCTCCACTACCTTCCCGAGGTCGCCATCATCAACAACCTCGAGTTCGACCACGCGGACATCTTCGAGAACCTCGCGGCAATCCAGAAATCGTTCACCCAATTCATCCGCCTCATTCCACGCAACGGGCTGCTGCTGGCCAATGGCGACGAGTCGAACCTGCACGGCTTGCTGGATGTGAAGCATTGCCCTGTGCAGCGCTTCGGCTTCGCCGAGGGGAGCGACGTGCGCGCGCAGGGGCTCGAGCTCTCCGGCGACGGTTCGCGGTTCAGCGTCGGCAATTTCACATTCAACATCCCGCTCGTTGGTGAATTGAACGTTCGCAATGCGCTGGCCGTCGCGGCATGTGCGCGGCATTGCGGATTGACCGACGCGCAAATCCAGTCCGCCTTCGACACTTTCCGTGGCATTAAGCGACGAATGGAAGTGCGTGGCGAGATAGGGGGCGTGACAGTCGTGGATGATTTTGGTCACCACCCGACCGCCATTGCCGAGACCGTGAAAGCGTTGCGTGTGAAGTTTCCTGGACGCCGGCTCTGGGCCGTCTTCGAGCCGCGCTCGAACACGACGCGCCGTAATGTTTTTCAACACGAACTGGTGAACGCTCTCTCGATGGCCGACTGCATCGTGGTGGCCGCCGTGGCGCGACTTGATCAAATCAAAGCCGAAGAGCGTTTGAACCCCGAGCAGTTAATGCGCGATTTACAGGCGACAGGCAAACCCGCTGCCTATTTATCAGACGTGGAGTCCATCGTGTCGCACGTGGCCCGGGAGCGCCGCGCGGGGGATGTGGTCTGCGTCTTCAGCAATGGTGGCTTTGGCGGTATTCACGACAAGCTGCTGAAAGGGTGACGTTGAAGGCACGGGTCAGCGCCCGTTCAGCGGTAGCGGTCAATCCACTTCAGGGTGAGCGCGTCGGTCTTGTCGGTGAAGAGGGCCTTCGGCAGTTCGATCTCTATTCCGTCCTTGCCGTGTTTGCGGACGCGCAAGTGGAGTGGGTTTTCAGTTGGGAGTAATTCACCTTCTTCCTTATTTCCCTTGGCGAGATGCCAGCGTCCTGCTTGCTGTTCTGCATAAGCCGCGCCGCTGATGGAGATGGGGCCAGTACTAACGCCGAAGGATTCGAGCACAGGACGATTGATTCTCAGAAGAACAGTTGCGGGCCAGGCGCCGGAAATTTTCTTTACGGTCGCCGCGCCTATGCCACTGCGGACGGCGATATCCAGCACAAGCCGATTGGTTGTGGTGACGATTTCAGCTTTGTCATCCGTGCGGCGCAGCTCGATTTTCAATTCGCAGGGTGCTGCATTTGTCGCCGGTGTATTAGCGACGGCGATGCCCAAGGCCTTCGCGAGCCGCCGATGCAGCTCGGCGTAGTGTTTTCCGCTCGCTTTGGCGAATTGCTGCCGAGCAGTGACAAGGTCGCCGGCGTTGGCCTCGAGCAACGCAAGTTGGAAGATTACCCATTCACGGTCGGAATCGTCGCGGGCTATTTCCAAGGCTCGCGCCCACGCGTATCGGGCTTCCTCGAGTCGGATCGGGTGTATATCGTGGTAGGTCTCGGCTAACTCGGAGGCGAGTTGGAATCGCTTTGGGTCGAGCGCGAGTGCCTTGCGATAAAACTCAAGCGAGCGTTCGAGCACTTGGGGGTAGTCTATTTTGAAATGCGCGGCAGCAGCATCTCGGAAGAGTGCGATGGCCGTGGCGAAATTGTGAAGATAGAGGGGTTCACGCGGCGCGACCTCGACGGCTTTCGCGTAGCTGGCGATCGCCCGCTGCGCCGGTTCGGCTTGCTTGAGTTGAATCGCGAGATTGCCGAAATGAACGCCGAGATTGTTCCATGCGACGGCACTTTTTGGATCTAGTTCGAGGGCAATTTCCCACTGGCTGATAGCGCCTTGTTGGTTGCGGGTATGACCGAGAAAGCTGGCGTAGGCATTTCGGGCGGGAGTGTGGCTGGGATTCTTCGCGAGAAAATCCTCGTAGGCCGCGCGCACGGGTATGAGTCGTTGCTCGATGAGTTGGTCGAGCACGGTTCGCTTTTCGGGAGATTTTTTGAGGCTGGCGAGGTTGTCGTAGAACCATTGATGCACCTCGATCATCGCCGCGTTATCTTTGGCTAGAAGAGCCTTGAATTCGCGTTCAACGGGGGCATCAGCTGGGCTTTGCGCAAGGATCTGGGGGAGGGGAATCAACGCGAGGAGCCCAAGGAAGATGGCGAAAATTTTGAACACACGTCCAGTTTACCAAGCGACGTCAGGGGCGCAATGACGGACTCGCATGTTGGCGACTGGACTTTTCAGGACCCGCGATTACGCTGCGCACCTATGAGTTTGGAGGATCATGTTGGGGATATCCTGCGCAAGGCGCGGATGCAGTCGAAAATCTCGATGGCAGAGGCGTCGGCTGCAGCGGGGTTGAGCGAGGACGATTATTCGGCGCTCGAGGAAAGCGGTCGGATTGTGAAGCGAACCGATCTTTTCGCGGCGGCGGCGTTGGTGGGCGTTTCCGGGGGAAGGTTGGAAGCGATTGCCAAAGGCTGGGAGCCAGAGCCCTTGTTCACCGAGTGTTGGCGGGAGTTACGGATGATTACCACCACGAGCAACTTCAGTGTAAACTGCTACCTCGTCTGGGACGAGGTGACGCGTGAAGCAGCGCTGTTCGACACCGGCTGGGACGCCGCGCCGATTTTCAAGCATATTGACGAGAATCAACTCGATCTGAAGCACATCTTCATCACACACAGCCACGGCGACCATATGGCCTGCCTGGCCACGGTGCGCGAGCGGTTTCCGAAGGTGCGGCTGCATTCCGGTTCGAAGAACGCGCCGGTAGATCAGCGTAATCGGGCGAACGATTTCATTCATCTCGGCAGTTTACGTATCACCAATCGCCCCACTCCGGGCCACGCCGAGGATGGGGTAACCTACGTCGTAGGGAACTGGCCGGAGGACGCGTTTCATGTGGCTTTCGTTGGCGATGCGATCTTCGCCGGATCGATGGGCAAGGATTTCCACACGTCGGAAGAGGCGAAGCGACACATTCGAGAACAGATCCTCACGCTGCCGCCGGATACGCTCCTCTGCACGGGGCACGGGCCGATTACGACGGTGAAGCAGGAGCGCGAACACAACCCGTTCTTCGCCTATTGAAGGGTGACGCTTGGCATCGCAGCCAAGTTGCCACGATGAAAAACGGGTTGACCCTCGGAAACGCGGTTGATAAATTGCGCACCCTTCGCGCCCGGCGCGAGCCAACCAGATGCGACATACTATTTCAGTCTTGGTCGAGAACAAGTTCGGCGTGCTCACGCGCGTGGCCGGCCTTTTCAGCGGCCGCGGCTATAACATCGATTCGCTAAATGTGGCGCCCACTCACGATTCGAAGACCTCGCGTATGACGATTGTCACTCGCGGTGACGACGCCACGGTGCAGCAGATTGTCAAGCAGCTCAACAAGCTGGTGGACACAATCGAGGTGCTGGACTTTCAGGACGGCGAGTACGTTGACCGTGAATTGCTGCTCCTGAAAGTGGGTGTGGACGGCAAGAGCCGCGCCGAGGTGATGCAAATCGCCGATATCTTCCGAGCCAAGATTGTGGATGTCCAACCGAAAAGCCTGACCATCGAAATCACCGGCAGCGAGAGCAAGGTGGAGAAGTTTCTCAATCTGATGCAGAACTTCGGCATCCTCGATTTGACCCGCAGCGGTAAGGTCGCCCTGCCCCGCAAATAATCTCAGTCCGAGCCCTGAATTTGTAATTGTCCATCATTCTCTCGTAACCTAAACCAACAACACACAATGCCCGCCAAAGTTTATACGGACAAAGACGCCGACCTGAAGGTCTTCAAGAACAAAACTCTCGCCGTGCTCGGCTTCGGCTCGCAGGGGCATGCCCATGCGCTGAACCTGAAGGAGAGCGGTTGCAAGGTGATTATTGGCCTCTACGAAGGCAGCAAGTCAATCGCCGTGGCCCGTGAGAAGGGCTTCGAGGTCGTGCCAACGGCCGAAGCGGTGCGCCGAGCGGACGTCATTTTCGTCGCGCTTCCGGACACAAAACAAGCTGCCGCTTACACAAAGGATATCGAGCCTAACCTTGCTAAGAACAAGACGCTCCTCTTCAGCCACGGCTTCGCGATTCATTTCAAGACCGTTGTCCCACCGAAAAACGTGGACGTAATTCTCGTCGCGCCGAAGGGTCCCGGCCACATCGTTCGTCGCCAATACACCGAAGGCAAAGGCGTGCCGAGCCTCATCGCCATCTATCAGAATGCGAGCAAGCAGGCTAAGAAGGTCGCGCTCGCTTGGGCCAAGGGCATCGGCGGCACACGCGCAGGCGTAATCGAGACCACTTTCAAGGAAGAGACCGAGACCGATCTTTTCGGCGAGCAGACGGTCCTTTGCGGCGGTGCCAGTGCCCTAGTGCAGGTCGGTTTTGAGGTGCTTACCGAGGCGGGTTACTCCCCCGAGATGGCCTACTTCGAGTGCCTACACGAGCTAAAGCTTATCGTGGATTTGATGAACGAGTCCGGCATCGCCGGTATGCGCTTCTCGATTTCCGAGACGGCCAAGTGGGGCGACGTGAGCGTCGGTCCGAAGATTATTGATGCCTCGGTTAAGAAGCGCATGAAACTCGCGCTCAAGAACATTCAGACTGGCAAGTTCGCCCGCGAATGGGTGGCCGAGTACAAGGGCGGCTACAAGAGGTACAACGCCCTCCTCAAGAAGGGCGAGCAGCACCCAATCGAGAAGACCGGGGCTCGCCTTCGCAGCCTGATGCCATGGATGAAGAAGCGCGCGATCACCGGTGTGCAGGCATCCTACTAAGCATTCTAATTTCACAAAGGCGCTCCTCTGGGAGCGCCTTTTTTTTGTGTAACAAAAAAGACTGGCGCGCGTCCACCTTCATGGATACGTTCTATTGTATGACTGGCAGGATGAAACCGTTAGTAATAGTGTTTGGCTGGCTGTTGGCTGTTGCCGTTTTTGCTGCGCAGGATACGCCGGAAGTTAAGCCGGAAGTTAAGCCGGAGGAGAAACCCGATGTTAAACCTGAAGCCAAGCCCGCCACTTCCGACACCAAGCTGGAAGTGAAAGGCGAAATCAAGCCCGAGCCCAAACCCGAACTTAACGAACCGGAAGAGCCCGCGAAACCCGAAAAGCCTGCAGGTCCAATTGTCACTGTCACGGAAAAGAACCCGTTCCGCCTCCGCCTACCCCTCGCTCCGAGGACCAACGCCGTCGTCGATCGCGTTTCGCTGAACCTCCGACTCACCGGCATTACCGGGTTCTCCAACGTCAAGAAAGCCCTCATCGTGATGACTGTCCCCGGCACCACCCGAGCCGATAGTTTCATTCTCGCCGAAGGCGAACAGCAGGGCGTTCTCGAGATTGTGAAGATTGACGAGAACGAGGGCACCGTGCTCGTGAAGAACGCGGGCGAAACCCAGAAGCTGTTCTTCCCGTCGGAATCGCCCACCGCCAGCTCTCCCGCATCCTCCCGCTCTTCCGGATCCTCTCGCTCTTCCAGCGGCAGTCTTTTTAATCCATTCAGCCGCTCCTCAAAGACTGGTCGCGATGGGGATAGGGAACGTGAGCGTGGTTCTCCAGAACAACCCGGTACTCCGCTTCGCTCCATTCCTACACGGCAGAGTCCCTCTGTGCCGCAAACTGGTGTCATCACGCGCGAGCCGCTGCGTTTTGATTTAGCCGTGCAGACGACTGCGATTGATGCGCGAGGAATCGGCACTCTACGCGAGACTCCGCGCGGTCAGATCTCGAGCGTTCCTCCCACCGATCTTCTGCCGGAGACCAAGTAAGCACCCCGCGGGCGCGGCTCCGGTTCAGAGCTTGGCTTTGAATTCCTTCAACGCGTCGAACATGAACTGGCACGCCAATGCCGCCAGCATCAGACCCATGATGCGAGTCGTGATTTTCAGGGCGATTGGACTGAGCCACCCCGCGCCCTTCGCCGAGAGCCGCAATACCAAGTAGCTCAGCGCGAGCACCGCGACGATGCTCAGTGCCAGCGCGATCTTTTGGTCGAAGGACTTCGCCTCATTCTGTAGCAGAATAGCCGTGGTAATCGCCCCGGGTCCGGCGAGCATCGGCACAGCCAGCGGCGTGATGGCGATGTCATCCTTCTCCGCACCGGCCTCGGTCTCCTCGCTCGTTTCCACCAGCGCCGAGCGTTTCGCGCGCAACATATCTAAAGCCACCAGGAGCAGCACGATGCTACCGGCCATCTTGAATGCTGGAATGGTGATGCCGAGAAAGCGGAAAACATATTCGCCGAGGAACGCGAAGCCGAGCAGGACGCCCGCCGCCACGAGGCAGGCGAGTCGCGCCATCCGAGCGCGTTCTTTTGGCGTATCCTGGGGCGTCATCGCCACGAATGCCGGAATCGAGGCGAAGGGATCGATGATGACAAACAGCGAACTGAGCGCCAGCAGCGTGTATTGCCAGAGCTCGTTCATGTTTTGCATGGTGTGAGAATCGCGTCGCGCATCCCGTGGATGATCTTCTTATCGGCCGGACAAATCGTTGCCAGCACCCCGCCCAGCACCGTCCGCGCGGCATCGCCATCGCCATGGACAAAATAGTACGGGCAGAGGCGCACGCGCCCTTCTAGAGTCTTCACGCGATCTTCCGAAAAATCAAACCACTCGTGCCGGACGAGGCGCGGCTTGTGGAAGCGCTGCAGGACATGGGGCGAGTGAGGAAAGCTGGCGAGAGCCTCGTCCACAGCCGTGCTCCAATCCGCGTGAGAGAGGTCGCTTCCGAGATGTACGCCGCGCGCGCCCCAGGCCTTTTCAGAGAACCCGGATACTTTCAGAATCAGCTCCCGCTCGCGCTGCGAAAGAGTCTTGAGCTGCTGCCAATCGGTTAGGTTCAGCTCCGGGATGCCCGCGTGCGGCGGCAGCGGGGCAGGGTCCAGCACCCACGTGTACGGGAAATGTCGTAGGAGGCGCTCGAGGAACGACTCACCAAGATGCTCTCGCCAAAATGGCCGCAGGTTGCGGTTCCAGAGCAGGGCGAAGAGGAGTTTCTCTTCGAAGAGCGGCTTGGCCGGCGGCGTCAGCTGAAGCCGCTTCTCCCGTGCGCGTTCGAAGATGGCCCGCGAGGTCGGCACGTTCGCGAGGTCGAACAGCTCGAAGAAGCGGTAAACAGCGTCGTCGTCGGCGAAGCCTTCGAACTTTGAGTCTTGAACCATGAACTTTGAACTGTCCAGCCGCCCGGCCAGCCACTCCATTTCCGGTCGGTACGTGGCTGACTCTTCAGAGACGACGAGGTGGACGCGCGAGGCGTCGCCGAATATGCCAGCGAAGCCATCGAGCATCCCCGTGGCGCCACCAGTCACCGTGGTCCCAGCGCGCGAGTAGGTCTCGTTCAACCACGCCGTGAGGCCGATGCCACCGGGGACGCTGTCCAGTTCCGTGATGCTGAAGCCTTCCTCGGTGAGTAAAATGTCGGGCCGAATGATGCGCGGAATGTCGTTCTTGAACGCGGAATCGCGCTGCAGTTCGAGGAGCGCGGCGGGCTTGCCTTGATCGAGGAGGTGCGCGACCCACTCCGGCTGCTTGCCTTCGGCGCTGCGTCGGTGAAGTAGATTCGCCGCGCGGTAGAACTGCAGCAGCACGCGACCGAGCGATTCCAGTTCGCGCGCGAGTTGGGGGCCGAGCGGGAAGGAATCCATTGCCAAATGCCATTCATGTCCGGCGAAGAGTCCGCCCAGGGGCAGTGACTCGCGGATGAATCGTGCGCGGTCCGCCGCGTTGGCTGGTGTGTTGTGGCTGGCGGCGTTCACGTTGTTGATGCCCATGCTGGGCTCGTCCTCAGCCGCGCACTTGGCCCGAGCCAAACCCGAGCCATTTGTAGGTGCACAACTCATCCAGGCCCATCGGGCCGCGCGCGCCAATTTTGTCGGTGCTGATGCCGATTTCCGCGCCCATGCCGAACTCCCCGCCATCGGTGAAGCGCGTGCTCGCGTTCCAATAGACCGCCGCGCTGTCCACCTCGGCGAGGAATTGCCGCGCCGCCGTCTCGTCCGTCGTCACGATGCTGTCGCTGTGCGCGGAGCCGTAGTGGTTGATGTGGTCAATCGCTCCCTGCACGCCGTCCACGACGCGGACGTTGAGGATGTAGTCGTTGTATTCGGTGAACCAGTCCTGCTCCGTCGCAGCGCTCAGTTTCCAGTTTCCAGTTTTCAGCGGGGCAAGGACCGCGAGCGCATCTGGGCTGGCGCGCAGCTCAACGTTTTTCTCGGATAGTTTCCCAGCGATTGCGGGCAGGAATTTCTCCGCCACAGCTTTGTCGACGAGCAGTGTCTCTGCTGCGTTGCAGACGGCGGGGCGCTGGACCTTTGCGTTCATCACGATTGAGTGGGCCATCGCGAGGTCGGCGGCGGCGTGGACGAAGACGTGGCAGACGCCCTTGTAATGCTTGATGACGGGCACCTTGCTGCACTCGGCTACGGCGCGGATGAGGCCCTCGCCGCCGCGGGGCATGCAGAGGTCCACGTATTGCGTGAGCGAGAGCAGGGCGGGGATGGCCTCGCGGTCGGTGGTGGGCACGACTTGAATTGCGTGCGCGGGGAAACGCTCCCCCAGTGCAGCCCGACCGGCGGCGACCATTGTTTCGGCGATGACGGTGTTCGAGTGCAAGGCTTCCTTGCCGCCGCGCAGGATCGTGGCGTTGCCGGTCTTGAAGCACAGGCTCGCGGCATCAGCGGTCACGTTCGGGCGCGACTCGTAGATGATCACGACGACACCAATGGGGGTGGCGATTTTCTGGAGACGCAAGCCATTTGGGCGTGTGCGGTCGTCGAGGGTGCGGCCGACGGGGTCGGGCAACGCGGCAACCTCCCGCAGACCGCCAGCCATGGCGGCGAGGCGTTTGTCGTCGAGCTTGAGGCGGTCGAGCATGGCACTGGAAATTCCCGTTGCACAGCTTGCCTCCATATCGAGCCCATTGGCGGCCTGAATGGCGGCGGTGTTCCTCGCGATAGCGTCCGCCATGGCGAGCAGGCAGGTGTTCTTCTCGGCGGTAGTGAGCTGCGCCAGCGCACGCGAGGCGGACTTGGCGTCCCGCGCCAGTCCCGTCATCTGCTCGTTCAGAGTCATGTGGAGACGTTAAGCCAAACCGCGAAAGGCAAAAGGCAAAAGTGCCGGGCGCAAACCGCCTCCCCTTCAGCGTTCTTCAATCCAGACCAGCGTGCCGCTGGCGACCGTGTCGAAGAGCGGCACGAGATCGGCCGCGGCGAGATGGATGCAGCCCGCGGAGACCGGCTGGCCGATTGTCTCCTCATCGCCCGTGCCGTGGATGTAGATGTAACGCGCGTGCGTGTCCACGTCGCCGTCGCGGTTGAACCCTGGCTCAAGCCCGTCGAGCCAGAGAATTCGCGTGGTGATGGCCGTGGCTGGGTTGCCGGTGATTTCCATCCCGACCGGTTGGCGCGCTTTGAAGACCATGCCGACCGGCTCGCCTTTGCCGATCTTCTCGGCCACGCGATGCAGCCCGAGCGGCGTACGGTTGGAATCCTTCGCCTGCCCAGTGCCGACGCGCGAGGTGGAGCAGCGCATCGCGCGGAGAAGAGTGTCGCCGGTCGGAGAACAGCTGAATAACTCGGCCGTCTGGGCGGCTACGTGCACGACGACGACATGCGGCGTGAGCGGCACGGCGAGCCGCGCAACGGCGGCGCTCAGTTCGGCGGGGAGCGTGGCTGAGGCCAGCGGCGGCACTTGGTCAGACGGGCTTGGCGAGTTTCTTGACGAGGACCTTGGAGTGGCGACCGCTGGCGTCGTATTTCTCGCGCCGGGCAGGTGGGAGGTCGTCGGAGGTGCCTTCGATGAAGCCGCCTTTGGATTGGAAATAAGTGAACGCCTGCGTGGAGAGGGTGAGGAGTTCGGCGAGGTTTAGCTCGCGGGCCTTGTTCTCAACGAACTGGATCAGCTTGCGGCCGATACCCTGATTCTCGTGGGAAGCTTTGACGTAAAGGCACGCGAGCTCGCCTTTTTTCGCTTCGGGATAGAGGTGCAGGGCGATGCAGGCGACGGGATTCTTGTCGATTTCGAAGATGTAATAGTCGCCGAGCTGCTTCTCGACACTGGCGTGGGTACGTTTGACCAGTTCCTCGCTCTCGACGGAGCCTTTGATGAGCTGGAGAATGTGGCGAACGTCCTTCTTCAGCGCGCGCCGGACGGCTTGGTATTCATTGGCGTAGATGAGTGTGCCGATGCCTTCATTGGAGAAAACCTCGGCGAGCAGCCCTTCATCCTCGCAGCCATTGATGATGTGAACGCGCTGGACGCCGGCTTTGCAAGCGGCGATGGCGTGCTGGGCTTTGGAGAGCATGCCGTTCGCGAAGAGACCTTTGTTCTCGGCGAGTTTCTTTTCCAGATCGGCGACGAGCATCTGCCGGATAAGCTGGCCCTGCGCGACAAGTCCGTCGTGCGTGGTGATGAAGATGAGCTTCACGGCCTTCAAGGCATCGGCGAGTGCAGTGGCGACGCCGTCGGAGTTGACGCGGTAGGTCTTGCCGTCGCCATCGAAGCCGAGTGGCGGCACAACGGGGACGATGGCTTGCGAGAGGAGAGTCTGCAGCAACTCGATGTCCACGCGCTCGACCTTGCCGGTGAAGAGGTGATCGACACCGCCGAGAATACCCATGGGGTGAGCGATGATGCCGTTCGTGCAGGCGGCGCGGAGATCGTTCGCGGAGAGACCTTCGAGGATCTCGTGCGTCAGCCGATTGGCCGCGGTGAGGGCGAGTTTGAGAGTGGCGTCGTCGGTCACGCCGGTGCCTTCGATGTCCGAGGCGGCGATTTTCTTCTCCTTAGCGAGCGAGGCGATCTGCGCGGCGGCGCCGTGGACGAGCACGACACGGATGTTTAGCGAACGGAGCACTGCCACGTCCAAGAGGATGTTGGCGAAGTTCTCGTTCGTGACGACCCCGCCGTCGACACTGATGACGAAGGTCTTCTCGCGGAAGCGCGGGATGTATTGCAGGATGCCCCGCAGATCAGTCGGTTTCACTTTGTCGTGTCCAGTTCAGGGCCGGAACCTCCAGCACCGGCTACAAGATAAGGAGAGGTTCGCCGGCGATTCAACTGAAAACTCTTCACCTCATTTACCCAACACTGTGCGCAGTGCGGTGAGGCAACGGGTATTCTCGGCAGCGGTACCCACGGAGATCCGCACCCATTCAGGGAGTTGATAGCTGGCCATCGAGCGGGTGATGACGCCAAGTTTCTGAAGTTCGTTGAAGACGCGCTGGCCGTCGCCGACCCGCACGAGGATGAAGTTGGCGTGCGAGGGGACGAACTCGAGACCCATCTGGCGGAAGGCGAGCGTGTAGAACTCGAGGCCCTGTGTGTTGATGTGGCGGGTGCGGGCGATGTGCTCGCCATCGCCCAGCGCGGCGAGGGCGGCGGCCTGAGCGAGAGAGTTGGCGTTGAATGGCTGACGGATCTTCTCTAGCGCGAGAACGAGGTCGGGATGGCCGATGCCGTAACCGAGTCGTAGACCGGCGAGTCCGAAGATTTTCGAAAAGGTGCGCATCAGGATGAGGTTCGGAAAATCACCTCGGCGCACGAGTGGGAGTAGGTCCACCGGATGTTCAAGGAACTCGATGTACGCCTCGTCCATGACGAGCAGGACATGGGGCGGGACGTTGTTGATTAGTTCGACCACGTCGGCCTCGGGCGCGCGCGTGCCGGTGGGGTTATTCGGGTTGGCGACGAAAATGATTTTCGTACGCGGCGTAATGGCGCGAGTCATCACTCGCAGGTCATGGCCGTAATCACGGGCAGGGACGGTGATGACATCGGCGCCCATCATCCGCGCGATGATGGGGTAGATAGCGAAACAGTACTGCGAGACGACGATGTTGTCGCCGGAGGCGAGGAGGGCGCGACCGACGAATTCGATGATCTCGTTGGAACCATTGCCGAGAACGAGATTCGCGGGGGCGACGCCGAGTTTATCGGCGAGCTTCTGCTTGAGATAAAATGCGCTTCCGTCGGGGTAAAGATGCGTGGATGAGATCGCGTGGCGCATCGCTTCGAGCGCTTTAGGAGAAGGGCCGAGCGGGTTCTCATTCGAGGCGAGTTTGATGATGCTGGCGGGGTCGAGGTTCAGTTCGCGGGCGACCTCGGCGATGGGCCGTCCAGGCAGGTAGACGGCGAGATTTGCGAGTGCGGGATTGAGCGGGAGTTTCATCGGGTTCAATGAGCGATGGATCGCCGTCAGCGAGTGACGAGCGCGGCGAGAAGTTTTTTTAGGTCAACATGCTTGGCCACGAGTTCGCGGATGACGGAAATCTTTTCGGTATCGCCGGGGCGGGTCTTGACGGTCAGGTCGTGTACCTTGGAGGCGATTTGGTAGCTGTCTTCCTGGGCGAGTAGAACGGGGTAGGGGACGTCGCGGAGAATCTTGAGCACGTTGGTGCCGGGGCGAAGACCGCCAGTGAGGACGATGCCAGCAAGGGTGTTCTCGTCATCGAGCATCACGGTGCTGGCGGAGAGGATGATATCCTCGCGGTCTCCAGGGGTGATGAGGAGAACGCCGGGTTTGAAGTATCGGCGGGCGTTTTCGACACTCATTGCGCCGATGACGACCTCGCGGACGAGGTTACTCAGATGTTGCGTTCGATTCAGTTCCTCGGCGGATAGTTCCTCCTGAATCGAGGCGACTGTGGGATAAGTGAGCAGTGCTTGGTGGGGCAGTACGCCGAGAAGCTCCAGCCCCTTGCGCTTTAGGCCGCGTCGGGCAAAGTCGGCGATGTGGTCGAGCTTCTCGGGCAAGACCTTGTTGAGAATGACGCCAATGACCTCAACGCCCTCCTTTTCGAAGAGGGCGTGGTTAATAGCGACCTCATCGATCGGTCGGCCGATGCCGCCTTGTGTGACAATGACGGCCTTGGCGCCGAGCACCTTCGCCACGCGAGCGTTGGACATGTCGAACACCGAACCGACGCCGGCGTGGCCGGAACCTTCGCACAGGACGAAGTCCTTCTCCCACGCGACGCGGTCGAAGGCCTTCTGAAGCTGGGCGACCAGCGGGGCACTGTTGGCGGATTCGATGTAGCGGCGGGTGAATTCGGGCGAGATGGCCAGAGGGCTCATCGCGTCGAGCGGGCAGTTGAGGCCGTATACGCGGTCCATCAAGACGGTGTCTTCGTCAATCTTATGCTTGGCGATTTCGACGTAGCGCTGGCCGACCGGCTTGATGTAGCCGATTCGCGCGTGGATTTTCTGCAGCGCTGCGAGCAGGCCGAGGGATGTGGTAGTCTTGCCGTCGTTCTGCCGCGTGGCCGCGATGAAGACGCGGGGCGTACTCGTGTTCATCGTGACTCGCCGGGCAGTTTTATCTCGGACTCGGGGTAAAGCAGATTGTACTCAATGGACTGCAGGCCAACGATGGCGGCGACGCCAAGGATGTCGTGAGCAGTGGAACCTCGCGAGACATCGGCGGCAGGTCGGTCGAGGCCGAGGAGGATCTGGCCGTAGGCGTTGGCGCGTGCGAGGTGCTGCACGAGTTTGCTACCGATGTTGCCGGCGTTGAGGTCAGGGAAGACTAGCACGTTGGCGCGTCCGGCCACGGCGCTTTGCGCGACTTTGCGTTTGGCAATCTCGGGAATCAGAGCGGCGTCGAGCTGCAGTTCGCCGTCGAAGTCGGCTTCGATGCGTTGCGCGGCGGCCTTCTGCTGGGCGAGGGCGGTGGCGGCCTGCACTTTGCCAATCGAGGGATGAGAGGCACTTCCTTTCGTGGAGAAGGAAAGCAACGCCACGCGCGGTGGGATGCCGAGGAGCTGGCGCGCGAGTTGCGCGGTGCCGACGGCGATGTCGGCGAGTTGCTCGGCTGTCGGGTCGGGAATGACGCCGCAGTCGGCGAGAAAGAGCGCGCCAGTGTGCCCGAAGCGTGTGTCCTCCACCTCCATAATCATGCAACTCGAAGCGGTGGTGGCGTGCGGAGCAACCTTGATAATCTGGAAGAACGGCCGCAGCACGCTACCGGCGGCTTCGTTGGTGCCGGAGATGACGCCGTCAGCCTGATGCATTGCGACCATCATGGCGGCGAAATAGTTCGGGCGCGTCATGATCTCGTGAGCATCCTCGTCGGTAACACCTTTGAGTCGACGGAGGAATTTGTAGCGTTCGACGAAGCTGGGCAACTCCTCGCTCTCGACGGGGTTGATGATGCGGACGCCGCCGAGTGAGACGTTCAGAAGTTCGGCGGCCTCCTTCACTTTGGTGCGGTCACCGAGCAGGATAGGCGCGCCGAGGTTGAGCGAGTAGAACTGACGCGCGGCCTGCAGCACACGTGGCTCCGTGCCCTCAGGGAATACGACGCGCTTGGGATGGCGTTTGAGCTTCTCGATGATGCCGCTGATGAACCGCATAGCCTTTACCTAGCCGAGAGAGGGGTAAACTGCAACTGGCAAACGGGTGCGTAGTGGCTCGCTGGGCGAACGATTTGACACGGCAAAGTGGGGTTCATGTTCAATCACGGAGTCTGCCAGAAGGAACGTGAATCGCCGTGACGCGATTCTAGTCTCGCAGAAGAGTGAGGTCGAGTGGGGCCGGAATGGTTGCAGCGCTCATCTCGTAAGGTAGCGACAGGTGCGCGGCGCAAAATGAAAAATGGTCTGGTCAGCTTGACGGCGATGCGCGGAGCGATTTTGCCGCCAGCTCCCGGGCCTGTTCCAGAAGGGGCAGATCGCGTGCGAGGTCGCCGAAGCGCAAATTTGGCAAGCCGCTCTGATCGCGTCCGAGCAGGTCCCCCGGCCCGCGCAGTAACAGGTCCGCCTCCGCCACCTTGAAGCCATCGTTCGTCTCGGCCAGCACCTCCAACCGCTTGCGCACTTCGGGCGTATCGGCGTTAGAAAACAGGATGCAGTGCGAGTCGTGTGCGCCGCGACCGATGCGCCCTCGCAATTGGTGGAGCTGCGCCAATCCGAACTGCTCGGCGTTTTCGATGAGCATCACCGTCGCGTTCGGCACATCCACGCCGACCTCGATGACGGTGGTGGCGACGAGGACTTGAAGTTCGTTCGCGCGGAATGCGGCCATCACAGATTCCTTCTCCGCTGACTTCAACCGCCCGTGCAGGGCGGCGACGCGGAACGGCGCGAGTGCAACGCCGAGCTTTTCCGACTCAGCTCTCACCGCTTTCACCCCTGCGGCCAAGCTTTCCTCGTCCACGCGGGAGTAAACCACATAGGCCTGCCGGCCTTGTGCGAGTTGCTCGCGGATGAACTCAATCACTTTTGGCAAGGTCTCGCTCGTGCGCACGTGGGTACGGAGGCGGCCGCGCCCGGCGGGAAGCTGATCAATCACCGACACGTCGAGGTCGCCGTAGAGCGTCAAGCCGAGCGTGCGCGGAATGGGCGTGGCGGTCATCACGAGCAGGTGCGGATAGTGACCTTTGCGTAATAGTCGTTCGCGCTGCGCCACACCGAACTTGTGCTGCTCGTCGATGATGATGAGACCAAGGTTTTCGGGGGTGAAATCTCCCTCCAAGAGCGCGTGTGTGCCAATGAAAAGGGCTCGAGTCTGTAGCGTTCGCCTTTTTGACTTTTGGCTAGCGTTGGTTTTGCGGCTGCCGGTGAGCAGATGGACCTCGATGCCGAGTGGTTCCAGCCAGCCGCGGAAGGTGTTGAAGTGCTGTTCGGCCAGAATCTCTGTCGGATCCATCAGCGCAACACTGCGTCCGCTCTCGAGCGCCATGAGCGCGGCGCAGGCGGCGACGACCGTTTTACCCGCACCCACATCGCCTTGGAGGAGTCGGCGCATTGGATGCCGACCGCCAAGATCGGCGCGAATCTCGCGGAGCACGGTGGTTTGAGCGACGGTGAGTTGGAAACCGAGGCGGTCAAGAAAAGGGCGAATCAATTGATTCGTGCCAGCGCAGGGCAGAGCGGCTGCCCGCGATTCCCAGGCTCGCCGACGTTTTTGCATCGCGAGCTGTAATGCGACGAACTCGTCCAATGCCATTCGCTTGCGAGCGATTTCGACGTCATCCAAACGCTCTGGAAAGTGAAGCATGCGAATCGCTTCGGCGCGGGATGGTTGGCCGACGTGCGCTGGCTGCGGTTCCGCCACGTGTGGTGCAAAATCTCTTACCGCTCGCCAGAGTAGACCGCGCAGCCACCGCTGGGGGAGGCCTTCGGTGAGTGAATGGACGGGAACGATGCGGTTGAGGTGTAATTGGCTTTCGGCATCGTTCACGACCACCTCGGTCTCGGGATGGTCCATCGTACAGGGGCGTAGCGAGAGCGGCTTGCCAAAGACGAGTACATCGTCGCCTATGGCGAAGTAGCGTTCCATGAACGGGAGGTTCCACCAGCGGCAATGCAAGCGCGCCGAGCCGTCGTCGAGGATGAGTTCAAAGACTGACTTGCGGCCGCGCGCGAATCGTTTCACGCCTTGTGCCACGATGTGACCGCGCGTGAGTGCCGGTTCGCCTTCCTGTAACTGGACGATGGGGCGAAATTGGCGTCGGTCCTCGTAACGCCGCGGCCGGTGCAGCAGTAAGTCGCCGACGGTGTGCAGGTCGAGGCGATTGAGTTGAGCCGCGCGCTCTGCGCCGACGCCGCGCAGTTGCGCTATCGGTAGAGCGAGGGGATTAGCTGGTACTGGCGCAGTCGGCACGATGAGTTCTTAGAAGCAAATGGCGAAAGTAAAAAGGCAAAAGCAGTGCCGATAAATGGCACCGGGAATAATTAGTGCGTGCAATCATCACACTTTGAACTTTGCACTTCGCGTGGCGGCATCCATCTTATTCGCATGGCTGACGAGCAAGAGGCCCCAATCGACCGCCTATGGCGGGGTTACAGCGGGGTGTTCAAGGAATTTGATGACCTGACGCTGGCCCGCTGGATGGCGCAGACGCTTGGGCAGTTGGAGGGGCGCGTCTGGAGGTTTTCACACCCGCTGGTGGGCGCCTATCGCCTCGCCGCGCAGGTGGCGCATGAGCGCCAGATCTGGCTCAAGCGGCTGGCCTCCCCGCCATCGGCCTACAGCGTGGCGCCGTGTTGTCGTGCGCCGCTCTTGCCCCTACTCTCCCGCGATCTGCTTGAGTCGGGCTTGGTGTGCCTGCACTGCAATGGCACGGCGGTTTCGCTCGACGAGATTGGCGAGCTTGCAGAAGAGTTAAAGAAATGGGCCGACGCCTACGCGCCGTTGCATGCAGTGGCACATTGGGATGATCGCCAGCGCAAGCGTGCGCCGAACTACGACCGCGCGCTCGACGAAGCCGCGGTAGCGGCGGAACAACTGCTGGCCCAGCTCGGCTCCGAATTGATGCCGCGCCTGCTCGCCACGTGGCCGGCGCTGGTGTGGGAGGATCAGGATGAATGCCTAGACGTGCGGGCCGAGGACATTCCGTGTTGAGCCGAATTTGAGTTTGGTGTTGGATGGAGCGAATCGAGAGGGGAATTTACTTATGAAGACGATCTTAAAGTGGTTCGTTGGAATTGTTGTTGTTCTGCTGCTGCTGGCGATTGGCGGCCTGCTGGCACTGGACCCGGTCGCGAAAAAGGCGGCCGAAGCGGGAATCGCGCAGCAGATCGGCTTGGATGCGAAGATTGGCAACCTCGAGATCGGGATCTTCAGCCCGAAGCTTACGATTGAGAACTTCAAGATTTACAACTCCGCCAAGTTTGGTGGCTCGCCAATGCTCGACCTGGCCGAGTTACACGTGGAGTACGATTTGGAGGCGCTCAAGGAACAGAAGCTGCATTTTAAGATGATTCGACTTCACTTGAAAGAGGTATGCATCGTTAAGGGATTGGACGGGAAGTTCAACATCGACGGGATTATAAAAGCGAAGACCGATCCGGAAGGAAAACCAAAGAAGACCGAGGTGGACGTGGGGGGCAAGAAGCACGAATTCGCCGGTATCGACGTCCTCAATCTTTCGCTCGGCAAGTTGCGCTACGTTGATATGAAAGAGCCGAACAAGGTACAGGAGACGTCGTTCGGCACGCAGAACGAGATTATCACTGACATCAAAAACGAAGAAGATTTGCGGAACAAGATGCTGCCCATCGTTCTCAAGACGCTGCCGGCGCTCGCTCCAGTCGCGTTTGATTTTTTGATGCAGGGGAAGCCGGATTCCTCCTCGACGGAGCCGCCGAAGAAGTAGCCCAGCTCAAATCTTCACCTTAAACTCCTCGCCTTTCTTGAGCGAGAGAGCGAAACCGGCGAGCAGCTTCGGAATCTGTTCGAGATCCTTCAAGCTTACCAGTTCCACTGGGGAGTGCATATAGCGGTTCGGCAGGCTGATAAGGGCGCTGGCGATCCCGCCACGAGTCCAGAAAATGGCGTCGGTGTCGGTGCCGCTCGTGGCGCTCATCGCCTCGTGCTGGAGCGGGATCTTCAGTTTCTTCGCGACCTGCTCGATTCGAGCGACAACTTCGGGGTGGTTACAACCGCCGTGAGTGATGGCGGGGCCTTCGCCGATTCGGATGTCGCCGTGCATCGCCTTGTTCACGGTGGGATAGTCGGTTGCGTGCGTGACATCCACGACGAGCGCGAGGTCAGGTTTGAGCGAGTAGGCGATCTGCCGCGCACCAAAGAGGCCAACTTCCTCCTGTGTGTTCGAGACAGCGCAGACTTCGGCCTGTAGTTTTCCCTTTTGCTCGGTGAGCAAACGCAATGCTTCAATCACGGCGAAGGTGCCGATGCGGTTATCGAAGGCTCGCGCCACCGCAAGGTCGCCACGCAACAACTCGAATCCATCGGCCAAGGTAATCGGATCGCCGATTTGAAGAAGTTGAAGCGCCTCTTTTTTGCTGTTCACGCCGATGTCGATGAAGAGATCGTGGATCTCCGGAACTTTACGTTCTTTTTCGAGTTTCGTTAGATGCGGCGCGACGTTACCGACGACGCCTTTCACCGGGCCGTTACGAGTGTGGATGACCACGCGCTGGGCTTTGGTGATGGCCGGATCCACGCCGCCAATCCGGCGCACGTAAAGGAACCCGTGGTCATCGATGTAGTTCACCGCCATCGCAATTTCGTCGGCATGGCCGGCGAGCATGATCCGCGGTCCGCCCCCCTTGTTCAGTACAGCGACGCAATTGCCGTAGGTGTCGGAGTAGGTCTCGTCGGCGAACTGTTTGGCGTAATCGAGCCAGACGCGCTGGCCACGGGCCTCGTGGCCGACGGGACTGGGGGTGTTGACGAGAGTCTGAAGGAAATGAAGTGATTCATCGCGCATGGCGGGAGCCTAGGCAAAGGTACGGTGCGCGTCCACGCTGAAAAGAAGTTGCGCGCGGGTTGCAGCGAAGTCACGGCCTCGCATCGCTTGTACAGGTGCGTGATTTTGGCGCACGAAGGCGTCATTAACGCGCTTTTTTGTGTGATGCCATGGGGTTGAGATACAGGATGATAATTTTTACGGCGGTTTTTAAGAATTACCATTATGGCACGTTTTTAGCTTAATGATGGTTGTCCGATCGTCGTTAAACAATATGCGACTGACAGCGAACTGCCTCCATCGAAAGATTCGTTTCCACTCGGCCGTTGCAGCGTTCACGCTCATTGAGCTGTTAGTGGTCATTGCCATCATCGGCATTCTGGCAAGCATGGTGCTGCCGGCGCTGGGCAAGGCAAAGTGAAAAGGGTATCAGGCGCACTGCGCCAGCAGTCTCAAACAAATCACCCTCGCCATCCAATCTTCGAACGACGACAACCAAGGCAGGCTCCCGGGGCCGCTGATCATCGGGGTCAAAGCGCTAGTTGGTTCCACCAGCACTTCGGATTTGGGGTATTACATCGCTCCGTATATGGGCTATCAGCAGCCTTCCACGTTGGCGGCTGGGGTGAGTTTGGACATCAGAGCCGCGACGTGTGTGGGGTTTTATCGCTCCAGCAACTTTTCGGGGCCGGCTTCGGATTACTCCACCTACTCCGTCAATTGGGGCGTGGGATTGACAGCCGATGCGATCCTGCCGCAGAAGCCTTTCGGCTACGGTGGCCAAGGAGGGTTCCCGACGCGCCAGCCTTACAACATGGATGACATCCCGAATCCCGTGGCCATTTGGTCGATTACGGATGTGGATCAAGAGTTGCTTCAATGCCCAAACTGGGGGTGGTATTCAAACTTGCCCAAGGTTCCCTCCCACGGCGGCAAGGTTCGCAATCGCCTCTTCTTCGATGGTCACGTGGAGGCAGTGCAAAACCCGCAGGCGGTCGTGAATCTGAACGGCCACGCGGCGTATTGATAAGTCTATTCTCCTCCCGTTGCAGCCGCTTTTATTACCCGCGTCTGGTTTCCGCCATTTCCACCTCGTGGCTCGACACGCTTCCCGCCGTTTGTTACCAAGCAACGCGTGCGTTCCGACGTTCTCAAAGATATCAGTCGTGTGGTGGTGAAACTCGGCACGGGTGTTCTCACCGATGCTCGCAAGCAGCTTGATTCAGCCCAACTCAAGCAACTCGCCGCGCAGGTCGCCGCGCTGCGTGCGTCGGGGCGCGAGGTGGTGCTCGTCACATCCGGTGCGGTCGGCGCGGGAATGGGTGCGCTCGGTTTCAACAAGCGCCCGACGGATTTGGCGGAGCTTCAGGCGTGTGCCGCGGTCGGGCAATCACGGTTGATGGCCACCTACGAGAAACTTTTCGCACGGCATCGCATCACTGTCGCGCAGGTGTTGCTCACGCACGACGACCTCGAGCACAAGGAACGCCATCTCAACGCCCGAAACACCCTCATCGCTTTGCTCGAACGCGGCGTGGTGCCGATCATCAATGAGAACGATGCGGTCTCTTTCACCGAGCTGAAGTTCGGCGACAACGACAAACTCTCCGCGCTCGTCGCCTCTCTGCTGCCAGCTGATTTGCTCGTCATTCTTACCACCGTGGACGGCGTGGTTGAGAACTTCGGCAAGCCGACCGCGCGCACGCTATCGCTCATCGAGACGATTGATGACCGGATTGAAAAGATGGCCGGTGGCACCACGAGCGTCACAGCTGTGGGTGGGATGACCTCGAAAATCCACGCGGCCAAGATAGCCGTCCGCTCAGGCATTCCGCTTGTCATTGCGTCAGGGCGCAAAAAGGCGGTGCTGGCCGATGTGCTTGCAGGCAAAGAAGAGGGGACACTATTCGTGCCGAAGCCGACCAAGCTCAAGGGACGTAAGCGCTGGATTGCGTTCTTCCATCACCCAAAGGGCACGCTGATTGTCGACGAGGGAGCCAAACGTGCGCTGCGCGAGAAAGGCACAAGCCTGTTACCGCCCGGCATTGCGCGATGCGAAGGGGACTTCGTTACGGGTGATGTGGTGCGTCTCTGTGACGCCGACGGCACGGAGTTCGCTCGCGGTTTGTGTGATTTTGATTCAGTCGCCATCAAGGCTGGTCAACTCAAGCGGGTCGAGGTCGTCCATCGTGACAATTTGGTTATCCTGTGAAACGCGCCAAGCGTAAACCGGCGATTGAGGAACTCCTAGCTGTCATGGTACAGCTCCGTGCGCCGGACGGCTGCCCGTGGGACCGCGAGCAGACGCATCGCTCACTGCGTTTTCACGCCGTCGAAGAAGTGTACGAGTTAATGGACGCCATCGAAGCGGGAGACGACCACGAGATGACCGAGGAACTGGGCGACCTTCTTTTGCAGGTGGTTTTTCACTGCCAGCTTGGGCGCGAGCGTGGGGTATTTGATTTTGAAAAAGTCGCTCGCCACATTGTCGATAAACTCATCCGCCGCCATCCGCATGTCTTTGGCAAAGTGAAGGTGAAGGATGTGGATGAGGTTTGGGTGAACTGGGAGAAAATCAAAAAAGCTGAGAAGCAGGGGACAAAGCATGCGCGGCCGAGTGCGCTGGACGGCATCCCGCGACATCTTCCCGCATTGCTGCGGGCTGAGAAGTTGGTGAAGAAAGCGCGTAAGGCGGGTTTGGTTTCAGATGCAGATGCCCCCGTGCGACGATCGAAAGCCGCAATCGTAAAGGAATTGTTTGCACTCTGCGCAGAAGCGCAGGCGGGTGGTTGGTCTGCGGAGGTTGAGCTGCGTGCGGAAACGAAACGGCGTGAACGCGCTTTGCGTCGAGAGGAGTTCAAGCGCGCATGATGAAATCAAGGTTCGCGCGATGGATCTTTGTTCTGATTGTCGTTGCCGTGACAACATCCGTTCCGCGGATCTCCGCGAAGGTCGTCATCAATGAAATCCATTTCGATACACCGGATAAGAAATCCACTGAATTCATCGAAATCTGCAACTCCGGCACGAATGCGGTGAGTCTAGCGGGTTGGTACTTGGATCGATTCGCTTTTCCCGCCGATACATCCATCGCGCCGGGGGGCTTTCTGGTCGTGGCCAAAGACCCAGAGTTATTTGGGAAGACTTTCGGATTCAAACCGCTGGGGCCATTTCCTGGAAAGTTGAAGAATGAAGGAGAGCGAATCGCGCTGCGCGATGAACGCAAAATAGTGGTTGATGAAGTTCATTATGGCGTTGGTTTTCCATGGCCGATAGCGGCCGCGGGCGGCGGTTCTTCAATGGAACGAATCCATCCAATGCTCGATGGACAACGACCCGGTTCGTGGCGCAGTTCGGGTTTTGTTCCCGATGGAAGGTTGGGTGACAAGAGACCTACTCCAGGCAAACAAAATTCCGTCTGGTCAACGAACGCGCCGCCGACAGTGAATGCGGTGGCGCATTCCCCAGCACAACCGAAATCGGGCGAGCGGGTTATTGTGACGGCAGGGGTGAAGGATTCGACCGGAGTTCGCGCGGTTACGTTGCAGGTGCAGTTGGTGGATGCCGGTGCGTATCTGCGCAAGTCTGACGCCGATTACGAGAAG
This sequence comes from Akkermansia muciniphila, assembly GCA_945900775.1. Lineage (GTDB taxonomy): Bacteria > Verrucomicrobiota > Verrucomicrobiia > Limisphaerales > SIAT01 > SIAT01. Next base: position 15,954 of record CAMDJP010000013.1, on the reverse strand, counting down.
CGCTGGCAGGATTTTCGGATGCGCGACGACGGCACGGAAGGCGACGCGCTCGCAGGCGACGGATTGTTCACCGCGATTGTTCCCTCCGAAATACAGACGCATCGACGCCTCGTTCGTTATCGCATCGCAGCGACAAACATGGTTGGCACAAATGTGCGCGTTCCATACGCGGATGATGACTCTGCCAACTTCGCATGGTTTTGTTACGATGGCGTTCCCGCGTGGGTCGGTAGTGGTCAACCCGGCAAAACACCACCATTGGAGTTCTCGCCTAAATTCCTCACCACATTACCGGTGTATCATCTCATCGCCCGACAAGATGATGTGGAAAGAAGCCAATGGGATGGGGGCTACAACAAGCGACGACTCTTCGGCACGGTCGTTTACGATGGGCGCGTGTATGACCACATTCAATTTCAGAATCGCGGTCAGGCCAGCACATATGTCTCGGGCAAAAACAAGTGGGGTATCCATTTCAATCGCACCCATGAATTTCATGCGCACGACCATCGGGGTCGGGCGTATGCGCAACCTTGGAACAATTTGAATTTAAGCGGCTGTGCGAGCCCGTGGGTGCAGATCAACCGTGGTATGGCGGGGATGGACGAAGCGGTTTCATTTCGCGCGTATCAGTTGGCCGGCGTGCCCAGCCCCAATACGCATTGGTTTCACTTCAGAGTTTTGAGTCGCGTGGAAGAATCGTCGGCCAAAAGCCAGTTTGAAGGCGATTTGTGGGGCCTGTATCTCGCGGTGCAGGATTTGGATAGTGGTTGGATCAAGGATCGAGGATTGCCGGCGGGAAACACTTACAGCCCTGAGACGGGTAGGAAACATCTGGCTGCTGGAATGCCGACGAACAATTCCGATTTCAACGATTTCATGAATGGATCGCGCTCGACCAACTTGGAAAAGTGGTGGCGCGACAATCTCGACCTCTCTGCCTACTACAGTTTTCACGCGATGAATCGTGTCGTGTCGAACGTGGATCTGCGTCACGGCGCAAACCATTTTCTCTACCATCCGCGCGATGGTCGCTGGTCGCCTGTGCCCTGGGATTTGGACATGATGTTCATTCCGAAAACGCATTGGCCCGGCATTATCGATCAGGCGCGCAGTCTCGATGCGCCTCTGTTGCGGCGTGAATATCAAAATCGCGCGCGTGAAATCCTTGATTTGTTTTGTAGCGATACTGCCCCCAATGGCGGGCAGATCGGCCAACTTGTCGATGAGCTGTCGGTGACACTCAAGCCTCATGGGCACGCCCGTAACTGGGCCGAGCTCGATATGGCGATGTGGAATTTTCATCCGCGCACGAGTGATAAAGGAGCTTTCTATCGAAACCCCGCGCAACAAGGAATGGGTGGCGGCTCATTCGAACGTCGGCTCGCTACGCCTGATTTCGATGGGTTCTGCAAATTCATTACGGACTTTTGCGCGGACACGCGGCTGCAGCGGAACTACAAACCAAATGACGGCGATCCCCGGGGATATGGCTTCGGTCATCTTTGGTGGGAGTCAAAAGATGACGCGATTCCCCCGCCGCCGACCATCCGTTATACGGGACCGCTTGGGTTTCCAGTGCGGGAACTGTCATTTGATATTTCTAAATTCACCTCTGCTCTCAATGGTGGAAAATATGCGGCCGTCCAGTGGCGAGTGGGAAAGATAACCGCGCCGGGATTGCCCGGGTATGAGGTCGGTCAACCCCGCCGGTACGAGATTGAGCCACACTGGACAAGTGAAGAAATAACCGGCGCCCCGGTGGGGATTCGTTTGCCACCGGATACGTTTACTGCCGGACAAATCTATCGTGCGCGAGCCCGCTTCAAGGACGATACCGGACGCTGGAGTCACTGGTCGCAGCCCGTTCAATTCGAACCGGCGCGGCGTTAAATTTGCTTCGCACTCTGCCCCGTCATTCCTATACTTCCAAAGCTATGACTGATCCGCGTTATCCTAAACTCGCCAAGCTGCTCATCGAATATTCCGCCAAGCTCAAGCGCGGAGAGGCTGTGCTGCTGGACATGATTGATGTGCCGGATGAATTCACCGTGGAGCTCATGCGCGCGGCGCGCAAGGTCGGAGCCACTCCGATTGTTGAGACCCGCCACACACGCGTCTTGCGTGAGGCGCAAAAGGGGACTGATGCCAGCCACGCCACGTTGATGCGTGATGTGGAGATGTTCCGCATGAAAAAAGTGCAGGCGTACATCGCCATCCGTGGTGCGGCGAACACCAGTGAGATGTCCGATGTGCCGGCGGACAAAATGCAGTTCTACGCGAAGACGCTGCGGCCGGTGCAGAATTATCGCGTTAACAAAACACGTTGGTGTGTGCTGCGCTGGCCGACGGCCAGCATGGCGCAGTCGGCCAACATGAGCACGGAGGCATTCGAGAATTTCTACTTCGACGTCTGCACGATGGACTATCGGCGCATGGAACGCGCGATGCAGCCGTTGCAACGTCGGATGAAACGCGCGAGTCAAGTGCACCTGAAAGGGCCGGGGACGGATCTCACGTTCAGCAAGAAAGGTATCAATGCCATTGCGTGCGAAGGATTGCGGAACATCCCCGATGGCGAGTGCTTCTCATGTCCAATCAAGGATTCAGTGGAGGGACACATCCAGTTTAACACGCCGACAATCTACGCGGGTACGAAGTTCGAGAACGTGCGGCTGGAATTTGAGAACGGCAAGATCATCAAAGCCACGGCGAACAACACGAAGAAGCTGAACGAGATTTTGGAGACCGACGCGGGGGCGCGTTACATCGGTGAGTTCAGTCTAGGTTTCAATCCTCACATTCTTTCGCCGATGTGCGATATCCTGTTCGATGAGAAAATCGCCGGTTCGTTGCACTTCACGCCGGGACAGGCTTACGAAGTCGCCGACAATGGAAATCGCTCTGCGGTCCACTGGGACATGGTGCTCATCCAGCGAAAGGAATGGGGCGGGGGCGAAGTGTGGTTCGATGGAGAGTTGATCCGCAAGAACGGCCTCTTCCTACCGAAGGACCTTCGACCACTCAACCCCGAGAACCTGAAGTAAGTTCCGGTTGAGCCGTCACTCGGTCTTGAGCAGGTCGAGAAACTGCTTCATAGCCGGCGAGAGAACCTTGTTCTTCTTGTAAATAGCGGCGAGGGGACGAAAGAAGTCCGCATCGTCGATTTCTATTTGGGAGAGTGTGTGTTTGGCGACCTCTTGGGCAACGGTGGCTTGTGGCACCATGGAGACGCCGGCATCAATTTCGACGGCGCGTTTCACGGTCTCGATGTTATCGAATTCCATGACGTGGTTCACGGATACATCTCGGTCCTTGAGGATTTTGTCGATGGCCTTGCGAGTGGGAATGTCCGGCTCGAAACCGATAAATTTCTGGTCCTGGAGATCGGCTAATTTCAGGGATTTATGCTTTGCAAGCGGATGGCTTGGATGGCAGATGAGCACGAGGAGATCCTTCCGGAGCGACATCACTTCGAGTCGGGGGTCTTTGGTCGGATAGGCGACGAGTCCGAGGTCGGTGATATTCCCGAGCACATCCTCGTATACTTGGGTGGCCCGCCGGTACTCGACGGAGATGTTCACGGTCGGATGGGCTTTCAGGAACTTCTTAATGTAGGGGGGCAGGTCGTGCAGGCCTATTGAGTAGATGGTGGTGAGGCGAATACTGCCGGAGACGATGTCCTTAATCTCTTGGATCTTGTGCTGGAGCGAATCGTAGGTCTGGACGATCTGCTTGCTGTAATCGTAGAGGACCTGCCCCTCGCGGGTAAGGCGGAACTTCTTCTTGCTCCGCTCAATGAGCAGTGCTTTGAACTGTTTCTCTAGCGAGCTGATTTGCTGGCTCACAGCCGACTGTGTCACTTCGTTGATTTGGGCCGCCTTCGTGAAACTCTCGGTCTCGGCCAGGTCGCAGAAAACTTTCAGACTCTCGATTTGCATTCCACTAATTAAATCAGGAGTCCTTATTAAGTCAATCGACTATTATTCCCATTTATGGAAGAACAGGAGGAATGTTCGTGAAGGCAGCTGGTAACAAGTCGCGGACGCGGAAGCGGCGGATTGTGTCCGGCTTCCGACTGTCAGCCACGAAAAGAACGGCGTCCGTCGCATATTCGATGAGAAGTTGGCGGCAAGCACCGCAGGGCGTCACGCCGCCGGGGGAGACGACTGCCGCCGCGCGAAAGTCGGTCACGCCGTCCGTCAGCGCCTTGAAAATCGCAACACGCTCTGCGCAACAGGAAAGACCGTAGCTCGCGCTTTCCACATTCGCGCCGGTGATGATTTCACCCGAATCGGTCAGCAGCGCCGCGCCGACCTTGAAACGCGAGTAGGGAGCAACGGCGCGACGCTGGGCTTCGAGAGCTGCGGCCACCAGCGCCTTCGAATTAATCCGTTTCGGTTTTGGCATAAAGAGTGGCGAAATTTTCCAGCAATTGCCAAGCCTGCTGCCCTGCAGCTTGGCCCGCGGCGAGTACCTCGACGTGAGAGAGGGGGTGAGAGGATCTGCCGGCGGCGGCGTTTGTAATGCACGAAAGGCCGACCACGCGCAGACCGCATTGCCGCGCGACGATGGCTTCAGGCACGGTACTCATCCCAACCGCATCCGCCCCCAGCCGTGCAAAGGCACGAATCTCTGCTGGCGTTTCGTAGCTCGGTCCGCTGACGGCGAGATAGACGCCAGCGCGAAGTTTAGCTCCAGCATGTCTGGCTGCGCGATGCAGCAATTTGGCGAGGATGGGGTCGTACACTTGCGTGAGGTCGATGAAGCGTTCGCAGTCTGCAGCCGCCGGCCCGCGCAATGGGTTCGTACCGATGAAATTGATATGGTCCGTCAATCGCATGAAATCGCCGGGATGGAATGTTCGATTGATTCCACCGGCGGCGTTGGTGAGCAGTAGCGATTTGATGCCGCACTCCGCGAGGACACGGATAGGAAAGGTGACGCGTGCGAGTTCGTGCCCTTCGTAGTAATGAGCACGGCCGCTCAGGATGAGCACAGGCACGCCACCGAGTTTTCCAAGTACCGCCTCACCGCTGTGACCGGCAATGCTGGCGAGCGGAAAGCCGGGCAGCTTGGAATAGGCGAGACGCGCGACGACTTCGACACGATCCAGCACCGAGCCGAACCCGCTGCCGAGCACGATGGCGAGGGTTGGCCGGAGCGGGGTGGCGCGGCGGAGGATTTGGGCCGCCTTTTTCGCTGATGTCTTCACGTGTGGTGGCGCAGCTTGCTTTCGCACTTACGGCTGAACTACTCTGGGGAGAGTTTTATTTGGATTATGGAATTGAACAACGATGAAATCCGCCGTTATTCGCGGCACTTGATTCTGCCCGAGGTCGGCTTGGCGGGCCAGAAGCGAATCAAAGCGGCCAGTGTGCTCTGCGTTGGTGCTGGCGGATTGGGGTCGCCGATCGCGATGTATCTCGCCGCGGCGGGCGTCGGGCGCATTGGAATTGTGGACTTCGACACGGTGGATTTCTCAAATCTGCAGCGTCAGCTTTTGCATGGCACGCCGGATGTCGGGCGTCTCAAGGCCGAGTCGGCCAAGGAGACAATCGCCAATCTCAATCCGGGCGTGGATGTGGTGATTCACAACACCCGCCTTTCGAGCGAAAACGCTCTCGAAATCATTGGCAAGTACGACATCGTGGTGGATGGCACCGATAATTTCCCCACGCGCTATCTGACCAACGACGCCTGTGTGCTGCTCAAGAAGCCGAACGTGTACGGATCGATTTTCCGCTTCGATGGCCAGGCCAGCGTGTTCGCCCCACATCTCGGTGGGCCGTGCTACCGTTGCCTTTATCCGGAGCCCCCGCCGCCGGGCATGGTGCCCAGCTGCGCCGAAGGTGGCGTACTGGGCGTGTTGCCGGGCATCATCGGCTGCATCCAGACCACCGAGATTCTGAAGCTCGCCCTCGGCAAGGGTACCTCACTCGTCGGCCGCTTGATGCTCTTCAATGCGCTCGACATGAAGTTCCGCGAATTGAAGCTCCGCCGCGATCCGCAGTGCCCAGTTTGCGGAGATAAGCCGACGATTACCAAGCTGATTGATTACGAGCAGTTCTGCGGCATCATGCCCGAGCCATCGACGCCGACGCAGAATCCGGACGAGGTGACTGTGCAGGAGATGAAGAAGGCGACCGATGACGTGAAGCTCGGTATCAAGGTAATCGACGTGCGCGAGCCGGACGAATATGAAATCGCTCATATCGCCGGCGTGCCTCTCATCCCGCTCGGCTCGCTCCCGCAGCGGTTCACCGAGCTGGACCCGAACCAGCAGATTTACGTTCACTGCAAGAGCGGCATACGCTCACTCAAGGCGGTGAAGTTCCTCAAGGAGCAAGGTTTCAAGTACGCGAAAAGTGTGAAGGGCGGTATTGCCGCGTGGTCGGATGAAATCGACCACCGAGTGCCGAAATATTAAACCACGGGCTTTCTATGGGTATGCGACGTGATGCGCGCGAACGCGCCATTCAGTTCCTGTTCCAGCACGACCTGAACCCGCCTGCGGACCTCGCGGCGGCGCTCGATCATTTCTGGGTCTCGCAGCGCGCCATCGTCATCGCCGATGAGAAGGGCGATGCGAAGTGGGGGCAGGAACCACAGTTTCCGCCGATGAGCACCGATGAGGCTGCCACACGGCTTTTCGCCGACCCGCTCATTCACGGCACACTCACGAATCGAAATCAGATTGACGAAGTCATCATGGCCCACGCCAAGAACTGGGATCTGCACCGGATGGCTGTGGTAGACCGAAATATTCTCCGCCTTGGGGTGTACGAGATGCTGCACCGCGACGATATCCCGCCTGTGGTCAGCATCAACGAGGCCGTGGATATAGCGAAGAAGTTTTCCACCGACGATAGCGGCCGCTTCGTCAACGGCATTCTGGACAAGGTCCGAAACGAATTGAAGCGCCCCGCGCGCGGTTGACATGTTTGCCGACCTCCATCTCCATACGAACTTCTCCGACGGCACCTATACGCCGGAGGAGTTAGCCGGTCACGCGCACCGACTCGGTTTCGCGGCGGTGGCATTGACGGACCACGACACCATGGAGGGTTGCCCCCGGATGGCTGCCGCCTGCGCGACGCATGGAATCGAATTCGTTCCCGGCAGCGAGTTGACTTGTGAACACGAAGGGCAGGAGCTCCATATGCTCGGCTACTTCCTCGATACGACGAACGAAAAACTATGCGCTGCGCTCGCGAAGTTTCAGGAGGTCCGTGTCAACCGCATCCGCGAGATGGTTGCCCGCATCAACGCGATGGGCGTCAAGCTCGACGCGCAACTCGTGTTCGACATCGCCAATTGCCGTTCGCCCGGTCGCCCACACATCGGTCGCGCGCTGGTCCAGATGGGCATCTGTTCTGGGCTGGACGAAGCGTTCGCCCGTTTTCTCAAGAAGGGCAAACCTGCGTGGGTCGCGAAGTATCGGATGACTGCGGCTGAGGCGATTGATCTAGTCCATCAGGCTGGCGGGTTGGCGTCGCTCGCTCACCCCGGGCTTTACCGCGCGGACCATGTCATCCCAGATCTCGTCGCCGTGGGGATGGATGGACTGGAGTGTTTCTACACCAGGCATTCCACGCCGATTATGGAGCACTATATGCTCATCGCTGATCAACATCGGTTGCTGATCACCGGTGGTTCTGATTGCCACGGCATGAATAAGGGGCAACCTCTGATTGGCTCGACCAAGCTCCCGTATCACTTCGTCGAGAAGCTCAAGAGCCGTGTCGCTGCGCGGCGAGCCGCCTGATATGGGGCTCTTCCAAAAGTTCAAAGACGGTCTCGTCAAAACCCACGACCGGCTCGTTCACGAGATTACGCGGATTGTCAGCAGGTCGCCCAAGCTTACTGGCGCAACGCTCGAAGAGTTGGAGCACGCGCTTATCAGCGCCGATCTCGGAATGGCGATGACTACCCAGATCGTGAATGCGGTAAGAAAAGCGTACGAGACGCAGGGCGGTGCGGGTCTCGACGTCCTTTCTATCGCACGCGCGGAAGTTGAAAAGAGCCTCGGTGCAAACCAGACCGCGCTTCGTCGTGCTGGGAGTGGCTTGACTGTCATTTCAGTCGTCGGAGTCAACGGTACTGGAAAGACGACGACCTCCGCCAAGCTTGCGCACCTCATCCAATCGCGTGGTGAGACTGTACTGCTCGCCGCTTGCGATACCTTTCGCGCTGCCGCGGTCGAACAACTCAAGGTCTGGGGTGGACGCCTGAATGTCCACGTTGTCGCAGGTGCGCACGGAGCCGATCCCGCCGCTGTCGCGCACGATGCCATCACCGCCTCGGCCGCGCGCGATGTTCATTTTCTCCTCGTGGACACTGCGGGTCGTTTACACACCAAACACAACCTGATGCAGGAACTGCAGAAGATGCATCGCGTGATGGGCAAGCAGCTCGCCGGTGCGCCGCACGAGGTGCTGCTCGTGCTTGACGCCACTACGGGAATGAACGCGCTTACGCAGGCCCGCGAATTTCACAAAGCCGTGCCACTGACAGGCCTCGTCGTCACCAAGCTCGACGGCACCAGCAAAGGAGGAATGGTGGTTGCCATTCAAAAGGAACTGGGGCTGCCGGTGAAATTCATCGGCCTCGGCGAGAAGCCAGACGACCTCCAGCCTTTCGACGCCAAACAGTTTGCTGAAGCTCTTTTCTCGGAATAAGCCGCGATGCCAAAGACCGCCGACATGGACGCCAGTTTCATGGAAATGGCGTTGTGGCTGGCACAGCGTGGTCGCGGGTGCACTTCGCCCAACCCGATGGTTGGTGCTCTGCTCGTAAAGCGCGGCGAAATCATCGGCGAGGGTTGGCATCGAAAAGCGGGTGGACCGCACGCGGAGGTTGAAGCATTGCGCGATGCGGCACGTCGTGGAAACAACTCCGATGGCTCAACGCTCTACGTGACGCTCGAGCCGTGCTGCACCCATGGTCGAACGCCACCATGCTCTGAGGCGATCATCGCGGCTGGAATTCAGCGTGTCGTTGTTGCCGCGACCGATCCGAACCCAAAGCACTCCGGCCGCGCCTATTCTCTTTTTCGGCGCGCCGGCATCGAGGTCTGCTCGGGGGTTCTAGTTGAAGAGGCGACGCGGCTGAATGAGAATTTCAACCATTGGATTCTACAGGGAACGCCGTTCGTCACGGTGAAAGCGGCGATGACGCTCGATGGAAAAATCGCCACGGCGACCGGCGAGTCGAAATGGATCACCGGCACACAAAGCCTTGCGCACGCGATGAAGTTTCGAGCGGCGGCGGATGCGGTTCTCGTGGGCGTGAACACGGTGCTGCTGGATGATCCTGCATTGACGGTGCGGATTGGTAAGACGAAGGCTGCGAAACGGCGGATCATCCTCGATTCACTGGCTCGGACGACCCTCGATTCGCAAATCGTCAGCGACGAGTTCGCGCTGCTGACGACGATTGTTGTCACGAAAGCCGCGCCGAAGCGTCGAGTCGCGAGCTTGGCGAAGCGTGTGAAGGTCGTGGTGGCGCCGTCGTGCAAAGGACGGCCGAATTTAGCCTGGCTCTTACGCCGATTGGGAGGCGAAGGGGTGACGAGTCTTTTAGTTGAGGGCGGCGGCGAGGTGAATGCAGCCTTTTTGCTTGAAGGCCTCGCGCAACGAGCAGCTTTTTTTTATGCGCCGAAAATCCTCGGTGACGGCGATTCGCGACGGGCGGTGGCGGGCGTCGGTGCGCGCCGTTTGGCGAGAGTGATTTCACTACGTGAGATGGAATGGCGTCGTCTCGGTGAGGATTTGCTGTTGACGGCGCGTGTCGGCACGGCTTGATAGAGCGCGATGTTCACAGGAATCATTGAAGAAACGGGTGTGGTGGAGTCCTTGCGGCCGATGTCGCGAGCGACTCGTCTGGCATTGCGTGCCAAGGCCTGCGCGCGCGGGCTGCGTGTGGGTGACAGTCTAGCGGTCAATGGATGTTGCCTGACGGTCGTCAAGATCACGCCGAAAGGGCGGGAGAAATTACTGCAGTTCGATCTGCTGAAGGAGACGTGGGAGCGGACCAATTTGCAATCAGTGAGGGCCGGATCACTGGTGAACTTGGAACGCTCGTTGGCCGTGGGCGGCCGGCTTGGCGGCCACTTCGTGACCGGTCACATTGACGGACAAGGAAAAATCGTGAGCTGGGAGCGGCAGAGGCAGGATCACATGCTGGAGATTGCCGCGCCAGCAGAGGTGATGCGTTACATCGTTTTCAAGGGTTCGGTAGCGGTGGACGGCATCAGTTTGACGGTGGCTGCCGTGAAGGCAGACCGGTTCCGCATCTGGATCATCCCGCACACCTTTGAGGCGACGGCGCTGCGGGAGCGCGCGGTGGGCGATGCGGTGAACCTAGAGGCGGACATTCTCGGAAAGTACGTCGAGCGCTTCGCCGGCACCCGAGCTTGAGCGTGGGTGCGGGTCGCGGGTCGCGGGTCGGCCGCCAGTGTCATCTGCCCATCTGCGTCGGTCGAGAGCCAACACCGACAGACTTGCCGGATGGAATCTGATGCAGGCAGGAGGAAAAGCGAAAGTGCCTGTTAATATATTCCAGCGGGAGGCGGGCATGGAAGGTTTGGTGCGCACGGCAGGACTTGAACCTGCACGAGTTTCCTCACTACCACCTCAAAGTAGCGCGTCTGCCAATTCCGCCACGTGCGCAGCAGACTTACAGTAATCGCTTACTTTACCCTTCCTGTGCAAGCCGAATTTCGCGCCCTGGATCCATTCTGTTTTGCGAGTGGCACTTTGCGCCGCCTTCGGCTAGGGTCATGATATGGCGGAGAAGTTAATAGCTGAAGTGAGCTCCATGGCGCGTGAGCAGTTCAGCAAGTGTAATGCCGCGCTTGCCAAGGCGAACTGGGATTATGCTGTCGAAATCTTGAAGGAACTCCTGCGTCTGGAACCGGGGTTCTTCGACGCGCGGATGGCTCTGCGCGCGGCACAAATCAAGAAAGCCGAGTCCGCGGGCCTCTTCAAGAAAGCTCTCGGGGTGGCAGGGAACACGCAGTTGATTGCGCGAGGTCAACTGGCATTGCGTAATAATCCCGTCGAGGCGCTGAATCTTGCTGAAGAGATAATGGGACACGATCCTTCAAGTCAGATGGGTCAACGTATTCTAGCAGATGCCGCAATCGCATTGGACATGCCGCGCACAGCCATTGCGGCGCTGGAAGCGATGCGCAAAGCCCATCCTAGCGACAAGAAAATCTGCCTCCAGCTCAGCGGCATGCTGGAGAAGATGGGAGAAGCACAACAGGCTGAGTCCTTGCTCAAGCAGCTTTGTCGCATCTATCCCAACGACCAGGATCTTCACCACGAGTTGAGGAATGTTTCCGCCCGCATGACGATGGAGGAGGGCGGATACAATGAGATGATTCAAGAGGAAGGTGGCTATCGCAGCGTCTTGCGAAACGAGGCTGAGACTGTCGCGCTTGAGCAGGAGCACCTTCATCAAAAGGGTGCCGATACGCTCGACATGATGATTGAGAAGAGCGAAGCCAAACTCGCGGAAGAGCCGGATAATCTCGCCCACGCCATCGAAGTTGCACGACTCAACGTGCAGAAGAAGGACTTCGACCGCGCCCTCGAGTATTATCGTTACGCTCTGGAAAAGGGGATTGCTGACGCGCACATCGACCGAGCCATCTACGACACTCAGATTGCGAAGTTTAACCACACACTCTCACTGCTCGATCCCGTTGATTCTAGCCATACTGCACGGAGTGAGCGCATCAAAGCCGAACGCGACGCGTTCATTCTGGAGGATTGCAAGCGCCGCGTGGAGAAGTACCCGACCGATATGGGCATCCGCTTTGAGTTGGGCCAACTTCATTTCAAATCGGGCCAGATCGCCGAAGCGATACATGAGTTTCAGCGGGCGCAGACGAATCCTGCCACGCGTCTGGCTGCGATGAATTTCCTTGGTCAATGTTTCGCGCGGCGCGACATGCATGACATCGCCATCCGCACCTTCCGTAACGCCCTTCGTGAAAAGCTCGTCTTCGATGAGGGAAAAAAGGAACTACACTACTTCCTCGGCTGCGAGTTGGAGAAGATGGGCAAGGAAGAAGAAGCCATCGAGCAGTTCAAGTACATCTACGAACTGGACATCGACTACCGCGACGTTTCTGCGAAGGTGGACGCCTACTACGCCAAGATCGACGCGCAGGGCACGCCGCCTGCCTGATACGGATTACCCCTCGTTGCTAAATATTTCCTGCAGTCAGCCCGCAGTCAGGCCCATCTTCGCCAGCGCCTTCTTAAGCGTCTCGATTATCGAGTCCGGCAAATTCGGGATGATGAGGCTCTGCCAGATGGTGACGTGAATCTCACTCGAGACTTAGTTATCTGAAAGGTCAGCTGAGTCGGAGCATCTGCTTTCGCGTAATATGGACCATAGGCAGTGTCGCTCCGACCTAGTTCAGCCGGGCTGCTTCTGAGGGAAGACGCTGATGTGTGAACGCGGGGCGGCAGGGCAGGGGGAATAAGCCGACGAGACCAGATTCAGCGCGGGTCCTTCACTGAAGCGCTTTGTGCGGCTTAGTGGTGATCGCCGTCGTGATGATGCCCAGCCGGTGGCAGACAACCAATCTTCCCGAAGGCCACCACGAGGATGAGCGAGCTGACGATGAGAAGCCATGGGCTGCCCTTACCGGCGAGGACGCAGCCGAGCCCGAGCACCACACCCATCCCTACCGTCACCAGAATCGCGTAGATAAAAGTCACGGCGACAGCATACGCATCGCCGCTGCAGTTTCAAGCGCGAGTTCAAATAACGAACAACTCAGGCCGTTGGCGGCTATGACCCATACCTTGCCGCCTGAGCCATCGTCCAACGAGACCGCGCGTCGTATTTGACTTCGGTCCCCGCTTTCTTTAAGGAAGAGCGGTCTATGAAACACTATCTAATCCTGTTACTCCTCTGCATTGCCTCCTCCGCTCAAGCGCAGGAGAAGTTCAAAGTCAGCACCGTCACCTTCACGCGCCCGGCTGGATGGGAATCGCTCCCCGCCGGCGGTATGCGCGCCGCCGAGCTCCGCCTCGTGGAGGCCAAGACCAAGGAGGAGCTTGAGGTTGCCTTCTTCCACTTCGGCCCCGCCAACGGCGGCGGTACTGAAGCCAATATCAAGCGCTGGCTCGGTCTCTTCCAGGAACAGGGCCAAGCCCTCAAGCAGAACGTCGAGAATCTTCGGGCCGGCAAGACCGCGCTCACCTATGTGCAGGCCGAGGGCACCTACATGAAGGGCCCGCCCTTGGGCGACAAGACCCCCATGCGTGGCTGGATTCTTTTGGGCGCAATCGTCGAGGCCGAGGGCGGCCACATCTTCATCCGTATGACCGGCCCGTCCGCCCTCGTGACCGTCCGCGCGCCCGAGTTCAAGAAGATGGTCGAAGGCGCGCTGAAGTAATTCCTTCGCTTTGATTCCAAAGACGGGGCGGGGAGACTTGAGGACCATGAGTGAGCCGAGTTGCCCGATGTGTGAGATGAGCAAGATCCTCATCCACTTCAAACACTACGAATGCGTCACCTGCGGCCACGAGTGGAGCATCGCGGAAGCCCCGGATGCGGTTTCCACTCGCGCGGGTGGTGAAGGACGTCTATGGCAACATCCTCGCCGCCGGCGACTTGGTGGCGATGATTAAGGACCTCAAGCTGAAGAACTCCTCGCAGGTCCTCAAGAGCGGCACGAAGTCCAAGCCGATCCGCCTCGCCGACGGAGACCACGAAATTGACTGCAAAATGGACGGCGTCGCCATCGCGCTGAAAGCCTGGTTTGTGAAGAAGGTGCTTCAACGCCGCCGCATCGCCGTACCAAACAATTCAGGCGCGGCTTTGGGCCGCGCCTTACTGCTTCCACTGGGGGTTGGCGGAGGGTTACTTTTTCACTTCGACCTCGTCGAAGAAGGCAACGACGTTCTTGGATGAGTCGCGGTTTCCGGCGCAGACGCCAAGGCCAGCGGTGATGCCGGGGGCCATCACAACCGGAACCGGTTCGCCGACCTGGGTCCACTCCTTGCCGTCAGGCGAGGCGTAGCCGGTGAAGCTGGTGCCACTGCGGACCAACTTCAGGCGGACCGGAGCCAGCATTTTCACCGGCTTGCTGATGGTCGTTTTTTGATCGGTTCCGCTGCGGGTGAACAGCCGGATCCCCTCCTTGTCGGAATAGATCAGCGACACGCTCTTCGCTCCTGCGTCCTTTGACGCACGCATCATCAACCCCGTGAGCGGACCCCGGGTCTTCGCTCCAAATTCCTTCAGCTGCGCCTGGAGTTGGAAATCGCCCGCCTGGTCGGAGTAGGCGTATTGGAAATTGTCGATCGTTTGGCCCGACTCACCGATGTCCCGGCCGCTGCCGCGCAAGATGATGGCCTTGTCCTCCAGATGGGCGCCGCCCCACGGGCGCTGCTCATAGCCAACAAAGGCGGTTTCCCAGTTTGGCGGCAAGTTGCCCCGGGAGAAGAAGGGGATCGAGGTTGCCGCCCATGCCTCACCCTTGCTGTTGGTGACCTTGCAGCGGTAGAAATACTCCGTCCACGGCTTCAGGCCGGTGATGTTTGTTTTGAAGACCTCACCGACTTTCACGGCTCCGACCTTCACCGTGTTCTCCCACTTGCTCGGATCATCGCCGCCGTCCTTAGCGCCCCAGTAAATGGTCGCCTCGGATCCCGCCGTGGCTTCATAGAGCACTTTCCCTGAAAGCATTGCGCTGACCTGAGTGACGTTGCTGGTCCACTCGCCGTTGTTGACCACCGCGGGCAAGCCGGAGGTCGCATAGGAAAGAAAGATCTTCTTCTGCAACGGCTTGTTCCAACTCGTCTCGCTGCCCCGACCGACGGCCACGAGCGTGTTGTCCGGCTTGACCCGGAAGACCTCCAACTCGCCATTGCTGCTGGCCCAGTTGATCCCGCGCCACGTGTTGCTGACCCCGCCGCCCTGGTGGCCGACCATGATGACGATAACATTATAGTCCTGAATGATCCGGTGATACTTGTCCGCGGCACTGAAGGTCCACCAGTTCTCATCGATCGGCCGGAAGTGGTGAATCAGGATCACCGGGCGCCCGGAGTTTCCGACCTTCTCACGCAAGTCCTTCTCCAAGAATGCCCGGGACATCAGCGGGTCGTGCGATCCCGCACCATACGTGTCGGCCTCCCCAGCCCAGATGTTGCCTGGAAAGATGTTCAGGTTGACGAAGTGAATTTCATCCCAATCCCAGGAATAGTGGTAGCCGTTTTCTGAAATCGTCTGGATAAACCCGAGCTCTTTGCGCTTCAGGTTACGCTCCTTGATGTTGTTGTACATGAACAGGTTCTTGTTCCAGTCATGGTTCCCCATGCCTTCATAAACCGGGAACTTGCACTTCCCCTCGCCGTTGACGCCAAACTCCGCGAGATAGTTTGCCCATTCACCCGGATATTTTTTCGCATCCGAGCCATTATCGATGAGGTCGCCGGACATGATGACCCCGCGCGGTTTTTCAACTTTGCCAGTGATTCCATCCGGAAAGGGGGTTCCCGGAAGGTTGTTGATCCAATCGACCTTCTGGTGGGTTGTCCGTGGCGGCTTACCCGATCCATAGTGGCAGTCGGAAAAGGCGAACCAGGTGACATCGGCGGCCGCAACCGGCAGACACAACGCCAACAAGGCGGCGACGGTGGTAAGTCTGCCGCGAGCCCACTGTGACTGCGGGACATCGAGTTTACTGAATGATTTCATAGGACGTATTACGTTACGGATCAGCACCTTGTTCAAACCAATTAGTTCCCACCGGGTCGGCTAGCTTTGGCTTGATTCCAAAATCGCTTCCGCGACTTCACGGAGAAGTAATCGCAGAAGCAGCGCGGTTCTCGCTAACGGCTCTTGCGCTCGCTGGCGTACCAGAGAGAGAGGTCAAGCGGGCGGCTTGAGCCCGCCAGCGCGCGGCGCGGCTTACTTCAC
>CAMDJP010000012.1 GCA_945900775.1 Akkermansia muciniphila | reverse complement strand
TTTTTAAAGATTTTTGGTGGCCATAAAGCAGTGGTCCGACCCGATCCCATCCCGAACTCGGCCGTCAAACGCTGCATTGCCGATGGTAGTGCCTGTATAGCTTGCGCGAGAGTAGGTAGCCGCCAATTTTTAAATTAAAAAGCCGGAGCATTAATGCTCCGGCTTTTTTCTTTCCAGCAGATGGAGCTTATGAGCAGAAAATGGGAGTGGCAAATACACTTTCGGACCGGAACCGAGACGCGTTTTCCGAGGGCGTTTTTTTTTGCGGGAAAGAATGCGAAAAAGATTGAGTTTCTTGTCACGAAACCCCATTGTCTAGCGTCAGACAAGGAAGAATGACCAACCCGCGCCCAAAGCGTTTCATGCGCTACGCGATATTCGCGTGCTTGCTGTTGCTCATCGCTGCCGGCGTGTCGCTCTATTCCACTCGGAACGCGGTTCCGGAATTGTTCGAGGAATTACCGTCAGCCGAGGCGCCTGCGACTTTTCCTGAGGCGCAATTTGCCAAGCGTTTCCGCTGGGTAAAATTAAATTCCGAGGCCTTTGACAGGGCCTTTGAGGTGGGCGGCAAGCTGAAGCTCAACTTTTTCGTCGACGCGCAGTATCTCACCACCATCGTTGGCAAGCAAATCCACGACAAGTCCACCAGCACTGCCGCCGCTTTGCTCGATGATGATCCGGAGACGATGGCGATTTTCTCGCG
Organism: Akkermansia muciniphila; assembly: GCA_945900775.1. GTDB lineage: Bacteria > Verrucomicrobiota > Verrucomicrobiia > Limisphaerales > SIAT01 > SIAT01. Next base: position 60,540 of record CAMDJP010000012.1, on the reverse strand, counting down.
GAGCGGTGACAGTCTGTATGCTGTTTTCACCCTCAGCGACATGCGACAGGTCGTTGTCAGTCATGTCGGGGGTCGGGCTTACTCAATCACGGAGATTGATCCGGCGCGTGTTGGTCAATGCATGCAGCCGAGTCCCACCAAGAAGAAGGCGCCGCCGAAAGTTTCCCTTCGCACCGACGGCGACAAGGCTATTGAGGCCGTTAACCCGCGCCCCAGTCTCGAAGAAATTCAGAGACGGCTCACACCCGATCAGCAGATGCTCCTCACCCGCATCCTTTCGAGTCCTGAGGCTGCCGCAAAGTTAGGTCGGGCGTTTGAGGCGCCAACCAAACCTGCGGAACGTCCTCCGACGGACGTCACCGTTTCAGTCAATCCTATTGCAGCGAATCTACTCATGCGTACTCATCCCGAGACCGCCGGGACGGAGATTGCGACTCCGTTTCTAGCACAGGCGCGGCGTGGCTATTCCCTTTATGGCCGCAGCGGACAGGTCTCCAAGATGGATCCGAGCACTGCCTCGCAGGTGCTTTACCCTCGGACGCCAGCTACGGAATACATTGACGTCCTTTTTCTCTACACAGCTGCTGCTCAGACGACAGCCGGGAGCAGGGCGAATGTTTTGACGCGCGTGAATGCGCTGGTGACGCAACTGAATTCAATCTTTGCCCGCAGTCGGATTTCAATGGAGATACGCGCTGTGAATGACCAAGGGGCGTTCAATACAGGCCGCTACATTGCTCGCAGCCGTTACTGGGAGAATTCGGGAGCCGCGACGTTGCCGGAGGATTACAACACGCCGGTGAACTCAGCCCCCATCACAGTAACAGTAACTGGTGTTGACCCCAACTACGTCTCGCGGTCCTCGATGGACAATTTGGCGTTTAACAACCGAACCACGCACATTCCCGAGGGCATAGGTATCATAGGTATTAATAATGGCACCTACACTGGCAGCATGCTAAAGCCTGCTTGGAGCGAAATCGTCTCCTACGGCCAGAACGCCACGGGCACTGCGCAGACCAGACCGCTAGGGTCAGGCTCACCCTATGCTAGAAATGATGTGCGAGGCCTCGGTGAAAACGCTCCTGAAGACTGGATGGCGCGCTACGTGCCCAAAGTCACGAACTTTGACTCGGGCGGCAACTTCAACAACGCCCTGGATTGGCTCGTTATGGTGCCTCCGACGGACGGGGTCACCGCGAATTCATGGGGGGACGGCAGCCCGCGCTCTAATAGCCTTATCTACGGTGACCAGTACTGGGGATTGCAGAACCCGTGGATGAACCATATCCATGAGAACCCGTATAATGACATCTTCGGGCTTGCCTCCACTTTTTACTCCGCTAATGGCATGGCCAACGGTGGTGCGATCAGTCCAATCGCCGGCTATACTTGGGCTTTGGTTCCGAATACCGATCAACAGAACCCAGGCAATCCACCGCCGCCGGCAGCAGCAGGCATCACTTTGCTTAATCCAGGCAGCGGTACGACCATTATTGATCCAATCACCAACGCCAGCGTCGATATCTGGTTACCTCGTCTTTATCGCCCAAACTTAGTCTTTGCGAGTAATCCTGCAGGCCCTGTTGCGGAGGTACAGTGGGAGTTTGTTGCCGGGGTTCCGCCTGCTCCCGACCAGACCAACATCCTAGACAATGCGAACTTCCTGATCGGTCCCGCGGAGAGGACACCGTCACCGACTTTTCCTTTTAATATCTTAGGAGGAAACTACTCTAATCCGACCAGCCAGGGCGTTGACAGGTTCGACGTGAATGGGGGGCATCATCCTTACGCTGTTGTGTACGGGTGGTTTCGCGATACGATGGTGAGCGACGCTGACGTCGAATATTACAACTCGGACATTTTTGTTGGGCCGACATTCGACACTCGCTTCTACAAACAGAACGTCCGCGGTATCGCCACCAGCTACTACCCGAGTCAGGTCCAGATTTTCGGTGGCGTCTTTTTCCCTCCGGCCTTCGATACTTGGGGGCAGATTGGCTTTCTGCGCGCGCCACTGCGCCGTAATACTGGCGGCCAGTTAAATCAGGGCAACTGGGGTGCTGATGCCTATCCCTATGCGGGTTTCACAGAAGTTGGACGCAACGACGGCGTCTGGGGCGAGCGTATCGGCGGCAATACAGATAACGCCACTTATACGCGGGCTTTCATTACCGGTTTCAACTACACCGCGACTCCAAACAACATTATTGTCTCAAGTATTGTGGCCCACGGATACGTCGCAGGTCAGCAAATCTTCGTTGCCAATGCCTCGAATTCGACTCTCAATGGTTTTCGCACTCTTCTCACCGTCTCGCCAAACGGGTTTACCCTCGCCAATTCCGGCGTGACCACACCTCCCACGGGCACGCTTAATGTGGGAAATACGTGGCTGACCATTACCACCACAGTCGACACGACCGCCACTGTTTCGCCATCCCCCGCATTGCAAGTCGGGGATGTGGTGCGGATTTGCCGTGCGACTGATACAACCATAGGCGGCGGAACGGGTAGGCTGTACCAAGTGGCTAAGATTAATAACTCCACTAGCTTTGATGTGATTAACCCGGACCCAAGCAGCAACGCGACGGGTACCATTAACAACGCCGTCGATGCGGCGCCAGTGCTTCATGGCACGACCGCCTTCAGTACGTCCACGTTGATTCTCGCCACGGCGGCCAATGCGGTCGCTGCGGACTCACCTGGTGACAGCGGCGTCTTCCGCCAGCGGTTCCTTGATAACCCGGCGACGCTCGGCCAATATTCCGGAGCGGTCGGCCTGCGCATGGATACGCTTGGCGCTACCAATGCCCACACGGCGGCCCGCTACCCGCGCTTGCACACTGAGTCGCAGGTGGATGAAAAAGCAGATGTCATCGTGTTGCTCGACACCTCCACAGCCGCGAATAATTTCGCCGGCTTGACCTTCCAGTTTGAGCGTCGCTACCGCACTTACAATGCGGTGACGAACCAGAACTACATCGCCCGCCACCCGCTGCACCAGTATCCCTCCGACGGCATCGCTCAAAACAATGCAACAAGCTGCGCCGTCATGTGGGGCGATAACCGGTTCGCGGCCGTGGTGGATATTGTTCAAGCCTCTCTGAACTACACCTTCGCGCATGAGATGGGTCACATCCTCGGGTGCAGCCATGGTTTCGCAGATGCGGGTCTGATGCCAGACGACGATTCGGTGGTCTTTGCTACAGCATTCACTGCCGCCCCGGCTTCACGACCGATTTCTCCGGATACATTCACTTCGATGGGGGTTCATGTCATCGGTAACGACGGCAAATATTACCACACTATCATGGCTTTTCCGCGGGTCGGGACATCTCTGCGACTTCCTTACTTCTCCAGTCCGAGGCTCTTTTTTCGCGACCGCGAGCTCAACCGATCTACCGACTCGCTCACCTCCTCCTCTAGCTCTGCTAACAATTGCGATAACGCGCAGTGTATTTCCATAGTCGGTTCAATAGTCTCCCGTTATCGCGGTGCCACTGGAACAGGCCGCCCTTTGTCCGGATTAATTGCCGGGAGCATTCCTAGTTCTGGCATGTTTCCTCGCACCAATCAGCCGTTGCCCGATATCGCGCGTTCGGGTGTGGCAGTCGTGCCGCTACCCAGCGTCCGGTCTTTTAATGGCGTGACATCTGACAAGGGGGTTGGTAGCGCGGGTTCTGGTGCAACGACGCCCACGCCGGTAAATTTAGCGACGAAACCCGCAGCAACCTCCGTACCGGCGGTTCAGGGTGCGACGACCATCAAGCCCAGCACGGGCGCTGGCCCAACAACCGGCGCTTCGATTCCTGCGGCGAGTCGCCCCCCCAATGACAATCTTGGCAAGGCGTTCGTCGTTCAAGGTGCTGGACAGACTGTCCGAGGTGAGAATAAAGGCGCAACTCGAGAGCAATGGGAATCCTCTTACTCGCAAGCGTTTCAGGGCAAATCGGTCTGGTGGTCGTGGGACGCGCCAGCCGATGGACGTGTGACTTTTAAGACCGAAGGAAGCAATTTCGACACGGTGTTGCTAGTGTTTGTATATGCGAATGGGAAGTTCCTGCCGGCGGCCCTCAATGATAACGCTGGTAACGGCATTTCGTGGAGTCAGATCACTGTCTCAGCGCGCAAAGGCGCACGTTACTATCTCGGCGTGGATGGCGCCGGTGGCGCGGAGGGACTGGTGGTCCTTAATGTCGAGCAAGCCGCCGCTCCTGCCCCGACGTCTCCAGTCAAGCGAGCACCAGGAACATCTGCAACGCGTCAAAAAGCACGAAACGATTTAACTCCAACCGGAGATAATCCAGCCCAGTAAGAGGACATGAGGGCACGCGTTTTCATTTCAACCCTGCTTGCGAGTTGCGCGCTTTTTTCGACGGCACTGGCGGCTGCACCCGCCAACGACAACATCGGCCGCGCGCTGGGAATCGGAACAAACCAGACCGTTCGCGGTGAGAACAAGGGTGCGACCCGAGAAACGTGGGAGGCGTCGTATTCCGGTGTGTTTCAGGGCAAATCGGTCTGGTGGTACTTGGATGTGCCTGAAAATGGCCGACTGACGATTAAGACGGAGGGAAGCAATTTCGACACAGTCTTGCTCGCTTTCACCTATGCGAGCGGCAGATTTCTGCCGGCAGCGTTAAACGATAATGCCGGCAACGGTATTTCGTGGAGTCAGCTCTCACTTTCAGCGCTCAAAGGAACCCGCTACTACCTTGCCGTGGATGGCGCGGGCGGCGCGGAAGGACAGATTGTTCTCAGCGTCAATCGAGGAGAAGGCTCGACGAACATCGCCGGCACGCCGCCTTCTCCATCGTCGCCCAATACTGTGCCCGCCGCTAAGCCTCCGGTGGTCACTAAGGCTCCGATGGCAACGCCAGCGCCTACGCCCGCTAAAACTCCTAGTCCGGCAACGCCTACGGTCACGCCGCCGCCCAAGACAGGTTCAAGCACAACCATCGTTGGAGCAATTCCACGCACTATAATCACGTCCGCTGGAACGCCTGATGACAACAAGCCGGGCTTCTACCCACGCCCGCGCATCCAGACGTCCTCCCCCTACTACATTTATACACCCTACGAAAGCCCAACGGCGTATACCAACTACGTTTTATCGAGCGGGGCGATTATTAATGATGGAACGCGACAGGAGTTGAATCCGCTCCTGTGGTGGCTGTATCCGAACCCAAGCAACACCAACTGGAATACCGCCTTCGACTTGAATTCCCCAGCGGATCTTTCGAGTAGCAAGGCCAAGTCGGTGAAAACCTCGATTGGGGGAACCAAACTGAGTGTGCAGGGGCGCACCAAACTGCTTGCCGCCCCCGGAGCGGACGCTTGGTACACCAACTCCCCTTTTAATCGTGTCACCTACGACACGGGGGGGCCTCTTATACGGGGATATTCAGCCTGGTGGAGATGGACCGCACCGCAGGATGGAAAACTGGCTCTTGATACACATGGCAGCGATCCCGGCACAACCCTGTGTGTTTTTGATCAAGACGTTCGCACTGCTGTCTATGTCGTAAATGGATCCAGAATTGATGTGACGATGGCGCGACACGGCCTTGGGTCAGGTGTTTATTTTAAGATTATGACACCATCCGCGTGGGCGGGAGTGCGAGAGGTGACTCGCACTGGACCCGACACCTTTAGCTTTCCAAACCCAAACCCACCAACGACTGGTGTTATGATGGGATATAGCAACATGATGGGATATAGCAACAGCACGTACACCAATCGAGCTACGAATGTGAAATTTCGGCGGATTCTTTACAACTATGTTGATGGTTTTCCAGTAAATAATCCAAACGTAAGAGCCCAAGTTGTTGATGATAACAACAACCCTGTCCGCCATGGGTACGCGGGGTTCTTCGGGTTCGGGTTCGACTTCGTCCGGATATCCGAGCCTAAGGAATGGATTTCTAGCAACTTCCTTATAGTTTCTCCCGAGGGGGGTTCATTCTTTGTACCGGGCAGTACGACGAGTTTCACATTTGATAATCCGAATCCACCCGTAAGCGGGTCACTTACATGTTCAATCGAGACTATTTTTGGCGGTATTGTTTCGAACCCAGTAGACGGGCGCCGCCTGCTGGCTCTAAATGACGACGTTTCGAATCGAATCCGAACCAGCTATGTGGGTTTGCCCGCTCGCAAGGGTGTCACATACTATATCTGTGTCGATGTGGATAGAGTCAGTTCAGGGATTTACGGTTGGGTTTCGCGTAACGGCACTGTTGCTAACGCCACCATACAAAATATCAACGTGGGAGAAATAAAAATGATGTTGGATTTCACCCCGCAGCCGACAGGCTTGTCGAATCTTCGCAATCTGAACCCTTCAATCAATGTGTTGCCCGCCTATCGGAGCGTTGCCATCGGTGACGTCAACGCTACATTCCAGAGCACTGCTAACGTCATACCGCCGATAGTGGGTTACCAATGGTACAAGAACGGCACGATAATGATCGGCCAGAATAATTCCTCCCTCACTTTAGCAGGGCCTATCACCGCTGCGGATCATGCCAACTATACCGTGAGAGTCATTGACCAATTCGGCATCGGCACGAGCCCCCCCGCTTCCCTTAATGTACTTGGATTTACCTCGTTTAGTGGCACTGGATATAACTCGACGATTCCCGCCTTTGAACGTAACGGCACACTAATCATCAATGGCACCGGCCTTGCCGCTACCACGCAGATTGAGATTGTTGACACTAGCGGCCGAACACTCTCGGTGATTCCATTAACAGGAAATTTTAATGCTACGGATACCTCCATCACCATCAATCTCGATGCCTTTACCTACAAGAGCATTCTGTTTGATACTCCCAACAGCAACAGTTCAAGTTTTCGCCTAGTCAGGATTTCAATGCCTGGCGGCTCGGAAACTTCTCCGAATAACTCCACTGGCCGCTTTACCGTTTCGAGACTCCCGGAGTTTGGCGACGCCAATGCCACCTTCGGCAGCAATGGCGTGGGTGGTTATGACAGGTCAGCGGGGACATACTCACGGGCCTATGGCAACCTTATTGTTACGGGGAACGGAACCGACTTTTTTGGGGTCAAGACGATTTACTTTAACAACGCTACAGGAACCATGGGAAACGCCACGCTGCCGAGTACAGGAGTGACCATTGATCCAAGCGGACGATTTATGACCCTCGATGCCGCTAGCTTTAATTGGCCTGCAGGTTGGGCTAATGGAACCAGTCGGACGATTGTTTTCGAGACCTCTGCTAACCGTAACGCAACAACTCCTGACATTACTATCGATTCTGGAATTCCGACGTTTACTTTCTTCTCCGGAACCGGATACAACAATAACTCCATCACCTGGAATAATGCTACTACTGGTACAGGGTTCTATGAGCGGAATGGCACCCTCATTTTCAATGGCACAAACCTTAAGATGACTACGCGGATCGATATTGTTGATGCCAGTGGTGTCTTAATAAGTTTTGCGACTCCCCTAACTAGTGGTTTCACGGCAACGGCCAACAGTGTAGAAATCCCTACGGACGCCTTTAGCGACAATGCCACTGGCCGTCGTATTGATACGCCGAACGGACTCTCTAACGCTACTCTATTCCGGCGGGTTAAAGTCACAACGTCAGTCGGCACCGTTATCTCAGATGCCAATGGGTCCGGGCGCGTTACCGTTTCCCAAGCTCCGGTGTTTGTGAACGCCGCTCCCACTTTTGGAAGCAATGGTGGGGGTGGTTATGACAATGCGACAGCAACCTACACCCGAGCCAACGGGCCGCTCATCATCACCAGCCCAACGGCTGATATGCGTGGTATCAAGGCGATTCACTTCATCAACGCTACAACCATTACTACAACGTCTCTGACTCCAGCTTTGCCGTCGGGACTAACCATTGATCCATTTGGACGATTTATGACATTCAGCAATAGCACCTTCACGAGTGTTTTCCCTTCTGGCTGGATTGGAGGCAATTGCACCATCACCTTGGAGACTCACGCTAATCGAAATGCCTCAACCTTTTGGATCCTCACTCAGCCCTAGCTAGATTGATTCCCGCTCACCACTCTCTCGTTACCTGAGCTGCGTCCTCCTTCACAGTTGTGGTGGGGATAAGACAGGTGGGATGAAAGTAACGGGAAGCACTTCGGAAGCTTCAGCAAGCCTGCTAAAACTGCAATTCATCCCGCCTATCGGCCCCTTGGTTTTGTAGATTAAGAAAAGGAGCGTTTTTGGATGAGCTCCACTGGAGCCGCCTCGACACCGGCGAGCACGCTGGCTTTGGTGAACGGATGTCGTCGAAAAACGTCTATTTCTTGGCGGCCTTCTTGGGAGGCGCCGTTTTCTTCGGCTGGATTTCCTCGATGCGACGGAGGTCGTCCGCGCTGATCTTCTTCACGGGCAGGGGATGGCCGAGGGTGTCGCCGTTCGCGCGGAAGCCGTCACCATCCATGTCCACGAAAATCGGGTTGTGATAGGCGCACGGGCGCAGGCGCGCCTGCTCGCTGGAGCCGTAGCCGGTGGCGAGGGTGAAGTTCTCGCCCATCGCGACGACAATCAGATGCGCGTCCTCGCTGAGCGGTACAGTGAGCGTGCGGTCGAACTTCACCACGCCGTTCTGGAAGAACTGCGGATGGCTCGCACGCGTGAAGTTCAGCTCCTGCGGTTGCCGGCCGTTGACGAGCACTTGCACGCGGTCGATGTCAATCCAGTCGGTGCATTGCACGCGCACGTTCAATTTGACCGAACCGGTGGCGCGCGCGAGGCCGCCGGGCAGGATGCCATCTTCCGTGCGCACTTCGAGGAAGGGGCCGGTGGTGAGGAAGCTGCGACCCGCGCGTGCGTGGCGGCTCATCTCGCGCCAGTCGATTTTGCTCGGCTCATCGCTCGCGCTCGGCAGGTACATGCGCCAGCCGCCGACGCCGTTGCCGTGCACCGTGTGCGCGTCGGAGACGGCGGTGGCCCATTGCCGCACGCCGCGATTGAGTAATTGCAGCCAGATGAACTCGCGGATTTCATACGCGCGTTCCTTGCCGGTGCGGTTGTCCTTGGCGACGCGAAAGGGCGCGCCGCGCAGGATGTCCGTCGTCATACCGTTCTGCACTTCAAAGCCGTCCGTCAACGCGGCTATGCCGTGATGGCCCCCGTCCAGCGCGCCGTCGCCATCGCGGTCGAAGAATACTTCGGTGAGGTTCGGATGGTTCATCTGTACCCAGCGGTTTGGCTCCACGGCTTGCCAATCGCGCAGGGTGATGGCGTTCAGGCGTGGGTCCTTGCTCCAGACCGGTGCGCCGCCGTCTTGTGTGAACGGCACCGGCGTGAAGGGGAAGGCGTTGAAGTGGGTGCCCGAGCCTGTCAATTCGAGACCGCCGATGGTGCGGACGTCGTTCGTGAGGCCGAGGCGCGCAATGTGCGGTGCCCAGTCGTAAAGACGGTTGTGCTCGGTGGTGGGCGCGAACTCGATGTGCTCGGCAGCGAGATTGATTACACGGTCGTCGGTGCCGCAGGTGTTGTCGCCGCTCGGCGTGGAGTGATTGTGAAAATCGGCACTCACCCAGCCGCGCGAATCCACGACCCGCCGCAGGACGCCGACAATCTTCTCCGTCTTTCCAGCTGTCACCGTGACCGTCTGCGCAAGGTGACTGAACTCGATGCCGCGCGTGACGACGACGCGATACTGGCCCGTCGGCAGCGCCACTCGGAACTGGCCACGCGCGGAGTGGTATTGGTCGAGGCAACCGTGCGCGCGGTTGTTCGGCCCGAGGTTCGGCGACTTCGTCCCGTTCGTGCCGATGAATTGCGCCTTGCAGGGGAGGCTCCGGCCTTTGTCATCGCGGATATCGAACTCAATCGCGGCAGCCGCCGAAAGGGTCGTGTCCAGTGATGAGGCCTTGCCGACTTCGATGAGCAGTTTCTTCTTAATCGGCTCGCGGCCGATGTCGGCAATCTCCGACTCGTAACTGCCGGGCGGGAGGGCGAAGCTGAACTTCCCGCTCGCATCGGGATAGGCGGCGAGTTTTTTGCCGTCGAACTCGATTTCGACGCGGCCGGTTGAGACTGGTGCGCCGCTCGCCTCTTTGATTTGTCCCACCACCGTGCCGACCGCGCCGCGTCGCGCCGCCACGTGACCGACCGCTTCGGCGGGTGACCGACCGACTGCCACGAAACGTGCGAACGAAATCTCCTCTCCTGGTTTCAGGTTCAGTTCCTTGGGTGGCGCTTTGAGGCTGCCTTCTTCCAGCCAACCCCACGCGTAGCCCGCTTTGTCGGCGGGATCCACGGCGTCGGCCCATGTGATGCCAAGCATCGTGCCGGTGCGGGTGAATGTGGCGACACGGTCATCCACGCTACCGGTGAGTGGCGCGTTGCCGTTGTTGCGAAGCGTGGTGACGATGAGCACGCCGGGCCAGCCGTCGCGCAGATGGTACTCGTGGCGTTTGTAAAGGCGGTTCGTGCTCGTCACGCCGCTGGTCAGCGTCTCGATGACAGCCTCGCCGTCGCGACCATCCTTTACGATACGGACATGCGAGACGAAACCTTGCTGCCCGCTTGGCGCGAAGATAGTGAGCTGGTCGTTCGCCGCACCGCGAAGAGTGAGATCATATAGGCAACCGGGTGTCATGCCGGTCGCGCCGTAGAAATTGCTCATGTTCGGCCGGCGCAGCGGCAGGTTGCCTGAGATCACCGCCTCGATGCGGTCGTTGCGCAGCACGTAATCGCCGATGATGCCGTCGGCCTCCTTGCCTTTGGGCAGCTGCTCTTTGTTGTGCGAGCCAATTTCGAAGACCTCCGGCGCAGCTCTGACGGAGAAGGGGACACTCAAAATCACGGTCGTGATGGCGAAGAGGATGGAGGGTAGGGCATTCATAGTTGATTAGGCGCGAGGCTAGGAACTGGATTGAACCTGAGCAAGTGCCATTTCGTGAAAAGGAGTTGGCGTGCTGCTTCGGATGGGTATAAAGAGAGCTCTCAGCGAGGTGGGTATAGTGAACTCGAAGGATATTCGATCTCGGCGGAAACCATGCTTGACGCTTTGTAGGGCATCCGTTATTCACTTTTGTGTAACGCAATCGGTTCGCTCGCCCAAAGAGCTCCCTGCAAAGGGGTCTTTTTGTTTCGATCGCACCAAGAGGAACTAAAATATGGCAACCGGTAAAGTGAAGTGGTTCGACAACAAGAAGGGCTTCGGCTTCATCTCTCAGGATGGCGGCCCCGATGTGTTCGTGCACCATACGGCCATCCAAGCCGATGGCTACAAGACCCTAGACGAGGGCGAAGAGGTGAGCTTCGAACTCGCCGATGGCGAGAAGGGTGCGAAGGCTCTGAACGTTCAGCGCACCAAGCAGTAGTTCCCTCGCGGCCTCGGCCGCAGAAAGCCTCTTTCAAGCCGGCAGCGCGTCGGCTATCCTCCTCTCGTGTCGAATCGGTCGCCCTCTCCCGTGCGCAGCCTCTACGTGCACGTGCCATTCTGTGCGCACAAGTGCGAGTACTGCGCGTTCTACTCCGCGCCGCCGTCTGGCGAGGTGGTGAACCGTTATGTGGCCGCGCTCGTGCGCGAATTCGAGTTGGTGGCGCACGAGTTAAAGCCCGACACGATCTTCTTCGGCGGCGGCACGCCCTCGCTCCTCAACCTTCGCCAATGGGAAATCATTCTCAAGGCGATGGAGCGGCTCGGCTTGCTCGGTGCGAAGGAGTGGACGGTGGAATGCAACCCCGCGACCGTCTCGCCCGACAAAGCGAAATTACTGCGCGATTACGGCGCGAACCGGATTTCGATGGGCGTACAGTCGCTTGACGAGCGTCTGCTGGAGAAACTCGGGCGCATCCACTCGCGCGACCAAGTGTTCAAATCGTTCGACATCCTGCGCGCGGCCGGCTTCGACAATATCAACATCGATCTCATGTTCGCCATCCCTCGCCAGACGATGGAAATCTGGCGCGCGACATTGAGCGAAGCGACGGCGCTCGGCAGCGAGCACCTTTCCAGCTACGAGGTGATTTACGAGGAGGACACGCCACTCTATCACCAGTTGCAGGCCGGCGAGTTCGACGTGGATGAGGACTTGGCTTGCGAGATGTACGATGAGCTTGTCTCGTTCGGTAGCGAACGGGGCTACCGCCAGTACGAGGTGGCGAATTTTGCGAAAGACGATTCAACCGTTGCAAAATCAGAGCCGCAGATACCCTCTCGCGCTTGCCGGCACAATTTGAACTACTGGCGCGGTGGTGCTTATCATGGGCTCGGTCCCACCGCCACGGGCTACGTGAATGGCGTGCGCACTCGGAACTGGGCGAACACGCAGCTCTATTGCGAGCAGATGGAGAAAGGTATGCGCGCCACTGAATCGCGCGAGGAACTCCCGCCGCGCCGGCGCGCGGGCGAGACGGCGGCGTTTGGCCTGCGGATGAATGCGGGCTGGCCATTCGCAGTCTTTGAGGAGGCGACCGGTTTTGACCTGCGCACGGAATGGCCGCGCGAGATGGATTGGCTGGTGGAGCAGGGCTGGGGCCGCCGCACGGAAGAGCGGTTCCAACTCACCGAGCGCGGCTTGCGTTTTGCCGACGCCGCCGCAGAGCGATTTTTGTGAGTCAGTTTTCGAGCCATGAAAAATGCCGATCAATTACTGCGCGTCATAGTGTGTGTTGCGGCGTTTTTTTCGTCCGCCGCCTGTGAATCCGCAGCTGCTGAAGCGCCTGCGCGTCAACAGATCAAGTTCCCCGATGCACGCATCTCCGTGAACGGACTGCCGTGGTTCGACCAAGATAAGCCCGTATTGCGCAGGCTACCGGCGAAATGGAAAGAGACATACCGTCCGTCAGTCTGGGCGCTCGCGCAGCATCCCTCGGGAGGGCGGCTGCGATTTCGTACCGATTCGTTGACTGTCGGCATCGTCGCCAAGAATCCTGACACCACGCCGATGGCCCACATGACGAGCATTGGTCAGAGCGGGTTCGACATCTATGTGGGGGAGGATTATCTCGGCAGTGCTGCGCCGGACAAGGAGGGGCGCATCGTGAAGGAATGGACGGTGGGTAAGACTAATGCGATGCGCGACATCACAATCTATCTGCCGCTCTACAAGCCTGTGAGTCTGGAAGAAATCACGCTTACCCCGAAATCAAAACTGGAGTTGCCCAAGCCGTTCGCGCTGCCCAAGCCGGTGGTTTATTATGGATCGAGCATCACGCAGGGCGGTTGCGCCTCGAACCCGGGCATGAGCTTTCCAGCCATCCTCGGTCGCTGGACGGATAGCGACTTCGTAAACCTCGGTTTTAGTGGGTATGGGCTGGGGGACACGCCGGTGGCAGTCGCGATGGCGGAGGTGGACGCCGCGTGCTACGTACTCGATTACTGGGCGAACCCGACTGCGTCGCAGTTCCAGGCGACGTTGCCGGGGTTCTTGGACGTGTTGCGCAAGAAGCATCCCAAGGTTCCGGTCATCATTCCGGGCCCGTTTTACAATACGGGGGAGGCGTTGGAGGCGGAGTTCGCGAAGGAGCAGGCGGAGAAGCGGAAGGTCGCGCGCGATTTTGTCGAGCAGCGTCAGAAGGCGGGCGACCTCTTCATCGCTTACGTTGACGGCTTGGATTTGTTGTGGAAGGACCAGACCGGCGGACTGGTGGACGGGCGCCACTGCAATTCGCTCGGGTTTTATTTCATCGCACGTGGACTAGAACCTCATCTTCGCCGTTCACTCGGTCTGCCGCCACGTTGAATAATGTTTTTAGCCATCCGCCGGCAGGCAAATTCGAAGCGGATTCCGGCCAGAAAAGGTTGGCGTTCCTCGTTTGTCTGCGCGCAGAATGACTCGTTTTTGAGCTGAAGATATGAGCGTAACATCTATTCCAGTCCAGATTGCCGATCCGATCAATGCGCAGATTCTTGCCGTATCGGAAGACCGCATACAGGGATTTCAACGCGAGCCGTTGAAGGAAATCTCGCGACTCTCTGGCGTGGAGTTGTCCGTGGTAACGGAGCGCATTCAGGCGATGCTGCGGGCGGGCACAATCCGCCGCGTGCGGCAGACGTTGCTTGCGACGAACCTCGCGCAAGGTGCGTTAGTGGCGTGGGAAGTGCCCCAGGAACAGTTGGACGCGGCCTTCGATTACATGTTCCAGAAAGATCCGTTCTCCGGCCACGTCGTGACGCGCTCGACCGATGCAGCCTCGCCTGGTTCGACTTACAAGCTCTGGACGACGCTCAAGGTGCCACAGGGGTTCTCGATGACAAAGCACTGCGAGTTTCTCGCTGCGCAGACCGGCGCGCGGAAGTTCGTCCTGCTGCCGGCTAAGCGCCTCTTCGCGCTTGGTGTTGGCCACGTGAGGCGCAAAGGCATGGAGCCGGGCAGTCGCGCCGAGGCGCCGGCCGAGGTGCAAGAAGTGAGCATTGTGACGCTGGGCGAGCTTGAATGGCGTGTGCTTGTCGCGCTCAAGCGCGAATTTGAGCCGTCGGAATTAACGCCGGATCTATGGGCCCCGCGCGCGAAAGAGGCCGGCGTGCCTCTGGAAAACTTCCTCGAAGTGGCCGAAGCGATGAACCGCCGGCGGATCATCGGACGCTTCTCGACGTTCCTCGAACACGTGAAGCAGCTCGCCACCGGCGAACAGGTGACGCGCTACAACGCGCTCTTTCACTGGGCTGTGACGCCGGGGCGCGAGATTGAAGCCGGCCGCGAAGTGGGCCGCCACCACATCATGACCCACGCCTACTGGCGCGAAGGCGGACCGGAGTTCCGCAACGTGAACGTCATGGGCGTGGCGCACGGGACTGAGAAGCCGATGGTGCTGGCGCACAAGGCGGCGATCGACGCGCATCTGCGTGAGGCCGGCATCGATATTTTTTACACAAACGTCTTCTGGGGCGGCCGCAGTGAAATCAAGCCGAGCGAGATTTCGCCTTTTGCCTACCGCGACTGGTGTTCGGCGAATGGATTGGATTCCGAAAAGATGCGCGGCTAATCCGTGCGTCAGAATGGAATGGGCGTTCGCGGATTGTTCAGCGTCTGCAGGGGGCCGAAGGGTTCGGCTTTATCATCGTAACGTTCGATGGTCGGTTGGCCCTTCCAAATCTTGTGCACCACCACATTGTTGTTGGTGACAATGGCGGCGCGAATCGTTGAATTACATGAGAACCTGTTCCTCGAAACGTCACCAGCAAAGTATTGACCCCGGCAAGATGCGCGCCTAAAGAGACGATTCGTGGCGCCACTGTCCGTCATATGTCATAATCAGGAGCGAAGGTTATTTTATGAGCGATAACAAATCCGAGCAGACCACTGGCAGTGGTGAGAAAAAGAACAACCGTTTCGAGTTAATGAGCGGCTTGACCCTCGCCATCTTCGCCGCCGCGTTGGCTCTCAACGATCTGGCCGCCGGCAAGTATGGCGAGGACGAGCTGAAGGGCACGAACGAGAAGTCTAGCGCGCTATCTTGGTACCAGTCCAAGAGCATCAAGCGCAGCCTGCTCGAGGGGCAAAAGGACATGGTGAACACGCTCGTCGATGGCGGCGCGGTGAAGCCCGAGGCCGCCGAGGCAATGAAGAAGATGAACGAGAAGCTCGACAAGGACATCGTCCGCTACAAGAAGGAGATGAAGGAGATTATGCTCGGCTCCAAGACAGTCGGCGAGAAGGAGT
Source organism: Akkermansia muciniphila (assembly GCA_945900775.1). Taxonomy (GTDB): domain Bacteria; phylum Verrucomicrobiota; class Verrucomicrobiia; order Limisphaerales; family SIAT01; genus SIAT01. The sequence continues at coordinate 44,916 of CAMDJP010000012.1, read as the reverse complement.
GGGCGCAGGACATGGATGGCAAGATGGGACAGGTGAAGGGTGCGAAAGAATGGGAGGCCGAGGTGGTGAAGCTTAGCAACGCTGGCGACCGTTTCGACCTCGGCACGCTCTTTCTGCAGCTTTCGCTCGTGCTCGGTGCCGTTTCACTCGTGATCTCCGAGGCCAAGCTAAAGAGCACGTTCTATTTCTGCATGGTGGCGATGGGCGCCATCGGCGTTATCTGCAGCGTCACTGCCTTCCGGCTGTTGCCCTGAGTTCAGGCTTGAATGACTGCCGCCGTTTTGCTTGGATTAGATGCTATGAATTGGAAGCTGCCAACCCTCCTCACGACCGCGCTCTTGGGCCTGTTCCTTTCCGGCTGTGCCACCACGCTCGACGGCGAGCTTAAGGCCGGGATGCCGTTCGTCACCGACAAGATTGTCAGCCGCTATGAGCGCACGCCGCAGGCGGTAGCCGACGCGGTCAAGAAATCCTTGGCTCATAACGGCGTGATCACCAGCGACAACGCTCTCTCGGGTGTTGTCAGCGCCCGAGTGGACACGCGCTACGTCTGGGTGAAAATCGAGAAGGTCGGCGAAAATATCTCGCAGGTCACCGTGCAGGTCCGCACTAAGTGGGGCGATTCCGACCTCGTCACCGCCTCTGATATCGACAAGCAGATCGCATTGAATCTGAAATAATTTGCGGCAACTCCCGCACAGGCGCCGAAACCTTCGGCGCCTTTTTCTTTTCCCGATTGAAGGAGCGTAAGGGGATCACGCCCGCTCGCGGTGGCCGCGTCGCGTCAGCTGCAGCTGCGCTTCATCCGCTTGGGCCGTGTTGGGAAACAGGGATTTGATTCGCTCCAACGTGGCGCGGGACGCTTCGATATCGCCCTCGCGCGACTGCCATTCCGCAAGCCGCTGCAGCCAGCGCGCGATGTCTTTCGCCCCTTGATGTGGGGTGGCGATGAGTTTCTCCAGTTCCGCCTGCGCCGCTTCGAGATTGTGATGACGCTCGTAATAAGCGCGCGCGAGTTGTTCGCGCGTGACGTTGTCGAGTGGGTGCCGCGCGAGTTGCTTGAGGCAATCTGAAAGGAATACGCCAGTGTCCGCGTTCTCATCCGGATCGGCTGCGGGTTCCAGTCGAGCGAGTCGCTGCGCGGTACGCAATGCGGCGAGTGAATCAGGGCAGTGGTCGATGATGCCGCGCAGGGAAGCCGCTGCCGCGGCATTGTCCTTCGCATATTTCATCTGCCAATCGGCCAGCGTGTTCAGCGCGATGGCGATATTGTTCGTCCTACGATCGAGTTGTGGAAGAAGGTCGTGAATAATCTCCTGGGCGGCTGCGAGGTCGCGGCGATCTTCGGCGTGGATGGTGGCGAGCAACATTCGCCCTTCGAAATCTTTCGGGAACTGCGCGAGTTGAGCCTGCACCTCTTCGATGGCCGCGGCGGTCTGCCCACGCGCACGTTTGCCTTGGGCGAGCGAGTAGTGCCCGCACGACGTCTGATCGCCGCCGCCGTGCGTCATGCCGAGGAATTGTGTGGAGATGAAGCCGAAGATGAAGTCGGTGCATGTCATCAATAGGATCAGGGCGCAGAGGTTGATGACGAACACCGCGAATGATCCGAGGCTGAGGCCCGCCCACGGGACCAACACCAGCAGCCCAGTGATGGCGAGTTTCTCGCGAGGTCCAATGGAATCACCAATGGTGCGCTTGCGCCAGCGGTTGAAAAGCCACGTCCCGATGGCCGCGATAGCAAGCCAGATGAGGATCAGCAGCGCGATCTCGGCCACGCGTTTCATTGCGGTTTCGCTGGAGGCGTGGGTAGGGCGGTTGCCTCGGACTTGAGCGGCTGTAAATCGAAGATGATGGAGGTGCGCGTGTCGGTCTGTTCGTTGCGGATTTCCATCTCCTCGAGCTGCCACTGACCCTTCACCTTCCGGAATTTCTTCGGCGCGAATTCCTTTAGCAACTTGTTGTCGAAGCCGTACGCATCGGCGTGAACAATCCCGAGCGTGTCGTTGTCAATCCACGTCACAACACGGCGATAGGCGCCGGGCGCGGGGTGCGGATTCACGCTTTCCAACACACGGCAAGCCTCGCCGCTGCGCAGTTCTTTTTTGATGACGCGTTGCTCGGGCCAGTGGAAGAAATCGAGGCCAAGGTCGGCGAACCAGTAGTCCGAGCCCGCGAAGGGGCGCATCGTGTCGTTGCCGGCGATGGCTGCAAGGGGCTGCGAATCGTCCTTGCTCGCGCGGACAAGGTAGCGGTTTGGCTGTCCATCGGCGTGATGCACGGCGAGCGTGGAGCTAAATCCATTCGTGCTGGTCGCGATGTACGAGCTCACCCAGTTGGTGGGGCTGACGAGCGTGCGGAACTCGACGCGCAGTTCGCTGCGGCGGCCTTTGGTATCGCGCATCCTCAGCGCGGCGCTGTTGGTCACGCTTTCGCGCGGCTGCAAGGCGCGCAGGTTTGCGGACAATGCCCGACCCAGCGCAATCTGCTCGGCGGGGTCGGTGACCGAATCCGCTGCGGCAATGGAAACGGCGCAGAGAAGGGCGGGGAGGAACGGCACGCAGCTCATTGCATCTTCACATGGACGGTGGCGCGCTCGCCCTTGCGGCCGACGATGGTAATGCTGCCCTTCGCCCCCGAAGCAGGCGTGCAGCCGCAGCCGCTCTGCGATTGGAAGGTGATCTTGCGCGGACGCAGCGCGCGCCAGAGGAAGCCGCCCGCCGTGATCGCTACGACGGCCAAGGCTGCTGTCTGCTGCCAATCCATACGAGGTAGGATAGGACGCTTCCGCCCAGGGTGCAACGGCGTTGTGTTCTCGATTGGCAAAGGGCGGGCCGGACTTTACGCTGCTCCCATGCAGGGGGAAATTTTCCGCCACCATCACCGCGTGACCTACGCGGAGTGTACCGTGGGCAACCACATCTACTACGCGCGCTATCTCGACCTGCTCGAGGCGGCTCGTGGCGAGTTGTTCCGCGCGGTCGGCGTGCCGCTGTTGAAGCTGCAGGAGAAGGGAATCATCTTTCCCGCGATCGAATGCCATCTCGAGTACAAGGCGCCGGCGCGCTATGACGATGAACTCGTGGTAGAGGTCTCAATCAGCGAACTGGGTCGAGTGCGCCTCGACTTCACCTATCGGGTGATGCGCGGCGAGGTGTTGCTGGTGCAGGGGACGACCCGACACGCCTGCACCACGCTCGAGGAGAAACCGAAGCGCCTGCCGGTCGAGGTCGCCGAGGCCTTGGGGCCGTACGTGATGGCTGGTGGAGTCGGTTAGCCGTTCCAATAAAAAAGGGCGACGCGGAATGCGGCTACGCGCCGTTTGAAGTTAGCCTATCAGAGGGCGGGTTTTAGCCCATCACGCCCGTCGGCGTGGGTTCATCTACGGAACGGTGGGTGAGGCCGCTTGCGCTTCTGGTTGTCCGCCGCGTAACCGCATTGCACGTAGAGCACGCTGTTCGGTCCGTAGTGTTTCACAGAAAAAAGCGGCGTAGATAGAGAATCGGCCTTCATGAGATTTCCCACAGAACGGGACTCACACAACGAAGTGTGACAGGAAAGTGTGACACGCCCCCAGCCAATCTGTGCCAAAATGTCTCGTTCGGCACAGTTTTAGGATGGGTTTCCACGGCTTTATAGATTCATAACTGTCTTATGGGTAGTGTTTTGCTGTGTTCGTTAAAGGATTGGCATCACTCTAGCTAGGCAGGACGGGCGGCAAAGTGAGCCGCACAACGATTTATGGCAAAAGTTCTAGGCATTGATTTGGGTACGACGAACTCCTGCATGGCGGTGATGGAGGGCGGCGAGCCGTTGGTCTTGGAGAACTCCGAGGGCAAGCGCACGACGCCGAGCGTGGTGGGGTTCACCAAGAGCGGCGAACGCGTGGTGGGCGATGCCGCCAAGCGCCAAGCCGTCACCAACCCGCGCAACACGGTCTATTCCGTGAAACGTTTCATGGGCCGCAAGTTCGACGAGGTGCAGGAGGAAATCAAGCGCGTGCCGTACAAGGTGGTGCGTGCTGCCAATGGCGACTGCGCGGTGGAGGTGGAGGTGGAGGGGAAGGCGAAGCAGTTCAGCCCGCCGGAGATTTCGGCGATGATTCTCGCCAAACTCAAGGCGGATGCCGAGACGCGCTTGGGTGAGACCATCACGCAGGCGGTTGTCACGGTGCCGGCTTATTTTAATGACTCGCAACGTCAGGCGACGAAAGACGCCGGACGCATCGCGGGCCTCGAAGTGTTGCGCATTGTCAACGAGCCGACGGCGGCCGCGCTGGCCTACGGACTGGACAAGAAGAATGACGAGAAGATCGCGGTGTATGACCTCGGCGGCGGCACGTTCGACATCTCGGTGCTCGAGATTGGTGACAGTGTTTTCGAGGTGAAGGCGACTAACGGCGACACGCATCTCGGTGGCGATGACTGGGATAACGCGCTCATCGATTGGATTCTGGGCGAGTTTAAGCGCGAGTATGCGATGGACCTGCGCAAGCAGCCAGATGCATTGCAGCGCATCAAGGAGGAGGCTGAGAAGGCGAAAATCGCGCTCTCCAGCTCCCAGCAGTATGATGTGAATCTGCCTTTCATCACGGCGGATGCCAGTGGCCCGAAGCACATCAGTCTCAAGCTGACCCGTGCGAAGATGGAACAGATTTGCGACCGCCTTTTCGAGCGTACCATCGGGCCGGTGAAAGCCTGCTTAAAGGACGCCGGTCTCGAAGCATCGAAGATCGACGAGCTCGTTCTCGTTGGCGGTATGACGCGCATGCCGAAGGTGGTTGAAACCGCGCACACACTCGTCAACAAACCACCTCATCAAGGTGTGAATCCGGATGAGGTCGTCGCCGTCGGCGCGGCCATCCAGGGCGGCGTGCTCAAGGGTGATGCCGGGCTGAAGGACGTGTTGCTTTTGGACGTGACGCCGTTGTCGCTTGGCATCGAGACATTGGGCGGTGTGTTTACGCAACTCATCGAGCGCAACACAACCATCCCGACCAAGAAGTCCCAGATTTTTTCCACGGCAGCGGACAACCAACCGGGCGTGGAGATACACGTGTTGCAAGGCGAACGGCAGTTCGCGAAGGACAACAAGTCGATCGGGAAGTTCCAACTCGCGGAGATTCCGCCAGCCGCGCGTGGTGTGCCGCAAATCGAGGTCACGTTTGACATCGACGCCAACGGCATCCAGCACGTCACGGCGAAGGATCTTGGCACCGGCAAGGAACAGAAAATCACCATCACTTCCGGCAGCGGGCTTTCGAAGGATGAGATTGAGCGGATGCGCAAGGATGCCGAGCTTCACGCCGATGATGACAAGAAGCAGCGCGAAGAAGTCGAGACGCGCAACGAAGCCGACAACGCCGTCTATCGCTCCGAGAAGATGCTCAAAGAGAACGCTGACAAAGTTTCCGCTGACGACAAGGCGAAGGTCGAAAAGGCGGTCGAGGCCGTGAAGGAGGCCCTGAAGGGCACCGACGCCGAGGCCGTCAAGAAGAGCAGTGAGAGCCTGAACGAGGCTTGGCAGGCCGTTTCCGCCGAGCTATACAAGGCGGCTGCTGCCAAAGCCCAAGCCGAAAAAGCCCAGGCTGACGAGGCCAAGACCGAGGGTGAAAACTCCTCTTCCAAGAAAGAAGAAGGCCCCATCATCGATGCTGAAGTCGTAGAAGAGAAGAAGAAGTAACCCAGTTTCACAGATTTTCCCGCCGCGAGTGCGGCGGGAGTTGATTCGAAACAATCCAACCGAAAACCAAACAAACAAATAAACTATGGCACTGAAACTCAAACCGCTCGGCGACCGCGTCCTCGTGGAATCGGTCGAGGAGAAGGAGCAGACCAAGGGCGGCATCATTATCCCCGATTCCGCCAAAGAGAAACCCACCGAAGGCAAAGTTGTCGCTCTCGGCACTGGTAAAACCGATGACAACGGCAAGAAAATCGCCTTCGAGGTCAAGGTCGGAGACCGCGTCCTCGTCAGCAAATACGGTGGCACCGAGGTCAAGCTCGACGGCAAGGAGTACAAGCTCCTCAACTCCGACGACATCCTCGCCATCGTCGGCTAACGATTAACCCCAACTAAAAGAAAAATACTATGGCAGCAAAACAACTGTTGTTCGACGAAGCCGCCCGCCACGCCATCCTCAAGGGTGTGCAGAAGCTGACCCGCGCCGTCACCGCCACGCTCGGACCCAAGGGTCGCAACGTGGTCATCGACAAGAAATTCGGCTCCCCGACCGTCACCAAAGATGGTGTGACTGTCGCCAAGGAAATCGAGCTGGAATGCCCGTACGAGAACATGGGCGCCCAGATGGTTCGCGAGGTCGCCAGCAAGACCAGCGACATTGCCGGCGACGGCACCACCACCGCCACCGTGCTCGCCGAGGCCATCTACCGTGAAGGCCTCAAGTACGTGACCAGCGGCGCCAGCCCCATCTCCATCCAGCGCGGCATCCAGAAGGCCGTTGAGGTCGCCGTGAGCGAGCTCGCTAAGATCACCAAGAAGGTGAAGGACAAGGAAGAGATTAAGCAGGTCGCTACCGTCTCCGCCAACTGGGACACCACGATTGGCGAGATTATCGCCGACGCGATGGACAAGGTCGGCAAGGATGGCACCATCACCGTTGAAGAGGCCAAGAGCATTGAGACTACTCTCGAAGTCGTCGAAGGCATGCAGTTCGACAAGGGTTACCTATCGCCCTACTTCGTTACGAACTCCGAGAAGATGATCGCGAAGCTCGAGAACGCCTACATCCTCAACTACGAAAAGAAGATCACAAGTCTCAAGGATCTCCTCCCGATCCTCGAGAAGCTCGCCAAGACTGGCAAGCCGTTGCTCATCATCTGCGAAGAAGTCGAAGGGGAAGCCCTCGCGACGCTCGTCGTGAACAAACTCCGCGGCGTGATCAACGTCTGCGCTGTCAAGGCCCCTGGCTTCGGCGATCGCCGTAAAGCCATGCTTGAAGACATCGCTATCCTCACTGGCGGTAAGTGCATCACCGAGGACCTCGGCATCAAGCTCGAGAACCTCACGCTCGAAGACCTCGGCCGTGCCAAGAGCATCGTCGTGGACAAAGAAAACACCACCATCGTCGAAGGCGAAGGCAAGTCCTCCGAGATCAAGGGCCGCGTGGATCAGATCCGGCGCCAGATCGAAGAGACCACCAGTGACTACGACCGCGAGAAGCTCCAAGAGCGCCTCGCCAAGCTCGCTGGCGGCGTCGCCGTCATCAACGTCGGTGCGGCCACCGAAAGCGAAATGAAGGAGAAGAAGGCCCGTGTCGAGGATGCTCTGCATGCGACCCGCGCCGCCGTGGAAGAAGGCATCGTCGCCGGTGGCGGCGTCGCCCTCATCCGCTGCCTCCCCGCAGTCGAGAGGCTCAAGCTCGAGACCGATGAGCAGATCGGCGTCGAGATCGTCAAGCGCGCCATCGAGGCTCCGCTCCGTTCGCTCGCCTTCAATGCGGGCGTCGAGGGTTCCCTCATCGTGCAGGAAGTCAAGAAGCGCAAGGGCAGCGAAGGCTACAACGTCGCTACTGGCGAGTTCGAAGACCTCCTCAAGGCCGGCGTCGTGGACCCGAAGAAGGTCACCCGCAGTGCCCTGCAGAACGCCGCATCCATCGCGGGTCTGCTCCTGACCACCGAGTGCCTCATCACCGACCTGCCTGAGAAGGAAAAGGCGGCGGCGGCCGGCGGTGGCCACGGTATGGACCACATGGATTAAGCAGTTCGCTTAACCAAAAGAATCACGCGAGGCCGGCGAAAGCCGGCCTCGTTCTTTTTTATACGGAACGAAAAGAGGCAGGAGCGGGAAGGGGGCTGTTCCGCTGCTCAATCCTTGAGCTGGCGGACACGATAGGCGATGAAGTCGCCCTCGTGCTTCGTCGGGATCGTCGTTTTCTCCGCCTGTATGAGGCGGAACACGTGCTCGAAGACCTCAGGGCTGATGACAATCTCGCAACGACCTGCGCCGCTGCAGTAGCGCGAGGCGCGATTCACCGCTTCGCCGATGACCGTGAACTCCAGTCGCTCGGCCGTGCCGATGAAGCCGTGCAGCACTTCACCGCTGTGGATGCCGATGCCGATGTCGCACGTCGGCAGGCCACGGCCGACTCGGCGCTGGTTCGTGGATTGGATGGAGTCCTGCATCGCTAGCGCCGCCCGCACGGCTTTCTCGTGCTGGTCAGGATCGGCTTCTGGGCTGCCGAAGACGGCGAGGATGGCGTCGCCCATGAATTTATCGATGGTGCCGTCGTGTTGGAAAATCGCGTCCACGAGGCCGGAGAAATAATCGTTGAGCATCTCGACCACGTCGTCGGCGTCCATGCCGGTGGTGGTGGCAGTGAAGCCACGGAGATCCGAGAAGAGAATGGTGACGTTCGATTTCTCGCCGCCGGGCCGGAGTTTGCCGCTGCGGGCGCGCTCGAGCAGTTTGTCCCGCAGTCGCGGCGAGAAGTTCGCGAGCAACCGCTCGAGCAGGCTGGTGTTCTGCTGGAGGCTTTCCTGCAACTGATGGTTCGCCACGGCGAGCGCCGCGTAGTGCGCCACTGCCATGAAGAGGCGCAGGTGCTCCTCAGTGAAATGGAATGCGCCGCGGTTGTGGTCGACGCAAAGTGCGCCGAGCGCGCGCCCCTTCCAGGACATCGGCACATACATACCAGTCTCCATCTCGAGCCGACGCAGGCTTTTGCTTGGGTCGCCTGCACTGCTGCGGTGCCAGATTAAACCGCGCATCTCGTCCATCGCCTGCCGCGCGAGTGTTTCGCTCACCGATGGATCGCCGTCGGAGATGTAGGCCTTGAGCAGTAGCTTTTCTGTCTTCGGATCCTGCAGGAGCAATGCACTGCGCTGGGCACCGGGCACGATGAGCATCGCCTTTTTGAGGATGAGATTGAGCAGCACATCGATACGCCCTTGGGCGGCAAATTCCATCGGCAGTTCGAGAAGTTGCTCCAAAAGCTGCGCGCTGGCGGTTCCGGTGGCTGGCGTGGGCAGATGGAAGTCGCCGCGGGCGTCGAGACGAGCCTCGATGGTGACATCTTTCGCTGGCGTCGGCGGGGTCAAGACCATGGTGGGCTGGTCGACCGGAGGATGTGCTCGCGTCTTATCTGTGGGGAAGACCTTGTCCGATGTCGGAGTCGTTGTTTCAGGGGCGTGGGAATCGGAGGGAGGCAATTCGGCGAAATCGTCCAGAGTAAACTGCACTTTCAGCGTTGTCTCGCCGATGAGGATTGTGTCATCCGGTCCGAGTTTGTGAGGTGTCGAAAGTTTCTCGCCGTTGACGAACGTGCCGCTGCGGCTGTTCAGATCCTCGACCCAGCATGCGCTGTGGTCGATCCAGATCCGCGCATGCCAGCGCGAAACGTACAGATCGGGTGCAAGGTCGAGATCCGGCGCTGATTCGGAGGCCGACCGGCCGACGACAACCTCGCGCCGAGAAAACTCGTGGGAGCGGACCTCGCCGGCGTATGTGCAAGTGATGAGCATCGGTCATTCGTGCGGACGGCACTCCAGCCCATCGCTGTAGCACAAGATTAATAAACTTGGAAAAGGCTCCGGATTGCAACGCCGAAATGGCAAAGCACTCGACTTTCGTCGGCGTTCTGGTTCAGTAGCCAGGTTCTGCGGCGATTTGTGTCTTATGCAAAAGACGTTTTATGGGCTGACGTTTTTCTACGAAGAGGAGAAGAGCTTCGCGACGGGCGAATACATCATCCGTCAAGGAGAGGAGGGCAAGAAACTTTTCGTGCTGGCGAAGGGTTCGGTGGAGGTGTTGCAGGGGAGTCGCCGTATCGCCTTATGCGCCGACCGCGGGGCGCTCTTCGGCGAGATGGCAGCACTGCTCGGCTCTCCCTACACGGCGTCGGTGCGTGTTGTAGAACCGTGTACCGTGTACATCGTACGCGATGTGGAGGATTTCATGCGCACCCATCCGGAGACGGTGCTCTTTGTGGCCAAGATGCTGGCGCGGCGATTGGCCGAATCGAACAGCAAATACTTCGAGTTGGCCTCTGCCGCACGGGTTGTGCCCAAGGGATAAAGTATTTGGAGGCTCGCGATACGAGGCTTGCGCCGCTGCGATTGATTGAGTGCCTGTTGCCTCACAGGGTTTGCTCGAGTGAAATATCTGGTTCTCGACTAGCCGAGGCGTTAGAAAGAACGGCACAGTGAACCCACTCCACGTAATCGCCTATGAGGATGGCGTTGTCCTCGGCCAATACCTCTTGGAGCCCGGCGAATACCTGATGGGCAAGGCTGAAGACTGTTCCATCATTCTGCGGACCGACGCCATTTCCAGTTATCACGCGACGCTGATTGTTGGTCAAGAAGGTCTCGCTGTGGAGGATTTGGCCAGCGTCGAGGGGACATTTCTGGACGGCCAATTCGTCTCAGAACGCACCTCATTCACCCCAGCCCAATCTCTTCAGCTCGGCAGGGTGCTTATCCAAGTGGCCGCAGAGACTACCGCATCGGCATCGGACCAGTTCGCGCGTAAGGTCGGTCACGGTCGGTTTACCTTGTTGAAGGAACTCGGCCGCGGTGGGATGGGAGTGGTCTGGTTGGCTCATGATCGCGATTTGGATTCCAACGTTGCCGTCAAACTGCTTCCCGAGGAGGTTTTCGCCGATGCACTCACGCTTTCTGAGATGCGGGCGGAGGTGCTCAAAAGTCGTCGCCTGACCCATCCCAACATCGTGCGGATACACGATCTTGTTTGCCCTCCAGACGAGGGTCCGGTGATTTCGATGGAATATATCGACGGCCAGAATATGGCGGATATGAAGGCGCGGTCCGAAGGCCAATTCATCCGATGGGATCATCTCGAGCCACTCGTGCAACAATTGTGTTCAGCCTTGGATTACGCGCATCGCCAAGGCGTGGTGCATCGCGACTTGAAGCCGTCTAATCTGATGATTGATGAAACCGGCCACGTCCGCTTGGCCGATTTTGGTGTGGCGGCGGTCTTGAATGAATCGCGCGTTGGACAATCGGGAAGCGTGGGCGGCGGCACGCTTCTCTACATGAGTCCCCAGCAAATGCAGAGTCATCCGCCCAGTGTGGCCGATGATATCTACGCTCTTGGTGCCACGCTTTACGATTTGCTAACGAGCCGTCCGCCATTTTACACCGGTGATCTCGTGAATCAGGTGCTAAATGAAGCGCCCGAGCCAATTGAGAAACGGCTCGCTCGGTTTCGCATCCAGAACGACGTGCCTTCGGATGTGTGTGCGATGGTAATGGCCTGCCTCGCGAAGGATCCGGAGCAGCGTCCACTCAGCGCGCAGGCTGTGGCCGACTGGTTGGGAATATCGAGTCTGGAGACAACATACGGTGGGGCGATGGCCCGTGCAGTGGCAGCCAAGAAAAAGCCGACCGCCACGCCGGCGAAGATTCGTGAAATCAAGCCCGTCATTACCGCCAAGCAGATTTGGGTTTTTCGTATCCTGATGGCACTGGTCGTCGTGGGTCTAGCGGTGGGAGCATTCTTTTATTTTCTCTTCGCCGCACGAAGTTCCTTTTCCGTCTTTGGATGGGGCAGCGATGATCAGGGGCAAGTTCGCGCGCCACACAATCTTGGCGCGGTGCGTGCCATTGCCGCCGGAAAGACGCACAGCATGGCGCTGAACGGCGAAGGGAATGTGATCATCTGGAGCGTGATGAAGCACAAATCTCTCCGACCCACGTTGACGGCGCGTGACATCACGGCAATTGCTGCGGGCGACGAATTCTGTGCGGTCCTCCTCCGCAGTGGCCGTATCGCTATCTGGGGAAAGGCTTGGGAGGATTTGGCTGAAAAGAACGCAGAGAAACTGGCAGAGTCGAAAGAGAAGGAGAAAGGCAAGGAACGCGAGAAGAAGGGCTTGCCGCCCTATTCGCCCCCGGATTTGACGAACGTGGTGAAGATCGCCGCCGGTGCTTCACGAGTGCTTGCGCTCACGAAGGAAGGCAAGCTTTACGAAGTGCTTCCCGAGAAAGGCGCAACCCCAGCGACTTGGCCGACGGGTGCGGGTTTGATTCGTGAAATTGCTGCAGGCGGCGAGCAGAATGCGGCAGTAATGCTCGACGGCAGCGTGCTCGCGTGGCATCGCAGCAAGCCGGCTGAGAACACTGCGCCCAGAACTCTGGCGGACATTCAGACCGTGGCAGTGGGCCAAAATCATTTTCTCGCTCTCAAACGTGATGGCACGGTCGCGGCATGGGGAAACAACGACAATGGGCAGACGAACGTGCCGAAAGAACTGCGGGATGTTCAGGCTATCGCGGCAGGCGACACCCATAGCCTCGCGCTGACACGCGCCGGCAAGGTGATTGCATGGGGAGACAACTCATCAGGACAGTCAAAAATCCCATTCGCACTCAGTCCAATGTCAGCTATCGCCGCCGGCGGCAAGCACAGTTTGAGCCTGAAGGCGGAGTAAGAAGCTCTCTCGGCGGCCGAATTCTCCGATCCGATTTCTTAGTTCGGCTGAGTTTCTAAAATAGTCCTAAAGTTTCCATCGTGGTGGTCGACTAATCTTTCGAAAGCTGTAGTGCGCCGGCACGGACGCTGGGTTTCGGAAACACAAGGAAGTGTTCTGACCTTTCGTGCCGGCGCACCTTTCTGCCGGATTTGTCGCCGAAGTTTTCACAAGGTCGGATAACCCCGGTCGCAAGGGCTCTGATTTCGTTGAGGGCTTTGGGATTTTGAGAAAGCCATGTCGAATTCATCGGCCAAAATTATCGTGTCAAAAGATGGGCGCGTGCTGGGCTGATATCTAATCGGTGCGGGCGAGCACTTGGTTGGACGCGATAGCGCGTGCGCGATTCTTGTGGATAGCGAGGAGGTTTCTCGCCGCCACGCAAGGCTGATAATCTCTGACCGTGGTATCGAGGTGGAAGATCTCGGCAGTACGTCGGGCACGTTTCTCGACGGCGCGACAATCCGCGGTCGTGTGAAGCTCCCGCCGGCGCGCAAATTGCGGTTGGGCAACGTGGAAATCAGCGTCGAGCCGGATGCCTTCGAAGGTGAATTAATCATTGGCAAGGAAGTCGGTAACGGCCGCTATCGTCTCGCTGAGCAGTTGGGACGTGGCGGAATGGGCGTCGTTTGGTTGGCGGAAGATTTGCAGTTGCGCGATTAGGTCGCGCTCAAGTTTCTACCGCGCGAGATTTCAGATGACCCCGTGGCCTTGGGTGAGTTGAAGCAGGAAACGCTAAAGTGTCGCCGGCTCACGCATCCGAATATCATCCGCGTACACGATCTCGTCCATCAACACGGTGAGATGCCGTTCCTGATGATGGAATACATCGGCGGGCCGAATCTCAGCGTGTTGCGGACTCAGCAACCAAACGGGGTGTTTGCCTGGGCCGAGTTGAGCCCAATGGCGGAGCAGCTTTGCGACGCGCTCGATTACGCGCATCGGCGCAAGGTGATCCATCGCGATCTCAAGCCAGCCAACATGATGCTCGATGCCGATGGGCAGCTGAAACTGGCTGACTTCGGCCTCGCTGCGAGCATCAGCGACTCCGTCACACGCGTCACGCTCTGCCGCACTATCAGTGGCACACTGAGTTACATGAGCCCGCAGCAGATGGATGGACGATCGCCGCAACCGACCGATGACATCTATGCCCTCGGCGCGACACTCTACGAATTGTTGACCGGCAAGCCGCCGTTTCACAGGGGTGATTTAATGCATCAAGTTCGGACCCTTGAGCCCGACCCTTTGTCGCAAGGGCTTGCCGAGCGGGGCGTTGCTAACGAGGTGCCACGCAATGTTGAATCGGTGATTATGGATTGCCTCGCCAAGACGCCAGCCCACCGTCCCCAAACAGCGGTCGAGGTGGCGAACCGGCTGAAAGGTACGCTTTCAACTCCTGCGCCTACGGTGACCTCCAAAAAAATTCCAGCCTCAACTTCGGAAGATGATTACCAGATGGTTTATGTTCGGGAAGAGGTGCAGACAATCAGGCCTCGTGAAATCCGGGAAGAAAACGGCAAGCCGCTTCCCGGCGCTACGTTTGTTTATTGGGTCATCCTTGCCGTGGTCGTGGGGTTGCTGATGTTCTTTCTCAGATCCAGCCTCCTCGGGTTGGCGAACTGATTCTCCAGTTGCCTTTCTTGTTCATTGCGACCGTAGCGGTCCAAAGTTAGACTTCGCGGGATGAGTTCAAAAGGTGTGGTATATCTCGTTGGCGCAGGTCCAGGTGACGCCCGTCTGCTCACGATGCGCGGTGCCGAATTGCTCCAGCGCGCAGACGTGGTGGTGTACGACGCGCTCGTGAACCCCGACTTGCTCCGCCTCGCGCCGAGCACTGCTGAGTTCATCTACGGCGGCAAGCGCGCCAAAGCACACGCCATTCCGCAGGAGGATTTGAACAAATTGCTCGTCGCGAAAGCGAAGGAAGGCAAGCGCGTCGTGCGACTCAAAGGCGGTGATCCCTATGTGTTCGGGCGTGGCGGTGAAGAAGCTGAGGAACTCGTGGCAGCCGGCGTAGCGTTCGAGGTCGTGCCGGGGATCTCTTCCGTCGTCGCCGCTGGTAACTACGCCGGCATTCCCATCACGCACCGCGACCATTGTTCCAGTTTCACCGTGTTGACCGGGCACGAAGACCCGACGAAGGAAGTCAGCAACCTCGATTGGGCGCGGTTGGCGAAGGACTCCGGCACAAAGGTTGTGCTAATGGGTGTGGAGCGTATTCGACAGATTGCCAGCGAACTTGTGACAAACGGCGGGGATGCGCAGACGCCCGTGGCGATGATCCGCTGGGGCACGACTGGTCGTCAGCAGGTGATTGAGGGCACGCTTGCGACCATCGCTGACATCGCGGAGAAGGCGAACTTCGCCGCGCCGGCGGTGACCATCATTGGCGGCGTGGTGAGCCTTCGAACGAAGCTGAACTGGTTCGAGCGCCGACCGCTCTTTGGACAACGCATCGTCGTCACTCGCACGCGCGAGCAATCGAGCCAGCTTTCGGCGCGCTTGATCGAGTCCGGCGGGGAAGTGCTAGAGATACCGACAATCAAAATCGTCCCGCCAAGCGATAAGCAGTCTCTAGTCGAGGCGCTCGCCGGCCTCGGCGAGTACGATTGGATTATCTTCACAAGTCCGAATGGGGTTACGGCCTTCTTCGATTATTTCTTCAAGGCCCATGACGATCTGCGTGCCATAGGCAACGTGAGACTAGGAGCCATCGGCCCCGCTACTGCGGCAAAGCTACGCGAGTTGCACCTGCGCGTGGATGCGATGCCTGAGCAGTATGTCGCCAAGGCAGTAGGGAAGGCCATTGCTGACTGCGAGAGTGTGGAGAACTTGCGATTGCTGTTGTTGCGCGCCGAGGTGGCGAACCCTGAACTGCCGAAGCAGCTGGAGGAGATGGGCGCAATCGTCGACGACGTCGCCGTCTATCGCACCGTCCCAGAGACGGAGGACCTCACCGGCACGGCGGCGCGGCTCGAGGAGGAAGGCGCAGACTGGATTACATTCGCCAGCAGTTCGGCGGTGGAGAGTTTCCACGCGCGCTTCGACCTGCCGAAGCATTTGGCTAAGTTCCCGAAGACGCGCCTGCTCTCCATCGGCCCCGAGACTAGCAAGGCCCTGGTTGCACTGAATCTCAAACCATCAATCGAAGCCGCTCCGCACACGATTGACGGGATGATTGCCGCGCTGGAGAAGGCGGCAAGACGCTGAGCCGCATACGCGTTGGCGTGGGGCTTCAGAGGCCCACGAACTTAATCCCGAAACGAATCCAGAGGGGGATTGTGACGATGGCGACGGCAGAGGTGCCGATGATTACGCGCATAGCGGTGATGGTATCGCCGCCGTAGTGTTTGGTTATAATCAGAGGGAAGACCGCGGCGGGCATCGCTGCTTGCAGGACCAGCACACGTTTCAATTCCAAGGGCAGCGGGGCGAACTTCGCCACAAGCAGGAAGGCCACTGGCAGCACCCCCAGCCGCAGCAGGCCACGATCAGCCTCCTCGGTGAGCCATTCGCGGCGGCGGGTCAGCACTCCTGCGCCGGCGAGGAGAAAGATTGGCAGGACGGCGCAGAGGATGGGCAGAAACTCTTTCACTCGTGGAAATAGGTTGAGCTAGTGCAGCCGGCAGAAATGTTCGAACAGGACTTCGAATTCCACTTGTTGGAGTTGGCGCAATGAGAGGTCGCAATCTGCGAGAGAGCGGTTGCTTGCGGCGCGCTCGACGGAATCGACGAACGCAAACGGGTCCCAGCGGTCATTGGGGAGTAGCAACCGCTTGAGATTGCCTTGGCCGATTGAATCGAGCAGGCCGCCCCCCAGGCGTCCAATCTCAGAGAAACAGGGGTGCGTGCCGACGCGGCGGAACCAGTATTTCGCGTTCGCGTAGTCCGGTTCGCGGCGGTGCATGATGCCGTGGAGAAAACTGCCATCTGGCGACTCGATCGATTGCGAGAGCGTGTGAGATTCGTCGAGGTGGTCGTGCCAGAGCAGAGCGGCGGAGCGGACGAGCGCCTGCGCGGTGGCGGGCAGATTAGCACGCTTCAAGGCATCGTCGAGTTGGCGGTTCAATTCAGCAAGCGGCATGCGGCTGACTCGAGATGCGGGGCCGAGTGCAGGCAATTCGCTTCCGGCAAAGAGCGGTTTCAGGATTAGCAGCGGGTCCTGGAGCGAACGGTCCATCATGCAAGTGGTTCTCTGGGTTCGGCGACGGATTATCAATGGCCCGCGCGAACCGCTTCCTCGTAAGCAGCGCGTAATCGAGCCGTGACCGGCGACGCGGGGATTGTCCGGCCATCGAGTGATGATACTTCGACGACGCCTTGAACGCTATTGGTGAGAAAGAGTCCTTCGGTGGCGTGTAGTTGTGCTGCGGAGATAATAGTCTCGGCCGCCGTCAGGTTGAGGCGTTGACATAGTTCGAGCACGAAGCCGCGCGTGACGCCCGCGAGCGTGCCACTCGTGAGGGAGGGTGTGAAAATGCTGCTGCTCGAAATCCAGAAGAGATTACCCCCTGCACCTTCAACGGCTTCGCCATTCGTGTTGAGCAGCAGCGCCTCATCTGCACCGCAGGCCTCGGCCTCGGCCCGAGCGAGGATGTATGGGAGTTTGCTCGCGGTCTTGGCGTGGGCCATCGCATCACCGGGCGCGAGTCGATGAGTTGAAGTGACCAGATTGAGTGGCTTTCGATTTCCCTCAACGGGTGCTGGATGGAGCGAGATTACGAGGGTGGGCTTTTCGCAGCCTTTGCTCGAATAGCCGCGTGGGCCGGAGCCGCGTGAGAGGTTCAAGCGCAGCACGGCCTCCGACGTCTGGTTTCGCTCGATAAGTTCGCTAACAAAACCGGTCAGCTCGGCATTTGTAAATGGAACGGTCAAATGAAGGAGTTCTGCACCGCGCCGGAAACGCGCGAGATGGCGATCCCAGATAAATGGACGTCCACCGAGGACACGTGTTGTCTCAAACAGGCCGTCGCCATAAAGGAAGCCACGATCAAAAACGGAGACAACGGCTTCCGCTTCCGGAACGAATCGGCCGTTGATAAAAACAATCACGCCGCGAGTGTGCGAGCCTGACACAGGGAGGTCGAGAGTTATGCGAGGAGCGGCCGGACGACCTTGCCAGCGACATCTGTGAGGCGGAAGTCGCGGCCTTGGAAACGATAAGTGAGCTTTTGGTGGTCCAGACCGAACTGGTGGAGAATGGTAGCGTGGAGATCGTTCACGTGCACTGGGTCCTTCGTGATGTCCCAGCCGATTTCATCGGTTGCACCGTGGACCTGTCCGCCTTTCACGCCGCCGCCTGCCAGCCACATCGAGAAGGCGAACGGGTGATGATCTCGCCCGGTGACGTTCGTGGAGCCGCCGCGGTTTTCGCCGAGCGGCGTGCGGCCGAATTCCGAGGCCCAAATGACGAGCGTGGAATCGAGCAAGCCGCGCTGCTTGAGATCCTTGATGAGTGCGGCGATCGGTTGATCCGCCATTCCGGCGTTGTAGCTCAACTCATTGTTGAGGTTGCTGTGATGATCCCACGAAGCATGAAGCACGGTGGTGAAACGCACACCGCGCTCAACCATCCGGCGCGCGAGCAGACAGTTGCGGGCGAAGTTATGGTACTGGCCCGCACCGCCGCCACGGTCGGTTTTGATGTTGGGCTCCTTGCGGTCGATCCCGTAGGCGTCGAGCGTGGCCTTTGATTCCTTGCTCAAATCCATCAACTCCGGCGCGGCGGTCTGCATCCGTCCAGCGAGTTCGTAGGCACCGATGCGGGCGGCAATCTCGGGGTCGGCCACGTACTGGTGGCGGAGGCGGTTCAGATCACCGATGGCATCGATGCCGAGGTGCTGCATCGCGGGCGTGATGCCGGCGGGGTTGCCGAGGTTCAGCACCGGGTCGCCCTGATTGCGGAAGAGAACGCCGGCGTAGTTGGAAGGAAGGAAACCGCTCGTCCACGCGCTCGCGCCGGCGCTGGAACCGCGTCCGGCGGTGAGCACGACGTAGCCGGGTAAATTCTGCGACTCGCTGCCGAGCGCGTAGTTCATCCACGCGCCCATCGTCGGCCGGCCGAAGAGTGGCACGCCGCAGTTCATCATCAACTGGCCGGGGTGATGGTTGAACTGATCCGTGTGCATTGAGCGGATGAGGCAGAGATCGTCAGCGACTGAACCGAGGTGGGGCAGAAGGTCCGAAAGCTCCATCCCGCACTGGCCGTGCTTCTGGAATTTGCGCGGGCTGCCCATGAGGCGCACCGTCTCTTTTTTGATGAAGGCGAAGCGTACCTTCTCGAGCATCGAGTCGGGGAGTTTTTGGCCATTCAGCTCGTTGAGTTTCGGCTTCGGATCGAACAAATCGATGTGACTCGGCGCGCCTTCGAAGTAAATCAGAATGCAATTCTTCGCCTTGGCGGGGAAGTGCGGTGGGCGCGGCGCGAGCGGATCGGTGTGTTTGCTGGCATCGGCGGCGAGCAGACCATTTTGCTGCAGCAACGAGGCCAGGGCCAGTGTGCCGAGGCCGGTGGTGCTGGTGGCGAGGAAATCGCGTCGTGTGAGCTGGGCGATTTCGGACGGCGAAAGTTCCGGACGGTTCTCCATAATCATTCGCGGGTGATGAATTCGTCGAGGTTCAAGAGCACGCGGGAAAGCGCGGTCAGCGTCGCCTGCTCGGCGAGCCCGGGTTGATCCTTCTTTTCAACACCGCAAATCTTTGCGGCCGCCTCGGGGTTGGCCTTTGCGAGTTGCAGGTGCGCAGTATAGAGTTGGTGGAGTCGCACCAGTTCAGGCGTGGTAGCGGGGCGCGCGAGGCAGAGTTGGAAGACCCGCTTCAGCTTTTCCTCCAACACGCCTGGGTTTTCGCTGTGCGCGGTCTTGCCCAGCGTTTGAGCGCATTCGAAAAAGGAACCGTCGTTGAGCAGCGTGAGTGCCTGGAGTGGCGTATTCGAGCGCTCACGGCGTGTGCAGAGGGCATTCGAGTCGGGCGAATCGAATGTCATCAGCATCGGATAGGGGACTGTACGCTGGAAGAAGATGTAGAGGCCGCGCCGGTATTTCTCAGGGCCGATGCTTTCGGTCCATTTCACCGAGTTGGCGTAGCCGAGTGCGGCGATGTCTGCCGGTAATGAGGGTCGGATGCTTGCTCCGCCGATTACGGGATTTAGCAATCCGCTGACGGCGAGGTAACTATCGCGGATGGATTCGGCTTCGAGGCGTAGACGGTTCTGCCGCGCGAGCAGCACGTTGCTCGGATCACGCTGGGCAAGATCGTGGCGCGTCCGCGATTCCTGCCGGTAGGTTGCCGAGGTAACGATGAGCTTGATCAACCCCTTACGACTCCAATTGAGACCCGATTGAGTCGCCGGCATTTTCGCCAAGGCGTCGGCTGGCATAGCGAAAGTGTGGGCAAGCCAGTCAAGCAGTTCGGGGTGTGTCGGTTTTTCACCGCGCGTGCCGAAGTCGTCCACCGTGGCGACAAGGCCACAGCCGAAGAGGGTTTTCCAGACGTGATTCACTGTGACGCGCGCAGTGAGCGGATTGCTGGGATCGAATAGCCAGTGCGCTAGGTCGAGACGGTCGGTACGCCCGTTTTGAGTTTTGAAGGGATGCAGGGTGGCAGGGGTGCCGGCCTGAGCGGTATCGCCTTTGGTAAGGAAGTTGCCGCGGATGTGGATGCGCGTTTCGCGGCCCTTCGGTTCCTCGGCGATGGTGGAGGCGAAGGTTTCCGGCGGTTTGGGTTGCTTCTTTGCGTGTTCGTCGAGTTGCTTCTGTAGCTTCGCGGGGCTGGAGTCCACGGTTTCACGGAAGTATTTCGCCAGGGCCTGCGTCTGCTCCGGCTTGCGCTGTGCGGTCACCGTGCGTAATGCCTCGGCGACGAAGCCCGGCAGAGTATCAGGCTGGAGCGGGCCGGCATCACTCGTGGCGGCGAGTCGGAAGTGCGCGAGGGTGTGCTCGCTACCGTACTGGTGATCGAGGGTGAGGACGAGGCGTGCGCCTGCGGGCAGAGCGAGAGGTTCACGGGTGTGGAAGACGATCATGTGTGAACGGTTGGTTTGTGGTGCCACGGCCCAACCGGTTTTCGAATCGCCGTCAATTGCGGCAGCGGCCGGATAATTTTTGCCGCTGCGTTCTTGATGGAAGTCAGCGATGGCGTCGCGCAACGCAACCGTCTGCTCGCTATCTGCTCCGAGGACTTTCACGGTGAACTCGGAGAGGACAAAGTTCCCGTTCTTGCTCCGGCCAACGTTCTTGCTCGTAGCGGCGCCAGCCAGTGCTTCGAGTCGGAAACCAGTGATGGTTTTTAAATCGGTTGCCGCTTCGATGGTGTAAGTGACGGTGGCGGGATTGGCTCCGCCGGCGAGAACGGATTTGTCTGCTTGTAGCTTCAGTTCAGCGGCGTTACTTGCGGTGACCTTCTTCGATTCGAGCAGGGTCCAGCGTGCGTTGGGCTGCGTCTGCATCTCCCATTCGGCCTGTTTGCGCGGCAGCTCGGTCTTCACATAGGCGTCGAGCGCGACCTTCAGCTTCGATTGCTCGGCTTCCCATGCGCCTTTGAGCTTGTTGTAATTCGCCAACTCGGTGACCTGCGGTGAGGGGAGGTTTTTCTCGGAGGCGTTGTTGAAGAAGGCGAAGAACTGGTAATACTCGCGCTGCGTGAGCGGATCGTATTTGTGGGAATGGCATTCGGCGCAACCCATCGTAAGCCCGAGCCACGCGGCCGCCGTCGTGTTCACACGGTCCACCGTGGCCTTGGAACGGAACTCTTCCTGATCCACACCACCCTCGGTATTTGTGAGTGTCTGGCGATGGAAGCCGGTGGCGACCTTCTGTTCGTGCGTGGCGTTTGGCAGCAGATCGCCGGCGAGTTGCTCGATACTGAACTGGTCGAACGGCAGGTCGCGGTTGATGGCGTTGATGACCCAGTCGCGGTAGAGGTAGGCGAACGGTCGCGGACGGTCCTTTTCGTAGCCATCGCTGTCGGCGTAACGGGCAATGTCGAGCCAATGGCGACCCCAGCGTTCACCGAAGTGGGGCGAGGCGAGCAGGCGGTCGACGAGTCGCTCGTAGGCGTCCGCTCGCGAATCGTTCACAAACCCGGCGACCTCGTCAGGACGCGGTGGCAGGCCGGTGAGGTCGAGGCTCAACCGGCGAATGAGCGTGTAGCGGTCAGCCTCCGGTGAAGGCGCGAGTTTTTCCTTTTCCAGCCGAGTGATGACAAAGGCATCAATCGGGTTGCGAATAATCGCCTTTGAATTTTTGATCTGCGGAACAATCGGCCGCTGAATCGGCTGGAACGACCAGTGCGAGGATTTGTTCGCGCTCGAGGCCGAGGCGCTATCCGGCCACGCTGCGCCGGCATCAATCCACTCTTTGATCAGGGCGATCTGCCCGGTGTTGAGGCGCTCGCCCTTGGGGGGCATCACGTTTTCCTTGTCTACGCCGGAGATGAATTTCACCAACGGGCTTTCGGCCGATTTTCCAGGCACGATGGCCTTGCCAGCGTCGCCACCCACAAACGCGGCGGCCTTAATATCGAGGCGCAGACCGCTCTTTTGCTTTTCAGGTCCATGGCAGGAATAGCAGTGCTTGGCGAACAGCGGTTGGATGTCGCGTACGAAATCCACTGCGGCGTGAGCGGGCAGGGCGAGGAGGATCCCCACGGCGACGAACGTAAATGTCAGCGGCTGCTTCATTGATTGTAAGATATTATCAAGCAGCCAATAGACGGTCAATTTGATCTTCGTATTGAATCCTTCGTTCATATGAAAAAGACCCTTTCACGAACGCGCATTCGTGCTAGGTTGTGACGTGGTCAGGCCGACAATCAAGCTTCTGCTCCTCGCCTTTCTGTTTCTCGGCGCGGAGTGTCTCGATGCCGCCGAGCGCGCCTCCGTGGGGATGAGTCGCCTGCGTATCCGCCAATTGCTCAGCCAGATTGTCCTTGATGAAGCGCCGGCGGTGGATGGCTTCAGCCTGCGCGAAGTGGCCGAGTTGCTGGACCGTGAAGCCCGTCGGCGCGACCCAGCCGGCATCGGAATCAACTTCATCGTCAACCCGAACATCGTCAGTCTGCCTCGTGGTGGCCAAGGGAACGTCTCCCCCCCGCAACCCGGGGTGCCGGTGCCGCCGCTAATCGATCCGAACACGGGCCTGCCGATTCCGCAGGCCCAGCCAGTTGCCCCCGTTAATCCTGCCAAGGGAATTGATCCGGACGCAGTGAAGGTGAAAGGGCTCACCGTGCCGCTCCGGCGTGTGACGCTCGGCCAGTTCCTCGATGCGATAACGAAATCGTTCGACACCCCCGTCCGCGTCTCGATCGAAGAATACGCGGTCGTGTTCATGCATAAGAACCCAGACGAGCAGGACATCTTCACGCGCACTTTCCGCTTGAACCCGAACGCGTTCGGGCAGGGGTTGACGCCCGCAGGACCTGCGCCGGGTGGACCAGCCGCTAAGTAGAGCTATTTTCCCGTTCCGGTTTCTGCGCCGCCCTCTCGGCAGGACGATTGTTACTTCAAACTGCGAATCCAGTCGGCCATGAGGCGTTCAGCCTTTTCATCGCGCAAAGAGGTTGCCATCGGCGGCATCTGGCCGGTGCCGCGAGTGGTGATGCGCCGGTGCAGAATGGAACGGTCGGGGGCACCGGGCGCGATGAGTCGGCCCTCGGGAAGGGCAGGAAAGGCGTGCAGCGGCTTCGTGTCGTATAGACCCGTTTTGGCGAGCGGCGTCCAGAACTCGAGGTCAATCTGCGCGTTGCCACCGCCAGCTTCGACGTGGCAGTGGGCGCAGTTACTTTGGAGATAGGCCCGCGCACGCGCGTCCAGATTCGTTTTTTCATCGTGAGGATCGGCGAGCCGGCGGAGATGCTCGGGGTTGCGAGGGAGGAAGGCGTTGTGCTGGGTGGGCGCGCGCTGCTCTCCGATTGGAGAGTGTTTATTCCAGGTCTCGTTCGCAATCTTGTCGTCGATGCCATCTGCTTTTGCCTCGCGGGAAAATCGGTCGCGCTCGTAGTCGAGCGTTTTCACACGCAACAGGCCGAGTTTCTCGAGCACGGCAAGCTGGTTCGCTCGGACGCCGTTATAATCCTGCTCGCGGTTCATCTGCGATTCGTTGAGTCCGAGAACGAAGTTCGCCGCGCGACTGTGGCAGACGAGACATTCGGCGCGGCTTGGGTAATGCCATGTCTGCTTGCGGATGCCGCCCGGTGCGCTCGCATCACGGATGACTAGTTCCTCATCCGCACCACCGTCGCCGACGAGTGTGGCGTCGGTTTGCGCCTCGTTCCAGCGGTAGGTGTAGCCGGCCCATTCGCCATTTTGCTTCAGCATCACGCGCGTTTCCAGCCGCCGACTTGTCGCTGGTTTTCCAACGACGGTTTCGAGCGAGAAGGTCTTCACAAGTGCCGCGCCGTCGGGGAATCCCCAACCGCGGAAGTGGGTGAAGTCAATCTGGGTGCCGGGCGGCAGCGCGAGGAAACGTTCCTTATGCGCGCCATCGGACCAGAACGGGGAGTTGACGGAGTAGGGGATGACGCTGGGATGCGTGCGATGATTTTTCGTTGAGGCAAAAAGGCCGGTCTCGCTCAGCTTGGTCGGGAAGCTCGCGGTGCGGGTTTCCATCGGCGTGGGTTCGAGGCGATAGAACGCGCCGCCATGGTCCACGATAATCGGCTCGCCGTCGTGATCTTCGCTGATGGCCGTGATCTTACAGGGAGTGCGCGCGACTTCGCCCTGCCAGAGCGTTTGCGTGCCGTCGTGGCGGATGGCCCAGATGCGGCCGGTGGAATAATCGCCGTAGAGATACGCGCCGCGCAGGAGTGGAAGTTTCTTGCCGTGATAAACCATGCCACCGGTGAGCGAGCGAGCCTCGGAATGATGATGCTCGGCGACGGGTTTGCTCAGCTTGCCGGGACCGAGTGCGCGGTCGGCATAGAAGATGTGGCTACCTTCGTACACGCTCCAGCCGTAGTTCGCGCCGCGTTCGACTAGTTTCACGGACTCCCACAGATCCTGTCCGTTCTCGCCAACCCAGATGTGACCGGTGAGTTTGTCTACTGTGATCCGCCATGGATTTCGGAAGCCGTGCGCCCACGTCTCGGGTCGTGCATTGGGTGTGGTGAGGAAAGGATTGTCCGCGGGGATAGCGTAGGATTTTCCGGGAGGTGCGTTCAGGACGTCGATACGAAGCACCTTCGAGAGCAGGAGATCAATTCGTTGACCGGTGAGAGCGACATCCGAATCGCTCGTGCTGTCGCCGGAGGTGACGTAGAGCATCTTGTCCTTGCCGAAGACGAGGTCGCCGCCGTTGTGGCCGTTGGATTCCCACTCGATGACGACGTGCTCGGATTTCGGATCGACGGCGCCTTCTAATCCACGCGCGACGGTGAAGCGTGCGATGCGCACGCGGTTTGTCCCGTCACCGAAATTGCCGGAGTAGCCGAGATAGAGCCAGCCGTTGCGCGCGTAATCGGGATGGAACGCCAAGCCGTACGCCGTGCCTTTTCCCTTCCAGATGAGTTGAGGTGGACGGTTCGTCTGCCCCGGTGCAACGCGCCAAAGCTGACCGGGGCCGTACGTGCCATCCGAGGTGATGACGAGGAGATTGCGTGTGTCAGGCTCGGCGTGGAGGTGGATAGGAAGTTTTAGATTAATCTCATTCAAGGTCTTCACCGCGCGGAATGGCGGCGCGGGATCGGGCGACCCGTCGAGTCGCGAGAGGGTCCAGGGCGGGAATTGGATTTTTGCTAACGGACTCGTGGTTTGATCCGGGCCGACGAACTTGAGCGGTGAGTAGCGATCGGTCTGATGGAAATTCAATTGGGTTAAATCGGCAGAAGTAGAGAGTTCTGGTTCCAGTAAATTCTTGGAGTAATCGTAACGGCAGAGTGCGAAATGCCATTGCTCATTGGGCGCAGGACGGCCGCCGGTGCGGAGGAAGTCACGCCACGGGATGCGGCCCTCGACCGACCACCCGCGGTCGCGGTCATCGCGCTGATTGAGCGTGCCGCGCAGCGCGACTTTCGATTCGACATGGAACGTCCCATCCTTCCGCTGACGCTCGATGAACGAGAAGTCTTTCTCACGTTTCGGCACGAACATATCGAAGCACGTGTTGGCTGCGTTTACTTCAAATTCGTAGTAGCCGGTCTTGTCTTTGGCTGGCTTGAAGAACAATTCGAACACGTCGTTATCCCACGTCTGGCCGTCGTGCTCGGTAACGTCGGCGAAGAGGTCGGCGTCGTCCATCTCGGCGAAGAAGTAAAGGAACTCGCGGTCCCACAGCAGTCGGGCACGGGTTGCAGCGCGGGCAGGATGCGCCTGTGCACCGAGCCACGGCAGACGGAAATTGTCAATTATCTGGGCTCGTCCCCATGCTTCGTCGGTGGCAGAGCCGTCGATAATCGGCGGCGTGTGAGCCCAACGACATTCGTCGGCGTTCGCGGCAGTCGCGGTGTCTTTTGCCTTCGTCACCGGCTGGCTTGGCGAAGGTTGCTTACCTGCGATACACGCGGAGAGGACCAGAGCGATAGCGAGAAGGGAGAGCCAAACTGGGGTTCTCATTCTTACTAAGTGTAAAGCCGCGAATCGGAATGGCAAATCCAATTCGTTCGGTTGCAACGCGCTGTTCCACGCCTCCGTGGTTTACATTCCGAGCGGCCGCTGGTAGGAAAGCCCAGTGGCGATTCATCAGGACAGTTTGTGGAAGGCGCTGAACGCGCCTCGCGCTTTTACCCTCATCGCGGGTCCGTGCGTGATCGAGAGTGAGGCGCTTTGTCTGGAGATTGCGGCAGCGATGCAGAAGGTCTGTCGCAAGCTTGGCGTTCTTTTCATTTTTAAGGCCAGCTATGACAAGGCCAACCGTACCTCGGCGAAGTCGTATCGCGGCCCGGGTCCAGCGGATGGTTTGAAAACTCTCGCGCGCGTGCGCGAGAAGTTCGGTGTTCCGGTGCTCACCGATGTGCACACTGAGGCGCAGGCGATGGAGGCGGCTGAGGTGGTGGACATCCTGCAGATTCCCGCTTTTCTCTGCCGGCAGACCGACCTGATTCAGACCGCCGTGGCGACCGGCAAGATCGTCAACATCAAGAAGGGTCAGTTCCTTTCGCCGCGCGAGATGGGGCAGGTGGTGAACAAGGCCAAGGCGGCTGGTGGCAAAAAGATTCTCATCACCGAGCGTGGTACTTCCTTCGGCTACAACAACCTTGTAGCCGATATGCGCTCAATTCCAATCATGCGCACGTTTGGTGTACCGGTGATATTTGATGCCACACATTCTGTGCAGTTGCCAGGGGGCGGCGGCGACAAATCCGCTGGACAGCGCGAGTTCGCGCCGGTCCTTGCGCGTTGCGCGGTGGCGGCGGGGGCAAACGCTGTTTTCATCGAGACGCATCCAAATCCGGACAAGGCGCTGAGCGATGGCCCCAATATGATTCCGCTCGCTGCGATGCCAAAGGTCCTTGCCAGCCTGCTCAAAGTGCAGGCGGCTGTCCGTTGAATATGGCGCGCCCTTTCAAGAATCAGCCGGCAAGTCGCGTGGCGCGCGGTCCGACGTTGGGCGCACGGCTCAAGCGCGTTCAACTCCTCCTGTGCGACGTGGATGGTGTGCTGACGGATGCGACCGTCTTCATCGGTCCGCGCGATGAGGTTAAGCGATTCAACATCCTCGACGGCCTCGGCCTGCGGATGCTGCAGCGCGAGGGCATCCGGGTTGGCTGGGTTTCACGGCGCGTCTCGTTGGCGACCACGCGTCGGGCGAAAGAGCTGAAAGTGGACTTCCTCAGTCAGGACGACACGGCTTGCAAGGTGGAAGCGGCCGAGGCGATTTTGAAGAAAACCGGCTTGAGCTGGGACGAGGTCTGCTTCGTGGGCGACGACTTGGTGGATCTCGGCGCGTTGCGGCGTGCGGGTGTAGCAGTGGCTGTGGCCAATGCGATAACGGAGGTGAAATCGATAGCGCATTACACCACGCACCAGCGCGGCGGCGAAGGAGCGGTACGCGAGGTGGCGGAGTTGATCCTACGCGCGCAAGGCCGTTGGAGCGGAATCATCGCGGAGTATTCGAAGTGAAACCGGTGCCGACATTCTGGGTGTTGCTGACTCTCGTGAGTGTGGCAGTGGCGTTGGCCCAAGTCTTGCCGGGTGAGGGCGTGCAGCGCGCTATCAAGTTCCCTCAGCATGACCGGCAAACTGGACGGCTCAAGTCGCTGCTTTTCGGAAGCACGGCGGTGCAGCAACCGAACGGCCTCGTGAACGTAACTGAGATGCGCGTGGAAACTTATACCTATCTGGACAACGCACGTGTGCTGGAGATGATTGTCGAGTCGCCGGCGTGCGTGTTCGATTTCCGGACGAAGACCGCTTCGTCCGCCGGCCCGATGAAGGCCTATCGCGTCGACGGCTCCTTCACACTCGAGGGCGTCGGTTTCCAGTGGTGCCAGACGAATTCGCAGCTTTCCGTATCGAATCAGGTGCGTACACTGATACGCAGCGATTTGTTTCTCAGCCCGGCAAAGAGTTCTCAAAAGTGATTATGAACACGCGATACTTTCTCCCAATTTTTCTGGTCTCCCTCTGCGCTGCCGTCTCCGCCGTTCCGGCGCAAACCGCCACAACGCTCGCGGGGAAGGCCGCGAATCAATTCACGCGCATCGAGGCCAGCAGTCTTGAGTTTGATCGGGACAAAGGCGTGGCTGTCTATAAGGGGAACGTGCGCGTGCAGGATCCGGAAATGGACCTGCTGTGTGAAGAGATGGTCGTGCGGTTTAGTTCACCAACCAACCGTCTTGCGGCAACCAACGCGCCCGTGACGACCGGTTCGGTGACGAACGGGCCTGCGCGGCCGCTGATGGGCATCGGTGGGCGCATCGATTCCATCATCGCCTTGGGGAGCGTCGTCATCGTGAATAAGAAGGACAAGAGCCGAGCGACCGGTCAGAAGGCGGTTTACAACGCGGCGACGGACATCATTGAATTGACCGGCAATCCAGTGCTCGAGACGGAGCAGGGGACGCTGCTCGGCGAGATTATCGAGATGGATCGCCGCAACAACAGGCTCTCTGCCAAGAAAGCGCGGATGGACATTGTCCAGCCACCAACCAAAACCAATGCTCCGCCCGGCAAGGCGAAATCTTCCACGACGAACGATGTGAAGGTTCCAGTGCCGCCTGTGAAGGGCAACACCAATACGCCGTCGTCCCAGCCCAAAACGTTGCCGAAGAAGAAGCGCGACGTGCAGGCCTGAGCTTTCCCGTATATGAGCCTTCTGACGACCGAGAAGCTGGTCAAGAGCTACCACCACCGCCGCGTGGTGGACGAGGCCTCTATCACGGTCGCTGCAGGGGAGATTGTCGGGTTGCTTGGACCGAACGGCGCGGGTAAGACCACTACGTTCAACATGGTCGTCGGCGTCGTGCGACCCGACGAGGGCCTGGTGCGCTTTGACGCCCGGGAGATTACACACTTGGCGATGCACGAGCGTGCCCGCGCCGGCATCGGTTATCTCACCCAGGAGCCGTCTGTCTTCCGCAAGCTGACGGTTGAGCAGAACATCCTCGCCATTCTCGAGACGTGCGATCTTGACGCGCGGGAGCGCGAAGTGCGCCTGAAGTATTTGTTGGATGAACTCGATCTCGCGCCACTCGCCAAGAGCATGGCGTACCAACTCAGTGGGGGCGAGAAACGACGACTCGAGATCACACGCGCGCTGGTCACCAGCCCGAAGCTACTGCTGCTCGACGAACCGTTTGCGGGCATCGACCCGATTGCTGTTTACGAGGTGCAGAAGATTGTGCGTCGGCTCAAGGAGCGTGGGCTTGGAATCCTCATCACTGACCACAACGTACGCGAGACGCTCAAGTTGGTGGATCGCGCCTACCTCATCCACAAGGGCGCGGTGGTCTATGACGGCAACGCCGAGCAGCTCGTCGAGGACCCGAAGGCGCGCGAGATTTATCTCGGGCCCGAGTTCAATCTCTGAGTTATGGCACTGAAACGCGATGTTGTGACGGTTGAGGGATTCTACAGGGAGAACGGCGACGCGCTTGAGCTGAAGCTGGTCGCGGGCGCTAGCGGCCTGAAGCGGATCATCCGCGAGCCGACGGTGAACCGCCCGGGGCTCGCGCTCGCCGGCTTCTCTCGCTACTTCGCCAGCAAGCGTGTTCAGGTCGTCGGCGCGGCGGAAGCGTCGTTCCTCAAGTCGCTGCCGCAGGAGGAGCGCGCGGCGCGCTACGCGAGCCTGCTGCGCCACAAGATTCCGTGCTTCGTCTTCTCGCGCGACATCCAGCCGGACCGCGCCTTCCGAGACGCAGCTGAGGCGGCGAATATTCCGGTCTTCCGTTCGCCGCTCATCACAATGCGATTCATCAACCGCGCGACACTCGCGCTGGAGATGATGTTCGCCCCGCACGGCTCCGAGATGGGCAGCATGGTGGACATCCTCGGCATCGGCGTGATTATCAAGGGCGAGAGCGGCATCGGCAAGAGCGAGTCTGTCCTCGCGTTGGTCGAGCGCGGTTACAGTCTCGTTTCTGATGACATCACCAAGCTAACGCTGTTGGACGGCCGCGACGTGATCGGCACCAGTCCTGAGCTGACGAAGAACCACATGGAGGTGCGCGGCATCGGCATCATCGACGTTGCCGCGATGTTTGGCGTGAAGAGCATTCGCGCGGAGAAGCGCGTGGATCTAGTCGTCACGCTCAAGGCTTGGAATGACGTACAAGACGTCGACCGTCTAGGGATAGAGGATCAATTCACCGAGGTCCTCGGCACCAAGATTCCGCACATCATCATCCCCGTCCGCCCCGGGCGCGATCTCGCGCGGCTCGTGGAGGTTGCGGCGTTCCAAACTAAACTGCGCAGCACCGGGTACAATCCCGCGCAGGCACTCAACGAACGTCTGCTCGCAAAGATGACGGTGAAGTGACATTTCGAAAAAACAGGCTCGCTAAACGTTTTTTCCCCCTTCAGATTTTGAGACAGAATGAGTGTGGCTGAGAAGTCATCTAAAGTCAGTGTGGTGGTCAAGGAATTGACTATTCAGAACAAGCTTGGCATGCACGCTCGGCCGTCCGCAATGTTCGTAAAAATCGCTAGCCGTTTCACTGCCGAAATTTTCGTGGTCAAGGATGGCGAACGAATCAACGGTAAGAGCATCATGGGCCTGATGATGCTCGCCGCCGGTCCCGGCTGCCGCATCACCGTCGAGGCATCCGGTCCCGATGCGACCCTTGCCGTCGCGGAGTTGGAGGCGCTCGTCAAACGAAAGTTCGACGAAACCTGAGCCACTCTTTCCGCTCCGTTCCGGTACTGTCCGCACTTTGCGCTTTGAACTTTGGATTCCGAACCGTAAATTCCGCCTATGTCCGGAGTTGAAATCGATGTCAAATATGTGGCGCATCTCGCGCGGATTAACCTCACCGCCGCCGAGGAGCAGAAGCTCTCCGCCCAACTCGGCAAGATTCTCGGCTACATCGAGAAGCTCAAAGAGCTGGACGTCTCCAATGTCGAGCCCACCGCTCACGCCTTCCCGCTCGTGAACATCACGCGGGCGGACGAGGTGCGCCCGTCTCTCTCGAACGAGGACGCTCTACGCAACGCCCCCGGCAAAGCGAATGGCCTCTTCATCGTGCCGAAGATTGTCGAATAGTGCCGGCGGATTTGCCGCCGAATCCAGCCTCTTTCCAGATGCTCAACCAATCCACAATCTCCGACCTCGCAACGAAGCTCGCCAAGCGCGAGACCTCCTCCCGCGAGGTCACGCAATCGTGCCTCGACCAGATCGCTCGCGTGGATGGTCAGATACACGCCTTCATCAGCCACGATGACGTCGACGCTCTCGCGCAGGCGGACGCCGCTGACAAGCGCCTCGCTGCCGGCGAACGCGGTCCGCTGCTCGGCGTGCCCATCGCCATCAAGGATGTGCTCGCGGTGAAGGACCAACCGCTCAACTGTTGTTCGAAGATTCTCGGCAAGTTCACCTCGCCCTACGACGCTACCGTCATCGAGAAGCTCAAGGCCGCCGGCGCCGTCGTCTTCGGCCGTTTGAACATGGACGAGTTCGCCATGGGCAGTTCCACCGAGAACTCCGCCTTCGGCACGACCCGCAACCCGTGGGCGCTCGACCGTATCCCAGGCGGTTCCTCTGGCGGCTCAGCCGCAGCGGTGGCGGCCGACCAGTGCATCGCCTCGCTCGGCAGCGACACCGGTGGCTCCATCCGGCAGCCGGCCGCCCTTTGCGGTTGCGTCGGTCTCAAGCCCACCTACGGACGCGTCTCTCGCTATGGCCTCGTCGCCTTCGCCAGCTCGCTCGACCAAATCGGACCCTTCACCAAGGACGTCCGCGACTCCGCGATTCTCTTGGAAACCCTCTCCGGCCACGACAAACGCGATTCCTCCAGCGTCCCGCAGCCCGTCCCGAACTACGCCGCAGCGTTGGATGGCAACGTCAAAGGTTTGAAGCTCGGCCTGCCGAAGGAGTACATGATTGGCGGGCTCGATTCCGAGGTGAAGGCCGCCGTTGACGCCGCAGTGAAGCAGTTGGAGAAACTCGGCGCGGAGATTGTTGAAATCTCCCTGCCGCACACCGATTACGCCGTCGCGACCTACTACATCATCGCCACTGCCGAGGCCTCCGCAAATCTCGCGCGCTTTGACGGCATCCGCTATGGCGCCCGCGTGGATGGCGCCGACCCCATCGAGCTTTACGGCAACACCCGCGGCCAAGGCTTCGGTCCTGAGGTCAAGCGCCGCATCATCCTCGGCACCTACGTCCTCTCAAGCGGCTACTATGACGCCTACTACCTGCGCGCCCAGAAAGTCCGCACCCTCATCCGGCAGGATTTCCTGAAGGCCTTCGAGAAAGTAGACGCCATCGTCACGCCCACCACGCCCACCGCCGCGTTCAAGATCGGAGAGAAGTCCGACGACCCGCTGCAGATGTACCTCTCAGACATCTTCACCATCTCCTGCAACCTCGCTGGTATCCCTGGTCTGAGCCTCCCGTGCGGCTTCACGAAGTCGCCCAAGCTCCCCATCGGCCTGCAGCTCCTCGGCAAACCGTTCGGCGAGGAGATGCTGCTGAAGATCGCCCACGCCTACGAGCAGTCCACGCCCTTCCACAAGGAAAAGGCGCCGCTGTAAAGGCTGCGGCCAGTGCGCGCGGCGCAGTCACGATGAGCGTCACGGTCAAAATCTGCGGTATCACGAGCGTCGAGGACGCGTTGGCGGCGGCTGATGCCGGCGCGGACGCGGTGGGACTGATGTTCTACGAGAAGAGTCCGCGGTTCGTGAGCCTTGAGACGGCGGCGGCCATCAATCGCGCGCTGCCGCTCCACGTGGCGCGTGTCGGCGTGTTCGTCAACGCATCCGAGTCCACTGTTCAGGAAACCGTCGCCGCTTGCGGACTCACCATTCTCCAGTTCCACGGCGACGAGACGCCGGAATATTGCGCGCAATTTCCAGTGATGACGATGAAAGCGTTCCGCGTAAAGGACGCTGAGTCGCTCGAGGCATTACCAAATTATCCGACCGACGCGTGGTTGCTCGATGCTTACTCGCCCGCTGCGCTCGGTGGTACGGGCGAGCGGTTCAACTGGGACCTCGCCATCGAGGCGCAGAAGCTCGGGCGGCCAATCTTTCTCGCCGGTGGACTCACGCCGGAGAACGTGGCGGAGGCGGTGCGGCAGGTGCGGCCCTTTGGCGTGGACGTTTCCAGTGGCGTGGAGAGCGCACCGGGGAAGAAGGACGCGGCGAAGGTGAAGGCCTTCATCGCGGCGGCGAAGAGGGCGTTGGATTAGCCGAAGAGATTCTTGTTCTCTAGTCAGCGCTTTATGTTGCTGCCGTTCCGGGCTGAAATAATTCTTTGCCTGTCTGCGGCTTTGCGTGAGACTGACGTTTGACTTATGAGCAAGTTCGCCAAAGCCAGCCAGCCAGACGCCCAGGGGCATTTCGGCCCGTACGGCGGCCGTTATGTGCCGGAGACGCTGATGCATCCGCTGATGGAGCTGGAGGAGGAGTACTTCCGAGCGCAGCACGACCCTGAATTCCAGCGCGAGCTTTCCTACTATCTTAAAGAATTCGTGGGACGGCCCACGCCGCTTTATTTCGCCGAACGCCTCACGCGCGAGTTGGGCGGTGCGAAGATCTATCTTAAGCGCGAAGATTTGCTCCACACCGGCGCGCACAAGATTAACAACGCGATGGGGCAGATCTTGCTGGCCAAGCGCATGGGCAAGACGCGTATCATCGCTGAGACGGGTGCGGGCCAGCACGGCGTGGCCACGGCGACCGTGTCGGCCATGTTTGGGTTCAAGTGCGTCGTGTACATGGGCGCGGTGGACTGCGAGCGGCAGGCACTCAATGTGTACCGGATGAAGATGCTCGGCGCGGAGGTGGTGCCGGTGCATGCGGGGCAGAAGACCTTGAAGGAAGCGGTGAACGAGGCGATGCGCGACTGGGTGACGAACATTCGCGGCACTCACTACATCCTCGGCACGGCGTATGGGTCCCACCCGTACCCGATGATGGTACGCAATTTTCAGCGCGTGATTGGCGACGAGGCACGCGCGCAGATTCTTCAACAAGAGAAGCGCCTACCCGATCTACTCATTGCCTGCGTCGGCGGCGGCTCGAACGCCATCGGGCTTTTCTATCCTTTCCTCGAAGACAGTTCCGTGAAGATGATTGGTGTGGAAGCAGGCGGCGAAGGGATTATTCCCGAGAAACACGCCGCGCGATTCCACGGCGGCTCCCTCGGCGTGCTACAGGGCACGCGCTCCTACATCCTTCAGGACGAGTACGGACAGATTCAGGCCACCCACAGCGTGAGCGCGGGTCTCGACTACGCGGCCGTGGGGCCGGAGCACGCGTGGCTGCATGACCAGAAGCGCGTGGAGTATAGCTACGCCACGGACACCGACGCGCTGATGGCCTTTCAGCGACTGGCGCAACTCGAAGGCATCATCCCGGCGCTCGAGCCAGCGCATGCCGTGGCCGAGGTCATCGTGCGCGTGCCGCGGATGAGCCGCGAACAAATCGTCATCGTCAATCTGTCCGGTCGCGGCGACAAGGACGTCGCGCAGGTGGCGGCGAAGATAAAACTCTAGTCCTCCGCATCATTCCCGGCGATGTCCAAGCCTTCCAAATCGCAGTGGGACTTCGGCGAACTTTTTTCGCCACAGGAGACGCGTCGCGTCCTGACCGTCGCCGAGTTGACCGTGCAAGTGAAGCGGTTGATTGAGCAGCAGGTCGGCACGGTCTGGGTCACCGGCGAGATTACCAATCTGCGTGCGCAATCTTCCGGCCACATCTATTTCACGGTCAAAGATTCCACGGCACAACTGTCGTGTGTGCTCTTCGCCCGCGAACCGGGTATAGCGCGCGACTTGCTCCGCGATGGACTCAAGGTGGTGCTGCGCGGCGATGTCACCGTGTACGAGGCGCGCGGGCAAT
Organism: Akkermansia muciniphila; assembly: GCA_945900775.1. Taxonomy (GTDB): domain Bacteria; phylum Verrucomicrobiota; class Verrucomicrobiia; order Limisphaerales; family SIAT01; genus SIAT01. The sequence goes on along the minus strand of CAMDJP010000012.1, from coordinate 10,024 downwards.
ATCAGATGGTCGTGCGCGCGGCGGAACTACAGGGCGTGGGCGCGCTGCAGCTCGCATTCGAGAAGCTCAAGCAGAACCTCGCTGGCGAAGGATTGTTTGCGCAGGAGCGCAAACGCACGTTACCACGTTTCCCTCAACGCATCGGTCTGGTGACTTCACCAACCGGAGCAGCGATTCGCGATGTGCTGCACGTGCTGCAACGGCGACATGCCGGAGTGGCGGTGTTGCTCGCGCCGTGTCGCGTGCAAGGGCAGGGCGCGGCGGAGGAAATTGCTGCTGCGGTGCGGCTGCTCAACGAATGCTCGGCGGCACAATCAAAGGATGAACGGCTAGACTTGATCCTTGTCACGCGCGGCGGCGGCAGCCTTGAAGATCTGTGGGCGTTCAACGAGGAAGTGGTGGCACGCGCCATTTTTGAGTCGGTACTGCCCGTCGTCTCTGCGGTCGGCCACGAGATTGATTTCACGATCAGCGATTTCGTGGCTGACGTGCGCGCGGCTACGCCGAGTGTAGCGGCAGAGATTCTCACCGAACATTACGTCGCCAGTCGCGAGTTTGTGATCGAGGCAGGATCGCGTTTGCGCCAGCTTGCGCGGCAGCGGATGGACTCCGTGCAGGATGAACTGGGGCATTCGGCCCATCGTCTGAAGCTGGCCCATCCGCGTCGGCGGATGAACCAATATTTGCAGCGGCTCGACGATTTGCACGCCGCGTTGCTGCGCGAGGTAAAAAAACGTCGGCAGACGTGGCGCAATGATTCGCGGTTGCTCAGCCAGCGCCTGTTGCGCGTGCGTCCGAGTCAGGCACTGGCGCAGCGGACGGAGAAGACGCGCGAACTGAGCCGACACCTTCGCGAGTTGGGCCGTTATCGGTTGGCAAATTTCCAGACACGCTACGCTGCGGCATCGGCGCGACTGCGCCTGCTCGGGCCGGAGAATGTGCTCACGCGCGGTTATTCCATCACCACCGACGCGGTGACGGGTGATGTGCTGCGCGACGCAAAAAAGGTTCGCGCAGGCCAGAAACTTCGTACGCGCTTGGCGAAAGGCGAGGTGCGCAGCGTGGTGGAGGGCTGAGGGCTTGGAGAGAGCCTCTCGACTATGCGCAAGATAAATGTTGTCATTTTTCCAGAAGCAGTCATATTGGGAAAACTGTTAGATGGCTAGTCTAACCCACGGCATGGAAGATCTTCAGGTGAACTTGGTTCAGTGATGATTTTGAAACCCGATAGTCGGGAACAGTCTGGTGAGATCAGCGATAGTCGGACAGTAGAAAGCATCACATGAGCACAAAATTGTTTGTAGGAAATCTTTCCTTCAACACCACCGAAAACGACCTGCAGGACGCCTTTGCGGCGCACGGCACGGTTGTCGAAGCCAACCTGATGATGGACCGGATGACCGGCCGTCCCCGTGGTTTCGGTTTCGTCACAATGAGCACCCCCGAAGAGGCCGAAAAGGCCATCCAAGCGCTGAACGGCGCCCAGGTGGACGGTCGCGCCCTGACTGTCAACGTCGCTCGTCCTCGTGAAGAGCGTCCGGGCGGCGGCGGCGGCGGCGGCGGTCGTGGTTACGGCGGCGGCGGCGGTGGCGGTGGCGGCCGTGGTTACGGCGGCGGCGGTGGTGGCGGTGGCGGCGGCGGCGGCCGTGGTTACGGCGGCGGCGGCGGCGGCGGCGGTGGCCGCGATCGCTACTAAGAGTTGACCCTCTTTTCAGAGGCGGGGCCTAGGAAACTGGGCCTCGCCTTTTTCTTTTGCCTCATCATCTCCTTCGCTGGCTTGTCCGATTAAGCGTGTCTTGGCGCCTATTCCGGTCTCATACTGAACATCTATGCCATTTCGCGCATTGGGCCTAGGCCCGAATCTTTTCAAAGCGGTGCAGGAAGCTGGTTACACGGAACCGACGCCGATCCAAACGGCAGCGATTCCGCAGATACTCGCCGGCCACGACCTCATCGGCATCGCCCAGACGGGTACGGGGAAGACGGCGGCGTTCACCCTGCCGATCCTCTCGCGGATGGAGGCCACGCCACGCCGCGGTACGCGCACGCTGGTTCTCGCGCCGACGAGGGAGTTGGTTGTGCAGATTGAGGAGAACGTTTCAGCTTACGCTCGGTACCTGCCATTGGACGTGGCGACGGTCTTCGGCGGCGTGGGCGAACGCCCACAGATCCAAGCGCTGCGCTCCGGCGTGGACATCGTCATCGCGACGCCTGGCCGGTTGCTCGATTTGATGGGTCAGCGATGCGCCAATTTTTCTGGCCTGCAGTACCTCGTTCTCGACGAGGCGGACCGGATGCTCGACATGGGCTTCTTGCCGTCCATCCGCCAAATCATTGGCGCACTGCCGGCTAAGCGACAGACGTTGCTCTTCTCCGCGACGTTGTCGAAGGAGATTGAGGCGTTGACGCACGAGTTCCAGCGCGCGCCGAAGGTGGTGCAGATTGGACGGCGCGCGAACCCGGCGGAGACCGTCACGCAGTTCGTGTACGAGGTGCCGCAGCATCTGAAGCAGTCGCTACTAGTGCATCTGCTGCGCGGTCCGGACATGGAGATGGTGCTGGTGTTCTCACGTACCAAGCACGGTGCGGACAAGATTGCGCGCAGGCTCGAGCAGGCCGGAATCAAGACGGCGACGCTGCACTCAAACCGTTCGCAGAACCAGCGTCTTCGGGCATTGAAGGACTTCAAGAACGGCACGGTGCGCGTGTTGGTGGCGACCGACATCGCTGCGCGTGGCATAGATGTGGACGGCATTTCGCACGTGGTGAACTACGATTTCCCGATGCACGCGGAGGACTACGTGCACCGTATCGGCCGTACGGGTCGCGCGCAGGCGGTGGGCGATGCAATCAGCTTCGTGACGCCGGACGACCGCGCGGAGTTGCGCACGCTTGAGCGATTCATCGGGCGCGGTATCGTGCGCAAGCAGGCGGAGGGATTCGACTACGCGACCACCGCGCCGAGGCCTCAGGCGCAAGGCGCGCAGTCGAGGCAGGGTGGCTCTTCGCAAATCTATCCGCAGCAGCGGCACGAAGGGGGCGCTTCGCGCGATGATCGGCGGCTGTTTGGTCGTTACCGTTCCTGACGCTTAGAAGTTTTTCGTCCGTATCCTCAGTCGGGTTTCTCGTTGGGGAACATCTTCTGCATCTGCATCCGGACCATCGTCCGGACGAGGCCGAGCTCGAAGGCGGTGACGCCGGCCTGCTCGAGGTCGAGCGTGAAGGCGGGGAGCCAAAGCTCCGCGTCCGGCCGATAACCGAGCGCGCGGAGTTGGCGCTCGAAGTCGTTCATATGCGCCGCCCCGTAAAAGAGCGAGATCGTCTTAGCCGGCGAGTGGCGTGCGAGCTCGGCTTTGAGGTCGACGAGCACGGCCTCGTTTCGTTTCTCAATCAGAATACGGAAGAGCCGCTGCATCTCGGGCGGAAGGCCGCGTGCTTGGGTGATGTCGCCCCGCAGTTGAGCGAGGATTTCGATGAGGGCGAGTTTGACGACGCCGCGAAGGCGTGGATTGGCGCCGATGAATTGGAAGAGACTCTGGAAAAGCGCGCCCTGCGCGGAGGAGCTATCCATCATCTTCAAGAGCTTCTGGAGTTCGTCATTCGCAGACTCACCTTTGGCGGGCGGCGCGTTGGGGTTCGTCCTGGCGACGGAGTTCGTGCTGCCGATGAGTTTCTGCAGCGCCGCCACGGAGATGTCGCTGTTGCGAAAATGGGCGCGGTCGTAGTCGACGATGTCGAGCTGGAAGACAAGACCGAGGGCCTGGGCCATCGCGGTCTGGAGCGAGGAGAGCTCGGATTTTTTGGTGGCGTTCGCAGAATTAGGAGTGACGCCGTTGGTCGAGGGTGAGGCGTTCTTGGTGGCGCGCTCGGCGCGTTTCATCTCTTCACCGCCGATGCCTTCGAAGAGGACGAGCTCCTGCGCGTCCAAATGCTTCTGCAATGCGCGGTAATAGTTGGTCTCGCCGATATGCGAGACGGCGCTGAGCCAGATGACCGGTCGGCCCTCCTGAGCGGAGACGAACTTGCGCGCAACAATCTCAAGCTGCACGACGCTCGCGTCGTTCGTGCCGAGGCGAATGTAGGGCAGCGGATTGGCCGGGGTCACTTGACCCTGTGCGTGCTGCGCGGCTGCGCCGGCGAGGAGGCAGAGGCAGACGATGAGGCGAACGTGATGCATGCGAGCGATTACTTTCGTTCCTCTAGTTCAGCAAAACAGAGCGCGCAACGGAAGCCAAAGTTGCCTTCTCTGGACTGGACGGAGCGGAGCCCTTTTGCCTAGTGTAAGGGATATGTCAAAATCGTCCAAAAATGCCACGGGCGGCGAGGTTCCTTTTGAGGAGGCACTTCACAAGCTCGAGGGGATTGTGGAGGAGATGGAGTCGGAGGACCTGCCACTGGAGAAGCTGCTGACGCGCTTCGAAGAAGGCACGCGATTGGCGAAGCTATGCCAAGAGAAGCTCTCCGAGGCCGAGTTGAAGATCGCGCAACTTGAGAAGAGCGCCGCCGGTGAGTTCAAAATCAAGCCGCTCGAGACGCCGGGCGATGAGACGTGAGAGCGGCGTTACGCCATATTTTCAACTTTCCGTTCGCCCCCGTTTTGCGCTAGATTAACCCTATGCGCCGAGTCGCAACCAAGATTTTATGAGCCGTTACCTCGACATGGTGGACCACCCAGAACACGTCAAGAAACTGACGCCAGACCAACTGGGCCAACTCGCCGCGGAGATTCGCGCGGAGTTGATCAACAAGCTCGCCAAGACGGGAGGTCACCTCGGCCCTAACCTCGGTGTGGTGGAGCTCACCATCGCGCTGCACCGCGTCTTCAGTACGCCACGGGACAAGTTCGTATGGGACGTGAGCCATCAGGTGTACGTTCACAAGCTGCTCACGGGGCGCAAGGACCGATTCCATACGATGCGCACGACCGGTGGTCTGAACGGCTTCGCCCTGCGCACCGAGAGCGAGCACGACTGCTACGGTGCAGGTCACGCGGGCACGGCGCTCTCCGCCGCGCTCGGCATGTGCGCCGCGCGCGACCAACGCCAGAGCGGCGAACATGTGGTCTGCATCTTCGGTGACGCGGCGTTGACCAACGGCATTTCCTTCGAGGCGCTGAACAATATCGGGCATACGACGAAAAAGTTCATCGGCATCCTCAATGATAACGAGTGGAGCATCGCCAAGAACGTCGGCGCCATCTCGGCTTATCTCAACAAGCTCATCACGAATCCTCGCTACAACCAGCTTCACAAAGATTTCGCGAACTGGATCAAGCGTCTGCCGCAGGGCGAGTTGGCTCTCAAGCTCGGCCACAAGGCTGAGGAAGTCATCAAGGGAATTGTCTCGGAGGTGTCGCTCAGACAAAACGAAGCATCTTCCGGTGCCGTTGGCGGCGACGGCCGCGGCGGTCACGGTTCGAGCCTCATCTTCGAGGAGTTTGGCATCCGGTATCTCGGCCCCATCGATGGGCATGATTTGCCGCTCGTCATCAGCACGCTCGAGTTCGCCAAGACCAGCGAACAACCGGTCGTCATCCATGTCCTCACGAAGAAGGGCAAGGGTTTTGAGGCCGCGCTCAAGCAGCCCGAGAAGTTCCACGGCCTCGGCCCGTACGACGCGCAGACCGGTGCGACGCCGCCCGTGAAGCCCGGCACGCCGGTGAATTATCAGGACGTCTTTGGCGATACGATGGTGAAGCTCTGCCAGCGCGATACCTCGATCGTCGGCATCACTGCTGCGATGCCGAGCGGTACTGGTTTGAAGGCGCTCGAAAAGGCGCTGCCGCAGCGCTATTACGACGTGGGCATCGCCGAGGAACACGCCGTCATCTTCGCCGCTGGCATGGCGACGATGGGTTTCCATCCCGTCTGCGCCATCTATTCCAGTTTCCTCCAGCGCGCTTATGACTGCATTCACCACGACGTCTGCCTACAGGATTTGCCGGTGATTTTCTGTATGGACCGCGCGGGCCTCTCGGCCAACGACGGCCCTACGCACCACGGTCTCTTCGACATCGCCTATCTGCGTTGCCTGCCGAACGTGATTGGCATGTCGCCGAAGAACGAGGACGAATTGGCCGACATGATGTTCACGGCGAGCCTCACGAAGCATCCTACGTTCATCCGCTACCCCCGCGGCGCCGGTGAAGGTGTGGCGGTGAAGGACCAACCCGCGCTGCTCGAAGTGGGCAAGGCCGAGGTGGTGCGGAATTTTGCGACGCCCGGTCGCCCGAAGGTCGCCGTGTTCGCGCTCGGACCGATGCAGAAGATGGCGCAGCAGATTGCCGAACAACTCGGCGCCGAGGCGGACGTTGCTATCATAAACGCCCGTTTCTTCAAACCAATCGATGCCGCCTGTCACGAGTTCTTCGGCAAGGCCGCGGATGTCGTCGTCACGCTCGAGGACCACGCGCTGATGGGTGGCTACGGCGCGGCTGTGCTGGAGTCGTTCAGCGAGAAGCGCATCACTACGCCACTCGTCCGCATCGGCTGGCCTGATATTTTCGTCGAACACGCTAGCACTGTCGATTACCTGCGTGAGAAGCACGGACTGACTGCTGCGAACGCGGTGAAGCAGGTGCGCGAAGTTCTTGTTTCTACGGCTGCAGCTGAGCCACGCAAATCGATCCAAGCGTGAGTAGCTCGATTGACGGTTAATCTTTAATCATCACCCAACCAATGCCCTACACCACGTGCACCGTTTCCGCCGGCTCCAAGATTAGCATCCAGAGCGGCAAGCTCAGCGTCCCCGAGAATCCCATCATCCCATTTATCCGCGGCGACGGCACCGGGCCGGACATCTGGGCCGCGAGTGTGCGCGTGCTCGACACCGCGGTGGAGAAGGCCTACGGCGGCAAGCGCAAGATCGCGTGGATGGAGGTCTACGCCGGCGAGGAGAGCTTCAAGCGTTTCAACAACTGGCTGCCTGACGACACCGTGGAGGCTTTCCGCGAGTTTCTCGTCGGCATCAAGGGTCCGCTCACCACGCCCGTCGGCGGCGGCATCCGTTCTCTCAACGTTGCGCTGCGCCAGATGCTCGATCTCTACGTCTGCCTGCGTCCGGTGCAGTACTTCAGTGGCGTGCCGAGCCCGGTGAAGCACCCGGAGAAGGTAAACATGACGATCTTCCGAGAGAACACCGAGGATATCTACGCCGGCATTGAGTACAAGGGCGGGACGCCCGAGGCGGCGAAGTTGCTCGAGTTCATCAAGACGAACTTCCCCAAGGACTTTGAGAAGATTCGCTTCGGCACGCAGGAGAAGATCGCCGATTACATGGGGCGCGCGGCGGCGTCACACGGTGCTCCGCCCGTTGAAGTGGGCCTCGGCATCAAGCCCGTCTCCGCCGTCGGCACCATCCGATTGATGAAGGCCGCCGTGGAATACGCCCTGCGCGAGAAGCGTAAGAGCGTCACCATCGTGCACAAGGGGAACATCATGAAGTTCACCGAGGGCGCCTTCCGCGACTGGGCCTACAGCGCCGCCGAGCGGATCTTCGGCGACAAGGTCTACACTTGGTCCCAGCACGCCCGTACCAAGAAGGAAAAGGGCGAAGAGGCCGCTGACGCTGAGCAGAACGCGGCCCTCGCGGCTGGACGCATTCTCATCAAGGACTCCATTGCCGACATCGCTCTCCAGCAGGTGCTCACGCGTCCGGAGAGCTTCGATGTCATCGCTACGCTCAATCTCAACGGCGACTACCTTTCCGACGCCCTAGCGGCGCAGGTCGGCGGCATCGGCATCGCCCCCGGCGGAAACATCAACTACGTCACCGGCCACGCCATCTTCGAGGCCACGCATGGCACCGCGCCCAAGTATGCGGGCAAAGACGTCGTCAACCCCGGCTCTGTCGTCCTGTCCGGAGAGATGATGCTGCGCCACCTCGGCTGGGTGGAAGCCGCCGACCTCATCATCAAAGGCCTCAACGGCGCGATCGCCAGCAAGCGCGTCACCTACGACTTCGCACGCCTCATGGATGGCGCGACCGAGATCAAGTGCTCCGCCTTCGGAGACAACATGATCGACCATATGTAGGACTTTTTCGACGGACAGGCCGTCTTTAGAAAAGACGCCCCAGTCGCAGAGATGCGGCCGGGGCGTTTGTGCTGCCTCTAATCCATTTCAAGACAACCCCGCAGCCGCGTTGTTCCCGGATTCGGGGTCGATGATTTTCTTGAAGGTGGCGAAGTCGTCCTTACAGACGGCGGCGACGCCCTCGGCATAACGCGCACGGATGGTTTTCTCATCTTTGTCCCGCTGCATCTTGGCGCAACCGACCAAGAAGAGAGGACAGAGCAGCGCGATGGAGAGGAGTCGGAGGAAGCCTGCTTTGTTTATTCATTGGATGGACTTGGGGTGGGTGTGGAAAGAAAAAAGCCCCGCTGGTGGGCGGGGCTTTGTGAAGTGGCGATTGGTCGGGTTAGAAGCCAGCGGTGGCGAGGTCCTCGTTCGTCGCGGCGTTGATGATCTTGAACTGCTCGGCGTGGAAGCTCGGTTCAGCGCGGAAGGAGAGCTTACCGAAGAACTTCTTCTCCATCTCGATGAGGAGCTTTTCGTCCTCCTTGCGGAGACGGTCGAGGATGGTGGGGTTGACGGCGATGCGAATCTGGAGGTCCATGTCGCGCTCGTGGCGTTCGCGCAGATTTTTCATGACCTCGGCGAGCTTGCGCTGAATCTCGACGCTCATGGAGAGGGCACTCTTCACTTTGCCACGCCCTTTGCAGTAGGAGCAATCGTCGTAAACGGCGGCGCTGACGCTCTCGGAGTGGCGCTGACGAGTCATCTCCATGAGGCCGAGTTGGGAGATGGGGAGGATGTGAGTCTTCGCCTTGTCACGGCGAAGGCCGTCCTTCATGCGCTGGTGGACCTGCTGACGGTCGCGACCGGAGCGCATATCGATGTAGTCGAGGACGATGAGGCCGCCCATATTGCGAAGGCGGAGCTGACGGCAGATTTCCTCGGCGGCCTCGAGGTTGACGCGGAGGATGGTGGATTCTTGATCTTTGCCACCCTTGTGGGAGCCGGTGTTGACGTCGATGGCGACGAGGGCCTCGGTTTCATCGATGACGAGGTAGCCACCGCTCCTGAGGTTGACCTTGCGTGAGAAGGCGATTTCGAGCTGCTTGGAGACGTTGTAGCGGTCGAAGACGGGCTGGGCCTCGCTGTAGAGGCTGACTTTGTTTTTCGAGCGGCGGGAGATGCGGCCGACGAGTTCGCGCATCCGTTCGCACTCCTTTGGATGGTCGATGATGATGCTATCGACGTCTTCGGTGAGGAAGTCGCGGACGGTGCGCTCGATGAGGTCGGGCTCCTGGAAGACGCAGGTAGCACTGGGTTGTTTGTCGATGCGCTCCTTGATGCGCTCCCATTCTTCGATGAGCATGGCGAGGTCGCGTACGAAGTAGCGGGCCTGCTGGCCCTCGCCGGCGGTGCGGATGATGACACCCATACCGTCGGGGATGGTGAGCTTGCGGACGATGTCCTTGAGACGGCGGCGTTCCTCGATGTCCTCGATTTTGCGCGAGACGCCGCTTTGATCGGAATTGGGAAGGAGAACAAGGTAGCGGCCGGGGAGGGCGAGGTGCGTGGTGACGCGGGGGCCTTTGGTGCCGATGGGACCCTTGGTGACCTGGATGATGAGGTCGCTGCCCGGAGGATAGAGGCGGGGGATGTCCTTCTTGGTAATCCGCGGCTTGTCGCGCTTCTTGACGGCGCGTTCGACAATTTCGACGCCGCTATCGAGGTTGGAGGGGACGATATCCCAGTAGTGGAGGAAGGCGTTCTTCTCGAAACCGATGTCGACGAAGGCGGCCTCGAGGCGGTCCTCGAGATTTTTCACTCGCCCCTTGAAGATACTGTGGACGATGCGCTCCTCGTTGTTACGTTCGATGGTGAATTCCTCGAGCTTGCTATCCTCGAGGACGGCGACACGGGTCTCGAGCGACTCCGCGTTGATAATAACCTCCTTGCGGATGCGTTTCTCGGGCTGGACGAGTCGTTTGACCTTCTCGACGACCTTCTGGGCG
>CAMDJP010000011.1 GCA_945900775.1 Akkermansia muciniphila | reverse complement strand
GCATGGAGTTGGTGGACTTCACCGAAGACTTCCGTGCGAGCACGTTCAAGGTTTTCAGCGGGACCATCGCCAACGGTGGCGTGGTGAAAGCGATCAACGCCAAAGGCCTCGCGTGTGCGACGCAGGGGCAGATCGAGACGATGACCGAGCATGCGAAGAGCTTCGGCGCGAAAGGGCTCGCGTTCATCAAGGTCGAGAAGGGTGAATGGAAATCGCCCATCGTGAAATTCTTCACCGAGGCAGAGAAGGCCGCCCTCATGCAGAAACTCGCTATCGAGGAGGGTGACTTGATTCTCTTCGCCGCAGACCAGTGGCTCAACGCTTGCGAAATCCTCGGCAAGATTCGCCTCTACTGCGCTGACGTGCTCAAGGCGCAGGGCAAACTCGTGGTCCCCGCCGACCGCTTTAATTTTCTGTGGGTCGTGGAGTTCCCGCTGCTCTCCTTCGACAAGGAGATGAATCGCTGGTACTCGAGCCATCATCCATTCACTGCGCCGGTGACCGAGGACATTCCGCTGCTCAAGGCGGACCCGAAGAAAGTCCGTGGCCAGCACTACGACATCGTCGTCAACGGCGTCGAGCTCGGCGGAGGTTCTATCCGCATCCACCAACCCGACGTGCAGAAGACCATCTTCGAGGAGATTCTGGCCATCAGTCCGGAGGAGACGCAGCTACGTTTCGGCTATATGCTCGAGGCGTTCAAGTACGGTGCGCCGCCGCATGGCGGTATCGCGCTCGGCTTCGACCGGCTCATCGCTATCCTCTGTGGCACGTCGAGCATCCGTGATGTCATCGCATTTCCCAAGACCGCCAAGGGGGTTTGCATGATGACCGATTCGCCTGCGGGGGTCAGTTCGCGTCAACTCCGCGATCTTCATATCGAAGTGAAGGCGGCTCCGAAGAAAGATTAATGTTTCAGAAGATTTGGAAATCAATGAGCGAAGAGAAGAAGAACGAAGCTGCGTCTGCTGCTGAGCAATCGGCGGCCGAACCGCTGGCTGAAGTGAAGATGGTGAGCCTCAATGTCGACGATTTTGAACAAATCAAAGACAAAGCTGCGAAGGCGGACGAGCATTGGGACCGCCTGCTGCGCCAGACGGCCGAGTTCGAGAACTTCAAGAAGCGCGCCGCGCGCGAGCGGCAGGAGGCTATCAAATTCGCCAACGAATCGCTGCTCGGTCGATTGATTCCCGTTTTGGACAACTTCGAGATGGCTCTGGCCGCTACGAGCCAGGCTAAAGAGAATTCCACCGAGTCGTTGAAGGCGGGCGTGGACATGATCGCGGGTCAGCTCAGGAATCTCCTCATCGAGGCTGGGTTGGAGGAGATTGACGCTACTGGAAAACCGTTCGACCCGAACTTGCACGAGGCTGTCTCTCAGCAGGAGACGGTGGAGGCGCCAGAGGGGCAGGTCGTGCAGCAGATTCGCAAAGGTTACAAACTCAAAGAGCGGCTCATCCGTCCGGCGACGGTCGTTGTCGCTAAGAAGCCCGCAGCGTAGTTATGGCCAAGAGCGATTACTACGAGGTGCTCGGCGTGGGTCGCGACGCGAGCGCGGAGGAGATTAAAAAGGCCTACCGCAAGCAAGCGGTGAAGTATCACCCGGACAAGAATCCAAGCGACAAGACTGCCGAGGAGAAGTTCAAGGAAGTGGGCGAGGCGTACGAGGCTTTGAGCGATTCGCAGAAGAAAGCAGCCTACGATCAGTATGGCCACGCCGCGTTCGACCCGCGGGCGCGCACCGGTGCGGGTCGCGGTGCTTCGGGCGGCGGCTTTCACGACCCGTTTGACATCTTCCGCGAGGCATTCGGTGGTGGCGGCGGCGGTGGCGGCGGTAGCGGCAGCATCTTCGAGGAATTCTTTGGCGGAGAACGTCGCGACCCGACAGGCTCCCAACGCGGGGCGGATCTTCGCTACGATTTGGAGATTAATTTTCAAGAAGCCGTGCTCGGCTGCGAAAAGGAAATCGGCGTCACTAAGCTCGAGACTTGTGATGGTTGTCGGGGCAGTGGCGCGGAGGCGGGTTCCCATACGAAGACCTGCGCGACTTGTGGCGGGGCAGGTCAGGTCGCGATGGCGCGAGGCATCTTCAGAATTCAGCAGACCTGCCCGCGTTGCGAAGGGGCGGGGAAGGTGATTGAAAAGCCATGCCAAACCTGCCGCGGTGCCGGTCGTAAGGAGAAGACTTCCAAGATTAAGCTCAAGATCCCCGCGGGTGTGGACACGGGCGCGCGATTACGTTCCTCGGGCAATGGCGAGGCCGGTGCGCGTGGTGGAAAACATGGGGATCTCTACGTGGTGTTGCACGTGCGGACGCACGAAATCTTTCAGCGGGATGGCGATGATCTGATTTGCGAAGTTCCGGTTAGTTTTGTGCAGACGGCCCTCGGCGCAGAGGTCGAGGTCCCGACGATGAGTGGCCCTGCGCACATCCGCATTCCGGCTGGCACACAGACCAGCACGATTTTTCGCCTAAAGGGTCGCGGCGTTAAAAACATTCAAGGCCACGGTACGGGCGACCTGCATGTACGCATCTCGGTCGAGGTGCCGACACATCTCAACAGCTCGCAGAAATCCAAGCTCGAGGAGTTTGCTGCGCTCTGCGACGCGAGTGTGAATCCGAAGAGCAAGAGCTTCTTCGAGAAGGCGAAGAACTTCTTCAAGTGATGTAACGAGCTGAGGCAGCGAACTTTCTTACTTCACAAATCTACTCTCGACTCTGCGCGTCTGACCTTCGAGCATTCGGCTGTGCCATTTGAGTATCGGCCAACCCATCGGTTCTTTTTCTCGACGGCGTCCGAAGCCGGCGAGGAAATAATCCTGACTGAACGTGAGGCGCATCACGCCGCGAAGGTCTTGCGTGTGCGAACGGGTGAGCGCGTGAGTGTGCTCGATGGCAAGGGCTTGGAATGCATCTGCGAAATCCGCGAGATTGCGAAGCGCGAAGTCACATTGGCTGTCGTCGCGCGCAAAACGTATCCCGCGCCAAGATCCCGTTTAACGCTGGTTCAAGCACTGACCAAGGGCAAGGCATTCGATGTAATTCTTCAGAAGGCTACTGAATTAGGGGTGTCTCGAATCGTGCCGTTGGCAGCGGAACGTTCCGTGGCGTATGTGGACGAGGACGATACGGCTGACAAGACGGAGAAATGGCAGGCGACACTTATCGAGGCGATGAAGCAAAGCGGTTGTCCGTGGCTGCCATCGATTGAACTGCCAATCAGCGCGAAGGCGCTCCTCTCACGCCCAGACCTTCAAAGTGAATTGACACTCATCGCCTCGCTTCAATCAGGGGCGCGGCATCCTCGCGAACACTTTCAGGAATTCTTTATCCAGCATGAGCGCCAACCGGGATCGGTGGCGGTATGGGTGGGTCCGGAAGGTGATTTCACGCCTGCCGAAGTGAAGTTGGCGCTGGCGGCAGGGGCGCAGCCAATCACACTAGGGCGAACGGTGCTTCGCGCCGACACGGCGGCAATTTATTGCCTCTCGGTCATCAGTTACGAATTGGCCTCGGCGCAGGACTGAGGTTTGTCACTTCTTCGGCGGCGTTGGTGTGGCGTTCAACAATTGTTTGAAGGCGGGCAGAGGCTGGAGGTTCGCAAAGTTCGTATCGCTTTGGAAAATGGCCCGCATGTTCTTCGCGGTGGACTGCGTGGCGAGGCGCTGGTCGCTGATCTGGAGCGATTGCCGCAACGATTGGAGCGTCGGCTCGATTTTCCCCAATCTGTTCTGCACGAGCGCGAGGTCGTACAACACTTCGGGGCTGGTTGGATTGAGTGCGACGAGTCGAGTAAACACCGCTTCCTGTTTCGGCCAATCCCCAAGCATCCGATAAGCTTGCCCGGCGGCTGTGAGGGAGAGGATGTCGGCGTTCGTCGTCGCGGCGAGGCGGTCAATGATGGCGGTGGCCTTGCCGGGTTGCTGCAGCTCGAGATAGAGTGAAAAGAGGCCGAGGGCGACTTTCACGTTCGTGGGATTCTGTCCATAGGCCTGCTCGTATTGCACGAGGAGGGACTGGGCCTGGCCGGGGCTTGCGTGCTTGCGGATGTCTACTAGCTGCTTGTGCAGTTCGATGAGGTGGAGGTTGTCGGAGTCGAGCGATAGGGCGGTGGCGGCGACCAACTCGGCGTCGTCGTAGCGCTTGTGGTTCACGAGAAGCGTCGTGTAGCGGTAAACTAGCTCGGGGCTGTAAGGGCAGAAGGCGAAGGCCTGCTTGTAGGCGAAGTCGGCCTCCTTGAGCATGCGTTGATAGGCGGGGGATTCCTTGGCGAGCTGACTGAGGTGCCAGTTGTAAAGACCGCCGATGGCGGTACGTAGCTTGCAAAAAGATTTCTGCGCGTCGTTATCGCGGACGAACTTTGCATCGCCGGAAAAGCCATCAAGGTTGCGCGCGCGGAATGTTTTTTCGGCGAACGCAGCTATGCTCGAGATGCTAGTATCGTAGCCGATCCAGTCGCCGACAAGTCGCTCGGAGTAGCGCCGCCAGAACTGGTGGTCCTTCGATAGCATTTCCTCGGTCAGTTCCTTCAGTGGCTCACGATTTATTTTCAGGATGATGCCGTAAGGCGAGAGGTGCGGGTACATCCAGTCGAGCGCAAAACTTTCCTCGATGTAGAATTCATGGGTGGGATTTCTATCGAAGATGTTCTTCGCGATTAGCCCGTTGATAGCCATCACCGCTCCCTGACCGCTGACCTGAATGTGATCGCCGATGACACGGAAATCCTCGGAGGGCTTGAGTTGGCCGAGCTTAGCCCGGCGTTGGGCGTCCTCGTAATACTCCTCATAGGCCTTCTGCGATTCGGCATAGGTGGTGATGTGGATTTCCTTCGCAGGATAAACCCCTTCTTTGCGCCGCCGGGTTTCGATGCGATCGCCGAGAGCGAGCAGCGGTTCGTCGAGCCATCGATGGGCGAGACTGGCGACGCCGTTGGTGCGCATGCCGAGCTCGCGTTCTTTCGAGGATCGGAGAAGTTCGCCGAAGAAGGGCGGATCTACCTGCGTGCTCCGGTTGTAGTGGGCACGGATGTATTGGAGGTACGTGGCGTCGGCTAGCGCGTTCTGAGTGATGATGTACACGTCGCGCCGGTCGAAGGCGGGGTCGCGGCGCTGCTCGGGCTTGATGAAACTTTCGCAGAAAATCATGTAAGTCGGGCAAAAACGTCCCGGATCAGTCCCGCCATACAGAACAGCGTCCTTCGCCATCGGCGGATAAACTTCGAACGGCGGCGTGAACATATCGTGCCCGTACCAGAAGCCGAACAGGTGTCCGCGCTGCTCATTGTCGGCCCAGTTAGCGAGAATGGAACGCAGCGGCATCAGTGTGAAAATCACGAGGGCGCAGACCGTCGCACGGTGGCTTCCAAGTGTGAGCGCGCCGAGGAAGAGAAGGGCGAGGCCGAAGCCGATGAGGGCAGCAACGCGGAGGAGCGTGAACTGGGTTTCGTGGAATTTTGCCACGGTGAGCGCCAACTCGATGAGCAGAGCAACACTTCCGCCGGCGAGCAGCCAACGGGCAAATCGGTCGAATTGACAGCGCAGAAGGCCAGCGAGCAGAGCGAGTCCGCAGCCGATGCCGAGTGCAACGAGAAGATGCGCCGCCGCGAAGAAGACCTTGTTCAAGTGGCGGTTGGATTGATCGCCGGTCGGGTTAAGGAGGGCGAGAAGGAGCGTGACGAGGCTGACGAATATCGCACCCATTCCGAGGAGCCACGATTGTTCACGCTTCTGCATCCGCAGCAGGAAGGCGAAGGGGAGCAGGCCGATCAGGATGTAAACGAGGCTGAATTCATCCATCACGTCGGTGACGAAAATACCGACCTGTCCGCCGTCGAACCAGCCGTCACCGTTCCAGTCGAAGAGGAACTTCGTCAAGCTGTCCGAGGGCGTGATCTTGTCGTACTGGCCTCGAGTCAGGACGTGGACGAAACCTTGGATGGTACGCGGATAACCCCAGTTCATCGGCGGATTCGTCATCGAGGCCAGCGGCATGTAGAAATTGAGGGCCGCACCGGCGACCCAGCAGAACGCGGTGATGCCGGCGGCGCTCAGCGCGATGAGACGCGGTCGTAGGATCTCGGGGGTGTTCGGTTTCGCCAAGTCGTCTTGCAGCGAATACCAGAAGAGCGCACCTAATCCGAACAACGTGACGAAGAAGTAGATTTTGAGCAGGGCTGCGCCACCGAGGAAATCCGCCTGCGCGACTTTTTTTATCCACATGGCCCAGATGAGCGTAGCGAAACAGAAAAACACTCCACTCCAGAGCCACTTGAAAGCGCGATCAGCCTTGAGCGAGTACCAGAGCGTGGCGAGCACGCAACCAATGCCGATAGTATTGTAAATGCCTATGACAATCGGGCTCATCTCGACCGGTTGGTTGGCTTTGTCCGCAAAGATTTTCGTGGCGAGGCCGAGGAGGTAGACGAGGCTGTTGCGGAGGAAGAAGTCGCGCCCGAGCATTGGTTGGCGAATGAGGATGAGTGCTTCGATGCCGATCGCGGCGAGTAGGAGTGTCTGGTGATTTGTGAAGGCGACGCCGAAAAGGAAGTAGGCAAAGTAAAGGTAGCGGTGCTGGTGTGGCGCGTAGAGCCAGCGCATCAGGAGGCAGAGCACGGCAGCGAAATTAAGGAAGCCGAGCGTGTACACCTCGACAATCACCGCCTGGCTCCACATGAAGCCGTTGAAACCGAGCAGCATTCCTGCCGCGAAACCAGCGACGAGGCAGATGGCTCGTTCCCATTTCTGTTCGAGCGATTTGAAGTCCTCGATGCTTTCTAAGAGCATGCTGCTGCCGCGCGAAACCATCAGCGAAATGATGCCACAGGCGAACGCGGCGGCGACTGCGGAGGAGAGGGCCACGCGCCACGCGATGTTCGAGAACGGCACAAGCACGGTGAAGAGCCAGGTGTAGAGTGTCCAGACCGGATAGCCCGGCGGGTGCGGCACGCCGGCGTAGAATGAGCCAACGGCCAACTCACCGGAGTCCTCAAGCGTGACATCCGGCGCGAGCGTCCAGAAGTAGCCAAGAAAGACGAGTAGTGTGGTCAGGCCGAAGCAGAGCCAGTCCACGCGCCGGAAGAAGGCCTTGACCGGCTCGGGCGAGCGTAATGAAATCACCATCGAGGGCTTGGCGGAAACTGGGGCAGGGTTGGCTTTGGTTTTCTTCATTCGCAGCAATGGCTCCGGAGCGCGCGCCACAGAACGGTTGCTAGTTCACTGTGAAGCCGCCGGTTTGTCCAACCAAACTTGCGTCACTGCCAGCCGAGCAGCCGACCGCCTTGATAGGTGATGAAGGCAAGAACCCACGCCAGAGCGGTCATGTACGCGAACTGGAAGGCCGGCCATTTCCAGCCGGCCGTTTCGCGGCGCACGATGGCTACGGTGCTGACGCATTGGAGGGCGAAGACGTAGAAGACCATCAACGTGATGGAGGTGAGTATAGTGTAGACCGGCGTGCCGTCGGGGCGTTTCTGGGCGCGGAGCACCTCTGCCAAAGTCTGCGTGCCTTCCTCGGAATCTTTGAGTGCGCCGACGTTGTAGACGGTGGACATAGTGCTGACGAAGACCTCGCGCGCGGCAAAACTCGCCACGATGCCGATGCCCATCTTCCAGTCGAAGCCCAGCGGTGCGATTGTCGGCTCGATGAGGCGTCCGAGGCGTCCGGCGAAGCTGTGGCGCAGCTTGGCGCCAGCCTCTTCTATGTCGAGCGCAGCGAGTTTTTCGGCGTGCACCGTTTCTGTCTCTTTCGCTTTCTCGGGCGTGAGGCCTTCAGTTTTGAGGGCAGGGACGGCTTCGCGCTTGGCGGTGAATTCCTTCTCGATGACTTCGCTCTTCGGATAGGTTGCGAGGAACCAAAGCAGAATACTGATGCCGAGAATGATTGTGCCGGCGCGCTTAAGGAAGAGCTTGGCGCGGTCCCACATGTGCCGCAGCGTGACGGCAAGCACAGGGCGTTTGTAGGGCGGCAGTTCCATGATGAGCATCGGCGTCTCGCCCTTGAGCAGCGTCTTCTTGAAGAGCCACGCCATCAGCAGCGCCACCACGATGCCGAGTAGGTACATCGCGAGCATCGTGAGACCTGGGAGGCCGAAAATGCCGAGCAGTTTCTTCTTCGGGATGCACGCAGCGATGAGGACGGTGTATACGGGCAGGCGCGCCGAACAACTCATCAGTGGCGCAACGAGGATGGTCACAAGCCGATCCTTCGGGCTCTCGATGATGCGCGTGGCCATAATGCCGGGGATGGCGCAGGCGAAGGAGCTGAGCATCGGGATGAAGCTCTTGCCGTGCAGTCCGACGCGGCTCATCAGACGGTCCATCAGGAACGCCGCGCGAGACATATAGCCAGTGTCTTCGAGAAGGCCGATGAAAAAGAAGAGCAGGCAGATCTGTGGCAGAAAGACAACCACCGAGCCGACACCGGCGATGACGCCATCCACCAGCAGACTTCGCAAATCACCTTCAGGCATCCGCTCTGAGACGAAGCGGCCGACCCAGCCGACGCCTTCCACGAGCCACGTCATCGGCCATTCGGCGAAGGTGAAGATGGTCTGGAACATCAGTGCCATCAACGCCACGAAGATAGCCAGTCCCCAGAATTTATGCGTGAAGACGAGGTCGAGTCGGTCGCTCAGCGTTTCGTGCACCACATGGGTCTCGGTCACCGTGGCGCGGGTAATTTCGCCCAGCCGCGCATAACGGGCCTCGATCGCCGCACTGCGCCAATCCACTCTGGCCGATTCGATTCGCGTGCGTGCGGCGGTGACAGCGTCGGGCAGGTCGGTGGGATAAAACTTCGCGTTGGCGGCCAGGAATTTCTCATCCGTCAAAGCCAGCAAGGCTTCGGCCCGTGCGGAAGAGCGCGCGGTGCTCGCGAGTTTCGTCGTCAGGGAATCCAGTTCCGTGAGAAAGGCGGTTGGTAGTTGTCCGAAATTGAGGGCTCGATTCTCATTTCGTTTGGCAAGCGAGGCACGGATGGCTTCCTGTAATGCGGGCAGACCTTCACCAGAGTTGGCGATGAGCGGGAGCACCGGCACGCCAAGTTCGCTGGCGAGTGCGGCGGCATTCAAGGTGTGCCCGTGTTCTCGGGCGACATCCAGCATGTTCAACGCAACGAGGGTGGGATGGCCCAGTTCGATGACCTGCGTGGCGTAGTAGAGGTTGCGCTCGAGGTTCGAGCCGTCAACTACCACGATGACGAGATTGGGCGCGGATACGTCGCCGAGGTGATGGAGGAGCGCGTCACGGGCGATCTGCTCATCGAGTGATTTGGGGCTGAGGCTGTAGGTGCCCGGCAGATCGAGGACCGTGACGTCCGCACCAGCGCCGCGTAGCGGGCCTTCCTTGCGCTCGACGGTGACGCCGGCGTAGTTGCCGACCTTGGCGCGGAGGCCCGTCAGGGCGTTGAAGAGTGTGGTCTTGCCGCAGTTTGGATTTCCGGTAAGGACTACGAGACTAACTTGATTGGCGGCGGGGGACATTTGGAAAATCAGACAGCGGGAAGGACGGTGATCTGTTCTGCTTCGTGCTTGCGCAGGGTGAGGTGGTAGCCGCGAATCTTGATCTCGACGGGGTCGCCGAGTGGCGCGAAGCGGACCAACTCGACCGGCGTCCCGACGAGTAGGCCCATCTCGAGCAGGCGGCTGCACTCGGCGGGCGCGAGTTTGATTTCGGTAACGGTAGCACGCTGGCCGGCCGCAAGAGCGGTCAGCGGTTGGGATACTTGGGACATTTCAGGCGATTTGTCTCTCGTGCGGGATCGGTTCGACGAGAATGGATTGGGCGAGTCGTTCGCTGATGCCGAGTCGAGAGTTGCAGACCTGACAGATGACGCTGGCATGGCGGGAGAGCAGCTTTATTCGTTGCTCCTCGCAGAAGCCCAGTTCGCGAAGGCGAACGGCCATCTCGCCGGCTCCGGAAAGTTGCTTAATGCGCACGGAAGTGCCGGGAGCGACCTGGCTGAGGGGGTAGAGGACCGGTTGAGCGCAGTCGTTTGGCACGGATTTGGACTGTAACGCAGGCTTGTTCAAAGCGTTGGCGAACCTAGCTGGGAGTGAGACTCGGTTGCAAGGTTAATTATTCGTCTGTAATGGGTTGTTCGTTTGACGCTACGAACGAGGTCTGGCACCGTTAGTGCCTCCGGGCTGTTGTCCGGTCTGCGGAGTTCAACTATGGAAGGCCTTGGAGTTCATCGCCCCCGCAACGTGGATTGGAAACGGGCTGCTGCGTTGCTCTACGGCGACTGGGGCACGAGCAAGGCGTACGTCATCGGCCTCGCGTTCGCGGCGCCAATATTTCTCGGCCAGAAGGATCCAATCTGGGGCTATCGCTGCCTGCCGGTCATTCTGGCCGTTTGCTTCCTGACGGCACTGGTGGCTTACAACTACATGGTCGTGTGCCGCTCTTTTCCCGATGGCGGCGGTGTTTACTCGGCGGCGCGGAGCCAAAGCCGTTTCTTGGCGATGCTGGGCGCGCTGCTGCTGGTGGCCAACTTCACGGTGACGGCCGCGTTGAGCGGTTGGTCGGCGATGAGCTACTTGGGGGTTCCAAAGGAACATCTAACGATGGCTACTATGGGGCTGATGCTGTTTGTCGGCTTCCTGAATTTCTTCGGGCCGAAGCATACCGGCAGCCTCGCCGTCTGGTTGGCGATGCCGATGGTCCTGGTGGTGGTGGGGTTGATAGCGCTGAGCGCGCCGTATTTGCTCAGCGGCCTCTCTCAACTCGAGCCGCCGAACACGCCGCTGGCGGATGGAAAAATGGTCGGAGTTACCGATGTCTGGATCGCCTTCTGCGGGGCGATTCTTGCGCTGAGCGGCGTGGAGGCAATCGCGAATTTGACCGGTGTGATGAAGCTGGACCCGGGTTCAACAGTCGACAAGCCGGTTGTCACGCGCACAGCGATAAAGTCCATTCTTCCAGTCGGCTTGGAGGTTGTGATTGGCACATCGCTCCTTGGCCTCGCGCTACTGGCGCTGCCAAAAGAAATCGATTCTGAAGCGGATATCCAGGCGCATTACGAGGATGTCCTACGCTTCATGGCGGAAAAGTACGCAGATCTGACCTTTAATTCGCCTCTGGTCACCAAAGGCATTGGCCTGAGTGTCGGTATCATCGTCGGTCTCCTGCTGATCAGTGCGGTAAACACAGCCATCGCGGCTTTGATTGGCTTGTTTTACATGCTTTCGCGCGACGGCGAGATGCCGCGTCCCTTCACCCGCCTGAACGTGCACGGCGTGCCGTGGTGGCCGCTGGCACTTGCTATAGTCCTGCCGGTGGCGGTGTTGTCGCTGACCTTTGCTCAGCCGGAGCAGGGGTTGATCTTGCTCGCCGGTCTCTATGCAATCGGCGTGGTCGGTGCCATCACGGTGAACCTCGGTTCGTGCACTTTTAACAAAGCCTTGTCGATGCACTGGATCGAGCGAGGCATCATGGGCCTATCGTTCCTCGCGCTGTTCGCGGTTGAGTTGACCATCGCAAAGACGAAGCCTGACGCCCTCTATTTCACGCTGATTGTTGTGGCCCTTGGCTTCAGCCTGCGCGCGTGGTCGCAACGTCGGGCGGGCTACCGTACCATCACTGTCACCGAGCAGGTCGCGCGCGTGGTTGCTCCGGAGTCGGTGCCGGATTTCCAACTCCGCCTCACTCCAGGCCAGTCCATTCTCGTCGCTGCGCGGGGGTTGACGCCCGTGCTGAGTTTCGCGCTGGAGGAAGCCCGTTTACGCCAGGGTCCGTTGTACGTTCTCTATGTAAAGGAACTATCGGTCTCTCTGCCTGGGCCGCTCCAGACCAGCGGACAGGCGCGCTGGCAGGACGATCCGCAGGCGGCGCAGATCATGTACAGCTTGATGGAGCAGGGGAAACAACATGAGGTGCCCGTCGTTCCGGTGTACGTCGTGAGCGCGAGTCCTGCTGAGACCATCCTCGATCTCTCCGCTACGCTGGGCATCGATACGCTTATCCTCGGCAGTCCGAACCGTAACGCTCTCGTGAACCTGCTCAAAGGTAACGTGGTGAACGCGGTGGCCAAAAGCCTGCCGGAGAATATCCGCCTGCTCATCTACGGCTGAGTTTCGCCACCTCCCCGATTCCGCCTTCATCAGCGCTGGCTAGAAAAATACAGCCTGCCCAAAATCCGCTAGATTATATCGGACCAACTGCGGGCCCTCAAAATAATCTTCGCGGAAAACCCCTTAAAAACAGGGATATTCGGCCGGCATCGAAAACATTCATCGTCTCTGGCATCGCCGTTGCTAGAGGGAGGTGACGTGTGACGTAGCACGTCGTTCGGCGATGCGTGGCTCGGTTGCATCACCGCACGCTACTGAGACAATCGGGCGGGATAGAACAATGAAAAAAGTCGAAGCAATCATCAAACCGTTCAAGTTGGAGGAAGTGAAGGACGCTCTCGCTGAAGTAGGAATCGAGGGAATGACAGCCACCGAGGTCAAGGGCTTCGGGAGGCAGAAGGGGCATACGGAAATCTACCGCGGCAGTGAGTACACGGTAGACTTCTTGCCGAAAATCAAACTTGAGTTGGTCGTAGCCGATGCTCGTGTGGACGCCGCTGTGGCTGCCATCGTGAAGTCGGCGAAGACGGGCAAGATTGGCGACGGCAAGATTTTCGTCTCCACCGTGGAGCAGGCCATTCGTATCCGCACCGAAGAGAAGGGTGACAGCGCGATCTGATTCCAAACCGAAGCGACACCAAAAAACCTAGATTTACAAACCATGAAAAAACTGATTATGACCCTGAGCCTGCTGGCGATTTTCTCCGCCACAGAACTCTTTGCCCAAGCTCCCGCAGCTGAAGTGCCCAAGCCCAAGGATCCAAGCGTTGAAGAGCGCATCGCCGATCTTGAGGCCTACGTGAACAACGTGGCCCGCGCGACAGCCGGCAACACCAACGGCATCGTCACCAAGGTCGCCGGCCCCGGTCCCGGTCACAACGCGTGGCAGATGGCCGCCACCGCGCTCGTCCTGTTCATGACCCTGCCCGGCCTCGCACTGTTCTATGGCGGTTTGGTCCGCAAAAAGAACGTCCTCTCCGTCATGGCCCAGTGCCTGGGCATCGCGGGCTTGGTAACCATCCTCTGGTGGGTTTGCGGCTACAGCTTGTCCTTCGCGGCGGGCAACCCGTTCATCGGCAATATGGACTTTGCCATGTTCAAGGGTGTCAACGGCGGCGAAGTCGGTCAGGGCAGCAACTGGATCTCGAACAACATCTGGGCGATTTTCCAGCTCACCTTCGCCATCATCACCCCAGCGCTCATCGTCGGCGCGATCGCGGAACGCATGAAGTTCTCGGCGGTCCTGCTGTTCGTCACCCTGTGGATGTTCGCGGTTTACTTCCCGTTCGCGCACATGGTCTGGGCCGCTGACGGCCTCATGTGCGGCCCGCTCAACCCGAAGGCCGCCATTAAGGCGCTAGACTTCGCCGGCGGCACCGTGGTGCACATGACCTCCGGCTGGAGCGCGCTGGTGCTCTGCATCATCCTTGGACCGCGCCTTGGCTTCGGGAAGCACAACATGCAGCCGCACAGCATGACCATGTGCATGATTGGCACCGGCATGCTCTGGGTGGGCTGGTATGGTTTCAACGCCGGATCCGCGCTTGCCGCCGACGGCATCGCTGCGCAGGCCTTCACCACCACCACGCTCGCGGCGGCCACCGCCGGTTTCGTGTGGGCGATGGCCGAATGGCTCCTCAAGGGAAAGCCCTCGGTCCTCGGTTTTTGCTCCGGTATCGTGGCCGGCCTCGTCGTGGTGACACCCGCTTGCGGCTTCATCAGCACGAGTGGAGCGATGCTCATTGGCGTCTTGGCGGGCATCGTGCCCTTCTTGGCCTGCGCCTATCTGAAGAAAGCGTTTGGCTACGATGACGCACTCGACACCTTCGGTATCCACGGGGTCGGCGGCACGCTCGGTGCGATCATGACTGGCGTTCTCGCCACGAAGGATGCCAACCCCATCGTCGAGGGCCTGTCCAGCGGCCTGCTTGCTAACCAGCTCAAGGCTGTTGCCATCACGGTGGTCTGGTCGGTCGTTGCCACCGCCATCATCGCCTACATCGTGAAGTTCACCATCGGCCTGCGCCCGAGCGAGGAGACTGAAACCGTCGGTCTCGACCTCGCCGAGCACGGTGAAGAAGGCTACCACGGTTAATCTGTAATTCTCTCACGCCCGCCGCGTCAGGAAACTGGCGCGGCGGGTCTTTTTTTAGCGGGACACTTCGCGGCCTTCGAAGCGGACTCGTTCAGATCACTTCAATAACCAGCGCCGTCGTGTTATCCCGGCCGCTGTTGGCCAGCGATGCCTGCACGAGAGAAAGCGCGACGTTGCCGTTCGGCGAGGCGGAGGATTGAATCTGCAAGTGTTCGGCGATTTGATTGTCGTACAGGCCGTCCACGAGTCCGTCGCTGCAGAGTAGGAAGATATCGCCCGTTTCGCAGGCCACCGCACCCACCTGCGGGTCTACAAATTGGTTGCTGCCGCCGAGCGCTTTTTGGAGAACGCTGCGACGTGGGTGGGTGCGGGCTTCGCGTTCGTTGATCTGGCCATTGCGGAAGAGCCAGCCGACGTGAGTGTCGTCGGCGGTGAGTTGCTTAATCTTATCCGCGCCGGCGGCGAGGTGATAGATGCGGGTGTCGCCGACGTGGGCATAATGCATCCAACCGGCCGTGAACCAGCACAGGCTCAGGGTTGTCTCCATGCCGTGGACTTCGTCGTAGCTGCTGCCGAGATGAGCAAGAGCGCGGTGGACTTCGGTGTAAAGCTCGGAGAGCACGGCTTCGTAACCGACACGCAGGCCCCCGGGGGATTTCGAAAACGAGCGCGGCAACAGACGGGTGATTTTCTCGACTGCAGTGGAACTGGCATATTCACCAGCCTTCGCCCCGCCCATGCCGTCGCAAACGGCAAAGGTGAAATCGTGGGTGGCGAGCGAGGCGGACCCGAACTTGCCGAGGCGCTGCACTTCCTGGGCGTCGAAGCGGAGCCCGAGGAAAGCGTCCTCGTTGTTCTTGCGGACCTTGCCGACGTCGGTCCAGCCAGACCAGGTCAGGGTCGAGGGCAGGCTGGAGGTGAGGGGATTAGGTTGATTCATGGCGGCGGCGATTGCTTACCCGGGAGGATGGTGGCGAATTCAAAATCAATGATGCAAAACCGGCCATCGGAAAACCGGTAGGTGATGTTGCGCTTATCGGGATCGTCGTGCCGGACTCCGTAGGCTTCGAGTTCGGCGAACAATTCCCGCGTCCGCTTTTCGTCCAGGTGCTCGACGCGAGTACCGGAGTTCGTGGTGATGATACGCAAATGCGAAGCATCGGCTTCGAGCAGGCGAGGAACAAAGCTACAATCACTGGCCTCTAGATGGCGCAAGACGCGGACCTCGTTGGCGAAACGCTCCGAGGCTTTCGGGCCGTGAAAGGTCTTGAACACGCGGCCGTCGAAGCTCAAATGAACCGTTGAGCGAAGGGTATCTTTGACTTTCAGCATACTGGCCTGAAGCACGGCATTCTTCTCGGGAAGGGATTCTAACGCATCCACTTTTGTTTGTCATCGAAATGATCGGCCAAATTCATTCACACTGGGCAAAAAAGAGCAGATGCCGGTCGTTGTTCTAGCCTTCTGTGAACAACTTTTTCAGTTAGAATCTGGGAAAAACCGGCTAAATTCAGGGGGTGATGTCAGATTAGGGCAAAGTCCTTGCTTTGTGGCATTCCCGCTGCTACGACGAACGGACGTGCCTGAGTTGTGACGCAACTTTGGCGATGCTAGAACAACCTGAACCAACACAAGACCCACGCACATGGCTAAATACAAATTGGAATACATTTGGTTGGACGGCTACGAGCCCGTCGCCAACCTTCGCGGCAAGACCCAAGTTAAGGAATTTGCCGCTTTCCCGAAACTTGAACAGCTTCCGATGTGGGGCTTCGACGGCAGTTCCACCCGGCAGGCCGAAGGCCGCACCTCGGATTGTATGCTCAAGCCTGTGGCCGTCTATCCCGACGTGACCAAGGAAAACGGCGTGCTCGTCATGTGCGAAGTCATGATGCCCGACTGTAAAACGCCACATCTCTCTAACTCCCGTGCGACCATCCTCGATGATCCAGGCGCATGGTTCGGTTTCGAGCAGGAATACTTTCTCTACAAGGACGGCAAGCCACTCGGCTTTCCAGATTCTGGATTTCCCTATCCGCAGGGCGAGTACTACACCGGCGTGGGCTACAAGAACGTCGGCTCCATTGCTCGCGAAATTGTCGACACGCACCTCGAACTTTGCCTTGAGGCCGGTATTAATCATGAAGGCATCAACGCCGAAGTGGCGAAAGGCCAGTGGGAGTTCCAGGTCTTCGGCAAAGGTTCGAAGAACGCCGCCGACCAGGTCTGGATGGCTCGTTATCTCCTCGTTCGCCTGTGCGAGCAGTACGAGGTGGATGTCGTCTGGCACTGCAAGCCGCTCGGCAAGGACGTCGACTGGAATGGCTCGGGTATGCATTCCAACTTCTCGACAACACACATGCGCGAAGTCGGTGGTAAGGAGTACTTCGAGGCCCTCATGGCCGCGTTCGACAAATATAAGAACGAGCACATCGCCGTGTACGGCCCGGAAAATCACCTCCGGCTCACCGGCCTGCACGAGACGCAGTCCATCGATAAGTTCAACTACGGTATCGCGAATCGTGGCGCGTCGGTCCGTGTTCCGCACAGCTTCGTGAACAGTAATTACAAAGGCTACTTGGAAGACCGCCGTCCGAACTCGCAGGGCGACCCGTACAAAATCGCTAGTCGCATTCTGCAGACCATCGCCACCGTGCCGATCACCGGTGGTAAGAAGGCCAAGAAGTAAGCTAGCAACTGTTTCACTCTTACAACGGCGCGGGCTTTGGCCTGCGCCGTTTTTCTTTTATGAGGGAAATCTGAAATGAATTCATCGAAATCATTTGCCATTTAGATTCATTTTATTCACCCTGCGCGCCCAATTAGTTCCACAATCAACAATCAGTAACCACGCGAATGAAGAAAATCGAAGCTATCATCAAGCCATTCAAGCTTGCGGATGTGAAGGATGCCCTCCAAGAAATCGGAATCGAAGGAATGACGGTCAGCGAGGTCAAGGGGTTCGGCCGTCAGAAAGGGCACACCGAAATCTACCGTGGCAGCGAATACACTGTAGACTTCCTGCCGAAGAACAAGCTCGAGTTGGTCGTGTCGGCCGACAAGGTTGATATCGCTATTGCCGCCATCATCAAGGCTGCGAAAACGGGTAAAATCGGCGACGGCAAGATTTTCGTCACCAACATCGAGCAGGCCATCCGCATTCGCACCGAGGAAAAGGGCGAAGAGGCTGTCTGAGCGTCACAACTTCCAAAACAAGAACCGTGAAAAAGTTTCTCCTGCACTTGGTCTTGCTGGCTGTAGTTTCCTTAGGCGCTTTCAACGTCCTGGGAGCCGATGCGTCGACTGCGAAATCCGCTCCGACTACTGAGCAACGTCTCGATGACATCGAGGCATACATCAATAATGCCGCGCGCGCGACCGACGGTAAGGCAATGTCCAAAATCGGTGGTGCCGGTCCTGGACACAATGGGTGGATGATGACCAGCACCGCGCTCGTCCTGTTCATGACTCTTCCCGGTCTCGCCCTATTCTACGGCGGTCTCGTGCGTCGTAAGAACGTTCTTTCCGTCATCGCGCAATGTCTCGGACTCGCCGGTGTTGTAACCGTGATCTGGGTCGTGTGCGGTTACAGCCTTAGCTTCGGCAATGCCAATCCCTACTGCGGCGGTCTCAAGCACGCTATGTTCAACGGTGTCGATGGCGCTCCCAATATTGCTTACGGCGCATGGGTCTCGCACAACATTTTCGCGATTTACCAGATGATGTTCGCCATTATCACGCCGGCACTAATCGTAGGCGCGATTGCTGAGCGCATGAAGTTTTCGGCCGTGCTCCTGTTCTGCGCGCTGTGGATGTTCGCGGTGTATTTCCCTGCCGCCCATGCGATTTGGGGCGATGGCGGTTGGATGAACGGCGTGTGGAACCCGACTGCCTCGGTCAAGGCCATCGACTTCGCGGGTGGTATCGTGGTGCACATCACCTCCGGATGGTCGGCACTCGCGCTCTGCTTAATTCTGAAGCCTCGCTTCGGTTATGGAAAACAGCCGATGCCCCCGCATAGCCTCGTCCTCTGCGCGATTGGCACCGGGATGTTGTGGGTCGGCTGGTATGGTTTCAACGCTGGCTCGGCTGTCGCCGCAGACTCCATAGCCGCCAATGCTTTTGTCACCACCACGCTCTCCGCCGCTGTCGGTTCGTTCGTCTGGGCGATGATTGAATACATTAAGAAGGGGAAGCCGAGCGTTCTCGGTTTCTGTTCCGGCGCCATCGGCGGTTTGGCGACTATCACGCCCGCGTGCGGTTTTGTGGAACCGAAGCACGCGCTGCTCATCGGTGCGTTTGCCGGTGCTGCCACCTATCTGGCCTGCACGACCCTGAAAAGCCGCTTCGGCTATGATGACACGCTGGACACTTTCGGCGTCCACGCCATCGGCGGCACGCTCGGTACGATTCTTGCCGGGGTCTTCGCAACCAGTGCCGCGAACCCGAACCTCGACTTGAACTTAAAATCACTTCTCGGCAATGGCCTTTGGATCGAGCAACTCAAGGCTGTCTCGATCTGGATTGCGTGGTCTGTTCTCGCGACTGTCATCATCGCCAAGCTTGTCGACAAGCTTGTCGGCCTGCGTGTGAACGAAGAGACTGAGATGGTGGGTCTCGATCTCGCCGAGCACGGTGAAGAAGGCTATAACGACTAGGTCTCTCTACATACTCTTGCACGAATGGCGCGGGCTTCGGTCTGCGCCGTTTTTAATTTTCAGGCCGAGACGTCCGCTCAAGGAATAATGCGCACTCTCGACAACGACTTGAGTGGTCGGTATCACTCCGGCGGTGAAACAGTCGATTGTCACACTCGATTTGGAAGGGGTCCTCGTCCCAGAGATATGGATCGCTGTCGCCGAGAAGACCGGCATTGCTGAGTTGCGCCTGACCACGCGCGATGAGCCGGACTATGACCTCCTGATGACCAACCGCATCAAGATTCTCCATCAACACAACCTCAAGCTCACCGACATCCAGGAAGTGATTGGGACGCTGCAGCCGCTTGCCGGTGCGCGGGAGTTCCTCGCCGAGTTGCGCGCGATCACGCAGGTGATTATCCTCTCGGACACGTTCGAGGAGTTCGCGCAACCCTTTATGCGGCAGCTCGATTGGCCGACAATTTTTTGCAATCGGCTTGTGATCGAGCAGGGGCGCATCGTGAACTACAAGCTGCGTCAGAGCGACCAGAAACGGAAGGCTGTCGCCGGGCTGCGCGAACTGAATTATCTGGTAATCGCTGCGGGTGATTCGTTCAACGACACCACGATGCTCGCCGAAGCGCATCACGGATTCCTCTTTCACGCGCCCGAGGGAATCAAGAAACAGTTCCCGCAATTCCCAGCACTCGAGGAGTACGGCGAGTTGCTCGCGCGCATCAAGAATCTGCTGTAGCGACTGCGACGCTCCTCATCAGCGCGAACTGGCTTCGGTCAATCCTCGGCCTTCGAATCGCGCGTGAGCAGGTTTTGAACCGCCTGAGCCGGTGGCTTGCCTTCGTAGAGCATTGCGTACACTTCGTTGATGATCGGCGTCTCCACGCCGAGTTGGCGCGCGAGTTGATGGGCTGATTGGGTGGTTGGGTAGCCTTCGGCCAAAGGCATGTCGTTTGGTGCCGGTAACGGTTGGCCTCGGCCAATTCTTTCGCCGAGTGCGCGGTTGCGGCTGAGCTTTGAGAAACAGGTCGCCGTCAGATCACCCAAGCCACTCAATCCGGCAAAAGTCTCCGTGTGCGCACTAGCAGCCACGCCGAGCCGTCGCATTTCAGCAATCGCACGAGTGACGAGCGCGGCTTTTGCGTTGTCACCGAACTCGAGCCCATCGCACGCGCCTGCCGCAATGCTCATCACGTTCTTCAAAGCACCACCGAGTTCCACACCGCGGACATCAGTGCTCGTGTACACGCGGAAGGTTGGACGATGGAACAGCGCCTGCACCTTGCGCGCCGTGGCGTCATCATGCGCCGCGGCGACGACGGCCGTCGGCACACCCCGTGCCACCTCGATGGCAAACGAGGGGCCGGATAGCGCTGCTGCGCGGGCCTTTGGCATCGTCTCGGCAAGGATGTCGCTCATTGTCAGGCCGGTGTTGAACTCGATGCCTTTGGTGACGCTGATGGCGGTGCCTTCAAATTGGAGCAGCCTTGCCGTCACCGCACGCAGCGATTGGGATGGAACGGCGATGACTAGAACCTGTGCCCCTTCAATCGACTTAAACAGGTCACTCTCGAGCCTCAGCGTTTCGGGCAACTCGATGCCCGGCAAGCGTTCATTACGGTGCGTGCGCCGGATTTCTTCGAGTTTCAAGGCTTCGTGGCCCCAGAGGGTGACGGAGTGCCCGTTCTCGACGAGTAGCTTCGCCAGCGCAGTCCCCCACGCACCGGCCCCGAGCACGGCGACTTTCTGAGGGCCAGGCGCAGTCGTCGGTTCCGGCGTCTTCTGTTCGATACGGCTCTCTGTTCCGGCAAGCAGTCGCTGGATGTTCGCCTTGTGCTTGTAAATCGCGAGGGCGCCCAGCACAGCGCTGACGATGATAAGGGCGAGATCGTCCTGCTCATCCCAATGGCGTTGCTCGAACCAGACGGCGAAGGGCAGGGCAGCAGCGGCCGTGATCGAGGCGAGCGAGACGTAGCGGCTGAGGCCGAAGGCTATCAGCCAGACGCCGAGAACCAACCCCAGTCCGATTGGCGTGAGTACGAGAAAGACGCCCGCCATGGTAGCGATGCCCTTGCCGCCTTTGAACTTGAGCCAGCAAGTGCAGTTGTGGCCGAGAATGGCACTGATGCCGGCAACGAGCGCGAGAGCACCACGACCAGCGTCAGCGCAGTCGCAGTGGTGCGGCCCGGCGATAATCAGCGGCAGGAAAGCGACCGACGCGGAGCCTTTTAGCGCGTCCACAAGAAGCACAAATATACCAGGGCCTTTGCCGAGGATGCGAAAGACGTTCGTCGCGCCGATGTTCCCGCTGCCGACAGTGCGGATGTCGATGCCCTTCGCCTTTGCCGCGAGATAGCCGGTCGGAATCGAGCCGAGCAAATAGGCGGCGAGCGCGGTAAGGATGTAAGAAGACTCCAATTGCACGCTCGGAATCTAGGGGTGCACGCGCAGACGCCGCAAGAGCAATCCCGACGCTACATTTCGCACGCCTTCATAAGGCATTCGTGAACGAGCAGGTCGGTCTCCGGCGTCACAGCGAGCGGCCGTCCGACGCGGAGAGCCTGTGCGAGATCAGCGAACTCGGGAACGTAGCGCTGGTATTTCGGCAGCGGGACGGACTGCTGCCTTGCTGTGTAAGGTCCGGCAGGCTTGGCAAGGTCGAACTGCAACACGGGGGCTTCAATCGGTTGAAGCAACGCGGTTCCATTTGAGCCGATGACTTCGAGGAAACGCCGCGCGCTTGCATTCGGTTCAAGTAGGTTAATGCTGATGGTCGCTAGCGCCCGCGGATACTCGAAGAGAGCTACGGCGTTGTCCGCCAGCTTATCAGTGGAGCTTCCGTGCGTGCGGAGCGTGGATATGATTTTTTCGGGTCGGCCGAGCAGACGTACGACCACATCAATCAAATGGGAGCCAAGCTCGAACATCCCACCACCCCGGAACTCCGCGACCTCCGCGCGGCTGGTCGGTGCGGTGTAATTCGAATTCATTGAGCAGCGGACCGAGCTCACGTCGCCGAGCCAGCCTTCGCGGACCGCTTCGATGACCTTCGCGATACCCGGATGATAACGCCACATGTAACCCATCTGCATCAGGCGCTTGTTCTGAAGCGCTAGCGACTGGAGTTCCTTGAACTCCGCGAGCGTGGTCGCGGGTGGCTTCTCCACATGGACGTGCTTGCCTGCGGTAAGCGCCGCATTTGTGTGTCGGTAATGGTCGCGTACGGCCGATTCCACGGCGATCACGTCGGCCTCGCGGAGCAACTCCGCTTGGGACAAGACGCGCACTCCCTGCTTTTGGAAGCGTTCACGCAGTTCGGCCTTTTCATCGCAGACACCAACGAGTTCCCATTCAGGTGAGGCTTGGACGGCGCTGAGTTTGCCAGCGGCATGGGAATGCGCCATACCGAGGAAGCCGATGCGAAGGCGCGGCTTGACCGGCACGCTCGGTGCGATGCTCGCCGCGAAAGTCGAGGACGAAGCCAGTGTGGCAGAGGTGAGCGAGGTTTTCAGGAAAGTACGGCGATTCATAGTGCGTATCGTGGATTGGAACAGAGTAGGCAGAGCGGTTCAAGCTTCCAACTTTGCGTTCGGAATTCTATACCTCCGGCGTGGTAACGAAGATTAAAGTCGCCGTTCTCGGCACCGGCTCGCTCGGCCAGCACCACGCTCGCATCTACGCCGAGTTGGCAGCGGGCGGTCTTGCCGAGTTCACTGGAGTTTTTGATGTGAACGCTGAGGCCGCGCGGCGCGTGGCGGATAAGCACCGCGTGCGCGTGTTCGCTTCCGTCGCGGAAGCCGCCGCAGCGAGCGACGCACTCAGCATCGTGACGCCGACCATCACGCACTTCGATCTCGCCAAACCGCTCCTCCAGCAGGGCAAGCACCTGCTCGTTGAAAAACCGATGACCGAGCATTCTGCGCAGGCGGCGGAATTGGTTCAGCTCGCGCAACAGTACGGATGCCTTCTGCAGGTCGGCCACGTCGAGCGTTTCAATCCGGTGTTCGCCTATCTCCAGGGAGTCGCGACCCAGCCGCGCTTCATCGAATCGCACCGACTCTCGCCTCACCCCGGCCGCAGCACCGATATCGGCGTAGTGCTCGACCTGATGATCCACGACATCGATGCGGTACTTGCCTTCGTCAACTCGCCGGTAACGAGTGTGGATGCCACGGGCATCGCTGTGCTTAGCGCGTCCGAGGACATCGCCAACGCTCGACTGCGCTTTGCGAATGGCTGCGTGGCCAACCTCACCGCAAGCCGCGTGAGCCCCGAGCGGATGCGGAAAATCCGCGTGTTCAGCGGCGGTGCGCAGCCGAGTTATGTGTCGCTCGATTACAGAGCACAGGAAGGTTTCATCTACCGTATCGCGCGCGAAGGTGAGTCGGAGAGTTCGCTGTTCAAGAAACTGCTGGCCGCCAAGGGTTCGACGATTGTGAGCGAATTCGCCGGAAAACGTATCGTGCGCGAGCCGGTGCCGATCGAGAAAGACGAGCCGCTCAAGCTCGAGTTGCGCCACTTCGTCGAGTGCGTCCAGCAACGACGCACGCCAAAGGTGAGCGGCGAATCGGCTAAGCAGGCGCTCGACCTCGCCTTCGAGATCACGCGCCAAATCCAAGCGCTGGGATGAGTTGCATGCGATGAAACCACGCAGCGTGATGATCATTGCTGGTGAAGCTAGCGGCGACCAACTTGCGGCTGAATTGGTCGTGGCGTTGCGCGCGGAATGCAGGCCGCACGTGCCAAAGTTCTTTGGGGCAGGTGGATCGAGGATGGCGGCGACAGGCGTGGAGTTGGCTTTTGACCTGACACAGCATTCGGTGATTGGTCTGTGGGAAGCTGTGCGCAAGTACGGCCAATTCAAACGCCTCTTCGACCAGTTGTTGAAACTGGCCTTCGACCAGCAACCGGATCTGATCGTTTGTGTCGATTTCTCTGGTTTCAATCGTCGTTTCGCCGCTGCCGTCCGCCGTGAAATCCGTTCTCGCGGTAGTAGCTTTCACAACTGGAATCCGAAAATCGTCCAATATGTCTCGCCGCAGGTTTGGGCTTCGCGGCCTGGTCGTGCGCGCCAGATGGCGAGCGACTACGATTTGCTGCTGAGCATTCTGCCGTTCGAGAAAGCATGGTACGCGGCGCGTGTGCCAAAACTGCGCGTGGAGTTCGTGGGACATCCGATTGTCGATCGCCACGCGAGAGCAAAGGCGGTGAAACGGGAATGGCAGGGGATGGAGTTACTCCTATTGCCGGGCAGTCGCGTATCGGAACTGCGCCGCCATTTGCCACCGATGCTTGGTGCATGGACGCGGATTAAATCGGTTCACCCCGATATTCGGGCGCGGATGGTTTTACCAAACGATGAGATGATGCGCCTTGCTCGCGATATAGGCGGTCCCGCATTGGATTCAATCTCACTACAAATTGACGGTCTATCAGAAGCGCTGACGACAGCAACCGCCGCCATCGCTTCGACCGGAACGGTCACGCTCGAATGCGCGGTCTTCGGTGTTCCAACGGTGGCGATGTATCGCACATCATGGCCGACCTACCTCATCGGACGGCAAATCGTGCAGGTAAAATATCTTGCGATGCCAAATCTTCTGGCCGATGAATTGCTTTATCCCGAGTTCATCCAAAGCGCAGCGACGGCGGGAAACCTGGCGAACGCCACCCTCGAGTTTTTGAACCAAAAGGAATGCCGCGATGCCGTGAAGACAGAGTTGATGAGCGTAGTTGAATCGCTTGGTACACCCGGTGCGAATCAGCGCTCGGCAGAGTTTATATTAGCGCTGTTCGAGTCCCCATCGTACTGAAATCTGTGATGCCGCCTTGCCGAGCGAATCGATGTAGCGAATCGCCGAAGGAGATGTTGACAAGGGGGAAGGATGTTGGGATAAACGCCCTCCCTTTTGGGAGCCTCGGTAGCTCAATGGTAGAGCAGCAGACTCTTAATCTGTTTGTTCTAGGTTCAAGTCCTAGCCGGGGCACCACTTTCTTTTTGCGACACGCCGCGTCAGTCGACGTCACAGACTGACAATCACCAATGGTGTCAGGCGTTTGATGCGCGTTTGTGCAATCCTCTCCCGAGACAGGCCGCGACGCGTCAGGACGGCCCGAACCTAATTTTTGTGTGCGTATTTGTGTGTCTTTTTCCGTGCTCAGAAAGAGGGGAAGTTTTTGCGTCGCCTCATGCGTCGGCAACAGCCGTGTGTCCGTGTAAGTCTTCGTCGTCAGCCGCATGTCACTGTGGCGCATCAGTTCCATCGCCACGCGTGACGCCACACCCGCCAGCGCCAGATTCGTCGCAAGCGTGTGCCGCAATGCATGGAAGTCCGCTCGCCGGCCGGTGGCGTCCAGATAGGAGATCCCCGCAGCCTTGAGGTCTGCGCGGAATTGTTCCATGGACGGCAGGCTCGGAAACAACGGGTTCTCTGGGGAACCTGCTGCCATCAATGGCCGCAGTCTGTCCACGACCTCCGCATTCAGCCACAGCACGGCGTCCTTGTGATTCTTCGTCGTTGATGCCCGGGCCCGTAGATACGGGTCGTCCACGTTCAGATACACGTCAGCCTTGCGCAGGGCTTCCAATTCCGCCCGACGCAGGCCCGTGTTGACCGCCAGAAGGTAGACCGTCGCGCGGTCATCCGATACCGCTAGGAGGCGCTGCACTTCCAAATCGGTGAATGCCCGGCGCTCAAAGGTAGTCCTACCGCGTTCCTCGACCTTGCCGACCATTTCCAAGGGATTGCACAAAACACGCCCCTGCTTCTTCATCCAGTTAAAGAAGGCGTCGAGTGTAGCCTGATACTCATTGAGAGTCTTCGCCGCCTTGCTCTGCTTTGCGCGCCATGACACGAAAGAATCCGCTGTGACGTGTGCGCACTGATGCCAGTTCGATTCGCGGCATATCCGCGCCAAACGTTTTTGGACCGTGTACACGTACATCGCGTCTCGGCCCTTTGCTGCAAAGTCGGTGCAATAATCGTCCACATGGTTCGTTATCGCCTTCTGTGCTGCTTCACGCATTGACTTTGGCACGGACAGACCAGCCCGTTCGCGTTCGGCTTCCAGCACGATTCGACGCAAATATTGCTGGGCCACTTGCTTGTCTGGTGTGTGCAGGGGAACCGTTACCAAGGGGCCAATCTTCCCGAGTCGATATCGACCCGAGTACAGCCGTGCCGACTTAAGCTTTCCGCCCCTACGCCGCTTTGTTTTAAAGACGTGGCAAATCATGGCTAGACCTGTGGTGACTGTACTCCTCGCTGACTCTTCAGAGACTCGACGTACCGATAGACGTCCGCAAGAGAAAATCGGCTACCGCTACCAACTTTGAATGGCAACGGCAATTCGCCGCGGGCTACCAATCGATCGACTGTACGAATTGAGCAAGACAGGAGTCGCGATAGCTCCCGTTTGCTCATTAACTGCACTCCGCTTGATTCCGACATCTGTTCTTCCATAGCGCTGTTCCTTTTAGTTTTGTGTTCATGTACGTCCCGATGGGCGTTGCTTGATGGCAACACGCCAAGCAAGTAACCAAACCCAGTGGGGAATTTACCGCGATTTTTCCGCAGCTTACGAATTGGCCAGTGGGCCGCTGCAGGAACAGCTAGTGTCGCCGATTGCGAGAATGCAACGCCGTCAACCTAATCTGAAAAGACAGACGCGCAAGTTATTTCTTAATTCTCCGTGTCAGGGTCAGCGTTTTCCTGGCAGAGATCCACCTCGACAAAGTATCTGGAGCGTTGCACCTTTTTGCGGTCTCCGAAAAAACGGATTGAAAGCAATCCACAACCCTCTAGGACGATGCTTCTCGCAATTCCTTTCATGGCGGTCGTTTTACTGCTCTTGGCTCTGATGGTGGCCTGCGCGCTCGCCGCCCGGTACCTGGTAGGGAACAAGGCAAACGCCCTCGATCGTCCTGCTTATCGTCTGAAAGAAAGTATCCTGACCCCGACAGAGGCCGAATTCTTCCGATGCTTGGAGCCGTGCATTCCCTCGTCCGACTACCGCCTCTTCACCAAGGTCCGCCTCGCTGACATCTTTGACGTGAACGAGGACTCTGGGAAAAACCAAGCGGCCTTCAACCGGATTAACGCCAAGCATGTGGATTTCCTCCTTTGCGATGCTCAAACGCTCGTCGTTGTTGCTGGAATCGAGTTGGATGACTCTTCGCACACCAAGCACAGAGCCAAGAAAAACGACACGTTCAAAGATACGCTCTTTGAAAGCTGCAAGATTCCGCTGATTCGTATACGTGCACAGCGTCAGTACGACCCTGAAGCTATCGTGGCGACCATTGCGCAGCATCTCCAACCACAGGCATCTCCGTAATCGGCAGTCCAAGTCTTTTTCACACACCTGTTCTGGGCGCGCTACATCTTTAAAATTCGGATGGCAAAGGGGCTGAATAATGCATCGTGTCTCGTTTGCGGTTCTCGTGAGAGTCCGCATCGTCACCACATTGATTGGAACCACGCCAACAATGCCCCCTCCAACATCTGCATTCTGTGCGGGCGTTGTCATGTTGTGTTGCATCAAGGCGGGTATCTGAGCGTGGATGAGTTAGCGGCAATCCGAGCCACGGTTGATGCGCGCGACCCCGTCCGCTTGATGCGGACTATGGCTGCGGCGTGCGACTCGACCCGGCCCGAGCACCGTGAGAAAGCTGCTGGGCAGTTGTTTTTGTTCTAACAGCCTGTCTATGCGTTCTAGCCAGTAATCGGCCGAGACGTAGGCTTTCATCGCGTGGGTGTTAAAACGGCAGTACCTCCGTTTCTTTGGCGGTGTGTTCGCAAGCCTGT
The DNA here is from genome assembly GCA_945900775.1 of Akkermansia muciniphila. Lineage (GTDB taxonomy): Bacteria > Verrucomicrobiota > Verrucomicrobiia > Limisphaerales > SIAT01 > SIAT01. The sequence goes on along the minus strand of CAMDJP010000011.1, from coordinate 34,134 downwards.
GTCGGCGTAAAAGACGCATCATGTGGAATGCCTCGCTTTGGGACAGCGAGACCACCTTTCGCGTTCCCAAGGGCAGATTGGGTCGGCCAAGCACACCCCAGAAACGCCCGGGCTTGTTCTCTAGATTGGAGCAATCGACCGGTTTGCCTGCATACTTCTTGGAGGCATAGGCGAATACTCCACGGGTACTGCGAATTTCTTCGACACGTGTGCCGGCGCGGAAATGACGAGCATCCCCAGTGCCCACGATGTCGTACCAAGTTCCGGATACCCAAGAGCGGAAACTATGCAGGGCAAACTCTCGTTTCACCTCTTCATCGTCTGTGGAACTAAACGACTGGCCAGTGAGCAAGCCGGATGCGATGACGCCTCCTTGATGATCGCGTACATCTTCGAGGAAGTAAGTGGTGCCGTCGTAGATTGTCCGCTTGGTGACGGTGTAGAAGCGTCCTTTCGCTACCTTGAAGGCAAAGCTGGGCAGTACGTTGAAAATAAAGAGGTGATAGTGAGGCGCAATCTTCCCCTTGTTCTGCCCAGATCGGCGCTCTTTAAACTCTAGCTTCCAGATTATGGAGGCACCGGGGCAATGCCGCAGGAGTCGTCGGCCGAGTAGGTCCAGATGGCGTTTGTAGTCTTGGTGGTAGAGCGGGAATTCGTCTGGGTAGGTCAGCGTTACAAGTAAGGGAATTGAATCACTCCTGACTTTCGTCAGCAGGTTCATGAACCGACGGCGAGAAGCCGGGGTGAAAGATTCAACCATTCCACGACGAGATGGAGTTCGATTTGCTATTGTCCGATGTTCAATTCGAACAGCGAGGTGAGACGCTCCGCGGTATGCCTCAAGATGTGCTCGTAGTGAGTTATGTACCTTAGACAAGCCCAAGGCGTGCGCGCTGGCCGCACCGCCCTCCGAGCGGAAGCGGCCAGCTCCACGCTCCAAGCTCGCGCCTAATCCGGACGCGTTTTGACGAGGGGCATTTCCGTTGTCGTCCGAGCGCGCGCCGAGCTCGGAGGCTTTCGAGGATGGCACGCAGGTCTTGTCCGAGGAGACCGCCGCAGCCGCCAACGCGTTCGGGCAGGCCGGCACGACTGTTGCAGGCACCTTTAGCCCTGCGGCCGGGCAGGCCACCATGCTGGCGCGCCGTTCGGATGGGCCTCTGCTAATCACGTGTCCCTCCTTTGCCCGTGCCGGACGCTTCAACGATCGCGAGCACCGCCGCGCGTATTTCAGGGGACAATCGCGACCACGCTAGAATCACCTTGTCGAGGGCGGCATCCTCTAAGACGCTCCCGTTGTGTGCGTATTTGTGTGCAGAGTTGAGGAAGCGCCCGCGGCTATTGAGAGGGGCCCTAGGTTCAAGTCCTAGCCGGGGCACCATTTCTTTTCTTCCTACGCGTTTATTGATTCAAGTTGACCAGACGACGTGACGCCGGCACCGCCGCCGTCCCGAGCGATATCCATATTAATCGGCGCCGTTTTTTCGATGGTCGAATAAGTTCTGCAAGAAGCGCAGGGCGGTCCGCCAATTTTTAGAAGGATAGCGCGCGGTGATACGCTTCAATTCGAAGGGGGATGTCTCTAATGTGTTGACACCGAAATCGGTCGTCACAGCGGTGAGATAACCCGCTTCAATGACTATATCGCGAACGATTGGATTCCAATCGCCGTAAGGATAGCAGAAGTGTTGGATGGGGACGCCAAAGGTATCCTCTAGCCGTTTTTTACTGTCCTGGATTTCATTCTTGGCTTCATTGATGGGAATACGGGTCAGGTAGGGATGCGTTGATGTGTGGGAGCCGATTTCATGACCAGCAGCCAACCAGTCTCGGACTTCAGGTTCACTCATTAATGGTTCGGGAGCTTCTCCCACGCGCACGTCCCAGTCATTCAATTGTCCGAGGCGGTTCGCAACAAGATATTGGATCGCTTGAAATCCATGCTTGGCGAGCGGCTCCAATCCGTATCGGAGGGCATTCTGATATCCGTCATCGAAAGTGAGCGTGATACCGGCGGTGGAGGCGGGAGGCTCGGTGATCACTTGCGATAACGGCTCGTTTGTAAAACCGGAGGCGCGTAATTCGGCCAACTGTTGGTCAAACAATTCAGCACTGAGATAAAGCCCTCTCAGGCGCACCTTTCGAGGGCGTGGACCGAGCTTGTGATAGGTCAGGATTGGATGCCCAGAGGCAAATAGGGAAAGAAACGGAGCAAGCGAACTGTAGTAGGGCGGCAGAGTATTCACATGGTCGTTACTGTAAGGCGCGGAGTCTGAAACCCAAGTATGAAAACAATACCATAGATGAGGTGAGTTCGTCGTATAGCTTCAAAAGCTTGGGCTAACTCGCGTGATAGCGAATCGTCCTAATGCGTGCTCAGAAAGCACGCTGGGTCTTCCTAGAATGGTATCGAAAGTCTCTCACTTTTTTGCCGAAAGTATTCTTTCCGTTCGGCCTGTTTCAAAATATTACGGTCAGTTGTCCTCTAATGCATCGAGTGCGGGCGGTTGCGCTTGACTGGTATCCAGCGTCCAATCCGGAACCACGGACGTCGCTGCGAGACCGGCTGGATGGGCGTTGAGAAAATACGCTCGAAGAAATTCAGTAGACGGTCCTCGTTGTAAAACTCGTTGGGGCGGTCGTCATGGAAATAGGGTTGATGAAAGCATTTCAGATACTTTTTCTCATCCCGATCTAGTTCGATAATTTTCTCAATCAACTCATCCTCGTTCGAATAATCGTGGTAGTTCAGAAAGCTGCGAGGACTGAATTCTTCTGCTACTCGAGGGCTTCCCCAATAGATGGGTAGGGTGCGTGCCACCATGGCCTCGGCCAGTTTTTCTGTGGTGTAACCGGGCGTTGAGGCATTCTCGAATGCGATATTAAATTTGTATTGGCGAAGGAAGGCGATTTTCTCCGCTGTGCCGCCCATCAACGGGCCGCCGATGTTATTGAGGTGTCGCCCGGCGCTATCTACGTGACGATAGCGTGAGAGTCGGTGGAAGAAGTCCACCCGCTTTTGAGTCTTGCTCTTGCCGCCATTGCTAACGACGAAGCTGCAAAACTTTATTTTCTCACGCAACAGAGTCTCCGCGTCCTCTCCACGCCGGATTAGCCGCTCGGGGGATCCGTAAAGCACATAGAGCGGTAGTCGTAAGTGACGAAAATCATCTAGATAATGGCACGTCAGCGCGTAATCACATTCATTCCATCGGGGAAGAAAAGATTCCACAGCAAAATAAATCTTTACACAGTTGTGGACACGGTGGAGATGGCTTTCCCGGTTGGAGTAGATGAGAAAGTCTGGTTGCGCGTGCAATTCTACGTCGAATCGCTTTTTGAGCGCGTGCCAGAAAAAGTTATCTGTCTTGCAGAAACCCGGCCAGAAATCACAGAAATCGATGCGAATCTTCCTCATACACTTTCGGAGATTTAGCCTTGGCTCTGTCGTCGTCGTAACGCTAGGCGCCATTGTCGGAGGGGCAAGGCTAGATACATTTTGCGGAATAGCTCCAACCGTTCTCCAAGAGTGGACATGGTGAAGTTCGTCTCGCGTGGCACATACCAGTTATTTAGGACAGTCCGTTTGACGAGTTTGTAGCCGCGTGAGGTCATTGCTCAATGCTTGTCGAGGTTGCGCACGCCGTCCTCTATAAGCACTAGCGCAGGCTGATATCGCTCGAGGCTAAACCCGCGCAGCACGTCCACTTCGCCTCCTTCCACGTCTATCGAGATGAAATCCACATGGGGAGAACCTTCCTTTTCCAAGAGGTCGTCCAGTGCCACCAAGTCCACGGTTTCCGTACCCGTGAACTCAATTCCATGCGAGTCTATCTGTCGCTCAAGTGTCGAGAGACCATCATGGCTGGCGATATGCAGCGTCGCAGTACCGCGCCGTTCTGGAGATCCGCAGGCGGCCTTATAGATTCGTGAATGAGGGCGTTCTACCACGAGCCGTTGATAAAGCGCTGACTGAGGCTCGATGAGGATTCCTCGCCAGCCGGCTTGCTCTAGTAAGTACGTCTGCGAACCGGCGCGCGGATCGTTCGCACCGACCTCGATGAAGAAGCCATTGCGTCTGCGCCCGAAAAAATCCCAGACGAGTTGTTTTTCGATTTCTTCCAGATGCTGTGTCGTTTTGCTCATTCTCTTAGCTGCCCTCCTGATGCGCGTTACGCTGTGTCAGACTACCCATTTTCAGCATAAAGCCAAGCATTGCATGACTCGCGGTGAGCCCTCATCTGGATCGAAGCAATTCCAAGTAAAGCTCCGCGACTTGCTCCGCCGAAGTTTTGAATGAAAACTTGGCGGCCACCCGTCGATGCAGTTCCGCTCGAGTCAATTCGTCCAGCCGAGGCCGGCCAGCTTCGCTTAGCATCGCATTCGACAATGGAGCGATATCTTCGGGGGGAACCAGGCGCCCCTGTTTGCCAATGGCAAAAGCTTCAGGAATTCCGTCAAGTTCCGAGGCAATTACTGGCTTTCCGCAAGCATGCGCTTCGCAAACGACGAGCCCCAGAGCCTCGGTGCCGATCTGCGGATGCACAAGGCAATCAATCGCGTTCATGGCGGTCGGCATATCGGTGCAATACGGAGTTAGCCATGCTTTACCAACCAGCCCAAGCCGATCGATGTCCGCCCGCAATGTGTCGCCCATACTCCCGCGCCCGATGATGAGAAAGCGCGCATTGGGTACTTGTTGGTGAATACATGCAGCTGCTTGCAAAAACTCTCGCTGTCCCTTGCCTCGCGGCAGTGAATAACCACCGATACATGCGAAGGCGAAGTAATCCGGTTTAAGGCCCCACGCGTTTCTCAGTGTTGCGATTTCTGGAACAATCATCGGTCGAAATCGGTCAGTATCAATACCGCCGTGAATGACGCGGATCTTGCGAAAGTCTCCGCGCAGTGGTGATCGACTCCGTCGCTCCGGCTCGGGGGAGTGAGGCTCGTAAACGCCCTCGCGTAGCACGCGCGCCACGAAATGCGAAACAGCGATGAGAGCGTCACATTGACCGAGTATCAGTCGTCGGCTGGGCCATGAGCTGGGGCTCTTTGCCATGTGCCGCGTAAGGACGATTTTCGGGCGAGTGCCTGAAAGTCTCGCTGCCAGTACCGTGGGCCAGATGTCGCGCCCATGGTGACTATGGACAATCTGAATACACTCACTCCGGATGAAGCGAGCCGCGGCGAGGATGAAGCCGAGTTTCAGATGTCCATCGGGTGGTGTTGGATGAAAGGGCACACCGAGGTTGCGGATGGTCTTGGAGAATTCACGCCCATCGGGCCCGGCGACCCATACGCGGTGGTCGAGTTGCTGGAGTCCGAAGGCGAGCCTTGCGCACTGGTCGTCCGTACCGCCCCCGGTCAACAGGGAGTTGAGATGGAGGATGCGGAGCGGGTTGAGAGCGTTCACGCGGAAGCGTCTTTCAGGGCAGGTGCTGGTTGAGTCCACGCTCGCAACGGATTTTGCCGGTACGGATGACTTCATTGAGGCGCGACAGGCTGGCGGCATGGTGCTCTCGCGTAGTCATGGGGTGATCCAGATGAAAGGTAATGGCGTGCCCATGGACAAACTTACGCGGTCGACCGAGATGATACAGTCGTGTGCCGATATCGGAATCTTCGCCAACGCCCCACCCGCTATAGGTTTCGTCGAAGCCGTTGACGGCCATTAGGTCATCGCGCCAGAAGGCCATGTTGCAGCCGATGATGCCGCGCTGATGCGTGTTACGTCGAATGATAGGGAAGGGGGAGCGCAGACCTTTGGCTGCTCCGGTGATACGCCCGGCAAGGATCCATAAAAACACCGACGTCCGACCGGAGACGAACTTCGGCACGAACCGTTCCTGCACGAAGCACCGTCGACCTTGCACCCAGTAGCCCGGTTCCGCCAATGCGGCGTGATCAGCCACGAAATGCTTATGGGGGACGCAGTCGCCATCAGTAAACACCAGATAATCGCTCTGCGTTGCCGCGATGGTCTTGTTCAGGATTATAGTTTTCCGGAAGCCTTCGTCCTTGTGCCAGACGTGTCGCACAGGCGTGGATGAATGGGAGGTGAATTGTTCAATCAATCGACGAGTCGTTTCTGTTGAGCCATCGTCGGCGAACATTATTTCATCAGGCTGGCGTTGCTGCTGTGCCACGCCGTGGAGTACTTTTTCGAGCACGGCGGCTTGATTGTAAGTACTGATAATCAGCGATAGTTTCATTGGCTGATTTCTTTGCTCAACCGAGCTTCGCGGATTTTGGTGTAGCGGGTGACAGCCGAGAAGGCGTTCAGGCAGGCGATATAGTAACCGGGCCAGCCGTCCAGAAAACCTAGGCGGAAAAAATAGGCCCGCACAAAACGCCAAGCGGGGCGAATTGCAAGATCAAGCACCGCTAGCGAGTTTCGTGTGGCATGCTGGCGAACAAATTCATCGCTGAATGGGATGATTTTTCGGATATGGTGGTTGATCGAGTCGTTTGAAAAATGCAGCAAGTCTTTCTGTAACCGCCCGATTACCCCTTCCACTTCCAGTCGGTCATGGGGATCAACGCCGCTCCATCTGGCTTGGCCGCGCTGCCAGAGGCGGGTTTGGTGGTCCGGATACCAATCGCCGTACCGGATCCATCGGCCGCAATAAAAGGTGCAACGTGGAAAGCGATAGGCAGTGTGCGGCGGTGCGCTGTGAGAGATGATAAAGAGTTGCTCGATCTCTGCGCGCAATTCGGGCGAGATGGCTTCATCGGCGTCAAGGGCTAGTAGCCATGGCTGGGTGGCTTTTTGCGCAGCAGAATTTTTCTGTGCGATGTGGCCTTTCCAAGGCTCCCGGAAGACTTTGGCGCCGTATTCGTGGGCGATTTTTTCCGTGCCATCCTCCACTTCCTCGTTCAAGACCACAACAATCTCACTGGTCCAGCCAGCTACACTGGACAAGGCGCGGCCAATTCGGTGAGCCTCAGCACCGGAAATCAAACAGACACTGATGGGAAGACGTTTCACTTAACCAGTCGATAGTTCTTGTGCACGCCTAAGGTGAGGCCAGTGCATCGCTTGAAGAGAAGGGCTATGTCTTCCCAGAAATACTCGCGGCGGAAACGGATGAGCGGGTTACGCGATGTGTAGGTCCAATCGGCGGCAGCCACGATGTCGCGCATGACGGCGGGATGAGTTCCTTGGAAGGGTTTCACTTTCTGGTCGTCGTCGTAAAATCGGACGGGGCGTTGGGCCTGTTTCTCTGCGCTAGGCTGACCGCCGTAGAGGGTGGAGAGGTTTGACAGTTTCCGGTGCGCCACGCTGGGTTCGAGGGCATAGCCGTAATGGAAATAGCGGCCGCCGGAATCTTTCACGCGTAGTTTCTGATGGGCGGTGGTGCGGAAACCTTGGGCATCGCCACAGGAGCGGATGGTGGAATTACGTCGGATGACACGCACTTCACGATAATACCAACCGAAGGAGTAAACCTCCGTCCAGAAGCTTCCGTAGAAATGGGTATAATCCACGAGTAGGCCCTCCACTTCGGAATGGTCCAATTCGCGCTCCATTGCAGCGCGAATGGCGGGAATCGAGTCCTCGTGCAGCACTTCGTCACCTTGGATGTACACGCGCCAGTCACCGGTGCATTGGTCGAGGGCGAGGTTGGTGTGGTGCGAGAGCGCCAACCCCGCTGAACGCATCGACTCATCCCACTCTGTCTCGAGGATGCGAATTTTCGGGTCGTTTATGGCCCGGACCTGTTCGAGCGTATCGTCTGTGGAGCGGGGGACATTGACAATAATTTCATCGCAGAGAGGCAGCAGGGAGCGGATGCTCGCCACGAACGGATAGCCAAGAATGGCGCCGTTGCGGATGAAGGTGAAGCCGCTAATTTTCACAGGGCAAATTCAATCATCTCAGCTTTGACATGAACAGAGAATTTGCAATCCGGAAGAGTAATCCATCAGCATAAATGAGGAGGAAGGGGCGCTCTTTCTCGTCTTTTGCTCTGCATGATAGAGCCTAGGGTATTGCGAAACGACACCGTGGATAAAATTCCGGGAGGGGGCATGCCGCTCGTGGTTGGTGAATTTTGTCGTTGGTCCATGAGGTTTCTGTTATTAAATAACGAGGATGGAGGATGCAAATCTGAGCGGTTTTTACGACCAAACGCGCGCCGCTAAGAAAATCTTGGTCGTTGATCTTGGTTTCTTTGGGGATACCCTCCAATTGCTTCCAGCTCTCTGGGAAATAAAACAGCATTATCCACAAGCCGAGCTGCATGTTCTATCGTCTCCGCTGGGTGCGGAGGTCGTTCGTTTGGCTCCCTGGGTGGAGCGCGCTTGGTCCATGATGCTCGATCCGGCCCAGCGTTCTTGGCGCGAGCAATTGATGATACTTCACGCGCTCCGTGAAGAACGGTTTGATGTGGCGTTTAATTTCGGAGGCAACGATCGCACTATCATCATGACCGCTTTGTCCGGTGCGTCGTGGCGGGTAGCGCACGCGGCTGGTCGCGACCATTTCTGGAACCGCTGGCTGATTGCCAACTGGGTGCCGCGACAGAATCCCGAACTGCCCGTGGCCGAACAACGCCGGCAAGTTCTGGCTTGCTGTGGTTTTAACCTCCAGGCGCCTCAATATAAAATTGAGATTGATGCGACCATGCTCGACTGGGGAGCACAGGTGGTGCCCGAAGGGGCCATTCATCTCTCCATCAACTCCGCCAATCCCCTCAAGGAATGGCCGCTGGAACATCACATCGTCCTGCTGAGGAATTTGTGGCATCAGTTTCCTGATCTGCAATGCGTCGCATCCGCCGGCACGAAGCCGCGCGAGAAGCAGCGGTTGCAAGCGTTTGCAGAAGCGGTGAATGACGCACGCCTGAAGCCATTGCCTGAAAATCTTACCCTTGCTCAACTGGCGACGGTGCTCACTCGGTGCCGACTGCATCTCGGTCCTGATTCGGGAGTGATGCACTTAGCTGTGGCTCTGGGAATTCCTTCTGTTTCTTTTTTCCGAGCGCAAAAAGGCTATCAAGCTTGGCTACCGTCCGGAAGCGAACACAGTAACATCATCGTTTCCTGCCCTTGCATCGACCATGCAGGGACGGCTTGCGATACGGCTCAACGCGCAGTCTGTCTCGCTAAAATCGAGCCGCAACAGGTGGCTGAAATCGTCTCCAAACGTCTTGGCAGACAAACCAATCCCAGTCCTGCTGCCATTCCATTGTGACAGGTCTTTGGCATGGAATAATGCATCAGAGAATAGGCGGCCGGGAGTCTCGTCTCCAAATCCACCTTGCTGGTGAACCGCTATTCACCCCTCGTGGAAGGCGTTGCTTCGACCGCAAGCAATTTGCATACTAGCCCAATTGTGGCTGCTTTTCTGCTAAAAATCTTGGTGTTGGCGAAGCCGTACTACGGGCGATTGGTCTTGGGCGTTCTGATGGGGGTTCTAAGCGGCCTCTTCGAGCCGCTGATGATCCTTTCGATTACGTTCATCTTCGGGATTATTTTTCCGGCTGCCGGGGCGTCACCGCTAGCCGAGAAGCTTCAGTACGCGCCCGATTTCGTGGGCCGTTGGCTAGAGCAGGTTTTGGGACTATCCAATGGAATGACGATCGATCAACCAAAATTCCTAATAGCGTTGGTGGCTGTCGTTCCGTTCGTGTTTCTTTTGCGTGGGGTATTGTCCTATTTGAACATATACTTGCTCCAGTGGGTTTCCATTCGAGCTGTGACCGATTTGCGGGTTCGCCTTTTTGCGCATCTGCTTAATCAGCCAAGCGGATTTTTCAACCAGAGTCGAACCGGAGAGTTGATGTCGCGCCTGATGAATGACACTGAGGCGCTTCGAGGAACCATAAGCAACGCCCTGCCCGTGATGCTGAAGGATCCGGTCACCCTCCTCAGTGTGTTGGCTCTGCTCCTGTGGCAGCAGCCGCATCTGACCCTCATATCGCTGGTTGTGCTGCCGATCTGCATCGCGCCGATCGTGATCTATAGTCGTCGCGTGCGCCATTCGAGTTTGGCTATCCAGACCCAGACAGCCGACCTCTCGCAACTTATGTTGGAGGGCTTCACTGGTAATCGCATCGTCAAGGCCTACAATCTCGAAAAACCGGTGCTGCGCCAATTCGAGCGCATCGCGCAGCAGTTCACCGGTAACTATATGCGGCTCGTTCGGGCCATGGAAATCCCCGGGCCGCTCTTGGAGTTCGTGGGGGCCGTTGGCATCGCGCTGATTTTCATCTATCTGGCTCTCGATCCGCAACGGCGTACTGATGCCAGCGGTTTCCTCACAGTGATCCTCGCCATCCTCTCCATGTACAAGCCTCTCAAGTCGCTCGTCCGCTTGCACTCGCAACTGGAGCAATCGCGTGCCGCAAGCGAGCGTGTGTTCGAACTGCTGGCTACCCAGACCACTCTGCCAGAGCCAACGGCACCAAAACCGCTTCACGCTCGTGGGTCGATGGTTCATTTCGACCAGGTTTCCTTTAGCTACGAGACGAAGCCCGTGTTGTGTTCCATCCATCTCACGATTCCCCCCGGAAAACTTGTGGCCCTTGTTGGCGCTAGCGGTTCAGGAAAGACTACTCTCACGAGTCTGCTCTTGCGTTTCTATGATCCCCAATCTGGCGCGGTGCGCATCGGCGGCGTCGATATTCGTGAGGTTTTGACAAGTGACCTGCGCTCGCAGATCTCCGTGGTGACCCAGGAGACCTTCCTCTTCAACGACACCATTCGGAGCAATATCCGGATGGGACGATCGGAGGCGACGGATGCCGAAGTCGAAGCGGCGGCGCGGCATGCCCATGCGCACGATTTCATCATCGAGAAGTCACAAGGGTACGAAACGTTGATTGGCGAGCGCGGTGTGATGCTCTCAGGCGGACAGCGGCAGCGCATCGCCATCGCGCGTGCTATCCTGAAAAATGCTCCCATCCTCGTCCTTGATGAGGCTACCAGCGCTCTCGACAGTGAATCGGAGCGGGCGGTGCAGGCTGCACTCGAGGAGCTGATGATAGGTCGCACGACCATTTGCATCGCTCATCGGCTCTCGACCATTCAGAAAGCGGATCTGATTGTGGTGCTGCATGAAGGGCAAATCGTCGAGCAAGGGCGCCATCAGGAATTGGTCGACCGCGGCGGGCACTATCAAAAACTCCACGCGCTTCAGTTCGCGCCATAGCGGCAGCTATTTCACCATGCTCGCAATCTGCTCGCCGATGGCGAGCGATGCCGTCGCAGCGGGGCTGGGGGCGTTCAGCACATGCAGCGCGTTCAGCCGCTGGACGAGATGGAAATCCTGAATCAGTTCGCCCGCCGGTGACATAGCCTGCGCCCGCACGCCGGCTCCGCCCGGCTCGAGATCGTCCTCCCGGATTTCTGGCACGAGCCGCTGCAGTGATTCGCAGAAGAGTTGGCGGCTGAACGACCGCTTCAGTTCGTCCCAACTCATCCGCTTGTGCCTACCGAGAAAGCGCCACAGACCGCCGAAGCTCAGCGCGTCCCACAAGTCAGCTGCGTTCAAGTCGGTCTTGCGGTAGCCCTCGCGCGCGAAAGCGAGCACCGCGTTGGGCCCCGCCTCGATGCCGCCGTGGATAAGACGCGTGAAGTGAACGCCGAGGAATGGAAACTGTGGATCTGGCACGGGGTAAATCAGGTTCCGAACAAGGAACTGCCGCTCTTTCTTGAGCTGATAATACTCGCCACGGAACGGAATGATGCGCGCCTCGCGCTGTTCGCCGGCGAGTGCGCTGATGCGGTCGGAGTGAAGTCCGGCGCAGTTGATCAGGAAATCTGCAGCAAAGTCGCCCGATGTGCTTTCGATGCGCCAGCCGGCACTCTCGGGAAAAATCGCCGTCACTTTTGCGCCAGTGACCACGCGGCCGCTGATCTTGGCAATCTCCGCCTGCAACACCTCGCAGACGCGGGGATAATCCACGATACCTTCCTGGGGCACGCGGATGGCTGCGATGCCCGCTGCGTGAGGTTCAATCTCTCGCATTTGCTCCGGCTTGAGCCATTGTAGCCCTTGCAATCCGTTTTGCTGTCCGCGTTCGAGCAGGTTCTGAAGTCGCACCAGTTCGGTTTCATCGACGGCTACCACAAGCTTTCCACAAATCTCGTGGGCGATGCCGTGTTGCTGGCAGAACTCGACCATGCGGTGCAGTCCGCTGACGGCTAGTCGCGCTTTCTGGGAGCCGGGCTTGTAGTAAAGGCCGGCGTGGAGCACCCCACTGTTGTGGCCGGACTGGTGTCGGCCGACGCCTAGTTCTTTCTCGAGTACGGTCACTGTCGCGCCCGGTTGCAGGCGCAGCAGTTCGTGCGCGGTGGCCAAGCCCACAATGCCGCCGCCGACAATGACAATCCGCTTCCCATTCATGCGGGGTGACGGTGCGGTTGTTACTTGGATTGAATCCGGTAAAGGTGCTTGTCGCCTCGGATAAAGAGCGCACCATCCGTCACCGCATAGGAAGCCAGCGTGCGCTCGCCGATTGGGTTCGCGGCCAGTTTCGTGAAGGCCTTGTCCGCTTTCAAGACCACGCCGAGCCCTTGTTCGTCTTGGATATAAATCTTTCCGTCCGCAAAAACCGGCGAAGCTGAAGTGCTGCTGCACACGCGCTCCTGCCAATGGACAGTGCCGGTCTTGGCATCGACACAACTGGCCACGCCGCTATCTGCGACGAGATACAACTCATCGCCGACGAGCAGAGGTGAGGGAGTGTTTGGTGCGCCTTTGGCGAGGGTCCACGCCACATGTGTTTCTGTCGTATCGCCCCTGCCACCGGGACGAACAGCCATCACGGTGGGGCGATCGTAACCGGTGCCGATGAACACGAGCCCGTGTCCGAAGACGGGGCGGGGGATGACGGAGTAGCCTTCGCCGTAGCGTGCGCGCCAAATCTCGCGGCCGTCTTTGGGGTCGTACGCGAAGACAGCGCCGCTGGCGGGGCTTATAATTTGCTTTTGCTCGGCAATAGTGGTGAGCAGCGGCGTGCTGAAGGAAAATTTCTTTCCAGCGCTAGTCTCTCGGGGCGTTTTCCAACGCAAATCGCCCGTCGTCTTATCCAAGGCGGCGATGAAGGGTGAATTACCACCGTCGCAACTAAAGACGAGCAGGTTGCCGGCGAGGATGGGTGAGCCGCCATTGCCGTGCACAGGCGAGTATTTCAAGGTATCGTTCTTCCAAAGCACCTTTCCCGCGAGGTCGAGGCAGGCGCTACCTTGATGGCCGAAATGGACGTAGAGCCGACCATCATAGCAAAGGGGAGTCGGGCTGGCTTGGCTATTCTTGGAATGACCTTTGGTGACAAGCGTCGCGAAAATCTCGGTGTTCCAGAGAATCTTACCCGTGGCCGCGTCCAGACATAGAGCGCGAAGGGATTGAGATCCGGGCGCGCTCGCTTGTACGGCGGTTGTCAGATAAATCTTACCGGCCACGACCACTGGCGAAGACCAACCGGCACCGGGCAACGGCGTGCGCCACGCGACGTTCTTAGTGGCGCTCCATTCGGTCGGTAGGTTTTTGGCGGTCGAATGGCCTTGGCCCGTCGAGCCGCGGAACTCCGGCCAATCTTGTGCGACCGTGGTTTGAGTGAGAAATGCGGTGGCAAGGACGAGCATCGAAGTTTTCATAGCGCGGTCGCAGGATGGTGAAGCGACTTCGCTCAGTCAAGACGCGGCTCGTGCAGCAAAAGGAGTTGAGTTTCTGGCCGGCTTTTCAGAAGCTGAAAGAGTCGCTCCAATCCGGATTTTCGCGAGTGATTTTTAAGTGTTGCACTGTTATGACTAGTTTCAAAATTAAACCTGCCGGTTCGTGCAAATGGGACATGCTCGCGCTCGGCGAGATCATGCTCCGGCTTGATCCCGGTGAAGGGCGCATCCGCACTGCGCGCGAATTCAAAGTGTGGGAAGGCGGCGGCGAATACAACGTCGCTCGCGGTCTGCGCCGTTGTTTTGGGATGAAGACTGCAGTGGCCACGGCGTTTGCGGATAACGACGTGGGCCGGTTGATCGAGGATTTCATTCTGCAAGGCGGCGTTGCCACTGATTACATCAAGTGGGCGAAGTTTGATGGCATCGGACGCGATACACGCAACGGCCTCAACTTCACTGAGCGTGGCTTCGGCGTGCGCGGTGCCGTGGGCATTCCCGATCGAGGCAACACGGCCGCCAGCCAACTCAAGCCTGGCGATTTTGATTGGGACCAAATCTTCGGCAAGGAGGGCGTGCGCTGGCTGCACACCGGCGGCATCTTCGCCGCGCTGTCCGAAACGACGCCGCAGCTCGTCATCGAGTGTGTCAAAAAAGCCAAGCAGCACGGCACGGTTGTCAGCTACGATCTCAACTACCGCCCGAGCCTTTGGAAATCCATCGGCGGCCAGAAGCGCGCGCAGGAAGTCAACCGCGAGATCGCCAAGTACGTGGATGTGATGATCGGCAACGAGGAAGATTTCACCGCGTGCCTCGGCTTCCACGTGGAAGGCGCAGACGAGCATCTGCTGCACATTGACGTGATCGCGTTCAAAAGGATGATCGAGACGGCCATCAAAGAGTTCCCCAATTTCAAGGCCACGGCTACGACGTTGCGGGCGGCTAAAACTGCGACTGTCAACGATTGGGCGGCGATTGCGTGGATGGGCGGCAAGTTCTACGAGAGTCGCAAGTATCCCGATTTGGAAATTCTCGATCGCGTCGGTGGCGGCGATAGTTTTGCCAGTGGTTTTATTTACGGCCTGATGACTGCCGGCGACGCGCAGACGGCGGTGGACTGCGGCGCCGCGCACGGTGCGCTGGCCATGACGACACCCGGCGATACTTCCATGGCTGACAAAGAGGAGGTGGAAAAGCTCATGAAGGGGGGCGGCGCGCGCATGCAGCGCTGAAGGAGTTAATTCTGGAATGAGAAAAGCCGACCACGTAGCCGGCCTTTCTTTTTCGGGAAGCGTAATGCGTTAATTCGTCCGGAGGAACTTCACGCAGACTGGCGATGGAACGGCAACCGGTTCGCCTTTTTGCGCCAGTTTTCCCGTAGCCAGATCGATGGCGAAAACGGCAACGGTTCCAGAATTCTGGTTAGCGGCGATGAGCCAGCGGCCTGTCGGGTCGATGCCGAAGTTGCGCGGTGTTTTGCCGAGGCTGGACTGGTTCTGAACGAGCGTTAGCTTGCCCGATTTCGAATCCATGCCGAAGACGGCGATGCTGTCGTGACCGCGATTTGAGCCGTACACGAATTTGCCGGAGGGATGTACCTGCACTTCGGCGGTGCTAAACCCTTTCTCCACGGACATGCCCGCGGGCAGTGTGGAGAGGGTTTGAATCTCCTTCAAGGTGCCGGCCGTCGCATCGTAGGCAAATGCGGTCATGGTGCAGTTGATTTCGTTGATCACAAAAGCGTATGGAGCGGTCGGGTGAAACGCGAAGTGGCGTGGACCGGATGCCGGTGCGGCGGCGGTGAAGGCGGGAGTGTTCGCGGTCAACGTGGATTTGGCTGCATCGAGGCGATACACGAGCACCTTGTCGAGGCCGAGATCGGCGCAGACGGCGAACCGATTGTCGGGGGCGATATTGATGGAATGGGCGTTGGGTTGGCTTTGGCGCGGAGTGACGCTCCGGCCAGTGTGCTGGATGACGCTGGCAGCGGCCCGGAGATCGCCCTCTTTGTTAATGGGAAGAGAGGCGACGCTGCCGCCGCCGTAATTGGCGACGAGGACGGTCTGCCCAGATTTGTCCACGACGAGATGGCATGGGCCAGCGCCGCCCGATTCCTGTTGGTTCAAGAAAGTCAGCTTGCCGGAACTGGTGTTGATGGCGAAGGCGTTGACCGCGCCGGCTTTCTTCGGGCCGATTTCGCTGATTTCGCCCACGGAGTAGAGAAATTTGCCACTGGGGTGAAGGGCGAGGAATGAAGGGTTCTTCGCTTCGCCGGCTAGTTCAGGCGCGGTGAGTTTGCCAGACTCGAGATCGAGACGGCTGAAATAGATACCTTTGCTCTCTTTGCCGGTGTAGGTGCCGAAATAGACGAGCATCTCGCGTCCGGCGGCGCTTAGGGCATGGGTCGCGGCAATCGAGATAATGAGGGCGCTGAGAATGAAGGCGGGGCGCACGATGGTTTTCATGCTGCAAACAGATAACGGTTCGGCGTGGAGAGGCAAGCATCGAGTGAGGTAATTATTCCGGCTATAACCTCGCGCACGTAGGGTGCGAATGCCCGTATCTCATGGTTGCCGTGCGTCAGGGGCAAGCGATGGAGTCGCGTATTTGGCAGTTGTGCAAGGATCACTCGAGCTTCGAAGAGTTGAAGGCACACTTCTTCCTCTGAACTGCGCGAAGATGCGTAGGCCTTTTTCCTCAAAATCTTCATCCACCTGTTTGCGCAAGCCGAGAAGCTCGACTACGTTCTGCTTTGCGTACCCGAGTGCCGGGGACACGCGGTTATGTGAGGTCTGTTATGCAAGAATCAGCCAGCATACAATGCCCCTTCTGTGGCGGGAATTACGAGTTGGTCGTCGATACCAGCGCAGGGTCGCATCGGTTCGTGACCGATTGCGAAATCTGCTGTCGGCCGTTCGAAATCGACGCCAACTGTGAGCCTGGGGAAATTCTGGGCTTGGATGTGCGCGCGGTTTGACCGAGAGTGACGGTGTAATTTATGGCACCGCAATTGATTCTCTGGGTATACATCGTCCTGCTCGTCGCGGGCGGGCTCATCGGTTTTCTCAAGGCCAAGAGCAAGGCGTCGCTGATTGCCTCGCTGTCCTTTGCCGTGCCTCTGGCCATCTGTGCAGCAGGTGTAGTGCCTTCCGGTGGTGGTAATCTCGTAGCTAACATTCTTCTGGCAGTGCTCGCGGCCTTTTTCGGAATGCGCTTTGCCAAGACAAAGGCCTTCATGCCAGGCGGCCTTATGACGATTGCCTCAGTCGTCGCTCTCGTGCTTCGGCTCGTATTGAAGTAACCCGCTGCGGCTTTTCGCCGCCCTGTCTCTGTGGCGAACCCGCAACTTCCCATCTGGCAGCTCCACGACGATATCCTCGAGGTGCTGCGTGATGGTAATCGCCTCGTCCTCGTCGCGCCGACAGGCTCTGGTAAATCCACGCAGGTCCCGCAGATGCTCTTCGATGCAGGACTCGTCGCCGACAAGCGCGTGATTGTACTCCAACCTCGACGGGTTGCTGCCCGCACTGTCGCCACTCGTGTGGCATGGGAACGCGGTTGCCAGGTTGGTGCCGAGGTTGGTTATCAAGTCCGTTTTGATGACCGCATCGCCGATGACACGCGCATCGCCTTCGTCACAGAGGGAATTTTGCTTCGCTGGTTGCAGGACGATTCGACCCTTGCCGGCGTTGGCGCGATTCTATTCGACGAGTTTCACGAGCGAAATCTATTGAGCGACGTGGCGCTGGCTTTGGCGAAGCGCCTGCAAGCCGATCGCCCCGATCTGAAACTCATCGTGATGTCTGCCACGCTCGCCGCCGAGCCTGTGGCGGCATATCTCGATAATGCCCCCATTCTCACTTCTGCGGGGCAGATGTTTCCCGTCGAGGTGCGTTATTTGGAATACCGTGACCAGCGGCCGATTGCCGAACAAGCCGCTCAGACTGCGGCGGACATTATCAACGCCGACCGCCCCGGGGACATCCTGGTCTTCATGCCTGGGATGGGAGAGATTAACTCAACGATTAACGCGCTGCGCACCGAGAAGTTGGCCGAACGAGTTGCATTCATCCCGTTACACGGCGAGTTGCCGCCCGACCAGCAGGATCTTGCCTTTGCTGAAAACGCACTGCGAAAGGTTGTTGTTGCTACGAATGTTGCTGAGACAAGTGTGACCATCGACGGCGTGCGGCACGTCGTGGATGGAGGTCTCGCGCGCGTGGCTCGCTACGACGCCGAGCGTGGCATTGGCACGCTTCTTCTCGAGGAAATCAGTCGTGCTTCCGCCGATCAACGCAAGGGACGAGCTGGCCGTACTGCGCCGGGAACCTGCCATCGGCTCTGGACCGAGAGCGGTCATCTGAATCGGCCGGAGAAGAACACGCCTGAGATTCAGCGGAGCGATCTCGCGGAGGTGGTGCTGCTCCTCCACTCGTTGGGAATCAAGCACGCTTCAGAATTCGATTGGCTCGATCGGCCTGATGCCATTGCGGTCGAACGCGCAGAACGACTTTTACACGTCTTAGGCGCAATCGATCCCGAGTCGGAGGCTTTGACGGAGACCGGCCGTCGTATGCTGCGCCTGCCGATGCATCCACGTTACTCACGAATGCTCGTCGAAGCGGCGCGGCGGGGTTGCGTGCGACCGGCGGCGCTCTGCGCGGCGTTGGTGAGTGGGCGCGATTTACTAACGCGATTTGGACGCGATGGCAAACAGGCTGAAGAGGCGCGCGAGTTATTTCAGAGCGGACGCGAGTCGGACTTCTTCATGCTGATGCGGGCATGGCAGTTTGCGCGGAAGAACAACTTCGCCATCGACTTGTGCCGTCGCTACGGCATCCACGCCCGCGTGGCACATGAAGTGGAGCAGACGTTCGAGCAGATTTTGCAGATTGCAGAGCGTGAAAAGTTGGTTGCGCTTCAAAAAACGAATGCCGCGGAGGCTGAAGCAGGGAGTGAAAATATCGGGCCGCCCTCCGACGATGCGCTCTTGCGCTGTGTGATGGCTGGTTTTGTGGATCAACTCTGTGTGCGGCGGGACAAGGGGACGCTGGAGTGCGATCTGACCGAAAAGCGACAGGGAACGCTGATGCGCGAGAGTGCAGTGGAGGAGGCGTCTCTTTTTGTGGCGGCCACGATTCGTGAAGTTGAAGGGCGAAACGGAGGGCTGACACTGCTCGGTCTTGCCACGGCAGTGCGGCGCGAGTGGCTGGAAGAGATGTTTCCACAGCACATCACCGCGCGCATCGAACATCTGTTCGATCGCGGCCACAAGCGTGTGGCGGCGGTGCGCTTGGTACGTTTCCTCGATCTCGTTATCCATCATGAGCATCAGCGTGAGCCAGATCCGGTGGCCTCGGGACGCTGCTTGGCCGAAGCTCATGCTCGCGGTTTCTTTGAATTGGCGAACCTCGATCATGAAGTGAAACAGTTCATCGCACGCGTGAACCTCCTCTGCATTGCGTCTCCTGAATTGGAGTTTCCAGTTCTCGACCAAACCGCGATTACGGCTTGCCTCGGGCGAGCTTTTGCGGGCCTGACTCTGGTGAAGGAGACTCAGGTGCTCGGGTTGCTGCCGGAGTTCAAGAAGCACCTCGCGCCTGAGCAACTTGGCTGGCTGGATGAACTGATGCCTTTCACCGTCACTTGGCCCGATGGCCGCAAGTTGAAGTTACTTTATCCAACGGACACCACCGCGGCAAAGAGTGCGTTTGCGTCACCGGAGTTGCAGGTGAAACTGAACGAGTGTTTCGCGTTGACCACTCATCCGCTTGTTTGCGAGGGGAAGGTGCCGGTGCGCCTCTGGCTTTGTGGTCCGGACAATAAGCGGATTGAATCCACCATAGATTGGCCCGCCTTCAAGGCGACGCAGTATCCTAAACTGCGGTCGACGTTGCTCAAGAAATATCCGGGCGTGGGTTGGTTGTAGCACTGGGCGCGCTTGCTTTTGCGCTGCTGGTGTGTGAAATAAGCCGCGCTGTTCAGGAGTTTCCCAAGTCGTATGCTTCCCCAGCCAATGATGTTCCCGCCACCCGGCGAACGCCTTGTGCGTTACGTCGGTGACCGGCTTCATTTTACGCTGCGGTTGGCAAACGAAGGAAAAGACTTTGTAGCAAAAGCGTTCCTTCGCACGAATCTCGGCCGTGCCGCGGCGCTTCGACGTGAAATCATCGAAAGTTCCGATACCGTCCGCCCACTTGCAGGCGCGTCTTGGCGTGACGTGCCGTTGCGCCTGGTCGATGGCGAATGGCGAACGGAGCTAGCGCTCACCGAGGTCGGCTTCTTTCAAGCCAAGGCCTACTGCGTAGACGCGCGCGGCCGGCAGATATGGCCTGCCGGCGACAATGTTGGCATTTCCGTCCATCCGAATCATTGCCGCACGGCGAACACTATTTACTGCGCATTCACGCGGATGTTTGGCGCGAGTCGTTCGGCGGCGACGACGGTGGATGCGGCATTGGAGGAGCGTCTCAACGAATGGGATCATCAAGGTTACACGGTCATCCCGCCGTCGGGGAAGTTCCGCGATTTAATCAAGGTGCTGCCGCACATCTTCGATACGCTCTCCTGCCGGATTCTCCACTTGCTGCCCGTGAATCCGACGCCGACGACTTATGCGCGCTTCGGCCGTTTCGGGAGCCCGTACGCGTGCGGAGACCTGACGGCAATCGATCCGGCGCTGGCGGAGTTCGACACGCGCGCGACAGCGGTGGATCAATTTTGCGAGCTGACGGAAGCGGTACAGTTGCGTGGTGGGTTGGTGTTCCTCGACCTCGTCATTAACCACACCGGTTGGGGCAGCACGTTGCAGGAAAATCACCCCGAATGGTTCAAGCGCGAGGCTGGCGGTGAATTCGCCAGTCCCGGCGCGTGGGGTAATACCTGGGCGGACCTCGTGGAGTTGGAGTCTCATCACCGCGAATTGTGGGAGCATCTGGCCGAATCGTTCCTCACGTGGTGTCGGCGCGGTGTCGGTGGATTCCGTTGCGACGCCGGTTACAAGGTACCTATGCCGGTCTGGCAGCACATCACCGCCCGTGTACGCGCGGAATTTCCTGACACAATTTTCTTCCTCGAAGGCCTCGGAGGCGGCTGGGAAGACACGGCGAACCTGCTCACGGGCGGCGGGATGCAGTGGGCCTACTCCGAGCTGTTTCAGGAATTCAACGGACCGCAGATCGCTCGTTACTTGGATCACGCAATCAAGCAGAGCGCGGGCACCGGCACACTCGTTCATTACAGTGAGACGCACGACAACGACCGACTCGCTGCCAAAGGTCGCGCGTGGTCTCTCCTGCGCAACCGACTCAGCGCGCTGGCGAGCGTGAATGGCGCATTTGGTTTTACCGGCGGTGTCGAATGGCTTGCGGCCGAGAAGATCAATGTCCATTCGTGCCGCGGCATGAATTGGGGCAATCCGGATAATCTATTACCCGAGTTGGCTCGACTGAATCGTATTCTCGCTGAACATCCCTGTTTCTTTGACGGCGCGAAGATTACACGCCTCTCGCCGAACGATTCGTCCATCCTCGCCTTGCTTCGCGAATCGGCCGAAGGCAAGGACCGCGTACTTGTTTTGGTCAATACTGACACGAGCAAATCGCATTCGATTACTCTGCAGGTGGAAAAAATCGGTCAGCCTGCAGACTTCATCCCAGCGGCATGGACTGATCTGCTCGGCGAGACCTCTCCTGAAATGAGTCGAACTGACGACGCCCGGATTGAATTTAAGATTGCTGCAGGCGTCGCATATTGCCTTTCCGATTCACTCGAGCCGCGCGGTTTAGCCGGTGACAAATACCGGGCTGCGCGCGCGCAGGCGGCATGGGCTTTGACCGTTCTTGCCCACTCATTTATCCCAGAGGAGATTGGTCCGGTTGATTGGCGGGATTTGGCGTCGTTCGCCGCGAAAGACCCTTTCCGTTTCCTAGCGGTCCAAGCCCAACTCGACCGTTCGCTAATCCAACGAGCTCCACTTGAAGCTCTTGCTGCGGCTGTAAAACAGGACGCCTTTCCGCAAGTCGTGCTTTGGACACCAACTGACCGAAATCGTCTGCTGACAGTACCTCCAAATCACTGGGTGCTGCTCCGTGACGAATTGCCTTTTTTGGTGACGCTCTCCGTTGGCAGTGAAACGCCGCCGCACCACGTCCGCTCCGTGCCGGTCACAGGAGGTCACATCGCCAGTTTTCCACCGCATACGCGCGGCTCAGATGCGGCACTTCATTTCACACGGCTTGTCGCTGAGAATCCTCACGTGACAGCCTCACTGCGATTCCTCTCGGGAGTGCCTGTATTCACGTCGCTCGCGCCGCTCACGGTCAAATCGGCAAACCCACTCCCGTCGCCTCTAGTGTTGCTGACCAACGGCCGAGGTGGCATGGCCCGTCTCTGCGTGGACTTCGGACGAATCACGTCGAAATACGATTGTCTCCTTGGGGCGAACCTTCATGCGGAGGTGCCGGTGGATCGACACGTCTTTGCGAAACGCGCTCGCGTCTGGGCTGAGGCCGATGGTTTTCTTGCGCCGCTCGACGCGACCAACCTCATTGCTTTTAACTCTGGCCCTCCGGCCTGCTGGGAATTTCTCGTGAGCGCTGGTGACGGGCGCGCCGTGGAGATTCGCATCGAAGTCGAGATGCTCCCAGATCGAAACACCACGGTGATGCGTTTTCATCGTCCGTCTGCGCCGCCAAGAATCGGCGAAGAGCTACCGACTGGTTGCGTTGTTAGTTTGACCGTTCGCGTGGATATCGAAGACCGCAGCTTTCACGAGGAAACAGAGCGCACTGCGGATTCAGAGCATCACTTCCCGGCTTTTACCACGGAGTTGAAAACTCATCCTGGATTTCGTTTTGCACCCACTGCGGACCGTGCCCTGACGGTCTTTGCCGACCGTGCTACATATCATCTGGACCCGGAATGGTGCGACCACATCGATAATCCAGTGGAGCAGAGCAGGGGGCAGACCAGCGCTGGCGCAGCTTACAGCCCCGGATGGTTTGAAGTCCGTCTCGCCCCTGGTGAAGGGACAAAAATCGTGCTTACGGCTGAGTCGCAAGAGGACGAGGTGGCTCCCTTCACCTCGGGGTTGCAAAGTAAGCCCCAACTCGCCTCCTTCGAAAAGCAATTGGAGCAGGCCGTGCGTGCATTTGTTGTGCGGCGAGGCAATGGTCGGACGATTGTCGCTGGCTATCCGTGGTTCCTCGACTGGGGTCGTGACACCCTCATCTGCGCACGTGGATTACTCGCCGCAGGGATGGGGGAAGAGGTGCAGGAGATGCTCGTTACCTTGGCCCGATTCGAGCAGGAAGGGACCCTGCCAAACTCCATCCACGGAGAGAACGCCGCGAACCGAGACACTTCCGACGCTCCGCTTTGGTTCGGTGTAGTCTGCGAGGAAGCTGCCGAGCAATTGGGCGAATCGATTTACCGTGTTGCGGTCGATAAATCAGGCCGCACGCTGGCGGATGTGCTTCGCTCCGTCGCCGCTGGTTATTTGTGCGGCACGCCAAATGGCATCCGCGTGGACAGCGAATCTGGTCTCGTCTGGAGCCCCAGCCACTTCACGTGGATGGACACGAATTATCCCGCCGGCACGCCGCGCGAAGGGTATCCGATTGAGATCCAATCGCTCTGGATCCGGTTGTTACGTCAGCTTGAGCGGATTCAATCCACACCTGTAAAAGAATCTTGGAGCGAACTGGCCGCGCGTGCCGAGGCGTCACTGCACGAATTATTCTGGCTTGAGCAGAAAGGTTGGTTCGCTGATGTCCTGCTTGCCGCTCGCGGTGTTCCTGCCCGGCTTGGCAAGGCGGATGATGCGCTGCGCCCGAATTGCCTCTTTGCCGTGAGCCTCGGCCTCGTGACCGGGGTTCGCGCGCGCAGTTGCGTGACGGCAGCGCTCCACCACCTGCTCGTGCCCGGCGCGTTGCGCTCACTTGCGCCTTTGCCAGTCTCTCTCTCCTTGCCGATTCACGCCGCCGATGGACGACTGCTGAACGACCCGACATCGCCGTACTGGGGGCGCTACGAAGGGGACGAGGACACTCGGCGCAAGCCTGCCTATCACAATGGCACGGCGTGGACGTGGCTGCTGCCAGTTTTTTGCGAAGCCCTAGTACGCGCGTGGGAATGGTCGCCAACCAGCGTGGTGGCCGCACGCGCTTACCTCGGCAGTTCTGATCGTCTGCTCGGCGAAGGGTGCCTCGGTCATCTACCCGAGATTCTCGATGGTGATGCGCCGCACCAGCAGCGCGGCTGTGACGCGCAAGCTTGGAGCGTGACCGAAGCCCTGCGCGTCTGGCGCTTGCTGGAGTCTCCGCGGAAGCTGGGTTGAAGCAAATGGATTTCCCAGACAACCATCACCTGAGCAGCGCCTTGGGCTGGCTGGAATTGGGGAACATGACCGAGGCGTGGGTCGAAATGGAAAAGCTTTCGTCTGGTGGCCGAACCAAGATTGAAGCGTTGACAGTGAGTTGGAAAATCTTTGCTTCCCAAGAACGTTGGGAAGAGGCCGTGAATATGGGGCGCGAGATGGTTCGGACCGCGCCATCCATAACGGAGGGCTGGATCAACCGATCCTTTGCGCTGCACGAAATGCGTCGCACAGCCGAGGCGCGTGCGGAATTGCTGCCAGCGGTGGAGTGGTTTCCAAAAGAGCCAATCATCCCATATAATCTCGCCTGCTACGCTTGCCAACTCGGTGACATGGAGGCGGCGTCCCGCTGGTTCAGCGAAGCGGTGAAGCGGGGAGGAGCGAAAAAGATGAAGGCGATGGGGTTGGATGACCCGGATTTACTGCCGATGAAAGAGGAGATTCGAAAACTATGAGCGACACGAAACGATTCGAGGGGATGCTGAGCCGCTATTTTGAAGGCGCGCTAGCAGATAATCCGATTTGGGCCAACTACACCGGCCTGAAGGATGGCGAAGGAAAGCTCGGCTGTGCCACTGCGCGCCATGTCGAGTTGGAGGAGCGCCGCCGCCAAAAAGCTCTCACGGAACTCGACTCGATTAACCCGCGCGAACTTTCCGGCGAACAGCATCTTGATAGGCTCGCGCTGCGGGCGATGTTGCGGCGTGGGCAGGAAGATTTCACGCGCGGTCGCCATACTCTCGATCCAAACGCGCTCGACACGGTGCTGGGCGTAATGCTCCACGAGTTGCAGCGTGGTGACGACGAACCGACCCGCGCCGTCCGCAATCTTCGCTCGCTCCTTCGCGAGGCACCGCGGTTCCTCGAAGAATCGGCGACTCTGATTGACCGGCCCGAGCGCGTCTGGCGGAAGATCATGGAGCAAACCGCCGCCGGTGCTGATTCGCTCTTCACTGCGGTGGATGTTTTCCTTTCAAAAAATCATTCGCAGCCGAAAGACGCCGTCCTCGTCGCCTCTGCAAAACTGGCCTTCACGCGATATCACGATGCGGTGCTCAATCGGCCGATTGCGTCGACTGGCTCGTTCGCCATCGGTCACCTCGCGCTGCAAAGACGCGTGCATGACGAGTTGGGACTGGATTACACGCTCGGCCAGGTCGAAGCGCTGGCACTGGCTGAGATACGCCGTATCGGCACGTTGTTGGAGAAGGCCTGCCCGAAGTTCGGCCGTAAGCGCACCCCGGAGCAGATTATCGCCAAGGCGCGCAAGGAATGGGATCCGGGCGAGGATCTGCTGGCGACCTACCGCGCGGAGACGGCGCGGGTGGCGGGGGCCTTCCGCGCGGCGCGGGCGGTGAGCTTTCCCATCGGTGACGAACTGGAGGTGCGGCGGGTGCCGGAGTTCATGCGGCACCTTTTCCCGACGGCCGCCTACTCGTCACCGGGCGCATTCGAGAAACGACAGCGCGGCATCTTCTGGGTGAACGACCTGGCGCCAACGAAAGAGACAAAAGAGGAACGGCTAGCCGAACGCCAGCAGCACTTCGGTCTCTCGCTCACCGCCGCACACGAGGCGTATCCCGGACACCATTTGCAGTTCGTCACAGCGAACCGGCATTCGCGTAAGTGGCGCCGGCTCTTCGCCCATGCCGTCTTCTACGAGGGTTGGACGCTCTGGTGCGAACAGATGATGGTGGATTTACGCGTGGACCGGTCGCCTTGGTTGCGCGTGCAACAGTTACACGACGCGCTCTGGCGCGCCCATCGTATCGTCGTGGATCTTCGCCTTCAGACCGGCCGCTATAGTTATGAACAAGGAGTCCGACATATGATGAAGCACCTCGCTTTCACAAAGGCGCGCGCTGAAGGTGATGTGAACTGGTACACCGGCTCGCCCGGCGTGCCGATGAGCTACTGGCTTGGGCGATTGGAGAACGAACGTCTGTGTCGCCGGTTAATGGAAGGCCGCGGCTGGAGTCTCCGACGCTTCAACGATTGGCTGCTTAGTTTTGGAACGCTGCCCCAGAGCTGGCTGGAAAAATACGGCTTGGATTGATCGACTCTCGAACGCATCTTTGCTCGATGAGCTTGCTGCCATTCAACGAACTCCCTGCATACAAACCCCGCCGGTTCGTGCCGGCGAAGATTAACCTCGGCGATTGGGAGCAGATTGCGCCGTTGTTTGTTCGTTTGGAAGAAGCTGCGCCGAAGTGCGCAACCATCGATGCTCTCGAGCATTGGCTGCTCGACGCCGGCGAGTTGAGTGCTGCGCTAGATGAGGAATCCTCCCGGCGCTACATCACGATGACCTGTCACACGGACGATCCGGCAGCCGAGCGGTCCTACTTGGAGTTTGTGGAGCACATCGAGCCGGAGCTCAAGCCGAGGCAGTTCAAGCTCGCCCAGATTTTCCTCGAACATCCGCTTCGTCCAACGCTTTTGGCTGAGAAGAAGGAGCGTTACGAAGTCTTCGACCGGAGCACAGAACTGCACGTGGAACTGTTCCGCGAGGAGAACGTGCCGCTCGAGACAGAGGAGTCAAAGCTCTCGCAGCAGTACCAGAAGCTCGCCGGCTCGCTCACCGTCAACTTTCGCAGCGAGGAAAAGACCCTCGTTCAGATGGGACGTTACTTTGAGGAACCGGACCGCGCCCTGCGCGAAGAGGCGTGGACGCTTGTGGCGCGGCGCCGTCTGCAAGAGTCCGAAAAATTCGAGAAACAGTTCGAGGGGTTAATGGATTTGCGGGAGCGCATTGCAAAGAACGCCGGATTCAAGAACTACCTCACGTACGCCTTCCGCGCCCGCGGACGCTTTGACTACACGTCGGACGACTGCCTCCGTTTCCATGACGCAATCGAACGTGAGGTGATGCCGACGTTACGCGAGTTGCAAGCGCGCCGCCGGGAGCAACTCGGCGTGGAAAAGTTGAGACCGTGGGATCTCTCCGTGGACCCGCTCAATCGCGCGGCACTCAAACCCTTTGGTGAGGTCGAACAGATGATCGAGCGCACGCAGGGTGTCTTCAACCGCCTCGACGCGACCCTCGGCGGCGAATTTAAACTGATGCGTGAGTTGCGCCTTCTTGACCTCGCCAACCGTAAGGGCAAAGCACCGGGTGGCTACCAGTCCACCCTATCGGAGTCGCGCCTGCCGTTCATCTTCATGAACGCCGTCGGACTCCAGCGTGACGTGGAGACGATGCTGCACGAGGCAGGCCACGCTTTTCATGCGCTGGCGGCACGCAGCGAAGATTTCTACGCTTATCGAAACGCTCCAATCGAGTTCTGCGAAGTAGCCTCAATGGCGATGGAGTTGCTCGGGAACGAATTTCTCGAGGAATTCTACAGCCCAGCCGATGCCGACCGAGCCCGGCGCACGCATCTCGAGGGAATCGTGAACATCTTTCCGTGGATTGCCACGGTGGACGCCTTCCAGCATTGGATCTACTCGCACCCGGGTCACACTCGCGCCGAACGCACGGGAGCATGGCTGGGCTTGATGGATCGTTTTAGCGGCGATATCGATTGGAGCGGTCACGAAGCGGCGCGCGCGAACATGTGGCATCGCCAGCTCCACATTTTCATTCACCCGTTCTACTACGTGGAATACGGCATCGCCCAGTTGGGCGCGTTGCAGGTGTGGGCAAACTCCAAACGCGATAAGGCGCGCGCGATGGCTGATTACAAACGCGGCTTGGCGCTCGGCGGTTCGCGTCCGCTGCCAGAACTGTTTGCGGCGGCAGGCTGTAGGTTTCAGTTTGATGCGCCCACTGTGCGTCCTTTGGTGGCGATGGTGCAGGAAGAATTGAGGCGGATGAATGGCCGCACAGCAGCGGCTTGATGACCTGATGCTCGAAGATCGTTCATACATGCGCGAGCCGCAGTGGAACGCCACACAGCGTTTGGCCACGCCGCTCTGGCTGATCCTCGTGGTGGCGAACGTCATCATTTACGGCGCGCAGGAAATTGCTCCGGCAACGCTAGGCAAGTTCGTGCTCGTGCCAGAGGATCTTCTGCGCGGTCATGTGTGGCAATTGCTGACATTCCAGTTTCTGCACGGCGGCCTGTTCCACCTTATCATCAACTGCGCGATGATTTGGATGTTCGGGCGCGTGCTGGAACTTCAGATGGGCACGGGGCGGTTCCTGGGGCTGTACTTGTTTTCCGGTGTCGCGGGCGGGCTCCTGCAATGTGCAGTGCCGTGGGTGATGGGCGATGCGCTTGGCATGAAGATCGGCGTGGTCGGCGCGTCGGCGGGCATCTTCGGTTTGATCACCGCATTCGCGCTGCTGCATTGGGAGGAAGAGATCACATTACTGCTGCTGTTCATCATTCCCGTCAGGATGCGCGCCAAATGGATGCTGCTGGTGCTGGCAATCATCGGTGGACTGGGCATGTTAGATAGAGGAGCGGGCATCGCTCACGCGGCGCACTTGGGCGGGATGCTCGGCGCGTTGTGGTTCGCGGCGCAATTCGTGCCACAAGCCCAGTGGGCCGGCCCGATGTGGCTCACCAAACTGCGCATCGAGTGGCCGCGCCGCGAAGAGAAGGAGGGGCGCAAAATCATCCGCGCTTCCGGTACGCGTGTGTATGCCAACCACGACCAGCCCGCAACGGTGGTGGATGCGCAAACGACGGGCGGTGCGGAAGATTACATCAGCCGCGAAGTGGATCCCATCCTCGAAAAAATCTCTCGGGAAGGCATTCACAGCCTCACTGATCGCGAGCATGAAATCCTCGAAGCCGCTCGCAAGCGGATGTCGCAGCGCTAATCGCAGCACTCGGCTCTCGACTCCGTTCCGCCTCGCCTCTATTTTCGTCAGGTATGATTTTGCGCTACTCTAGGCCTGAGATGCGGGCCATCTGGACCGACGAGAACAGGCTGAAGATTTGGCTCGAGATTGAGTTGCTCGCTAGCGAGGCCCTCGTGAAGCAGGGCGTCGTTCCCGCCAAAGACTTTGCCAGAATGAAGGCCGGCGCCGACAAATGTTTCGTCGACACGAAGGCATTGACCGAGCGCGCGAAGGAATTGGAAAAAACGCTCAACCACGACGTCATCGGTTTCACCACCGCTGTCGCCGAGCAGATCAACGATCCCGCCAGTCGCTGGCTGCATTTTGGTCTTACCAGCTCGGACATCGTGGACACCGCCTTCGCCATCCAGATGGTGCAGAGCGCGGACATTCTCATCGCCGACGTCGAGAAACTCCTCCCTGTCATCGCCCGCCGCGCCAAGGAGCACATGATGACGCCGTGCATCGGCCGCAGTCACGGTATCCATGGCGAACCGACCACCTTCGGCCTGAAGCTCGCGCTGATGCGCGACGAGTTCGGCCGAGCCCTCGAGCGGCTCCGGCGCATTCGCGGGATTGCCGCCATCGGAAAACTCTCCGGCGCCGTCGGCACGAACGCGCATCTCTCGCCGAAGATTGAGGCTTTCGTCTGCAAGAAGCTCGGTCTGCGCCCCGCACCCATCGCCACGCAAGTTGTCCAGCGCGACAACCACGCCGAGTTCATGAGCGCCCTCGCGCTCATTGCTGCCAGTATCGAGCGCTGGGCGGTTGAGTTCCGTCACTTACAACGCACGGAAGTTCTCGAAGCCGAGGAACCGTTCACGAAAGGTCAGAAAGGCTCCAGCGCCATGCCGCACAAGCGCAATCCCATCACGTGGGAGCGCCTCACGGGATTGGCGCGCGTCATCCGCGGCAACGCCGTCGCCGCGCTCGAGAACGTTGCTCTCTGGCACGAGCGCGATATCTCGCACAGCTCCGTCGAGCGGATCATTTTCCCCGATTCCTGCACACTGCTCGACTACATGTTCAGCCTACTGACGCGCCTGATGGATGGCCTCAACGTCTATCCGGAGAACATGAAACGGAACCTCGGTCTCTCCCTCGGCATGTGGAACAGCCAGACCGTGCTCCTCGCGCTCATCCGCAAGGGTCTCACGCGTGAGGAGGCCTACGCGCTCGTCCAGCGCAACGCGATGAAGACGTGGGAGGTGAAGCATGCCGGCCGCGACGACGCCGACTTCCTCGAGGTGCTCAAGGCTGACGCCGATGTCGCCAAGCACTTTAAGAAGGGGGAACTCGAGAAGCTCTGCTCCCTCGACTTCCACTTCAAGGAGGTCAAGAACCGCTTCAAGCAATTGGGTCTCTAGCGGGCTTTGAATCTCCCGCTCCGCGTCCTCGATAGGCGATGAGGAAGAAGAGGAGTACGAAGCTCGTTACCAGCGTGATGCCTAGCCAGAATTGTGGCCAGCGCGTCCCTTCGCTGCCGCTGTTGGCCGCAAACCACGCGCCAGTGCCAAGGTAGCCGAACAGGTTGCCAAAGCCGCCGGTTACCAGCGACATGAGAGCCTGTGCCCGCGCGCGCCAGGATTGTTCTACTCGTTCGTCCAAGTAAATCTGTGCGGTGATGAAGACGAGCGTGAACGAGATGCCGTGCAGCGTAATGCCAACGAGTACGGCTACGCGGGTATCCAGTGCGCAGCACGCGAAGCGCAGTACGCCGAAAGCAAGTCCGGTGGCAAATATCCATTTCAACCGCCAATTAGTGAGCAGGCCGGCTAGCGCGAACATGACGAGAATTTCTGTCACTTGCCCGAGCGACATCCATGCGGTGATATGATCCAGACCCAGTGCCTTCAAGTGTGGCGGCGTGTAGGGATAGAAGGCTGCGAGTGGGATGTTGAACAGGGCAGCGGTGATGAAGACGACGCGGTGGTCACGGTCCTTGAGCAGCACCAAGGCGTCTAACCCGAGACGCTGGCGAATGGTCAGTAAGCCAGTGGAAGAGGGCGGGGGAGCATCGCGTAGCAGGAAGGTCGAGGCAGCGACAAGAAGCCATGTAAGAGCGCCGCTGTAGCCGGCAATGGAATTGGAGTCGGCGTTGAGAAAACTGATTAGCCAGCAGCCACCCATCCAGCCGAGCGTGGCCATCGCACGGATGGGCCCGAACTCCCGCTTCGCATCCCGCAGGCGTCCGAGTACGACGGTCGAGGCAATGCTCCACGTCGGGGAGGAGCAGAGTGCATGGAGCTGGATGAAAGCGAGTACCAGCCACGGACTCCAGCCTTCCTGAATGGCGAACGAGGCGAGGGCCATCGCGACGGCGGTGGCGAGAGAGAGTCCGCGCAACACTTTCACCGGGGAGGCGTGCCGATCGGCCATCGCTCCGAAGATCAGTGGAGAAATAAATGAGGCCAGAGCGCTGGTGGCGAAGGCGAGCGGCTTGATGGCCTGAAGGCCATGAGCGTCCAGCACACTACTCAAAGGCACGAACCACATCCCCATCGCCGCCGCCTGTACGAAGAAGAGAACCGAAAGTTCGAGATGATGGGGGAGCGACTTATGCACGACCGAAAGAATGCGATAGAATCGTAACGTGCAAGAGGATGACTACTTGTCGCGCTTGAGCAAGTACGTGGCGATGGCTTCGAGTGCGACGGCCTTTCCCTTGAACGGCCTAAGAGCGGCGAAGGCCTTTTCGGTGAGTTGGGCGGCGATCTTCCGAGATTTCTCCAAGCCGACGAGT
Source organism: Akkermansia muciniphila (assembly GCA_945900775.1). Classification (GTDB taxonomy): domain Bacteria; phylum Verrucomicrobiota; class Verrucomicrobiia; order Limisphaerales; family SIAT01; genus SIAT01. The sequence goes on along the minus strand of CAMDJP010000011.1, from coordinate 2,598 downwards.
CGCGGGTAGGTGGATTTCTGAGCCGCAACATCCTTGCCGGCGGTCTTGCCCAGTTGCGCGGTGGTCTGCGTGATGTCGAGGATGTCGTCAATCACTTGGAAAGCGAGGCCGACGTGGTAGCCGAAATTGGTGAGGGCGCGAAGTTGGGCGGGCGTGCAGTTGGCACTCATGCCGCCGAGTCGGGAGGAGCAACAGAGCAGAGCGCTGGTCTTGCGCTCATGGATGTAGCGGAGTTGAGGCAGAGAGATAGCTTTACCCTCGCCTTCGAGGTCAGCGACCTGTCCAGCGATGAGCTGCAAAGAACCAGAGGCGCGGGCGAGGTCGAGGACGAGTGCGCTGTGAGGGAAACGCGCGGTGGCCTTTGTCTGCGCCAGGATTTCGAAGGCCTGCGTTAGAAGGGCATCACCGGCAAGAATGGCAATCCCGTCGCCGAAGACCTTGTGACTAGTCGGCTTGCCGCGGCGGAAATCGTCGTTGTCCATCGCGGGTAGGTCGTCGTGGATGAGGGAGTAGGTGTGGATGCACTCGACGGCGCAAGCGGCAGGGAGTGCCGCGGCTGTAGTGCCACCGCAGGCCTCAGCCGCAGCGAGGACGAGCGCAGGGCGCATCCGCTTGCCACCAGCGAAGAGCGAGTAGCGCATCGCTCGATGGATGGTCCTGGGCTTGGCGAACTCCTTGGGCAGAAAGCGGTCGAGAGCGCGGTTGACGTCGGCGGTTCGCCTGTCGAGGTACTGTGAGAGGTCGAAGGCGTGGCTGTTACGGCTCATTTCGTAATGGGGTGATTGTTGGCGAGGTGTCAGGCGGGGCGCAAGCCCTTGTTTTTTCTATTGCGTTCCGGTGGGTAGTCCGTATTTTACACCTCCCTCAGATGGGGTTTTATGAACAGCGAACTCTGCAAACAAGCTCTAGAAAAAACCGTGAACCCACACGTGTTAATCAACGTGATCTCCCGCCGCGTGCGACAATTAACGGGTGGCGGCGGACGACCGCTGATTGCGAACACCGCGACGATGGGCATCGCCGACATCGCCTTGACCGAGTTGGTCGAGGGTAAGATGGCGTTCGAATTGAACACGCCGGTGCCCACGGCTGTGGCGCCTCCAAAGAAGAAGCGCAAACGCGCATAGTTTTACAGTTTTCCCCGCCAGCCGGAGGGTTTAACCTCCGGCTGTTTTCGTTTATGGCCGACATCCTCAACAACCCGAAGGCCCGGCGTGATTACCACATCCTCGAGACGTTCGAGGCGGGCATTGTGCTGCACGGGACCGAGGTGAAGAGTCTGCGCGCGGGTAAAGGCCAGATTAGCGACGCTTTCGCGCGCGTGGAAAAGGAAGAAGCCTGGCTCTACAATGCTCACATCGACGAGTATTCGTTCGGCAACCGCCAGAATCACGCGCCCAAAGCTCCGCGCAAGCTGCTCCTGCACCGCGCGGAGATTCGTAAGCTGCACGCATTGTCTGCGGTAAAAGGGAATGCGTTGGTGCCGTTGGCCTTCTTCTGGAAAAACGGCAAGGTGAAAGTACTTCTCGGCGTGGGCACCGGCAAGGTGGCGCACGACAAGCGCGAAGACATCAAGAAGCGCGACAGTGATCGAGAGATGAAGCGCGCCATGATGCACCAGCGCAAGGGGCGTTGATGCGGTAAAAAGAAAAGCGAGGCGCAAGGCCTCGCTTCTCATGAAATTGTTGAGCGGACTAGACTGCCTTCTTCCAAGTGCGCTTAGGCGCCTTGGTGACAAGCCCTTGCTTCAACGCCTTGGCTGACACGGTGACATAGCGCACTTCACCGTCCACCAGCGCCTTCACACGCTGCAGATTCGGCAGGAAACGCCGTTTCGTGATGGCGGTCACGTGCGTGCCGATGCCGCCTTTTTTCTTGGCTTTACCCGAGCGCCAGATGTGACTGCCCTTGATAGGGCCCTTTCCTGTCAGTTCGCAACGTGCCATAAAAATCCTTTTTTCAAATAAGGAGGCGAGAAACTAACAGTCTCGCTCATTGTTTCAAGCATTATTTCCGTTCTCGGATATCCGACAACAACTGAGCCACGACCTCACCCTTCGGCTTCGCACCTTGCGGGCCGCCGTGGTGGAGGCGCACGCTCACCGCGCCGGCTTCCATGTCGCGACCGCCGATGACCAGCATCGTGTGGACGCGCAACTGTTCCGCGTTGGCAATCTTCGCCTTGAACGGCGTCGCGCTGAAATCCGCATCCACGCGCACCATGTTCGCGCGCAGTTCGGCCACGATGGGTTTGGCGTAGTTAATCAACGCTTCGTCGTCGCTAAGCGTGATGACGCGCACTTGGTCCGGCGCGAGCCAGAGCGGGAAGTTGCCCGCGTAATGCTCGATGAGAAAGCCGATGAACCGCTCGTGCGTACCTAGCGGCGCGCGATGGATGCACAACGGCGTCTTGTTCGAGTTGTCCTTATCGCGGTAGGTGAGGCCGAACTTGGCGGGCACGGCGAAGTCCACCTGATTCGTGGCGATGGTGAATTCGCGACCGATGGCACTCCACACCTGCACGTCGATTTTCGGTCCGTAGAACGCGGCTTCGTTCGCCACTTCCACGAAGTTGATACCCGATTCGATCAACACCTT
>CAMDJP010000010.1 GCA_945900775.1 Akkermansia muciniphila | reverse complement strand
AAATACACGGACCAAGTGGCGTTCGAGCAGGTCGCGCGGGATGTCCGGCCGGGTTACGTGCTGTGGGAAAAGGCGGCGGCGGCGGGCGAAGGGATTGCCCCCGCGGATAATATCCATCAGCCGACCATCTCCTCAGACGGAAGTCGGATGATCTACACCACCGGCGCCGCGGGCGGAGACGCGAACCTTTTTCTCCGCGTGTGGGATGGGAGCAACTGGGGCGTGCCGCGACCCATCCGCGCGCTGAACAGCAAGTTCCACGAAACCGCGCCGGCGCTGAGCGGCGACGGCAAGCTACTGTACTTCGCCAGCGACCGGCCCGGCGGACGCGGTGGCTACGACATCTGGGTCTCGAAATGGGACGGCGCGGAATATGCGTGGCCGGTGCCGCTGACCGAGCGGGTCAACACACCCTTCGACGAAACCGATCCCGCGCCATCGCCCGACGGCATCGTGCTCTACTTTACCTCAAACCGTCCGCACCAGACAGTCGGTATCGGCGAGAAGCAAGCCGCTGCCGCCGCCGCCACGGCCGCACTGCTGGAGAACGTCAACGACCGAAAGGTGGACTTCGATATTTACTCCGCCGACATCGCCGGCGACACGCCCTTCGATCTGATCGTCGAGCATCAGTTGAGCATGCTTTACTCGCTGCGCGAAGGGGCGCTGGCGAATCCCGCAGTGATGGCGAAGCTCGGCGGCTCGCCCGAGACCGAGGCGGCCGTAAGCAAGGCGCTCGCATTTCTCGCCGCGACGCAGGAGCCGAACGGACGGTGGGATCTCGGAAAAAACAAAGGCAGGGCCGGCCACGATGTCGCCGCCACCGCGTTTGCGCTGCTCGCGTTTTATGGCCGCGGCGAACGCCACGACATCGAGTGCAAATACCGGGATAACGTGAAGCGCGGGCTCGACTGGCTGCTGAGCCAGCAGAATGTCGCCACCGGAGATTTGCGCGGGCCCAATCCGCCGGGCCAGGGGATGTATGACATGGGCATCGCCTCGCTCGCGCTGTTCGAGGCCTACGGCGTGACCAAGGACACCGCCCTGCGTCCGCGCGTGATCGCAGCGATCGAGTTCCTCGCGGACTCGCAGCACGAGGAAGGCGGCTGGCGCTATACTCCGAAGGAACGCGGCGACCTTTCGGTGACGGGCTGGATGGTCATGGCGCTGGCCAGCGCCGAGATGTCCGGCATTCCGGTGCCGGAAAAAACGAAGGCGGGCGTGGTGAATTTTCTCAAGCGCATCAGCGGCGGCAAGGACGGCGGCGCGTATGGCTACACGGATTCGCCCGGCAAGGGCGGTCGCGGCTCCGGCGCCATGGATGTGGTCGGATTTTTCTGCGCGCAGTTGCATGGCGCGTCGGCCAACGCGGCGCGGGCGTTCGAGTCGGCGAGCTATTTAAAGACCACGGGCTTCAAGCTGGAGGATATCTATTACACCTACTACGGCTCCCTCGCGGCCTATCAGAATCAGGGCCCGCTGTGGCGCGACTGGAAGGCGAAGATGCACGCAGAATTTCTCAAGGCGCAAACTGGCGACGGCTCTTGGCTTCTGACCGGACCACACTCGGGCGGGATGGGACCGGTGATTGTCACGGCGCTCGTCACGCTCTGTCTTGAGGCGCACTATCGCTACTCGCCCCTCTACGGCCTCGGTTTCGAACCGGACACTGCCGGGCCGAGCCCAAACGTTATCGACGGCGAGGCGCTGCCGAAGACGCCGATGTTCCGCCACGCAAAACATCTCGCGGTCCTCAGCTCACCCGCCGACGACACTGCGCCGGTCATCACCGACCACGGTGACTTCATGTATTTCGCCTCGTCCCGCACGGGCGGGCTCGGCGGGGCGGACATCTACCGCTCGCGCGTCAGCGGCGATGGGCCAACCGCGCCGGTCAATCTCGGTCCCGAGGTCAACAGCACGGGTGACGAAATCGATCCCGCGGTGCGTCATGCCGGCTTCCATCTCCTTTTCAATTCCACCCGCGACGGCGCCGCCGGTCTTTTCAGCGCGAAAAGCAAGCGCGTCGTGCGGGAGTTCGACTACTCAAAGATGCCTCCCGGCCAATGGGTGCGGAGCAACCTCGCCTGGCTGATCGCCGCCGTGCTCGCGCTCGTCGCATTCGTTTACCTCACCATCCGCGCTCTCCGTCCGGTGCCCGTGGAGGAAACACCCACCGCCCCGAAGGAAGCCGCCGAGGCACCCGCATCATGAGCGCCGAAAAACCACGCTCGGTCAAAGCGCGCCGCCCCATCGGTCGCGTGCTCCTCGCACTAGCCGCGCTGGTGCTCTTCGCGGGGCTGGCTTGGGTGATTCAGGGCAAGTTACGCGAGGAGGTATGGGCTTACTTCACCGACAACGCCGGCACCAAGGTCGGGGTCGAGGAGGAAAAGGCGCGGCGTGTCCTGTGGGAGGATCCGAAGCCGAACAATTTCACCGAGCAACGCGACCCGAAGGCACCCGCCGTGGCCGATCCGGTCAACCAGCCGGGCGGGCGCGTGGAGGCGGCGTTTTCACCCGACGGCACGATGATGGTGCTGGTGCGCTGGGATGAAGCCGCCGGCAAAAATGCGGATCTGTACCTCTCGCGCTGGGATGGCCGCGTGTGGTCGCGCCCCGAGCCTGTTGCCGCGATCAACAGCTCGGCCAACGAGCGCGGGCCGGCATTCTCGCAGGATGGTCGCACGCTCTTCTTTGCATCCGATCGCGCGGGCGGCGCCGGTGGCTACGATCTCTATGCCGCGCGCTGGGATGGCAAGTCGTGGGGCGTGGTCGAGTCGCTCGGCCAGCCGCTCAATACCGCCGCCGCCGAACTCGGTCCCGCGCCTTCCGCCGACGGGACGCGCCTATTTTTCACCTCCGACCGCAATGGCAAACGTGAGGACATTTTCGTCGCCCGCGCGCTGCCTGCCGACTCCGTCCCCGCGCCCGCACCCAACCCGAAAGCCGATCCGAAAGCGCCCGCGAAACCCGTGCTGCCGACGCTGCCGAAATTCGCCGCCGCCGAGGCCGTCAGCGCGCTGAACTCCACCGCCGACGACGCCGAGGCCGCGCTCACCCGGCGCGGCGACCACGTTTTTCTCGCCTCCGATCGCGATCGTAAAGACAAGGCTGGATTTGGTATTTACCTCAGCCGCGTCGTTGCGGGGGTAACGCAGCCGCCGGAAAAAGTGGACCTCTATTTCAAGGCGGGCGACACCACCGATCCCGCCGTACGCATGGATGGCTTCGACCTGCTCTTTAGCGCGAAACTGCCCGACGCCGGCGCGGAGCCGGAGAAGAATTACCGCCTTTACCGCTCCACCACGCGCGAAGTTTTCGGCTACACCGACTTCTCGCGTTGGGAACAGTTCAAGTTGCTGCTCCGCAACATCGCGTGGTGGCTGCTGCTCGCCATCGCCGCGCTCATCGCCCTCATTTATCTGCTCGAACGCTGGCGGGACATCACCAGCCTTTACCACAAGTGCCTCGCCGGCTCCGCAGCCATTCACCTAATCATCCTTTTCCTGATGATGCTCTGGTTAATAACCAAAGAAATACAGCCTGGTGGCGAACCGCAGTCGCCGCAAATCGCGGTCAGCATCGAGGCGCTCGCGCAGGAGAAACTCGCGCTCGAAAGCACACCCGAGGAGGCGAAGATGGCCGACACGCCCGTCGCGCTCGTGACCGACAAACTGGAGAGTGACTTCAAGATTCCGCGCTTCGAACCGGTCATTCAAACCAAGACGACGCCCATCGTCGCGAGCACTGCGAAGACCTCGCTCGTCGCCGACGTCCGCCTTTCCAAAGCCAACACCGCCGCGGCCGAAACGCCCGTGCCGATGCCGGCCAAAGACCTGCCGCTGCTCAGCGCGCTGCCCGCCACCGTGCTGCCCGAGCCGGAGACGCCGAAGCTCGAAGAAAGCAACCCAGCCGAGCAGCAGAAAGCCGTGGTGAAGGCCAACCCGCTCGCCGACTTGTTCGTACCCACGGAGGCCGTCCCGCAAGTTTCCACGGCGAAACTGGCGAAGAACGCTACGCCCGCCAACGCTCCAGCCCAGGAATCGACCAAAGCCACGGAAGTCAAAACTGGTGGTGCCGCTGCGCAGACCACCAACACCGGCGGCGATACCGTCGTCGCGCACCGCGGCCTCGAAGCCGCCGGCACGCCGCCGAAGCTCGATGGCACGGGCACCCTCGCCACAATGGCGCTAAAGCTGCCCGGCACCGATTTGCAATCCGACCCGCTCTTGCCCGGCAAACTCGAAACGCCGAAACACGAACTCGACCCCATCGCTTTGACCAAGCTGATCCAGAAACAGCGCGGCAAACCTTCGCAAGAAACCATCGACCAACTCGGCGGCTCGGACGCCACCGAACGCGCCATCGGCCTCGCGCTCGAATGGCTCGCGCGCAACCAGGAACCCGACGGTCGCTGGGACACCCGCAAGCACGGCGGCAACAACGATTACGACACCGCCAGCACGGGACTCGCGCTGCTTTGCTTCTACGGTTGGGGCGGCACTCACACCGCCGCCGGCAAGTATCAGGGCACCATCCGCAAGGGAATCGACTGGCTGGTCGCCCAGCAAAAGCCCAACGGCAACCTGGACGGCCCGGCAGGCCGGATGTATGCCCACGGCATCGCTGCCATCGCGCTCTGCGAACCCTATGGCGTCACCAAGGATCCCGCGCTCAAGGCCCCCTCGGAAAAAGCTATTTCGCTCATTATCGCCGCCCAGAGCCGCACGGGTGGCTGGCGTTACTCGCCCACGCCCGCGGACGCCGACACCTCCGTCACCGGCTGGCAATACATGGCACTGCACAGCGCGCGCATGGCCGGACTCGAAGTTCCCGAGGAAGTTTTTGAAAAAGCCCGCAAGTGGTTCGACTTCGCTGGCGGCGGCAAACATGGCGGCCTCTACGGTTATTCCGGGCCGGCGAACAACAACCCCGCGATGATCGCCACCGGGATGTTCTGCCGCCAGCTTGACCTCGTCCCGCCGACGGACCCGCGCATGACCGAAAGCGCCGAGGCTCTCAAGATGCACCCGATGAACGTCAGCGCCCCGGAATTCTACGGCCTCTACTACAGCACCCTCGCCCTCTATCAGCACCAGGGGCCGATCTGGACGGCGTGGAACGACAAGCTCAAGGAAGTCCTGCCGCTCCTGCAAAAGAAGGCCGGAGCCTCGGCGGGCAGTTGGGATCCCACCGGCGGGCACACGGGCGCCGGCGGGCGGGTGCTCTCCACCACCCTGGCGACCCTGAGCCTCGAAGTGTATTACCGCCTGCTCCCGATGTACGGCTTCGGCAACAGGGACCTACCCCCGCCAAAGGAAAAGAGCGAACCCGCAAAGAAGCTGTAACCCCTCCCGCCGCTCGTCGATCAGGTACCGATTAAGACAAGTGGCACAATAACTGGTTCTCGGGCATAAGAAGTCTCCTTTCAAGGTTCAATAGGGGAATTCGATCCGGCGAGTGTGCGCTGGGATATCCACCTCCTTCCAGCACGGTACCATGACTGATTCGTTCAGGGATAATATGGGAGAGGGGACGTCCCGAACACCGCCCCGCTGAGAAACCAAAACATTAGCGGCCACATTTGTTGCCGCTATGAGTGAGTGGATGTAACGTGCCTCCTAGAAGAGATGGGTGATGGTGTGTGAGGCAAAGAAAGGAGCTGACTTTAATCGTCCCCGGTAGCCGCGGCTCACGCCGTTTTATCAATTGGTCGAGCGGTTCTACCCTGAGTTTAAGGCGGTCTATGAAAACCAGCTATCAGCAACGGTATGTTTTTTGACGCCCGGTTTCCCTCAAACTCTTGTGCTAGGCCGTCGAGGGGTTGGAGCAGCTCGGACTCGGCGCAGAGCAAGCAAGCCAACCATCGAATGGGTTGCGCGAGAAATATACGCGAGCGTTCATCATGTACGCCTCAGTGTTCTCACAAACTTCGGCCACCCGCACACGCACATTTACGCTGACCTTGCCTATGCAGATTCAATTAGACTAAAGTCCGGCTAGTTCCTGATATGAAAACGCTTTCGATGAGAATTACCCCGCTCACAGCCTTGTTAACTTTGGTGTTATGCTTGATCGGGTGTGGGAATCCCGATGAGGCAGCCAATCAACTCTTCGTTGAAGCTGTTGAATTAGTCAAAAAAGGGGAATCGCAGGAGATATACGACATCTTTGGAGCGATTGAAAGTTATGAGGCGGCAATAATTAAGATTCGGAAAATTGTGAACGAACACAAGAAGTCCGCCTTGGCTGTGAAGTTAATTTCAAATGAGACCCTATTTACTGGACAAACGGTTGAGTCGATTTTGGAGAAAATAGGAGCACTGCTGGTTTCATTCGAGGAAATGACCGAAGTCGAAAAATCAAAACATAAGGACCGAAAAGAGACAAAAGAGAACGAGAAAAGGGCTTCTGGGGCTGGTATTGGCACCGCTTAAAAGGATATGAAAAGATCTTTGTAATTGTAGCTCCCATCTCGATATATTCTTGGTTTATGGAAAGGGTAAGGGGGGGGGCTTCTGGAAGGCGCGTAAGTTCATCAAAGAGATGATCGTACCGCTTTTACTGGAACATCTCGGTTGGGATTCTTTTTGGGGACAAGCTCTGAGAATTTGTAACGGGGGGGGTGTTGTGCGGTCCTCCCCCGCCATTGGCTCTGATGGCACCGTTTACGTCGGGTCACATGACAAAAAGCTCTATACCATCAAGACCGAGAGCCTTGGCCTGGCCAAAAGCCCATGGCCAATGCGTGGGCAGAATCCCCAGCACACAGGTCGGGCGATGAATGCAGCTCCCTATGTTCGTTCTACTCCGCACCTGTCATAACAGATACACACTGAGGCCTGCCCATGAGTTTTTACTACCGCAAATCAATCAGTATGGGCCCGGTCCGAGTTAACGTCAGCAACTCTGCCGTGGGTTATTCGTTGGGTAGCCGAGGGTTTCGCACCTGTCATCGGCTGGCTGGCTTGCTCTGTGCGCTCGTGATTGGCGCGCTTAATGGGGCTGAACCTCTGCCCAGCGCAGTCGCCATCCGCACAGCCGTTGAGAAATCTCTGCCACTACTCACGCTTGCCGCGCGGGGTTCGATAGAGAAACGCGATCGTTGCTTCACCTGTCACAATCAAGGGCTGCCCATCATGGCGCTCACCACGGCGCAATCGCGCGGCTTCAAGATTGACGAGGAAGAACTGCGCAAGCAGGTCAAGTTCACCGCAGATTTTCTCGGTAGGAACCAGACGAATTATCTCGCTGGAAAAGGTCAAGGCGGACAGGCGGACACGGCGGGCTACGCATTGTGGGCGCTGGAAAACGGCGGCTGGAAGCGCGATATCACGACGGCGGCTGTCTCGGAGTATTTGCTGATTTGGCAACGCGACCTGCAACATTGGAAACCGCAATCGCTTCGCCCGCCGACGGAGCAGAGTCTGTTCACCTCCACGCACGTGGCGTTACGCGGACTCAAAACTTTCGGCACACCGGAACAACGCGAACGCATCGACCAGCGGTTCGTGCAAGTGCGCTCGTGGCTGCTGAAGACGAAGGCCGAGGATACCGAAGACCGAGTGTTTCGCCTGCGCGCATTGCATGTCGCGGACGCGCCGGCGGCTGACCTTGGAACGGCCGCGAAGGAATTGCTCGGTACACAGCGCACGGACGGCGGCTGGGCGCAACTCGACAATTTGGCGAGCGACGCGTACGCCACGAGCACTGCGCTTGTCGCGTTGCACCAAACTGGCGGGCTTGCCACGACGGATGCGTCTTATCGGAAGGGGTTGGAGTATCTGCTATCCCAGCAACGCCCCGACGGTTCGTGGCTCGTGACTTCTCGCAGCAAGCCGATTCAAAGCCACTATGAGTCCGGGTATCCCCACGGCACAAACCAGTTCATCTCCATCAGCGCCGCCGGTTGGGCCACCACCGCATTGACGCTAGCGCTGCCGCCGACCTCTGGAATCAAACGCCCGTGAAGTTTACTTGCGATGCAGAAGGGGTGTCGCTCGTAGGGGTTGGCTTCTCCTGTGCCGATCCGAAAAAGTGAAGCCGCGGCTCATGTTCGTTGAGTTGTACGCCACGCCCTAAAATCTGCACCGTAACTTAGGAATTCCAAAATCATAGGGCTAATCGAGGAGAAAAAGAGTTGGAACTGAAAGTGCCGCTCGATAAAGTCGTAAGTGTGGTGTATATCCTCAGGTATATTCGCTTCGGAATGGCTGGCGAAGTTTATGTCCAACTCTTGAAACCGAATCCCATCCAATCATGAAAAAATCCTTCGGTGCATTGGTTGTTTTTTTGGCGGCGTCTGCCTGGCTTACCGCCGGAGATTGGCCGCAGTGGCGCGGTCCGCAGCGCGATGGTCAGTTCACCGGACCGCCGTGGCCGGATAAAATGGACACTAACCATCTCCGCCAAGTCTGGCGCGTGGAGCTTGGACCGAGTTATTCCGGCCCGATTGTGAGCGGGACGCGGGTTTTCACCACGGAGACGAAAGACAAGAAATTTGAAGCGGTGACGGCCTTCGATCGCAAGACGGGGAAGGAGCTTTGGCGCGCGCAGTGGGAAGGCTCGATGAGCGTGCCGTTCTTCGCTAGGGCCAATGGCGACTGGATTCGCGCAACGCCGACGTGTGATGGCGAAAGCCTTTTTGTCGCGGGCATGAAGGACTTACTGGTCTGCCTGGATGTCCAGACGGGCAAGGAACGGTGGCGTTTTGATTTCGTGAAGAAAATGGCAACGCCAGTGCCGGATTTTGGCTTTGTCTGTTCGCCGCTTGTCGATGGCGAGTTCCTTTACGTGCAGGCAGGCGCGAGTTTTGTGAAGCTCAACAAGCGCACGGGCGAATTGGTCTGGCGCACACTCGCCGACAAGGGCGGGATGAATGGCAGTGTCTTCTCGTCACCGATGTTAGCGGAGATTGCAGGCAAGCGGCAGCTCGTGGTGCAAACGCGTGAGAAGCTCGCCGGAGTCGACCCGGCGGACGGCAAGGTGCTGTGGGAGCAACCTATCGAAGCTTTTCGCGGCATGAACATACTCACCCCGGTCGCCTACAAGGACACGCTCTTCTCCAGCACATACGGAGGCAAGACGATCGGATTTAAGGTCGCGCAGGCTGACGGCAAGTTCAGCGTCACGGAGGCATGGCGGCATAAAGCGCAAGGCTACATGAGTACGCCCGTCGTGATTGGTGGCGTCGCATATACTCATTTAAAAAGTCAGCGCGTGATGGCTATCGAGGTGGAAACTGGGCGCGAGCTTTGGACGAGTGGCAGCTCTTTCGGCAAATACTGGAGCCTCGTTACGCAGGGCGATCGCATCTTAGGACTCGATGAACGTGGTCTTCTTTTTCTACTCCAGGCTGACAAAGAGAAGTATGCGCTGCTCGACCAACGCAAGATTGCCAGTGCGGAAACTTGGGCGCACCTAGCTGTCGCCGATGATGAGCTGATTATCCGCGAACTGAAGGCGTTGACGTTATTTCGCTGGAGTCAGCCCGTAGGCGGACTCCAAAGCCCATTGCAAACCAACCCATAAATAGCAGCAAAAGCATTGTGGTATCGTACACATCTCCTCTGCTGTGCTTCAGTCCTGCGTTGCTCATCGCTTTCTTCATGCTCGGGGAGTTGTATGCAAGAGGCACTAAAGAAGGGGATGGACGGAAAGTCTGATTTGCTTCGGTTATCTTATGAAAAACTTCTTTCAATCAAACATCGAGAGCACCGGCCGCATAATCCGCGCCCTCATCGGATTGATGCTTCTCGGAGTCGCCGTCTGGGTCTATAGCACCCACTGGCTTCCATGTGTCGTATTCGCGAGTGCTGGAGTTTTCTGTCTGTTTCAGGCCGTGCGCGGTTGGTGTTTCGCGCGTGCGTGCGGTATCAATACAAAGTGGTGATTCACCTCCGTGAATTGAAAGCCGATCTCCGGTTGCCACTGCCGCCGGACAAGCTCTTTAGCATGGGTGAGTTTCGCCGCCTCATTGAATTTCATCTTGTGGCGGCTTAACAGTTGAAGCTTTCAACGATGAACGTTCCCAGGCTGTCAGTTTGCGCCGTGCATCACCACGCCGGTTGCCCCTGTTTTGAAATTTCCAAGCGAGCCGGAGATTTGCGATTCCAAATCTAAACAATGAATTCTATGATGCTGCGATGAAAGATTTGACGATTTTCCTACAAGCATTCGTCGCCGCCTCAATCTTTTTCGTGTGGGTCGTGCGCTACGACAACATTATCGAAGAATTCAAGCACTATGCCATCCCGAGCTGGTTGCGAGATCTTGTGGGTATTGTGAAGCTAACACTCTCGCTGCTGCTGCTCATCGGCATTGAGAAAAACCGGTTTGCCTTGGCGGGCGGTCTGGGAATCGCAGCTTTAATGAGTTATGCTTTTTTCATCCATCTACGGGTGAAGAATCCGCTCGTGAAAATGATTCCTTGCCTGACGCTGCTCACCCTCTCGGCGGTCATCGCGTGGATTAACTACCGGCTGTTAAGTCCATAGCTCAACATGAGTTTCTCTCCCGCCCTAGTTTGGTTCCGCTGCGACTTCCGCCTCGCAGACAATCCGGCCCTGAGTGCTGCCATAAAGCGCGGCGACGGGATTGTCCCCGTCTTCATTCACGTATCGGACGAGGAAGCCCCGTGGCAATCTGGTGGTGCGTCGAGATGGTGGCTGCATCAATCGCTCGCTGCGTTGGCTGCGGACTTGCGCGCAGTCGGTTCGCGGCTAGTCATCCGACGCGGCCCAGCGCTGGAAACCCTTCGCGCGCTCGTTAAAGAAACCGGCGCGGCGGCGGTGTATTGGAATCGCCGATATGAGCCTGCCGTTATCGCGCGCGACGCGAAAGTGAATGAGGCGCTGCGCCAAGATGGATTGGCCGTCGAGAGTTTCAATGCCGCCCTGCTGCACGAGCCGGGGACGATTCAAAATCAGAGCGGCAAACCGTTTCAAGTGTTCACCCCTTTCTGGAGACATTGCCTCAATCAACCCGACCCTTCCGAGCCGTTGGCCGCCCCGCGAACTCTGGCCGCGCCTGACGTGTGGCCGAAATCACTCACGCTCGATGAACTGGAACTCGAACCACGACGCAACTGGGCTAAAGGATTTCGCGCTGCCTGGCAGCCCGGTGAAGCGGGTGCGGCGGATAGCTTGAAGAAGTTCCTCGGGCAAGCGTTCGACAACTATTCCGACCAGCGCAATCGGCCCGACGTGGGCGGCACGTCTCGTCTCTCTCCGCATTTGCACTTCGGTGAAATCAGTCCACGCCAAGTCTGGCATGGTCTCGCGCGCATGGCGTCGAAACGAGGCCTGCCGGTCGGGGCATGGCGTTCATCCCAATTTCTTGCAGAAGTCGGCTGGCGCGAATTTGCCCACCATTTGCTTTACAACTTTCCACACACGCCGACCGAACCTCTGCGCGTCGATTTCAAAAAATTCCCTTGGCGCAAGAACGCGGCCTGGCTCGATGCGTGGCAAAGAGGTCGCACGGGCTTCCCCATCGTGGACGCGGGGATGCGCGAGTTGTGGGCAACCGGTTGGATGCACAATCGCGTGCGGATGATTACCGCCAGTTTTCTCGTGAAGGATTTGCTCATCTCGTGGCAGGACGGTGCGCGGTGGTTCTGGGATACGCTCGTGGATGCCGATCTCGCGCAAAACACGATGGGCTGGCAGTGGACCGCAGGCTGCGGGGCCGACGCCGCACCGTATTTCCGAGTTTTTAATCCGCTCAGCCAAGGGCAGAAGTTCGATCCGCACGGCGACTACGTCCGCCGCTGGTGTCCGGAACTGGCGAAGCTGCCGACGGATTGGATTCATCAACCGGACCAAGCGCCGCCGGAAATTCTGCACGCTGCCGATGTTGAGCTTGGCCGCACGTATCCACAACCAGTCGTCAGCCACGCCCTCGCTCGCGAAATCGCGCTGAAAGCTTTCGCGCAAATCAAAGGATGAAACCCGCCCTCGCACTTCTCACCGCCCTCACTTCACTTTCAGTAGCGGCTATTGACTACCCTTATCAAACCGGCGAGCCGCAGAAGACCGGTTGGCCGCTCACGGCGGAGGAGCGGGCGTATGTGGTTGGGAAAGCCGAACACGAGCGCCGTCCGGGACGTGAAACCAAGAAGCATCTGCCGCAGCTTTGGCCGCAGGTGCCGAGCGCGGGATTCTTCGGCGGCGATGCGTGGCTGAAGCTCCACGAGGCGCATGTGAAGACGGTGCAGGCCAACAAGGGTCCGCTCGATGTGCTGCTCGTTGGCGATAGCATCACGATTCAATGGGGTGAATCATGGGAAAAGCACTTCCCCGACCTCAAAGCCGTCAACATCGGCATTGGCGGCGACAAGACTCAGAACGTGCTCTGGCGTCTCGACCACGGCGGCGTCGAGGGCCTCCAGCCGAAAGCCATCGTGCTCATGATTGGCAACAACAACATGTTCTTCACTCCCGAGACTGGCATCGAGGCTGCCGCGCTCGGCATTCAGATGTGCGTGAAGAATCTGCGCGAGAAGTTCCCCGCTGCCGCCATCGTCGTCGCAAAAATCCTGCCCGCCCACTCACCCGGCAATCGCTTCTACGAGGACATCAAGAAGGCCAACGCTGCGCTCGCCCCGCTGAAACTCGACAGCCGTCCAAAAGTGGCCGTGCTAGACCTCTGGGCCGATTTCACCAATACTGACGGCACGATCAAGAAAGAGCTTTTCACACCGGACAACATCCACCTCTCGCCTGCTGGCTATACGGTGTATGCAGAGAAGCTGAAACCCATTTTGAAAAAACTTATCCCATGAACACCCTCCTCGCCGCTCTGCTGCTCGCGCCGCTGGCTGCGCTGCACGCCGCCGAGCCGCGGTCCAAAGGACGAACTAATGATTCTGAATAAATATTCGCTTGTATTTCAAGGCATGAACTACTTATTTTTAACTCCCCATTAACGTCATCAATTACATGAAACAACTCGTCTCTCTACTGGCTTTTTTCGCACTGGCCGCAACCTCCCTCCGTGCTGCGCCGCTCGTCTTCCAAGGTACGGATGGCCCGGGCAAGGGCAAGCACCTCGTCTTCATCGCGGGCGACCATGAGTATCGGTCCGAGGAGTCGCTGCCGGCGATGGCGCGCATTCTCGCCAAACACCACGGTTTCAAATGCACCGTGCTCTTCGACATTGATGCGAACGGCCACATCAGCGCGGGCGACCCCTCGAACATCCCGGGCTTGGAGGCGCTCGCCTCGGCGGATCTCGCGGTGGTGTTCCTCCGCTTCCAGCACTTGCCCCCGGAGCAGATGAAGCACATTGACGAGTATCTCAAGCGCGGCGGGCCGGTTGTCGGGCTGCGGACGGCGACGCACGCGTTCAGCGGGACGAAGGAGCCTTACACCAAATACAATTACAACGCGAAGGAGCCCGGCTACGAACTCGGCTTCGGCCATCAGGTGCTCGGGCAGACGTGGGTGGGGCACTACGGCCAGAACCATCGGCAGAGCACGCGCATCACCCTCGTGCCGGAGAAGGCGTCGCATCCCATCCTGCGCGGCGTGAAGGACGTGTGGGTGCAGGTCGGCGGTTACGTGGGCAAGCCGACGGACGGCGAGATTCTCACAATGGCCCAGCCGCTCAACGGCATGACGCCTGACTCTCCCGCCGACGACAAGAAGCCCCCGCAGCCGTCCGAGTGGACGCGCACTTACAAGTCCGCATCGGGCAAGGTGGGTCGCGTTTTCACCACGCTTTACGGCACGTCGGAGGACATCACGAACGAGGGCTACCGCCGCTTGGTGATGAACGGAATTTTCTGGGCGGTCGGTTTGGAGAGCGCCATCAAGCCGGACCTGAACATCGCGTTCGTCGGGCCGTTCAAGCCGAACACCTACAACGGCGGAGCTTACGCGCGTGGCATCAAGCCGGAGATGTATGCAGGCTTTGAGAGCCAGATTCCGGGGAACAACGACGTGAAGAAGCCCGAGCCAAAGGTGAAGAAGGGCGAAAACAAGAAGGCGGACCCGAAGAAGGCTGATACGAAACCTGCGCCTGCGCCCGCCAAGCCCGATGCATCGGACCCGACATGCGGAACGAAGGCCGCCGTCGGAACCGTCCCGACGGGCAAGCCTGCGCGCTTCGTTCGCGTCGAGCTGCCGGGCAACAAACGGATCCTCACGCTCGCGGAAGTCGAAGTTTTCTCCGGCGGTAAGAACATCGCGCGCGCGGGCAAAGCGACGCAATCGACCACGGAAGCCGATGGCGCAGCCTCACGCGGCATTGATGGCAACAAGGATTCCGACTGGGGCAAGGACGGGCAGACGCATACCTTGAACGCTGGCACAGCCAACCCATGGTGGGAGGTTGACCTCGGCACGGTGGCCGACATCGAAAAGGCTGGAATCTGGAACCGCGGCGGTTTCGAGAATCGTCTCGATGGTTTCACGCTGATGCTCCTCGATGCGGACCGGAAGGAAGTTTTTCGCGCGTCGAGCATCGCGGCTCCGCAAGGGATGGAGATTGATGTGAAGGCCGGTGGAAAGCTGGCTTACCTTAACTACGACGGCAAACCCGGCCAGCCGATGGGCAAAGGCGTCACGCAGGTCGCCGCCGCGAAGGGCGACGGAAAGAAGGGTGACGGCAAGAAAGCCGCGCCCGCTGGCCCTGTGCTCGCCGAGGTGCCTGCCGACTATCGCGACCCGTCGCCGTTCAAGTTCAACGCTGGCGACAGCGTGGCTATCCTCGGCAACGGTCTGCCCGACCGCATGCAGCACGACGGCTGGTTTGAGACGTTACTCCAGAGCCAACTCGGCAGTCAGCAGGTACGCTTCCGCAATCTCAGCTCCAGCGGCGACCGCCCGAATTCTTACCCGCGCAGCAGCGGCATCCCATCCATCACGACCTATTTGCAGCAGGTGAAGGCCGACGTTGTCTTCGCCTTCTTCGGTTACAATGAGTCGTTCGATAACAAGCCGGACGATTACCAGAAGCAGCTCGTAGACTTCGTGCGCCGCACGCGCGCCTCGAAGGCAAACGGCAAGAGCTTCCCGCGCATCGTCCTCTTCAGTCCCATCGCGCACGAGGACACGCGCAGTCCGAACGTGCCCGACGGCAAGGCGCACAACGTTCAACTTGAGGCTTACACGAAAGCCACCGAGGCCGCCGCGAAGGAAGCGGGCGTGGCGTTCGTGGACTTGTTCCACCCGTCGCTCGCGCTCTTCAAGGCCGCGAAGACGCCGCTCACCATCAATGGCATTCACCTCACCGAAGAGGGCAACCGCCAGCTCGCCGAGGTCGTCGCCAAGGCGCTATTCAAAAAGTCCGTCACTGCGTCCGACTCGATGGAATCGCTGCGCGCCGCCGTGTTGGACAAGGACGTTCACTGGCACGCTCGCTACCGTTCCCGCGACGGCAATGACGTGTTCGGCGGTCGCTCGACACTGACCTTCGTGGACGGCCAGAACAACGCCGTGGTCCTCCAGCACGAGCTGGCGATGTTTGATGTGCTGACCGCGAACCGCGATGAGCGCGTTTGGGCGCGCGCGGTCGGCAAGAACAAGGCCATTGACGACAGCAACGTGCCCCGGCCCGTGCCCGTCATCTCGAACGTCGGCGGCAAGAGCAAGAGTTCCAGCGCCGTGAAGGAAGGCGCACTCCGCTACATCAGCGGCGAGGAAGGCCTCAAACATATGGCCGTGGCGAAGGGTTTCGAGGCGAACCTCTTCGCCGACGAGGCGCGTTTCCCGCAGCTTATCAACCCCGTGCAGATGCAGGTGGACGCGAAGGGCCGGCTGTGGGCGTCCGTGTGGCCGACCTACCCAATGTGGGAGCCGCTCAAGCCGATGAACGATGCGCTGCTCATTTTCCACGACGACAACAACGACGGCAAAGCCGACCGCATGACCGAGTTTGCCAAGATTCAGAATCCGCTCGGCTTCGAGTTCTGGGGCGGCGGCGTGCTCGTCACGTGCCCGCCGGAAATCATTTTCCTCAAGGACACCGACGGCGACGACAAGGCCGACGTGCGCATCGTGATGCTGCAAGGTTTGGATTCTTCCGACACGCACCACGGCGCGAACAACCTCATCATGGGGCCAGACGGCGGCATCTATTGGCAGAGTGGCGTCTTCATGCAGCACAACCACGAGCATCCGTGGGGCTCCTCGCTCCAGACCGGCGCGAGTGCGATGTATCGCTTTGACCCCCGCCGTTTCACCATCGCGATGCACGCAGGCAATTCACCAAACCCGCACGGTATCGCTTTCGACCGCTGGGGTTACCACTTCGCGACCGACGGCACGGGCGGCAACGCATTCCAAGTTCGCCCCGACGGGAAGGGTTTCAAGATGTCCACGCTGCTTAAGAAGGAAGTTCGCCCTGTGACCGCCTGTGAAGTCGTCTCCAGCACGCACTTTCCCGAGTCCATGCAGGGTAACTTTCTCATCATGAACGTCATCGGTTTCCTCGGCATCAAGCACTACAGCCTCGCACGTAACGGCACCAACGGCATCGTTTGGGGCGAGCCCGCGGGCGATGAATTAATCGTGACGAGAGAAAATGCTGACGGCACGAAGACCCAGGACAAGTCGCGCGGCTTGCTCATGAGCGGCGATAAAAACTTCCGCCCCTCCGACGCCATTTTCGGAGCCGACGGCGCGCTCTACGTGTCCGACTGGCACAACGTCATCATCGGCCACATGCAGCACAATGTTCGCGACCCGAGCCGCGACCACAAACACGGCCGCATCTACCGCGTCACGGCCAAGGACCGCCCGTTGCAAAAGCCCGTGGCCATCGCCGGCCAGCCCATTCCCGCGCTGCTCGAGAACTTGAAGCACGCTGCCGACGGTGTGCGTCATCGCACCCGCGTCGAGTTGAGTGGGCGCGACACGAAGGAAGTCATCGCCGCCACGCAGAGCTGGCTGAAGCAATTCGACCCGACGAAGACCGAGCACGCACATGCGTTGCTCGAAGCCCTGTGGCTCTACCAGCAGCACAACGTGCAGAATATCCCGCTGCTCGAACAGGTGCTCAAGTCTCCTGAGCCGCACGCGCGCATTGCCGCAAACACCGTGAAGCACCTGTGGTTCAACGTGGAGGCTTCCACGCGCGGCGGCGTCATCGCGGGCTTGCAGGAAGTTGCCGCGCAGAAGTCCGGCATCCTGTCCGACACGCCGGAGCTCACCACCATCCGCATCGGCACCATTCCCGAGAAGATGATGTATGACGTGAAGCAAATTGCCGTGAAGCCCGGCAAGAAAATCAAGCTGACCTTCGCCAACCCAGACTTCATGCCACACAACATTCTGCTCGTGAAGCCGGGCAAAGCGAACGAGATCGGCGAGAAGGCCATCGCGCTCGGCGCGAAGGGCTTTGAAGTCGGCTTCGTTCCGCAAAGCTCGGACATCCTCTGGGCCAGCAAGCTCATTGACCACGGCAAGGAACAGGTTATCGAGTTCACTGCGCCGCAGATCGAAGGCGCGTATCCCTACGTCTGCTCGTTCCCCGGTCACCACCTCATCATGCGCGGCGTGCTCATCGTGGCGAATAACCCCGCCGAGTTCCTCGCCAAGAACCCTGAACCAGTCCTCAAAGTTACCGAGTGGAAGCTCGCCGACTTCACCGACGACCTGAAGCGCGTCGGCACGCACCGCAACTTCGCGCGCGGCCAGCAACAGTTCACCGCGCTCGCCTGCGCGCAGTGCCATCAACTCGGCAAGGAAGGCGTCGCGTTCGGCCCGAGCCTCAGCGACGTGGTGACGAAATACAAAGGCGACGCCAAAGCCGTGTTGCAGGAAATCCTCGAACCCTCCAAAGCCATCGAAGAGAAGTATCGCAACGTGACGCTGAACCTCGGCGATGAGAACTCCCTCTCCGGCCTCATCCTCGCCGAGGACGCCACGAGCGTGACCATCCAGACCGGCCCGACCGCCGCGCAGGTGCAGAAAGTCGCGAAGAGCGCCATCAAGTCGCGCAAAGTTTCCGCGCTCTCGCTGATGCCCGCCGCGTTGCTGAACGGACTGGACAAGGAGCAAATCCTCGACCTGCTGGCCTACTTGCTCGCCGAAGGCAAAGCCGATAACCCCGCATTCAAGCACGCGCACTAAGTCGGCGGGTCGAAGCCACCGCAAAGCGGTCGATGAAACTCCTGTTGCGTCACGCCATCGCCGCGGTGTTGCTGTTGCGGGTGGCTGCGTTCGCCGCCGAGCCATCCGCCGGAGCTGCCCTGTCGCTCGCCAAGAACGACACGATTCTTTTTTACGGCAACTCGATGGTCGAGCGATTGCTCGAACACGGTGAGCTCGAGGCGCTCGTTCAACTCGCACTGCCGGGAAAAAATCTGCGCTTCCGAAGCTTCGCGTGGACCGGCGATGAAGTCGGCAATCGCCTGCGCGCCGAAGGTTACGCGGGGCACATGAAGGAACTGCTCGTCGCCTGGCCTGCAAAGGTCGTGGTGGTCGGCTACGGCATGAATGAGGCGTTCGGCGGCGCGATCGGACTGCCCGCATTCCGAACCCAGCTAGTTGGGTATCTGGATCAGATCGCGCGCCTGCACCCGGGTGCGAAGCTCGTGGTACTTTCGCCGACCGCGGTGGAGGACAGCGCGCTGGAGCGGCAGCCGGATGTGGCGGCGCGCAATGCGGAGGTCGCACTGTATGCTGCGGCACTCGCCGACGCAGCGAAAGCGCGCGGGGCACTGTTCGTGGATCTTTTCTCGGTCAGCCGTGCTGCTTTTGCGAAACGCCAAGCATCGCTGACGACAAACGGCATCCATCTCAACGATGACGGCAACCGCTTGATGGCGCAGGTGATTGCCAGTGCCATCGTCGGCGATGCGGCACTTGCGAAAGTCAGCCGTGCACGAGTGAAAGAGGTGGCGTCTGCGGCGGCGCAGCTTGCACATTTCGTCCAGGAGGTCGTGCGACCCAAGAACGGGATTCTTTACTATGGCCAGCGCCAGCGACCGGACGAGCGTGCCGCCGAAATCCCGCTCTACTTCCAGCGCATCGAAAAAGCCGAAACAATTGTGCATGAGCTCGCCGCGAACTCTGAGGCCAAGTTCTCCAGTTACTCGCCCGTCCGGCTCCCGCCGCCTGCGCCATGGACAAAGCCCGGCTCCAAAGGTGACGTCGGCGTGGTTCGCGGGGCTGCGGAAGCGCAGGCGGAATTCAAGGTCGCCGATGGCTACACCGTTAATCTCTTCGCCTCGGACGAGCAATTCCCTGAACTGCGCGCGCCGGTGCAGATTGCGTTCGACGCACGCGGGCGGCTGTGGGTCGTCACGATGCCGAGCTTTCCGCACACGCTCCCCGGCCAGCCGCAGGAGGACAAAATCATCGTCCTCGAAGACACCAATCGCGATGGCAAGGCGGACAAGTCCACGACCTTCGCCGAGGGGCTGGATGCGCTCGATGGCATCGCCTTCACCGAGCAGGGGGTCGTCGTCTCCGAGCAACCGAGGCATTGGCTGATGCGGGACACGAATGGCGACGGTCGCGCCGACACGCGCCGCGAGCTACTGCGCGGAGTGGACGTGACGGATTCTCATCACGGCGGAATGATCGCGGCCGATCCGACCGGAGCGATTTGGTTTTGTGACGGCGTTTTTCATCGCTCGCAATTCGAGACGCCCTACGGCGTGCATCGCGCGGTCGACTCTACGACGCTCCGCCACGATTTGCGCACGGGCCGTGTAGAAACCGAGTGGCAGAGCATCACGCCGAACCCGTGGAAAATCACCTTCGACCGTTGGGGCAACACCTACCAAATGTATGGCGACGGGGTAGTGCTCGATGGGCTTGTCCTCACGTGGGCGCCGCTGGGAGCGTATCATCCGTTCAATCACGGCAACGTGCTCGGCTATGGCAAAGGCAGTGCTGCGGCGAGTATCTCGAGCCCGAACTTCCCTTCGGAGTATCAGCAGGGCATGGCGAGCGCGGCCTTGCTCGGCAACCATGCTGTCTCGATTTCGAAAGTGGATTTCAACGGCGGCGCAGCGCGCGCCTCGGGGCGCCTCGATCTTGTCTCCTCGCCGAATGCTGCGTTCCGTCCGGCGGATGTCGCGTTTGGTTTCGATGGCGCTCTCTACGTCTCAGATTTCAGCAGCACGATTATCGGCCATGCGCAAAACCCGATGCGCGACCCGCGCTGGAATCACACGAAGGGCCGCATCTGGCGAATCATCCGAACCACTGGGCCGGTGGAGAAAAAGTGGCCGCGCATCGAGGACGCTCAGGCCGCCGAACTCTGCCCGCTGCTCACGCATCCGCAGGACATCGTGCGGCATCATGCGCGCATCGGCTTGCGCAAACTAGGCCAGCCTGGGCTCGCCGCTGTGGACGCCTGGCTTACGAAACTTCCCGCGCAAGACGCTGAGCGGGACCAAGCAATGCTGGAGACGGTCTTCGTCGCGGAGGGTCTCGGACAGACGCGCCCCGCGCTGCTTGCCGCGCTCTGCAAATCCGCAAAGCCGGAATACCGTGCCGCAGCCGTCCACGTCGTGCGTTTGCAGGCGGACCGGCTTCCGGACTTCGTCAGCACGTTGATTACTATGTCCAGTGACCCGCACCCGCGCGTGCGCATGGAGGTCATTGATGCCGTCGCGCACTTGCGCGCACGTTTTCCAAAGGTGGAGTCGGCACTGCACAGCGGCCTCGTTGCGACCGAGCCTGCGGTGAAGCGAATGCTCAACGACCTGAAGCTCGGAACAAAGCCGCTCATCTCGGCGAGCGTCCCCGTCCTCGAAATCGCACCCGGGACAAAGATTGCGCAGTGGCAGGATGCGGGTGACGGCATCCAGCGCACTTTTGTCAGCGCCGACACGGCGTCGCCGGCGACGCTTGCCGTGAAATATAGCTACCTAGACGTTTCCTTGAACGGCGTGCAGGTCTTCTCGTTCGATTCGCAGTGGAGCAGCGACCAACAGGTGCCGCTGGAGCTTTCGCCCGGCTTAAATGTGATCGAAATCACCTTTCGCAAACTGCGCGGCAAGCCACCTGCGGTGCATATCTTCGATTCGCTCGGCCAGCGGCTCCGCGGCGTGCGTGTGCCTGCGGATGAGGCGCAGTTTGCTGCGCTGCGCTTGGAGTTTGAGAAACTCATCGCCGAGCGGGGTGAAGTGATTCGCTTGCAGTCCGCTCCTGATTTGCAATTTGCGCCGAAACAACTTCACGCGAAGCCCGGCGCAAAAGTCCGCCTCATCTTCGAGAACCCCGACTTCATGATTCACAATTTCGTGCTCTGCGCGCGGGGCTCCGAAGCCGAGGTTGGCGCACTTGCGGACAAACTCGCCGCCGACCCGAACGGCATGGCCAAGAACTACATCCCAGATTCGCCCAAGATTCTCCACTACACCGGCCTCGTCACGCCGAAGGCCCGCGCGGAGCTCACCTTCTACGCGCCGAAGGAACCGGGCCGCTACCCTTATCTCTGCACTCTCCCAGGTCACTGGCGCGTTATGAAAGGCGTGCTCATCGTGGCTGACAATCTCGCCGAGTTTCTCGCGAAGAATCCCGAGCCAATCGTCAAAGTCACCGAGTGGAAGCTCACCGACTTCACCGACGACCTGAAGCGCGTGGGTCAACACCGCAACTTCGCACGCGGCCAGCAACAGTTCACCGCGCTTGCCTGCGCCCAGTGCCATCAACTCGGCAAGGAAGGCGTCGCGTTCGGCCCGAGCCTCAGCGACATGGTGAAGAAATTCAAAGGCGACGCCAAAGCCGTGTTGCAGGAAATTCTCGAACCCTCCAAAGCCCTCGAAGACAAGTATCGCAACGTCACGCTGGAGCTGGGCGATGAGAACTCCCTCTCCGGCCTCATCCTCGCCGAGGATGCCACGAGCGTGACCATCCAGACCGGCCCGACCGCCGCGCAGGTGCAGAAAGTCGCGAAGAGCGCCATCAAGTCGCGCAAAGCCTCCGCGCTCTCGCTGATGCCCGCCGCGTTGCTGAACGGACTGGACAAAGAGCAAATCCTCGACCTGCTAGCCTACTTGCTCGCCGAAGGCAAAGCGGACAACGCAGCCTTCAAGCACGCGCACTGAAGCCGCATTCGCGCCCGGTCTTCACGATGATATTCGCCCTGCAGTGGCTCGCTCTGCTTCTTCTTGAGTAATTCGTGTGCGCGGTCGGGTCGCCCTTATCCGCCGCTTCTCGGCACCACTTGGCTCCTTCCTCCCCGTTCACCTTGGTTCCCTTGCCTAGGAGATACATCATGCTCAAGTCCAGTTGAGCCTGCGGATTGCCGGCAATCGCCTTCTCTTTGGTGGATTTGAACTCGGAAGAACCGCCGCACGCTATCAACAGGATCACAGCGAAGGCGAGGCAGCACGGCAAGGCGCGGATGATGCCAAGAAAGCGTAAAGCGGTTTTCATCGCACGAAAGACCAGTCGCTCCACGCTGAGTAGCAAGACTAACCGGTTTTTGCCGTTGACATCCAATAACTAAGCGAGATTCTTGTCCCTGTGAAACCCACCGCCTCGACCAAGTCATTGCCGTATGGTTTCACGCTCATCGAATTGCTCGTGGTCATCGCCATCATCGGAATTTTGGCGAGCATGCTCTTGCCCGTATTGGCCGGCGCAAAGAAGAAAGCAAGAGGTCCGGTGTGCATCAACAACCTCAAGCAGTGGGGGGTGGCGGCGAATCTCTACGCGAATGACGTCGATGAGAAGCTACCCTATGCGTGGTGGGGCGGGGGCTCGGCCGCCCTAGGGTGTGACCCTAACTTGCCCGATGCCGGTCAGCCTTACTATAATTCCACCGGTGGCGGGTCGTTGCTGTCGCCTTACCTAGCCGTGCCTCCCCTTGCATCCAATCTTGTTGCCAACAAGAATCCGGTGGGGGGGGGCGACAAAAACAGCTACGACTGTCCGGCGCAGGAGCACGGCAACCCGAATTATAATCCAACTGTCGTATTAACTGTCGGAAATAAAAGTTATGTAGCGAATCAGCGCTTTCGCCTCAATCCTTACCTCGGAGGATGTGGTCAGGGGCCCAGCCCGCCGGGTCGCGCGTTTAGCGGCGTGCAGAATAACCCAATCCGCCTCAGCGGCGTGGTAAACCCCGATAAGAAGGTGCTCGCCTTCGAAACCTGCTCGCTGACGCCCGCCAACGCCGGCACCATGGTTCATTATGCCTATAGCGTGACACCGGGAACGTTTAACGCCAACACGAGATACATCGGCGGTGTTAACGGAGATCCTGCCGACCCGATGAATTACACCTCCGGCTGGTATATGCCCAACATCGGCGTCCCGCACGATTTCAAAACAGGCATTGCCTTTGTGGACGGGCACCACGAACTGGTGCCCAAAACCAGTCCGATCACCTTCGGTGGCATTCCCACCAACACGGCCAACGATGACAGTTGGGATTTTAGTAAATAATGCTGGGAAATCTGTCGTGCCGGCTGACCTTGCCAAGCAAAGACCTGTGCGAATCTTCGCATGCTGCGCTTATTAGATAAGCTAGCGTTTGGTCATTCCTCTAGTCGGGCGTATGAGGAGTTCCGTAGAGTGCAGCCAAAAATATGGACAAAAAATTCATCAGCATTGCCATCATCGCCATCGCTGTAGTCGTCGGAGCGACGATTCGTCTGGTCAGATTCAATTCCGAGGGTGCTTCGCGCGCGAATCCGAAGCCGTTCGAGTTGCTTGGTGCCTCGGCGGCGACAGCGGTTGTCAAATTGCTCAAGGAAAATGGGAGCGTGGTGGTTGTTTTAGAAACAATGGAAGGGATAAAGAATTCGAACAACGAAGCACAGGTCAAGGGCTTCAAGGCCGGCTTGGCAAAGAGCAAGGGAGTGACAATCAGGGAGGTTAAAGAACTCCAGCGCGACATGTCTGGGGATCCCCGGTTCTGGCCCGAAGGGCAGGCGCGTCAAATCGCCAGTTTGGGTGATGGGGTGGGAGCAATAGTTTTGTTCTTCAATATCCCGCAGGACCTTTCGCCGAACGACATCGCCGCGCTCAAGGAGAGCAAGGCGAAGATCCTCATAGTGGGGGGAGTCCAATCGCCGCTGGTGAATACACTTGTCACCAGCGCGGTTATCCAAGTGGCGATCGTAGCACGCACGCCTCCTCCGCCAGTTCCAAGCGACACCGAAACGATGGAACAGTCGTTTGCCCGAGTTTACACCGAGTTGAACGCTCCGTGAAGCTTACGCAGGGCATCGAAGGCATACCACTTCTTCGCGATAGATTTTTCTGCATACCCGGGGCTTTCTTGCCTTCAAAATTCATCGGCGTGCTGCCGCCAATCACCAACCCTCAGAAAGCAGCCGAGCCGACCCAAGCTGAAGCAGCCCCTGCTGAGTAGCAGTTGGGCTGGTAAACCAATCCAGCGAGCATTCATCAGACCCTCGTCGCGCATCTCCCACAGTGAGAGTTTTTACTTCCCTTTTTCCGAGTCGGAAAGAGCGGTGACTCTGAAAGCCGCACTTAAACCATGGATGCACACGGCTGGACAGGGATACTAGCGGCCAAAGCCATCAGGGGTGTTCCGCCTGCTAGGTGAAGTGATCGAGCGGGATTTTCATCCGTGGTTTTTGCACTCCAACTCCTGAGTTTAGGGTAAAGCGCTTCTTCCTGATGACTATTCCGGTCTCCGAAATAAGTAGTGCGATACGAGCCACTCGTTGCCGTTGCGGTAGCCCCATAATTCCGCGCAGGCCATGTAGAAGACCCGCCAATAGACCCACCACTTCGTCTCGTTGGTCGCGCCATAGGTTTGCGCGAAGATGCGGCGAATCTCCGACTCGTTCGCATCCATGTTTGCGAGCCACGCGTTCGCGGTCTGCTCGTAGTGCTGGCCGTTGACGCGCCAGTGGTTCACGAGGCGGAGGTCGTCCTGGAAGTAGAGCAGTAGGTCGTCGCTGGGCATGATGCCGCCCGTGAAAAAATAGCGCGCCATCCAGTCCGTCTCGTCACGTGCGACAAAGTGATAAGCGAATTCTTTGTGCGTGAAAATGTGGACGAAGAGCTTCCCGCCGGGCCGCAACCAGCGAGCAATGTTTGCCAACAGCCGTTGGTAGTTCTTCATGTGCTCGAACATCTCGATAGACACAACACGGTCGAACTCTCCCGTAGAAGGAGGCTCAAAGCGGTTCATGTCACAGGTGATGATGTGAAGGTTCTTTAAACCGCGCCGTGCCGCCTCGGCATCAATGAATTCCTTTTGCGTCCGGGAGTTCGACACTCCAGTGATGCGAGACTTCGGAAACTTCTCCGCCATCCACAGGGAGAGCGAGCCCCAGCCGCAACCGAGTTCGAGGATGTTCTGGCCATCCGCGAGTTGAGCACGCTCAGCGTAGAGTGCGAGCATCCGCTCCTCGGCTTCGGCGAGAGTGGTGACGCCGGCGGGCCAGAGCGCGCCGCTGTATTTCAGGCGCGGCCCGAGGCAGAGCTGATAGAAGCGCGTGGGCACCTCGTAATGCTGCTCGTTCGCCGCCGCCATCTCGATGGCGATGGGCGAGCGGCGCAGCTCATCGATGAGAGTCTGCAAGTGTGCGCGCTGCGCCTCGGCGCTGCCCTTGTCCTCCTCGCGCAACCGCTGCGCGAGCAGGCGGCGGATACCGACGCGCAGTAGTGGGTCGGGGAGAAGATTACGTTCGAGGAGGGAATCCATCATAGGAGTTCTTCAGCGAGGGGTGGACACGGATTAAGCAATGGATAGCCGGCAACCGTGGTTAGAAATTCGTCTCTGCTCCATCCGTGTTTCATCTGTTGGCTAGACTTTCTTTAACCACGGCACGAATGCGCTCGTGGTCCGTTGGTATTCGCGATAAGCGTCTCCCTTGGACTTGAGTGACAACTCCTCGGTCATGGGAATGCCGGTGACGTTGAGGAGGAGGTGCAGCATCAACGCGGGGGCGATGATGCCCAGCCAGCCCCACGGCGAGCCGAGCGCGAAGAGGGCGTAACTCACCCACACCAGCCACTCGAAGAAGTAGTTTGGGTGCCGAGAGAAATTCCACAGGCCGGTTTGGCAGACCTTGCCTTTGTTCGCTGGGTCAGCGCGGAAGCGGGCGAGCTGGCGGTCGGCGACAGATTCGCCGAGGAGGCCGATGAGCCAAAGGGCATAACTACCTATGGTAAACCAGTCTGATCCAAGCGGCAGCTTGGCTTCGATCGGTCGAGAACAAGCAAACAAGAATGGCAGGGATAGGAGCACTTGCATTGCGCCTTGGAGCTGGAAAAACCAGAACATCTTTCGGTCCGCTTGCTCGCCCCAGTCAGCTCGTAGTTTGGCATAACGAACGTCTTCGTGTGGATGATGTTTGGCGATACGGAGGGCGAGGTGGGTTCCAAGGCGCAAACTCCAGAATGCAACCATGAGCACGAAGGCCACGCTCTGCTCTGGCTGGTATTTGCCAGCGAAAAGATACAGAGCTGCGATAGGAGCAAACCCAAAGGACCAGACTGCATCCACGATGCCGAAGTTGTTCAGCTTCCGCGCGAGAATCCAAGTCACCGTCATCTCGACGACGACGAACGCCAGCGCGAGACCGATCATGGTGAGGGCAGTAGTCAACATGGCAAGTTGAGCCTCATGTCGCGGGCAAAGCTTTCCTCCGGAGCAACAAGTCTTCCATCGTAGCACTGACTGGCAGGCGGAAGAGTTCGCGGAGTAGGTAAATCGCCATCGCGATGTTGCCGAGGAGTAATATTGCCACGAGCCAAAGGACGCGGGCGAGGTTCGAGGTCTCCTTGTAGGCGAGCCAGACGTAGAAGGTCAGGAAAGCGAAGTAGGTGTCGAACAGCGTGGCGATAAACCACGGGTGCATGACCACTTCGCGCGGGGTTTTCCACAGGGCGACTTCGGAGCTGGCCCACGTCGTCACCGCAATCATGGCGATGAGTACGAAGGCGGCGGCAAGGCGGAGAGGAAGCATGGCGGTGTGTTAGAGTTTTGGAGTGAGGGAGTGAGGGTGGGTGACGAGGACATTCCTCGATTACTTCACTACTCGATTGCTTGGTTCACATCAGGTTGCGGTTATTCGGGCGCGTATAAACGGCTTGGACCACACTGATGTTACGCTGAGCGAACGCTGCTTCGCAGTAGCTGAGGTAGTAGTTCCACTTGCGGATAAAGGTGTCGTCGAAGTGCAGCTTTCGCAGTTCGGAATGGTGCGCGTTGAAGCGCTGCCGCCACTCGCTGAGGGTGCGGACGTAGTGGTGCCCCATGTTGTGAAGGTTGTGCAGATGCAGGTCTGTGCCGCGCTGGAGCGCCTGCGTGACGCGGCCCACGGACATAATCAGCGAGCCGGGAAAAATGTGTTTCTGAATCCAGTCCACGCCTTTGCGGAACTCCTGATAGCGGCTGTCTGGAGTAGTGATGTATTGAAGCGCGAGCAGACCGTCGCGTTTGAGGAGACGAGCGCATTGGGCGAAGTAGCCGTCCACGTAGCGTTCGCCAACGGCTTCCAGCATTTCGATGGAGACAATCTTATCGAAGTGGCCAGTGGTGTGGCGGTAGTCCTGCAGGCGGACTTCCACGCGGTCAGCGACGCCTTCTCGGGCGAAGCGTTCCTTGCACCAAGCCAGCTGCGCCTCGGAGATGGTCAAGGTGGTGACCCGGCAGTGGTAGTTTTTCGCTGCGTGACAGGCCAAGCCGCCCCAGCCGGAACCGATTTCAAGTAAGTGGTCGGAGGGCTTCAGTCGGAGGTTGCGACAAAGCGCGTCATACTTTGCGGTTTGCGCCTGCTCCAGTGTGAGTTCGGGGGAGACGAAGAGGCCGCAGGAGTAAGTCATCGAGGGGTCGAGCCAGAGTCGGTAGAAGTCATTCCCGAGATCGTAGTGATCGGCGATGTTGCGCCGACTAACCTCCACGGAGTTGGAGCGAAGCAGGTGCTTCAAACGGTTTGCGCCGCGCAGGAGGTTGAGCACAATCGGACTGCGCCGCGAGCCGGACATGCTGGGAGCATGCTCGACGTTTTCGATGAACCACGCCAGCACAGCAGGCAAATCGTCCGTGTCCCAATCGCCGTCCACGTAGGCCTCTCCGAATCCGATGTCGCCGAAGAGCACACAGCGTTTGAAGAAACCGGGACGGAGGATACGCAGATGTGCTGTAGGTTTTGGTGCGTTGCCAAAGCGGCGGACAGAGCCGTCGGGCAGGGAGGCTTCGAGGCAGCCCAGGGGCATCTTCGAGAGCGCCTCCTCAATCGCACGCTGGTAAAAGCCTGAGCGGGTAGCGGCTCGCATGGCGTGCGGTCGATTGGTATTTGGCCCGAGTTGGGTGCGAATGCTCATACTGGCGGATAGTATGATAATGCTAAGATCGGAATGAGCAAACGTAGAGAATGCAACTGGGCGGAGGTAGTTGCTGTCTCATGCGATTATGATTGGGGAGATGCCGGTTGTGACTTGTCCTTCGTCGCGTGACCGCGCAACGATTCATGTGGATTGAACACGCCTTGCTGGAGATGGGGGTTCGCTGCCTTGCGGTGCGACGGGATGTTCTTCCACCAGAGCTTAAGCGCGTGCCAGTGGATGAGCGTGATGACGCGCAGGGTGATGAGCGGATACTTAAGCGTAAGGCGGGCGAGGTTCGCATCGGTGAGAGGGATGCGGCGGCCGGTGAGCGCGGTGAGGAGGACGGTACGGTCTCCTTCGCGGTCATCAATGTGAATGTCGAGCCGCTCGACTGGGACGCGGAGCTTGAAGTCGAAGGAGAGGTCGAGCGGGAAGAAGGGTGAGACATAGAAGTGCTTCGGCACGATGCGACGGAAGCAGCCATCGGTGTCGAGGTGCTCGGGGCCGAGGAGGAAAGGCTTCTGTTCGCCGAAGGTGTTCCCGACCTCGGCCACGGCGCACAGCGGACGGTCTTGGGCGTCGAGGCAGAAGTAGAACGAGACGGGGTTGAAGATGTAGCCGAAGACGCGGCAGTGAGTGAGGAGGAGGACGCGGGTGTCTGGCGGCAGCGAGAGGCCTTGTGAAGCGATCCAGGCAAGGAGTGTCGCTTTCGCCCCGAGGAGATGTGATGCGACGTTTCGCGCCTCAGGTTCCACGTTCTGCGTTCCACGTTCCGCTTTTGGAATTGGCAGATGGTCGGCGTCGTTGAAGCGGTAAAGGGCGGGGCGGTTGCGGTGGAAGAAGCGGAGGCGGGTGGAGAGTGTATCGAGTTCGTCGAGGTCGAGGCAGAACTGGAAGATGCCGTAGTCGAAGTGGTGCTGCTTTGGCGCGAGGCGATGGTGCATCACGGAGCAGTCGTAAAGGCAGGAGTTAAGTTCCGGGGCACTCATTGCCAAATCTTCTCTCCACTCAACGCCCGACTGCAATCCAGCGCGGAGCTAAACGCATCTTCGTGGAATCCGTAGCGAAAGTAGCTGCCGGCGAAGAAGACACGGTTGCCGACGCGCGTGTTGAGCGATGGGAGTTCGGCCTGCGCTTGCGTGGCGGCGAGGTTGAAGAGCGGGTGGTGATAATCGATGCGCCGGAGGATTTTTTCGGGGGCTATTTGCTCCGCGCCGTTGATGGAGACGAAGTAGTTCTCCCGGTTGGAGAGGCGTTGCAGGGAGTTCATCCAGTAGATAGTAGACGGAACTTCGCGGCCATCCGCAGCGCGCTCGACGCGGTAATTCCAGGAGGACCACGCGAGGCGCGTGCGAGGCATCACGGAGTCGTCAGTGTGAACGATGGCAAGGTTCGGCTGGTAGCGGAAAGCCCCGAGGAGGCGGTGCTCGGTGGCGTCGGCGTCGGCGAGGAGAGCGAGGGATTGGTCGGCGTGAGCAGCGAGGATGACGTAGTCGAAATGTTCGGTGCGCCCATCGGCGGTGGTGACGCTCACGGCGTCAGCAGTGCGGCGAACGGCGGTGACTTTCGCGTTTAGGCGGACGCGGTTTTGCGTGCGGAGCGGGGTCAGTAGTTTGTCCACATACTGCTTCGCGCCGCCGTCCACGGTGAGCCACGGGTGCTGCGTGTGCAGACCGAGGAAGCCGTGGTTGTGAAAGAAGCGCAGCAGCGTGATGGCAGGGAACTCGAGCATCAGCTCCGGCGGCGTGCTCCAGACGGCACCGCTCATGGGCACAAGGTAAAGACGGAGGAAATCATCGCCGTAGCCGCGCGCGCGGACGTAGTCAGCGACCGTCATCGTGGCGAACGAGGGGTCGGTGAGCGCAGCCACAGCTTCGGTGTTGAAGCGGTTTATTTGCCCGAGCATCCGCCAGAAGCGCGGGCGGAGGAGGTTACTACGCTGCGCGAAAAGATGATTCAGACTACTGCCGCTGAACTCGATGCCGCTGGGTCGGTGCTGGACGCTGAAGGACATCTGGGTCGGTTTCACGCGGACGTCCAACTCGCGGAAAAGGCGGGTGAGATATGGGTAGGTGACCTCGTTATAAACCATGAAGCCGGTGTCGAACGCGACCTCACCGGAGCCTTCGGGGACGGCGATGGTGTTCGTGTGTCCACCAGGGTAATCGGCCTGCTCAAAGAGCGTGAGGTCAAAGCGCGACTGGAGAAAGTGTGCGCAGCCCAAGCCGGCGATGCCGCTGCCGATGATGGCGAGACGTTGCAACGGGATTATCCTTTGGCAGCGACTTTGCCGCATCTCTCTTGAAGCACTTCCATTGGCACGGCTCGCAAATTCCAAATCAGCCCCGCCCAAGATTGTGTGTGCGGCTCATGGTGCGAGTCGAAGTATTGCGCTGACGTTGTGAGGCCCACACGAAGAGATTTCATTCCAATGCGGGCGCAGCGTAACAGGTTGTCGACGGCGGTCAAATCTCCGATTGTGTCCAAGGGCAAGAGGCTCGCGCGGTAGAATTTTCCGAGCCGGCTGTTTAGGAAAAAGGCGTCCTCGATTCGCCGTCGTGCAAAATTATTTGGTCGGCCAAATCCTCTGGAGGCATAGCGTGCACATCGACTGAGCAATGACCAGCGGACGGTTGTGCGGCGAACTTCTTGCATCGGCGCGTAATCATTTGTAGAAGAAGCCCAATCTATGAATCTTTCGTTTTTAACCTTCGACTATCGGCCACTGCGTACAGCTGCCTTCGCTCTTCTAGCTGGGCTGTCTCTACTTGGTTTCGGGAACTCCGTCCACGCGGCCCAACTCCTCGCCGGTGTCGCGAAGGTGGACATCACAGACCGCGAGGCGGGGCCGGTGAACGACCCTTCCTACGTAAAGGCGCTGGTGCTCAAGGATGGCTCCACCACCGTCGTGATCATCACGGTGGATGCGGTGGCCATCGGCGGCATCGGGCGGATTGGGAATGATTACCTCGGGAATGTGCGCGCCGCGTTGGAGCGCGAGTTGGGCATTCCGCCCGCGAGCGTGCTGGTCAACGCCAGTCATTGTCACAGCGTCGTGCGCCGCGATACCGACGCGCTCACGGTGCAGGCCGTGAAGGCGGCGGCGAAGAATCTCGTGCCTGTGCGCGCCGGGGCGGGGCGCGGGCGCGAGGACCGCATCATGGAGAACCGCCGCCTCAAGCTGAAGGACGGCAGTGAGATGGACCTCCGCCGCGCCTATGCGACACCGCGCGACGAGGACGTGACCGGCATCGGCCCCGTGGACGCGGAGATTGGTCTGCTGCGCCTCGACCGCTTGGATGGCCGGCCTTTCGCGCTGGTTTACAACTTCGCTTGTCATCCCATCCACGGCGTGCCAGCGGGTGGGAACACCGCAGATTTCCCCGCTTTCGCCTCGAAGGTCATCGAGGAGAACTTCGGCGAGGGCGTGATGGCGTTCTTCGTGCAGGGCTGCGCGGGCGACATCAATCCCTCGCTCTACAAGACCACACAGCATCCGCGCGACGCGGAGGCTTACGGGAATCTGCTCGGCTTGAGCGCGCTGCGGGCGGCGCGCGGCATCAAGACCGGCGACGCCAACCCGCTGCGCGTCGTGCGCGAGGTGGTGTCGCTGCCACGCGCAGCGGATTACGAGCAGCGCATTGCAGCGATTGAGGCAGAGCAGGCGCGACTGCTGAAGTCGTTTCGCGGCACGAGCCTGAACTTCAAATCGTTCGTCCCGCTGTTCCTCCAGCACAAGCTCTCGCCCGAGTTTCCCGCGCATCACAACCACGGCTACCTCCACGAGAAATCACAGGGCCGCGATGCCTTGGCAAAGCTCGATGCCGAGAACCGCACGAGCATCGAAGCCTACTTGCAGAATATCCAAGCGATGGAACGCCTGACGCATTTGCAGGTGAACCTCGCGCTGCTCAAGATGCATCAGGCCAAAACCGTCGCCGCCGGGAATGCCGCGCTCGAAGCCGAGCTGTGCGGCGTGCGCGTGGGTGACTTCACGATGGTCACGTTCCCCGGCGAGCTGACGGTGGAGCTGGGTCTCGCGGTGAAGAAGCGTGCGGCGGGGAAGTTCACTTTCGTCGCTGGCTACACCAACGGCTACCTCTTCTACCTGCCCACCGAGGCGCAGCGGAAAAACACCGGCTATGCGCAGGAAGACTGCGATTGCCTCGTGGCCCCCGAGTGGCGGAAGATTTTTGACGAGCGGACGGATGTGGTGCTGAAGCGTCTGAATGCGCCGTGAGTTGCCTCTGCCAAAAAAGCCAGCCAACATCGCCCGGTGCGAGTTGAAGCCACGATTGCCAGACCGACCTTCTTCCCATCGCCACTCGGAGCCTCCACGCGGAGTAACCGTCCGATCGTCGGCGCGTGGTGTTTCGTCGTTGTGCTGCTGGCCTCGGTCTGGACTCTCGCCTCAGCAGCACCCGCCGCAAGCGTCCCGAACGGCACGGCCTCCCCCACTGCAGTTCCGCTCATCAAGAAAGCAGTGCAGGCCGCCGGAGGAGAGGCGAGCTTGCTCGGCTATTTTACCTTCAAAGATCGCGTGCTGATTGGCGACAAGGACACGGGGTTTGGCTCGAAGCGTGAGAGCGTGATGGATGCGCCGCGCCACTGGTGGCTGAAGACGCCGGGCGGCTACAGCGAGCGCAAGGACGAGCCCGCCACCTTCCTCGTCTGTGCGTGGACACTGCGCGCGCTGACCGACGCGGCCTCGACCATCGAGACGGTGCCGGACGTAAAGGACGGCGACACGGAGCTGTTTGGCTTTCGCGTGAGCGGCAGCGTGACGCCCGCGATGGACCTGTATTTCGCCAAGTCCACGGGACTGCTCGCACGCATAGACTGGCGCAGCGACATCCACCGGTTCTCGGATTGAAAAACGCTGCCCAGCGGCACGAAGTTTCCTGCGCACGTGGTCGGCTATAAGAAGGCCACCGGAAAGATTTGGTATTTCGATGAAGTGACCGAAGTCACTCCGCTAAAGGAATTGCCCGAGAAACTTCAGCTCGCCGGAACCTCCGCATGAACGACGACCTCAACGACCTTTATCAGGAAGTCATCCTAGAGCACGCGAAGAGCCCGCGGAACTTCAAGGTGCTGCTCGAAGCCAACCGCGTCGCCCACGGCACCAACCCGCTCTGCGGCGACTAACAAGGCTGGTGACCCCAATCCGTCTCCTTGAGGTCATCCTCATACCGCGCCATCTGCTCTTCGGGCGTGAGTTCCTTCGACGGCTTTTCTTCGCGGGGCAGGGGATTAGTCGAAGACGACGCCTCTACATTCGCGACCTTTTTCGCGTCGGCCAGCGGTGCGTCTTTTCCGGGCTGTGAGGGAGTTGCCATGTCGAACTAGAGTGACGCACCATGCACCGTCGCTAGCTTTATTGCAATCCGTTCTCCGGCCGGTCGCCCAGTCGAGGCACGGCTGCATGTTCACCGGGTTGACCGGACCGACAATCGTGATGGCAATCTCGAGGTTCCTCTACTCGTTGCCGTGCGGCCGATATTCCATGCCGGCTTGCTAACAACCTCCCACGTCCGCTTCAAGGGAATCGCGCCGAGTCTGATAAGCCCGCCAGTCCTCGGCTGTGTCCACATCCTCCAACTCGCGCAGGCGATGGATCCGCAGTCGTTGCTCTTCCGCCCTGTGCAAGGTCTCGGTCAGCACCCGGTCGGTGCTCCACGGGATGCGGTCGAACAGCGCGGGCTGTGGTCGGTTCAAACCGATTAGCCAATAACCGCCATCGCGGGCTGGTCCAAGGACGAGATCGTGCGCCGCGAGGGCGTCCCACGCGCTACCGATGTCGGTGGCACTCACCTCGGGGCAGTCGGAGCCGATGAGGAGGACGCGGGCGTAACCTTCGGCAAAGGCGTTGGCGAAAGCCGAGTTCATTCGCGCGCCAAGGTCGCCTTCGGTCTGGGGGCGGAGCACCCAACCTTCGTGTCGCCACGATTGGATTTCCAACTCGGCATCAGCGGGGGCAAAACAGAGTTCCACGTCCCCCAAGTCACGCAGGTTGGCAAAGAGGCGAGTAGCGAGTTCGCAGTAGGCGGCACAGGCGGCTTCCGTGCCGAGCGTGGCGGCGAGTCGGGTCTTCACCGTGCCCGGCCTCGGAGCCTTCACGAAGACGATGAGTCGGCACCCAAGCAGGCTCATTCTACGACGACAACTCGGGCTCGGTGGCGTGGCCACCGAGGTCCTTCGGCTCCGGCAGGATGATGGCGACGAGCATGCCCGGGACGAAGAGACACGCAGCGAAGAGCAGAGTCTTCTTGAAATCACCGCCGGTGGCCAACGAGCCGGAGAATATCACGCCAGCTGCCGAGGCAATGCGCCCGATGTTGTAGCAGAAGCCCGCACCCGTCGTTCGCAGAAGCGTCGGAAAGAGCGGCGGCAGATACATCGTGAACAGTCCGAAGACGCCGGAGAAGAAACCCACTGCCGGGAACCACACATACACGAGCGATTCCCAGCCGCGCGGCTGGATGAAGGTCGCGCCCATCGTGATGAAAAAGCCGAGGTAACAAATGGCGATGGACCGCCGGTAACCGAGATGTCGTGCGAGGAAGGCCGCAGCAAAATTGCCGACGATGCTCGCGCAGATGATGATGAAGAAGGCGAGGCTCACGATTTTCTGCTTGTAGCCCATCTCCCACTTGGCCGGATCCAGCGTCGTGACCACTTTTGCGAACTCAACTTTTGCGGTGGCGGCGAGTTCGGGCATGTTCCGCAGATGCTGCGCGTGCCAGAACATGAAGGCCCACCACGCCGTCAGTCCGCAGGCGCAGACGATGATGGTGAGCAGTGTCGTGCGCCGCACCTCGCCGCGAAAGAGGTCGAGGATGCCCGGTTGATGGCCCTTGGATTTCTCCTTGGCGGCGTGCCATTCCTCCGGCTCCGGCACATTGCGGCGAATCCAAAAGACCATCAGCGCTGGCAGAATGCCGACGAGGAAAACCCACTTCGGCGGCAGATCGGCCATGAGGAAAGTGGTGAGGCAGGCGAGCAGCACGCCGAGGTTCACGCCCGTTTGCAACACGGCGGCAATCCACGGACGCCATTTCTTCGGCCAGGTTTCCGATAGCAGCGAGGAACCGACGGCCCATTCGCCGCCGATGCCCAGCGCGGCGAGAAAGCGGAAGATGAGCAACTGCCACCACGTCTCGGCGAAAAAGGAAAGCCCGGTGAAAGTCGCATAAGTGAGGATGGTGAGCGCGAGCGAACGGCTGCGGCCGAGGATGTCGCCGAGCCGGCCAAAGAAGGCGCCGCCCAGCGCCCAGCCGACGAGGAAGGCGGCCTGGATGTAGCCGGACTTTTCCTTCACGAGCTGATCGGCAGGCTCGCTGCCAGCAGGCAGCAAACCGTCGTTGACGAGCAGCGAGAGGACGAAGGTGGAGGCGACCAGCCCATAAAGGTGCATGTCCAGCCCGTCGAAGAGCCAGCCTAGCCAGGCGGCAATACCGGTCTTGCGCTGCTGGGGTGTGAGTTCAGCGAGACTCTGCGCCTCCGCCTTGGCGGGACCGGTCTCCGGACCGCTTGTTATGTTGCTACTCATGCTCAAAAGGGTTCGCCCGAGAGCTGCTCGGAGCTTCGCAGGTTCTTTTGGAGAATGTTCGCAAAGCTGGAAAGCGTCAAGACGCGCCGCACTTTGATTTCCTTTTGACAACTTGGATGAAAAACGCTGCCATCTCCCTGATTCATTGGCTGAACTCGGAGACTCTATGAAGAAATATAACGTCGGTATCATCGGTTACGGCTGGGTTGCGACCGCCCACATCGCCGCCATCAACGCTACTGGTCGTGCGCAAGTCACCGCTATCTGCTCCTCGCGCCCGCAGGACCCCGCCGCGCTCAGCGCCAAGTGGGGCGGCTCGATTGTGGCTTACAACGACCTCGATGCGATGCTCGCCGACAAGTCCATCGACGTCATCTCCGTTTGTTCCATGCCCAGCCTGCACCCGAAACACGTCATCGCCGCCGCTCGAGCCGGAAAGCAGCTCATCATCGAAAAGCCGCTGGCTCTTTCCCCCAAAGACCTTGCCGCAATGGTTGCCGCCGTGAAGAAGGCCGGCGTCAAGACTTGCGTCTGCTTTGAATGCCGCTACTCGAGCCAGTTCGAGGCGACGAAGGCGGTCGTTGATCAGGGCCTTCTCGGCCAGATTCATTATGGCGAGGTGGACTATTATCACGGCATCGGTCCTTGGTACGGCCAGTTCCGCTGGAATACCTTCAAGAAGGACGGCGGCAGCGCCCTCCTCACCGCTGGCTGCCACGCCCTCGACGCCCTATTGCTCTGTATGGGCAGCGACGTGACCGAGGTGACGAGCTACGACACCAAGTCTCGGAGCAAGACCTTCGCCGCGTACGAATACACCACCACCAGCGTCACCCTCCTTAAGTTCCGCAACGGAGCCGTGGGCAAGTGCGCCGCCGTCGTCGATTGCTTTCAGCCCTACTACTTCCACACCCACCTCGTCGGCAGCGAAGGGAGCCTCTTGGACGACAAGTTCCACTCTCAGAAGCTCTCCACGAACAAAGCCAAGTGGAGCCAACTCTCCATGAAGATGCTGGACTCCGGCGACGTGAGCGACCATCCGTACCAGAGCCAGTTCGATGCCTTCTTCCGTGCCTTGGCAGAAGGGAAGGAGATGCCATTGACCAACCTCGCCGCCGCCGCGAAGACGCACGAGGTCATCTTCGCCGCCGACAAGTCCGCCGGGACCGGCAAGCCGGTGAAGCTCTAAGCCGGGAGGGACGGAGCTGAGAAAGTTTTAGTCAGGTGAACTTGGCTCCGGTCGGGCGATTGACAGTCTCGCGTTGCGTCGCGAAGATGCGCCAATGACCGATATGATTTATCCGCGCAGCCCGAAAGAGACGATGGCCGGCTGGACCTACCTGCCGCGTTTCGTGGACAAGGTCCGCCTGCACCTCGCCGGCAAGCTTCATCCCGATTATCAGACGAACCTTGCAAAAGGCCTCGATGAGGTGTGGCTCAAGGCTGCTGGCGTTACCGCCGAGTCGTTCATCGCGGCGGTGAAAGGAACGGTCATCGACGGCGAGATCTGCGACTGGGTGGCGAAGAATGTGAAGAAGAGCGATGCCGAGAAGGTCGCGCATCGGGAATATGTGCTCAGCTACGGCCGCGACGAGAAGAACACCGAGTTGCGTGCGCGGCTCAAGATGCGCAAGGAACAAGGGGGCATCGCTCACCGCGACGACATTCAGACCTTTGCTGACTACATCGACGCGGACGAGAAGCGATCATAGCCCATGACTGCGACCGATCATGCGGGTCCCCTCTGGTTGAAGGTTGAAATGGAAACCCCTCCATCCACGAGCGGATGAAGGGGGTGAATAGGTCGATGGCTAACTTCTACTTCGCCGCCGGGGCGGACTTGGGGAAGGGGGCGACTTTCTTCTCTTCCGCGATTGGCGCCCAGATCTTGATGTTATCCACCTTGCCGGTGTCGTCGAACGACCCGAAGCCGATGTGACCCTTCGGGAATGTGGCGTCCTCGGCGAGCATGATCGGCTTGGCGAGATCGTCGAAATAGACCTTGATGGTCGCCCCTTTTCGTTCGAGCCGCACTTTGTGCCAGATGTTGAGGCCCCAGTTGACCCCCTGCGTCGTCTCCTTGGCGAAGTTCTTGCGCGGCGCTTCGTTCACGATGAAGACGTTGTGGGCATTCGGATCAGCCTTCGTGGCGATGTGGGTGTAGTAGAATTTCGCCGGCGCGGTGAAGCCGAAGAAGAGACACATGTCGCGGTGACCGTATTCCTTGCCGGTTTGGATGAGGTCGGCATCGAGGACGAAGTCGCCCACGACTTTTTCGCTGATCAGCGCGATGTTGAAGGGCGAGCGAACGCTCGTCTTATAGTTGCTCTGCTTGATGAGTTCGAGCGAGTTACCCTTGTCGCCGGGAGCGACTTTCCACGCGCTAGCATCTGAGAAGGTGAATTCCTTGATTGCGTCGGGCTTTTCGAAGTCCTGCGAGTAAACCAGCTTGTAGTCGGCTGGGATGCCGGCGGGCTTGTCATCGGCGGCGAGGAGGGCGACGGCG
This sequence comes from Akkermansia muciniphila, assembly GCA_945900775.1. GTDB lineage: Bacteria > Verrucomicrobiota > Verrucomicrobiia > Limisphaerales > SIAT01 > SIAT01. The sequence goes on along the minus strand of CAMDJP010000010.1, from coordinate 24,095 downwards.
GCGAAGAACGCGGCAAGGGCTGGGGAAAGTTTCATGATTGGTTTTGGGATAAAAAACAACCCACGGCGCGAATCGTGGGTTGTCAGTGGTTGTTGCTCGGTTTTTCGGTGGAAGGTCAGGCTGTGATCTCGGGCACGACGAACGGCTTGCGGTACTCGCGCGTGAGTTGCTTGTCCGCGGCGGCATTGTCGATGAATTTCTCGGTCTTCGTATCCATCTTGAGCACGGGGCCGAGGGTGAGCTTGCTGGAGGCGAGGTTTATCTCGTTGGCCTTGAGGTGCTCGACCATGCGGTCGAAGCTCTCAGCTGCGCCGCGGTCGGCCTTAATCTGCTCGCGAATGGCGCCCGTCTCAGACTCCTTGCCGAGGCGGTAGGAAATGTTGCCGGTATGGCAAAGGGCGCTGGAGAGGTGACCCTCGAGGATGTCCGCGGTGAGGTCGGTGTGCTTCCGGCTACGGACGGCGTCGATGAAGTTCTCGTAGTGGTCGTGGGCACCTTTCCATTCCTTGACGACCTTGCCGGAGTTGTCCACGGCAGTGGCACCGGTGTAGTTGGGCACGAGCACCTGACCCCCTTCACATTCGATGATCACGGCCACGCTGCCGCCTTTGTACTTGTCCATCGATTTGCCGCCCTTCTTCTCGGGCAGACCACGCACCTCGAAGATGAGCGGAGCTTTGGTGTAATCTTGGAAGACAATCTGTGTGTTAGCGGTCTCGCCGTCATCGACGTAGCCGACGCGGGCGCCGACGCTGAAGACGCGCGGAGCCAGTTCCATCTCGCCGAGGAACCAGCGGGCAATGTCCATCTGGTGGATGCCTTGGTTGCCGAGGTCGCCGTTGCCGTAGTTCCAAACCCAGTGCCAGTCGTAGTGGAGCTTGCCGCGGCGCACGGGATCTTTTGGGGCGGGGCCGCACCAGAGGTCGTAATCAATCTCGGTGGGAACCGGTTGCGCGGCGGGGACCTTGCCGATGCTGCCGCGTGGTTTGTAGCAAAGGCCGCGAGCGATTTTGATCTTGCCGAGATTGCCGGCGGCGACCCACGCGACGGCCTCCTTGATGGCGAAGCTGGAGCGACTCTGTGTGCCGGTCTGAACAATCTTCTTGTACTTGCGGGCGGCGTTGACCATCTGGCGACCTTCCCAGACGTTGTGCGAAACGGGCTTCTCCACGTACACGTCTTTGCCGGCCTGGAGGGCCCAGATGGTGCCGAGGGCGTGCCAGTGGTTCGGCGTGGCGATGGTCACGACGTCGAGTTTCTCCTTTTCGAGCATCTCGCGCATATCGCGGTAGCCGGTGACAGCTAGATTGGCCTTGTTCAGCTTGTCCACGCCGGCGGCGAGCACCTTGCTGTCCACGTCACACATGGCGGTAATCTTCACGCCCTTCTCCTTTTGCTGGAGCGAGCGCATGCCGGAGATATGGCTCTCGCCGCGGCCCTTGAAGCCGACGACAGCGACGCGCAGGGTGTTGTTTGCACCGGAGACCTGCGACCAGGACTTGGCGGTCCAAGCGACGGTGGCGGTGGCGGCGAGGGTACTTTTGAGGAAGCTACGACGGTTGAGTTTGCTCATAGATTTTTGAGTTGTGGTAAAATGGACGTAAACGGGCGGGGGATTATTTGGATTTGCTGTACTCTTCGTAACGCTCGGCGACCTTGCCGACCTTCTCGTCACCGGTGTGGAGGTAGAAGCGGTACTTGAAGGTGACGCTCTTGCCAGCGGGCACGGTCATATTGCCCTTGGTCGGATTTTTCTTATCGGCCTCGAAGTCGTGGATGCCGAAGGGGTTCGCGGCGAACAGGCCGTAGTCGCGCACGTGCCACCAAGTCGGGTGACGCGGGTTGGATGGGTGGTCGAAGATGGCGATGCCGAGCGTCTGTTCGCCGACGGGGCCATAATAATCGACCCACTTGGCGCGCTTACCCCACGTTTGGGCGTCGCGCACGCCGTCGCTGTTTACGATGTGACCCTTGCCGACAGACTGCCCCTTGGGCTGAGTGAGACGCATGGACTCCGCGATGCGGATGGCCATGGCACCTTCCTTCGTGTCGCCCAACACGAGTTCGCCGTGGCTGGCCTTGATTTCGACATCGTAGTCGAGCACGCGGTCATCTTTTCGATTAAAGATGCGGATGGTACGAACGTCGGTGCCGACCACCTTGCCGTCCGGCGCGACGAGCTTGTTGAGCGATTGGATCACGCCAACGTCCGCGCCGCCCTTCACCTCGAGAAACTTCTCATGAACGGTCTTACCCGTCTTGCCGGGCGGTGTCTCGGCCCAGAAATCGACGTTGTTGATTTTGCCGTGGGAGTACCAGAGTGAACGGTGATGGATATGGTCGGTCGCCTCGCCAGCCACCTGTTTCATTGGGTAATTGCGAGTGTAGGACGCACCGCCTGGACCGAGCACGGGGTAGAGGAAGGGTCTCGAGACGTCTTTGAAATGGTATTCGGAAAAGAACTTACCAGCAATCTCGATACGAAGCCGGCCGTCCTTCTCGGTGATGCTGACGCCATCGGCGGCGAGCATTACCTGCGCCGTTGCAACAAAGATAAATGCAACGAGGGCTTGAAAGAGGCGTAATCGAATCATGCGTGCGATGCTAGGGAATGCGTGTATGCGGTCAACCCGAAATTGCGTGTCTGGGGGTAGGTGTAGAAGTTAGTAACCTGGATTCAGGACGGCTATTTGATCGACTCGTATCCAACCTTCTCGACCGGCTGCATCAATCACCCGAAACCAACCGCGCTGTTCATCCAGCGCCCGCACCTCCGCACCATCGGTCAGCGTGTGGGCGGTTTGTGATTCTTCTAAAGGGCCGAAGCGGACCACTGCTTCTTTTACAATCACCACCACCTCAGCCCGTGTCTGCTGAAGCCATGCGCTGCTGGCGAGGGGCAAGAGCAGCATTGCGGCTATACCGAGTGGTGCCAGCCAAGGACGTGTCCAATCGCGCCAACCGGGTCGGAGTTGATTTGCCGTCAATATGCAGATCCAGAGCCACAGCGCCAAAGATGCCAAAGCCGCCCATTCACCAAGCGTCAGCCAGTTCGTGAGGTCTCGCCAGAGTTGTGATTCCAGTGGCCGGCCGCTGGCGGCTTTCGCACGGGCGAACTGCAGATTCCTCTGTGTGTCGCCGTCGCGCGGCGTGATTCGCTGGGCCTGACGCAGATAGAAAATAGCGCGGCCAAGCTGGTCGGCCTTGAGGTGCGCCGTGCCGAGGTTGAAGTAGAGCTCGGGCGAGACTTTGCCGAAGCGCGCGATGGCTTCGTAGGCGGCAGCCGCCTCGGCGTACCTGTCGGTCTCGAACAGGACATTCGCCTGCGTGAAGGCTTCCGTGGAATTCTCCATGCTGGTGGCCCCCAGCAGTCCTTGTACAAGGAAGGTCGCCATTGCGAACCAGCGGAAAATGATTTTGGTGAAATGCCGTCGCATCACATCAATTCTTCGTCGGCAATCGACGAAGGGCTTCGATCACGTTTTCAGTCCGCGCGAGGTCCGCGCGCAGATTATGGGCGGAGGCGGTGGGCGAGTAGCGGGTCTGATCGGCGGCGTGGAATAATTCGCGGAGAGAGGCGAGCGTTGCTGGCGGTAGGCGGTCGTGGAGTCGTTCCTCGATAACCGCTTCGGTGATGGCTGGGGCGGGCAGGTCGAGACGTTCGCCGATCTGCTCCTGCAGGAGGCGGGAAAGCAGTGTGAAGAAGGGGGCGCTGTCGCCGGCTGCGGCGTGCTTTTCTAGTTGGCGCAGTCCATCGCTAACCTGCCTGCTCACCGCGCGCTGTCGGGTGAGTCGTGGGTTTTTCGAGACGTGCTCCTGCCGTTTGCGCCAGGCGAAGGCACCGAGAAAGGCGAGCAGAGGAAGGAATTGCAGGGCAAGAAACCACGGGCGCGTCGCGATGGGCGGGGCGATTACAGCGAGTGTGCCGGGTCGCGGCTTGATGTGAGCGATGGCCGGTTTTTCGGCCACCACCAACGGGACGGTCGGTATGGCGGCTGTGGGGCTGGTGCTCGGCGTCGCCGTACCACCGGGTCCTGGCGTCAGCCTCAGAGAGATGGGAGTGGACTGGACCGTGCGATAGACCTTGGCCTCGGGGTCGAAGAAGCTGAACTCGAGCGTCGGCAGGACTTTCATCTGCGCGTGCCGGGCGGTGACGATCTGCTCGAACGTCTTGATTGTATTCATCGCGAGCGAATCGGTGTGCTCGAGTTTCGTGTTTGGAGGGTAGAGCTTGAAATCGCTCCACGCTTCCTGCGGTGGAAGCTCCACGTTGTCGAGAGCACCGCGGCCGAAGAGGGTGATTTTCGTCAAAATCGGGTCGCCGACAGGGAGGTTGGTCGGCGTCGCGGTGACATTCATGGCGAAGCTTCCCACCGCGCCGTTGAATGATGCCGGCACGTTCTCCTTCGGCAGCGGCAGCACGGTAATCGGCAGTGTCGGGCTGGCAAGCTTCATCGGCTTCAATTCGCCGAAGATGATTCCTTGGCTCATGACAATCGTGAGGTCGGTGTCGAATGCGAGGTCGAGCCGGCCGGGCTTGGTGGCGACGGCGGTGTTCCGGAAGGAAACAACGTTGTAGAGGTTGTTGCCAATTTGCGTGCGCGTCTGCTGACTGCTTGGTCGCAGCAGCAGGAAACGGACACCCTCCACGCGCGGCTGCGGAATCTGCACGTTCTGGGCCGTCTGGAAGTGAAGCTGCACCTCGACCGGGAACGCCTCACCGACGTACACGGCGTTGGTCGGAGCGATGAGCTTCAGGAAGGCGGTCGGCAGTTCGTCCCCAGTAGCTCCATTTCCAACAGGCGGCGCGGCAGGTTGTTGCCCCGCAGGCAACTCGGCGACGACCCGCAATCGAAGTGGTTCGCTCTTGAGCGTCTCCTTATCGACGGTGACGGTGAAGGATGGGATTGTAAAATCGCCCAATTTGTCCGGCGTGACACGGTAGCGAAACGTAACAGACGTGTCGGGTTTACCGTTGATGAGGCTGATAGTTTTCTCCTCGCCGAGGAAGCTCAGGCCGAGGCCGGCGAGGAGTTGAGCTGGCTGCGTCGTCCTCGGCAGCGCGCCTTCACAGCGCAGTGTGAGCACGGCACTCTCGCCTGCCGGAATCGTGTCTCGGTCGAGCTTGGCGGTAAACGTCGCCGCTTCCGCGAGAGATGCAATCAAAGAGAGGGCCAGGGGTGCCCAGCGATGGAAGGGGAACCTCATAACTCACCAGTCCTTCAGCACGCGCCGCTCGCGTGACTTCCCCGAGGGACGGTGGATGAGAGCCTTCTCGTCGTCCCGCTGCGCGTCGAGCAATCGCTGCGCTTGCCGGGGCGACATCTGCGGTGCCTCGTCGGGCTTATCGGCAGCATCGGTGCGATCGTCATCGCCGTTCTGCGGTTCAGTGGATTTTTGGTTGCCGTTCTTCGCCTTCTGCTTCTTATCGTTATCGGCTTTGCCGCCGCCGGCATCATCGTCCTCCTGCTTGCCCTTGCCCTCCTTGGGCTGCTGTTTCGGCTGCGAAGAACCTTTCTTGTCGTCTTTCTTCGGCGGCGGTGGCGGCTGCCTTTTCTTGAGCTCTTCGAGTTTCTTTTGAACGAACGCGCGATTGAACTCGGCGTCCTTATCGGCTTTTTCGAGCTTGAGTGCGCCGTCGAATTGGCGAAGCGACTGCTCCCACATCTGGATTTTTTGCTGCGCCTCCGTGGCCTGCTCGCCAAGGCGGTAGAAGCTGTTGCCGAGATTGTAGAAGGACTGCTGCTGCAATGCGAGATCGGGCGCCTTCAGTGCCTCGCTGAAATGCCTCGCAGCTGAGCTGAAGTCGCCGGACTGGAACGCCGCAGCACCAGCGTTGTGGTCGAGGCGGGCTTTGGCGGATTGGCCCGGCACTTGCGCCCGCGCCTCGGCCAACCGCTCGAATTCCTTCTGCGCCGCGGGATAGCGCCCGGCCTCGTAGTCTTGTAACGCGCTCGCCGGAGAGGCGCAGACGGAGCCGGTGAAGGAGAACACCGAGAGCAGCAGTGCGATCGTCAATGCGACTGCCTTGTCCGTCGGTCGGCTCATGTCGACATTAGAGACCTCCCGCCGACGTTCGGGAAGGAAGATTTCCGTCAGCAACAGCAGCAGTGCGAGCGCGAGCGGCCAGCGGTACTGCTCCTTCAGCCGGCGGAGCTGCGTGCTTTCGCCCTTTGCCTTGGGCAGGGGCGCGAGGCCGTTCTGGTAGAGGGTCTCCATGGATTTGCTGCTGGCGAGCGGTAGATAGAAACCTTGCGCTGCGGCCGCGATTTGCCGGAGCAACGACTCGTTAAGACGCGATTTCACGACGCGACCGTCTTCGTCACGGAGATAATCCACGTTGCCATTACCAGTCGGCAGGCGAAGCAGTTCACCATCTGCTGAGCCGACGCCGATTGTGAACACTCGCAATCCCTCTTTCGCGGCCTCTTCAGCAGCAGCCAACGCGGCTGGTTCGTGCTCTTCGCCGTCGGTGATTAGAACGAGCACTTTGTGCGATTGATCGCCGTCTACGAACGCGGTCAACGCCGTGCGTATAGCAGCGGCTAGCGAGCTGCCGCCCGTGGGGATAATACCGGCATCGATGGCGTTGATGTTCTGGCGGAGGACTTCGGCGTCCGAAGTGAGCGGGCATTGCAGGAAGGCCGAGCCGGCGAAGGGCAGGAGTGCGAAGCGGTCGCCGCGCGCGAGTTGGGTCAGTTCCAGCGCGGCGAGCTTTGCGCGTTCGAGTCGGTTCGGTCGGGTGTCCTCAGCGAGCATGCTGCGCGAGGTGTCGATGGCGAGGACGATGTCCAGACTCTCTGAACGCGCTTCCTCGCTGGTGATGCCCCAACGCGGTCGTGCGGCCGCGAGTGCGAGGCTGGTCACCGCAAGTAGCAGTAGCGCGAGCCGGAACCGACGTCGGGCAGGCGAGACGCCGCTGGTGAGTTGGCCCAAGAGGCGCGATTGAATGAAGACTTCCATCAACCGCTGCCGCTGGCGTTCGTTCCACAGGAACAGCGCGGTGAGGAGCGGCAGCAGCACCAGTAACCAGAGCAATTCAGGTGTGGAGAAGTTCACGGTAATTTCCTCCAGACGGTGTGGGCGAGGAGCAATTCCAGCAGCAGCAGGACGAGTGCCGCGCCGGTGAACCACGGGAATAACTCGTGGTAACGCTGCTGGAGCTTGGCCTGCGCAGTGGTCTTCTCCATCTGGTCAATCTCGGCATACACCTGCCGCAGCGTGTCCGCGCTAGTGGCGCGGTAGTACTTGCCGCCGGTGCGCGTGGCGAGTTTGGTGAGCATATCGTCGTCGATGTCCACGTTCATCGAAACATACACTTTGCGGCCGAAAGGATCCTTGCGCGGGAGCTTGGCGGTCCCGCGTGCGCCCACGCCGATGGTGTACACTTTCACGCCGAGTGCCTGCGCGGCTTCGGCGGCGGCCAAGGGCGGAATCTTCCCAGAGTTGTTCTGCCCATCGGTCATCAGGATCACAATTTTGCTCTTGGATTTCAGATCGCGCAGGCGGTTCACCGCTGCCGAAAGGCCTGAGCCGATGGCGGTACCCTCCTCGGGGACGGTGTCGATGGTAAAGCGCTTCACGTTCGCGAGCAGGTAATCGTGGTCCAGCGTTGGCGCGGCGGCGATGTAGGCCGAGCCAGAAAAGACGATCAGGCCGATGCGGTCGCTCGGTCGGGTTTTGATGAACTCGGCGAGAACTTCCTTGGCGATGGTGAGGCGGTCGATGGGTTCGCCGTCGCGCTCGAAATCCTCCGCCGCCATGCTATCCGAGAGGTCGAGCGAGAGGACGATGTCAATGCCACTAGCGGTGAGGCGCGCGCCGCCCTCGGGCAGACGCGGACCAGCCAGCGCGATGATGCCAGCAGCCAGCGCCAGCCAGCGCAGCGTGGCTAGGAACCAGCCAGTCCGTGAGCGGGTCGAGTGCATCACTTCGCGAAGCAACGCGGTTGAGGAATAAACGAACGCAGATGCGGGGCCGCGGTAGCCTTTGAGCCACGCTGCCAGTGGCAGTAGGATGAGGAGCAACAGCCAGTATGGTTGTGCGAAGCTCACGTTTTACGGTTCAGTATTGGTGGCACAATGACCGGCGGGATGGCTCCAGTCGGCGGTGGCTCGGTCTCAGTCACGAGTCGGAGCGCGGCGACGTGGAGTTTCTCCAGATCACTCCGCGCCGGTTCGTGTTTGGCGAACTTCACAAGATCACACTCTGTAAGGAACGCCCCGAGAAAACGCTTCTGCTCGCCATTGAGTAACGGCGTGGCTCGCAGTTCAGCCATGAATTCTTCGGTGGTGCGTTCGGGCGCGTGGAAGTCGAATCGTTCCTCGAGATAGAGGCGCAACGTGTCGGAGACGGCGATGCAGAAAAGACGCGGTTGGCCCAGCAGTTCAAGTGCCGCTATGAGTTTGCGGCGTGCGCGGTGGTGCGGGGCTTCGGGGGGCAGCATTGGGGTGGATTTATTTTTGATGAGCCAGAGAAGGGCTGCAATCGCGGCGGCGACGAACAGCGCGGCAAGCATCCACCAGAGCCACGTGACACTGGCATCCATGGGGACGGGCGGTTTGATGGCGCGAATGTCGTTCGTGCTGACCGCAGCGAAGGCGTTCGTCGTTTGGGCGAGGGCGTTCATCCGTGGAGTCGGCGTTTCTCCCGCCTCTCGAAAAATCGATTGAGCTCAGAGGCATAGGGTTCGCTTGTGTGGAGTTGGATGGTGTCCAAGCCGGCACCGCGAAGGGTGCGTTCTAGTTCGCCTTCAGCCACGCGCCGGCGTTCAGCGAAGGCGGCGCGCTTCTGGAGGTCGCGCGTGTTCACCTCCACCACCTCGCCGGTCTCGGCATCTTCGAGCACGAGCCGACCGAGCGCGGGTAGCTCGTGCTCGAAACGGTCGGTGATGCGCACAGCGACGAGATCGTGCCGGCGTCCGGTCTGACGAAGCGGAGCGATTGGGGTCGGGAAGAGGAAGTCCGAGAGCAGCACCGTCACGGCGCGGTGGTTGGTGACGCGGTTAAGGAAATCGAGCGCGCGACCGAGGTCGGTGCCATGATGCTTCGGCTCAAAGAAGAGAATCTCGCGGATGACGCGCAGCACATGCCGGCGACCTTTCTTGGGCGAGATAAATTTCTCAATCTGGTCGGTGAAGAGCACGAGGCCGACTTTGTCGTTATTGCGGATGGCGGAGAAGGCGAGCACGGAGGCAACCTCGGCGGCTAGTTCGCGCTTGCTCTGCGTGCCGGAGCCGAAGCGCCCCGAGCCGCTCGCATCCACCACGAGCATCACGGTCAACTCGCGTTCCTCCACGAATTTCTTCACGAAAGGATGGTTCATTCGTGCAGTCACGTTCCAGTCGATGGCGCGCACATCGTCGCCGGGCTGGTATTCACGGACCTCCTCGAAGTTCATCCCCTGTCCCTTGAAGACAGAATGGTATTGCCCCGCGGTTCGCTCGCTGACGAGTCGGCGCGTGCGAATCTCGATCTGGCGGATTTTCTTGAGGATTTCGCGCGGAATCATCCGTCGTTCGGGATTTGCCTCACGGCACCGCTAGGGTATCAAAAATCTTCTGGACGATGCTCTCGCTGGTCTTCTCCTCAGCCTCGGCTTCATAGGTGATGGCGACGCGGTGGCGAAGAACGTCCATGCCGATGCTCTTCACATCCTGCGGCGTGACATAGGCGCGTCCGCGAAGGAAGGCGTGGGCCTTCGCGGCGAGGGTGAGGCCGATGGTGGCGCGGGGGCTGGCGCCGAGTTGGATGAGGCCGGCGAGATCGAGTTTGTAGCGGGCCGGTTCGCGCGTGGCGCAGACGAGGTCCACGATGTAGTCCTTCACTTTCTCATCGATGTAAATCTGGTTGATGACTTCGCGCGCGGCGAGGATTTGCGCGGCATTGATTACCGGCATGACACCGGGTTGGCCGCTCGTGCGCGCCATGAGGTCGAGGATGCGGCGCTCTTCGTCGCGCGAAGGGTAGCCGATCTTGAGCTTCAACATGAAGCGATCCACCTGCGCCTCGGGCAGCGGATAGGTCCCTTCCTGCTCGATAGGATTCTGCGTGGCGAGCACGAGGAACGGCTCCTCTAATCGGTAAGTCTGCTCTCCGATGGTCACCTGCTTCTCCTGCATCGCCTCGAGCAGCGCGCTCTGCACCTTGGCCGGTGCGCGGTTGATTTCATCCGCGAGAATGAGGTTGGCGAAGATCGGCCCGCGTCGCGTGGTGAAGGCCGCGGTTTGCGGATTGAAAATCTGCGTACCGATGACGTCAGCCGGCAGCATGTCCGGCGTGAACTGGAGTCGGGAGAACTTCACATTGAGTCCGCCGGCGAGCGATTTCACGGCGAGCGTCTTGGCGAGACCAGGGACACCTTCGAGCAGGACGTGGCCGTTGGCGAGCAGGCCGATGACAAGTCGCTCGACGAGGTATTGCTGGCCGACGATGACTTTGCCAATTTCGGCAAAGAGCGGTTGTAGGGCCTCACTGTGGCGCTGGACCTCGTTTTGAACAGCGCTGATATCGGAATTCATCTGGCCCATCCTAGTGAGGGCATAGACTCATCGCCAGCCTTCATTAATAGCAGAAGAGGACAGACGGAGCAGAAAGAAGAACGCAACTCAGACAGATTAACGGTCAATCAGCTTGGCCCATTCCTCTTCCTTGAAGCCGACGACACCGTCTTTTTTGTTCAGAACAAACGGGCGTTTAACGAGGTTACCGTTACTGGCGAGGAGGTCGATGGCTGCATCCTTGGTCAGCTGGGGAAGACGCTCTTTTAGGTTCAACCGTTTGTAATCCTGCCCAGAAGTGTTGAAGAGTTTGCGCACCACGCCGCCGTAGTGGGTGAGCATTCGCTTCAACTCGGCTTTCGTAGGCGGCTGCTCGCGGATCGGAACGGTAGCGTGGGCGATGCCGCGGGCGGTAAGGAACTTCACCGCTTTGCGACAAGTGCCGCAGCCGGTGTAAAGGTAGACCTTCATAACCGAGCGAAGACCTCTCGGGCACGCACGACATCACGTGAGATTTGTTGCCGCAGCTCATCAAGGCTCGCGAAACGCTGCTCGTCGCGGAGCTTCTCGACGAAAGTTAATTCCATCTCCTGCCCGTAAAGGTCACCGCTGAAATCGAGTAGGTGCGCCTCAACCAGCAAACGCGGGGCAGGGGAGCCGAGGGTGGGGCGCAGGCCAATGTTCACCGCGGCGCGATGGATGCGACCAGCCACAGTGGCGTGGGCGGCGTAGACGCCGTGCGGGGGCAGCACGAGCCCGGCGACTGGGAGATTCGCGGTGGGGAAACCGAGTTCGCGGCCGCGGGCGTCGCCATGGACTATCTCGCCGGCGAGCGCGTACGGTCGGCCAAGCATCTGCCCGGCGGCGTTGAAATCGCCACCGCGAACGGACTCACGGATGCGGGTGCTACTGACCGTTTCACCGTTCAAGGCCACCGAGCCAAGGCCATGAACGGCGAAGCTCAGTTCGACGCCAAGTTTTTTGAGCAACGCGACGTTCCCGCCCCGCTGGTGGCCGAAGATGAAGTCGCTGCCGACGCAGAGGCTGGCGACCCGAACGAGATCGTGTGCAAGCTGGCGGATGAATTCTTCGGCGGGTTGTTTGCTGAGGGCTTCGTCGAAGTGGAGGAGCAAGGTGGCGTCTGCATCAAGTGCGGCGATGGCACGGAGTTTTTGCGGGATGGTTTGCAGCAATGGAGGGAGATGCTGCGGAGCGACGACGGTGTTGGGATGAGCGTCGAAGGTGACAATGACGGCGAGGCCTTCGTGTTGACGAGCGTCGGCGACGGCTTGGCGGATGACCTGTTGGTGGCCGAGGTGGACGCCGTCAAACACACCGATGGCGAGGGAGACTTTGCGCGAGCCTCGATCGAGTTCGTGGGCGTGCCGGAGGATTTTCATCGGTCACTTCGCCAGTTTGAGAAAGGGGATGATGCGTGTGAGGAGTTCGCGCGGGGGCGTCTGGATGATTTGCTCCACTTCGATGGCGTCGGCCACGGTGAACTTACCGGAGTCAGTGCGGCGGAGGTGCAGGAGATGGGCGCCGCAGCCGAGTTTTTGGCCTAGCTCGTGCGCGAGACTGCGCACGTAGGTGCCCTTGGTGCAGGCGACGCGGCACCAACCGAGTGGCCCGATGTAGTCGGTGAAGTGAAAATTATAGATGTGGACGAGGCGGGATTTCCGCTCCACCACGACCCCTTTGCGGGCGAGCTTGTAGAGCGGTACGCCGCCCTGCTTAACGGCAGAGACCATCGGCGGCTCCTGCATCTGGTCGCCGGTGAAAGTGCTGGCCGCGGAGTTCAATTGGTCGAGCGTGAAGGGAGGAACGGGCGCGCTGGCGGTGACGGCCCCTTGCGCATCGTAACTGGCGGTGCTGATGCCGAAGCGAACGCAACCTTCGTACACCTTGTCGTCGCTCATCAGCTTCTCGGAGAGGCGCGTGGCCTTGCCGAGAAGGAGAATCAGGAGACCGGTGGCCGCGGGGTCGAGCGTTCCGCAATGGCCGATCTTCTTCAAGCCGAGGTGAGCGCGGAGGATGTCCACGATATCGTGCGAGGTGGGGCCGGCCGGCTTGTCCACGAGAAGGGCACCGTCGAATTCGCCGAAAGTCTCCATCTATTTTACTGCGTCGAGCGCGTGCTTGATGGCGCTGAGGAGACGTCGCTGCGTGGTCAATGGTTTGCCGGCGATGCGCGCGCCAGCGGCTGCGACGTGGCCGCCACCGCCGAACTGCTGGGCGATTTGACTCACGTTCACGCGGCTGTCCTTGGAACGGAGGCTGATGCGGACGAGATCGGGCCCGGCTTCCTCGAAGACGCAGGCGACGACGACCGGCTCGATGTCGCGGATGTGGTCGATGAGTCCCTCGCTGTCGTTCGGCTCGGCGCCGGTGCGGGTGTAGTCGGCCTGCTTGAGCCAGAAGTAGGCGATTTGGTTCTCATGCGTGAGGCGGAAGCTATTGAAGACATGCCGCAGCAGACGCGCGCGGGAGAGCGGGTAGGATTGATAGACCTCGTTGCAGACTTTCGCCAGATCCGCGCCGCGCTTCACGAGGTCCGCGGCTGTGTGGTAAGTGGTCGGGCGCGTAGAGGGATACTGAAAGGAGCCGGTGTCGGTCGAGATGGCGGTGAAAAGGCAGTTGGCGATAGCCGGCGTGATAGGCCAGTGCGCCCATTTGAGGAGGCGGTAAATCAACTCGCCGCTGGAGGGTTCGCGGCTGGAAATCCAATTGATATCGCCGTAGCGGGTGTTGCTGCTGTGATGATCGATGTTGATGAGGAGCTTGCGCGACTCGATAAAGGGGCAAACGGTGCCGAGTCGCTCGTAGCTGGCGCAGTCGGTGGCGATGACGAGGTCGAACTTCTCGCCGCGCTTCGGCTTTGCGAGGACGCCTTCGCGGTCGAGGAAGCGGAGCTTGGCGGGGACGGGGTCCTGATTCCAAACGGTGACGCGCTTGCCTTCGGCGCGCAGGGCGAGGGCGAGGGCGAGTTGGGAACCGATGCAATCGCCATCCGGACGAACGTGACCGACAACGCAGATGGTGCGGCTCTCAGCGATGACCTCGAGGATGCGCTCGATGATCTGCGGGCGGGGCTTCATTCGGAGGCGTCGGAGGGATTTTTCTTGTCCAGCTCGTCGAGGAGTTGGAGGACGCGGTTACCGCGCTCGATGGAATCATCGACCACGAAGCGGAGGCGCGGGGTGTACTTGAGAATGATTTCGCGAGCGACCTGCATCTGGAGCCACGCGGCTTTTTCGTTGAGGATGGCTTGGCCCTTTTTCTTCTGCTCCACTCCGCCAAGGATGCCGATGAAGATAGTGGCAGACTTGAGGTCGGGGGTGAGGCCGACGTCGTTCACCGTGATGAGGCCGCCCTCGTTCACCGAGATTTCGCGACGAATCACTTCGCCCACGGCGCGCTTGAGTAGCTCGCGGACACGATCTTGTCGGCGGGGAGCCATTAGACGTCCTCCAATCCTTGAGTCAATTTACAGTTGTTGTGGGATTTTCTCGATGGCGTAGCACTCGACGGTGTCGCCCGCCTCGAAGTCGTTGAAGCCATCGAGCCGGATGCCGCATTCCATGCCGGACCGGACTTCGTTGACCTCGTCCTGAAAACGGCGGAGAGAAAGGGTGACGCCCTCGAAGATGAGACCCTTGTGGCGGAGGACGCGGACCTTGCCGCGGCTGATTCGGCCGGAGTTAACGTAGCAACCGGCCACGTTGCCGCCCTTGGAGAGACCGAAGATCTGGCGCACCTCGGCAGCGCCGGTGACGACCTCTTTGAGAATCGGATCGAGCAGACCGGCCATGGCGAGTTTCACCTCGTCAATCAACTCGTAGATGATGGCGTAGAGCTTGATCTGCACGCCATGGTGCTTGGCGCTGTCGGCCACGCCGGTGTCGATGCGGGTGTGGAAACCGAGCACGATGGCCTTGGAGGCGGAGGCGAGCAGGATGTCGCTCTCAGTCACAGTGCCGACGGCGTGGTGGATGATGTCGAGAGTGACCTTGGACGCATCAATCTTCTTCAGCGCCTCGACGATGGCCTCAACGGAGCCTTGAGTATCCGCTTTGACGACGATTTTGAGCGTCTTGGCCTGTTCGGCGTTGATGGTGGCAAAGAGATTCTCGAGCGTGACCTTGGGCCGGCGCTCTTCCTCGGCAAGTGCCTTGGCATCGAGTTGGCGTTCCTCGGCAACCTCGCGTGCGGCTTTCTCATTCTCGACGATGCTGAACTCGTGACCGGCTTCGGGAACGCCGTTCAGGCCAAGCACGCGCACGGCAACCGAGGGTCCGGCTTCCTTGAGTCGCTTGCCTTCCTCGTCGATGAGCGCGCGGACCTTACCGTAAAACTGATCGCAAAGGATGACTTCACCGACTTTGAGTGTGCCTTTGCGGACAAGCACGGTGGCGGTGGGGCCGCCCTGCAGAAGACCGGACTCGATTACATTGCCCTTTGCCCGACGGTCAGGGTTGGACTTGAGTTCCATGACCTCGGCTTGGAGCAGAATCGATTCGAGCAATTTGTCTACGCCCTGCTTGGTAAGTGCGGAACAATCGACGAAGATGGTCTTGCCCCCCCATTCCTCGCAGACGAGGCCCTTCTCCTGCAACTGTTGGCGTACCTTCATCGGATTCGCATGGGGATGGTCGCACTTGTTGACGGCGACGATGATCTCGGTCTTGGCCGCCTGCGCGTGGCTCAGGGCCTCGAGCGTCTGCGGCATCACGCCGTCGTTCGCGGCGACGACGAGCACAACGATGTCGGTCACGTTGGCGCCCCGCGCGCGCATGGCGCTGAAGGCGGCGTGGCCGGGCGTGTCGAGGAAGGTAATCTGCTGAGCCTCTTTCTTACGCTCCGGATGCGGGAAGGAAATTGTGTAGGCACCAATGTGCTGAGTGATACCGCCCGCTTCGCCGGCGACGACGTTGGCCTTTCGGATCACGTCGAGCAGGGAGGTTTTGCCATGGTCCACGTGACCCATGATGGTGACAATGGGGGGGCGGAGCTTGAGATGCTCGGGCTTGTCTTCGGCGTCTAGCTCGATTTTCTTGACCGGCGCGTGGACCTGACCGCCACCGCGGTCACGCTTCTCGGTCTCGAACCGGAAGCCATGCTTGGCGCAGAGGCGTTGGGCGATAGTTTCATCAACAGCCTGGTTTACGTTGGCGAAGACGCCGAGCTCCATTAGATCGGCGATGAGCTGGAACGGCTTGCGTTTGAGTCGCTCGGCGAGCTCTCGAACGATTACCGGTGGCTTCATCGTAATCAGCTCGCCAGTGGTGGGCGCGACAAACTTAGGTGTAGCGGGCGTGACGGGCTTGCCCAGAGCCGCTGCTGGCGCAAAACGGTTGCCGCCAAACCGCTGGTCGCGTGGGGCATCCCGACGGTCACCGGGACGATTTTGCGGCGAATCGCTGCGACCGGGGAGGGGAGGTCGACCGGTTGGAGGGCGTTCGCCGGGGCGCGGTTGGCGCGGAGCAAGTTGGATGAAGCCGACCTTCTGACCGATAGTGGACGCAGGGGCGGCGGCGGGTATCGGCGGTCCGTCTGGAGTCGGCGTGGCTTCAGCAAGGACCTCAACCGACTTTCCAGCGATGTCAGGAACGCCCGGTTCTGACTTGGTTTCAATCGGCGCGGCAGGGGCAGGCGGCGGTTCAGGGGCGGCGACGATCAGGACGGGCGTGTGCTCGACCGGTGTAGGCGCTGGTTCTTCGGCAACGGGGACGCCCCCAAGATGGCGTTCGAGTTCCTCGGCAGAAATCTTGTCGATGGAACTGGAAGCAACTTTGGCGGCAGAGATGCCAAGTTCCTTGGCCTTGGCAAGGACGACCTTGGTTTCGATCTTGAACTTCTTGGCGATGTCGTAAACGCGAACAGGCATACGTGGGGGGTGTCCTCGGCGCGGTGTGGCACCGGGGCTAAAGCTTACTTGCCGGCGCCTCCGATGGCTTCTGCGCGGCGGGCGACTTCGGCCTTGATGGCGGTGTGGATGGACTCGGCTTGGTCGGCGATTTGCTCGATGCCGGCGAGGTCGGAAACATCGACTTGGAAGAGATCGTCCATGCTGTGGAAGCCGCTGTTCACCAGCACGGTGGCCTGCTCTGACGTGAGACCGGGGATGCTGGCGAAGGTCTGAACGGCCTGAGCGACTTTTTCATCGAAGCCGACTGGGACGGTGATGGGCGCGGACTCGATATCCACCTGCCAGCCGGTGAGCTTGGCGGTGAGGCGCGCGTTTTGACCGCGCTTGCCGATGGCGAGGGAGAGTTGGTCATCGGCGACGAAAATCTTCACTCGCTTACGTTCCTCGTCCACCTCGCAGCTCTTGAGCTGGGCGGGGGCGATGGCATTGGTAACGAAAGTGCGAATATTCGGGTCCCAGCGGATGATGTCCACCTTCTCGTTGTTCAGTTCGCGAACGATATTTTTTACGCGTCCGCCACGCAGACCAACGCACGCGCCAACGGGATCGACGCGCGGGTTGCAGGAATGGACGGCTAGCTTGGTGCGGAAACCGGGCTCGCGGGCGACGCCCTTGATTTCGACGGTGCCGTCGTTAATTTCGCTGACCTCGAGTTGGAATAGCTTGACGACGAAATCGGGCGCGGCGCGCGAGAGAATGATTTCCGGCCCACGGAGGGTCTGCTCCACGGCGCGGACGTAGCAGCGGATACGTTCGCCCAGCTGGTATTCCTCCGTGGGGACCCGCTCGCGATTGGGCATCAGCGCTTCATAGCGACCGAGGTCGAGGACGACGTCGGAGCGTTCGAAACGCCGCACCACGCCGCTGACGATGTCGCCGATGCGATCCTTGAACTCCGCAAAAATCAAATCCTTCTCGGCGCGCCGGACCTGCTGGAGTAGGGCCTGCTTGGCGAACTGCGCGGCGATGCGGCCGAAGCCGGTGGGCGTGACCTCCACTTCAATTTCTTCACCTACTTGGGCGTCGGACTTGATGCGACGGGCGTCGAAACGGGAAATCTGGTCGTGCTTGGACTCGACTTTTTCGGCGACGACGAGCTTGGCGAAAGCCTTGATGTCACCGTTCTTGGGATCAATCTCGCAGCGTAGATCGCGGGCGGGGCCGACGGCCTTCTTGGCGGCGGAAAGTAATGCCTCCTTCACAGCAGCCATCAAGACATCTTTGCTGATGCCCTTTTCTTTTTCCCAGTATTCCAGGACGGCTAAAAAATCCGCGTTCATGGCTCGCTTTCCGCCGCTCGCCTGCGCCCCATCAAGGGAACAAAAAAGTCGGGTAAACCCGACTTAGACACGCTGGCGAGCAGCAACTGATTCACCGACAAACCTAATATAGGGAACGGGCCAAATGCCGTCAAGGTTCATTTCTGGCGCGCGATGTGCATTGGCGGCTTGCGGCTGTTGCCCGGTTCCGCTAGCTTCGCGGGCATGGAAAACAGCCCGCCCCTGATCGCCGCGACACAGCCTGCCCCCGCCAAGAAAGGTGGGCTGCGGCTGCTGGTTGTCGGATTGATCCTCGCCGCTACGCTCTTCATGGGCGGTCTGGTGGTTCTGATGGTGTTCCTCGCGCCGTCGTCAATGGCCGGGGTGGAGACCAACGGCGAGGAAAGTTACAGCCGCTTCGTCGTCCGCAAAGGGTCCGGCGACGATAAAATCGCTCTGGTGGACGTGTACGGTCTGATTTCTAGCTACTCGTTCGACGAGAGCGGTCGCGACTTGGTCACGGGCATTCGCGAGCAACTCACCCTGGCCGGCAAGGACGATGACGTGAAAGCTGTAATCCTGCGGGTCGATTCGCCCGGCGGTGAGGTATTAGCCTCAGATGAGATTTACAAGGCCATCCGCGCTTTTCAGGAAAAGTATAGCAAGCCCGTCGTTGCATCGATGGGCTCCCTCGCTGCTTCAGGCGGCTATTACGTAAGTGCGCCGTGCCGCCTCATCGTCGCCAACGAGTTGACGATTACCGGCAGCATTGGCGTGATCATGCAGGGCTACAATTACCGCGGCTTGCTCGACAAGATCGGTGTGCAGCCGATGGTCTTCAAGAGCGGCCGCAACAAGGACATGCTCAGTTCCACCAAGGCACCCGGAGAAATCACCCCTGAGGAAAAGAAGATGGTGCAGGACCTCATCGACGAGACTTACGGCAAGTTCGTCGCTGTGGTGAAGGAAGGGCGTGCCGAGGCCCGTAAGAAAAACGAAAAGGCGGTCCGCCCGCTCGCGGCTGATTGGCAAGAATACGCCGACGGCCGAATTCTCACCGGCAGGCAGGCGCTCCAGCACGGTCTCGTCGATAAACTCGGTAACTTCGACGCGGCCGTCGAGGAGACGGAGAAGCTCGTGGGCATAAAGAAGGCTGAGTTGATCCGCTATCAGGTGCCCTTTAATTTTGCGAATTTCTTCCGGCTCGTCAGCGAGGCGAAGACTAGCACCGTGAAGGTGGACCTCGGTGTGGAGGTCCCGAAGATTCGCTCCGGCCGTCTTTACTTCCTCTCGCCGTTCATCCTCGACTGAGATGGCGGTGAAGCAGATCACGGTCATCGCCCACCCGCTGGTGCAGGAAAAGCTCACGCGCCTGCGCGACAAGCGCACACCTTCGCCCGAGTTTCGGCGGCTGCTGGGCGAATTGGCCGTGCTGCTCGTTTTCGAGGCGACACGCGACCTGCGCTTGTGTCCCGCGCAAGTCCGCACACCGCTCGCGCTCGCGCGCGGTCACCGACTACGCGACGACCTACTGCTCGTGCCGGTGCTGCGGGCAGGATTGGCACTGGTTGAGCCGCTCACACATTTGATTCCGGAGGCGCGCGTGGGGTTCATCGGCCTGCGTCGGAATGAGCAGACGCTCCAGCCGGAGGCGTATCTGGAGAAATTGCCGGATGATTTGCGTAGCTGCGAAGTGCTGCTACTCGATCCGATGTTGGCGACTGGCGGCAGTGCCCTAGCTGCGCTGGAGATGCTCGTCGCCCGCAATGCCCGAAGCATCCGTCTGGTGAACGTGCTTGCCGCGCCGGAAGGGGTCCGAAACATCCACCGTCGATTCCCGCGCGTCGCTATCTACACGGCGGCCTTGGACAAACACCTGAACAAGCTCGGCTACATCGTGCCCGGCTTGGGCGATGCCGGCGATCGTGCGTTCGGTGTGTGAACTTCTTCTGCTTGCCAGCTGCACAAGGTCTTCCTACTTTCGCGCCCTCGATGCATCCCGACAACCTTCTGATTATCGCGGACAGCGATCATGACGCCGACATCCTCTATGCGGTCGGGATGTTCGTGCCGGACCCCTTCATCTATCTGAGCCTCGGTGGTAAAGGGCACGTTGTAATCGGCGACCTCGAGATTGATCGGGCCAAGAAAGAAGTGCCCCACTGTCGCGTGCTGGCTCTCAGCCGCTATGTAAAATTGCTCCGTAGCAAGAATGGCAAGAATCCCACACTCCCTGAAATAGCTGCACAAATTCTTCGAGAGCGACGATTCCGCAAGATTTCCGTGCCGCCTAGTTTTCCCCTCGGTTATGCCCGTGAGCTGCGCGATTGCGGCATCAAAGTGAAGGTAACCGACGGCGGCTGCTTTCCTGAGCGCGAGATTAAGACCGCCGACGAGGTGAAGAAACTCAGCGCCGCGCTGATGATGGCCGAGGTCGGGATGGCTGAGGGCATTCACGCCCTCAAGGCCAGCAAGATCGGCAAGGGTCGCCAGCTTTTTTACCGGAATCTGCCGCTCACTTCGGAGAAACTTCGCTCCATTATCGATGTCGCCATCATTCAGGTTGGAGGCTTCGCCAGCCACACCATCGTGGCCGGCGGCAACCAAGGCTGCGATCCTCACGAGCGCGGTCACGGCCCGCTCCGCGCGCACGAGCCGATCGTCCTCGACATCTTTCCGCGCTCGCAGAAGACCGGTTACTTCGGCGACATCACCCGCACCGTTGTCAAAGGCCGCCCCAGCGAGGCCGTCCGCCGTCTCTACCACACCGTCGCGGAGGGACAGGATCTCGGCATCACGCAAGTCCGTGCCGGTGCCAAGGGTCGCGACGTGCATCAGGCCGTTCTCGATCTTTTCGTGAAGCGGGGTTACAAAACCGGTAAACGCCGCGGTCACATGGAAGGGTTCTTCCACGGCACAGGGCACGGGCTCGGATTACAAATTCACGAGGCCCCGCGCGTCGGTCCCGCTTCGCCTGACACGCTCCGCGCTGGACATGTCGTGACCGTCGAGCCCGGTCTATACTATCCCGGCACGGGCGGTGTGCGTCTCGAGGACGTCGTGCTGGTTACGGCCAAGGGCTGCCTCAACCTTACGAAATTCGAGAAGGTGCTCGAGATTTGATGTGTTGTAGCGATTGACCGTGCCGGCAAAATTTCTCTGGCAACACAAGGACTTGATTTCTTGTCGATTGCTGGCACAAGTTTGAGTGTGCCTCGGCGAGGTGCGAAGGATTCCCTATGCTTGCGATGATGATTATGGACCAGTGGTGGTGGCTGATGCTGCCCGGCCTGCTGCTTGGCATCTACGCCCAGATCAAGCTCAGCTCCACATATAGCAAATATCTCCGCGTCGAGGGCGGCTCGGGCAAGACCGGCGCCGAAGCCGCTCGCGAGATTCTCGATTGCAACGGCCTTCATAACGTGCCGGTGCACGAGCAAGGTGGTCGGCTCACCGACCATTACGACCCGACCAAGCGCGCGTTGGTCCTGTCGTCGGACAATTACCACGGTACATCGCTCTCGGCCATCGGCGTCGCGGCGCACGAGGCTGGTCACGCCCTCCAGCACAAGGAGGCGTACGTCTGGCTCACGCTGCGCATGAAGGTAGTGCCGGCTACCCAGTTCGCGAGTTGGGCCGTCTTTGGCATCATCCTGCTGAGCGTCTTCCTCGGGATGGCGTTCGCGAAGAAGATTGCGCCTTACGCCGTCGGCATTTTCGGGGTCATCGCCTTTTTCCAACTCATCACCCTGCCGGTCGAATTCGACGCCAGTCACCGCGCCAAAGAACAGCTGAAGAAGCTCGGAATCGTCCGCGATAGTGAAAGCGCCGGTGTGAGCAAGGTACTCTCGGCCGCGGCGCTCACGTACGTTGCCGCGATGATTGCGTCCGTGATGGAGCTGATTCACTGGATTCTGATCGCCCGCAGCGGCGATGACAGCTGAGCGCCGCGTACGCGGCGGTTGATTATTGCCGGCGGCGCCAATCAAGACGCCCCCGCGAGTCGTTCCAGTCGTTCCACAACCAATCCGAACTATGGCCAAGAAAACCAACCCTGCCGTCCGCGCCTCTGCGACCAAGCCCGCCGCCAAGAAGTCTTCTAAACCCGTTGTCCAGGTCAAGGCTGCGGCAATCGTCATCCCACCCAAGCCGCCGAAGGCTGCGCCCCGTGCCAAGCTTGAGAAAAAATCGAACAAGGCCAACGGATCGAACGGCATCGCGCCGAAGGTTTGCCCTCGTGAGTTCGAGACCGAGTTGAAGCCCGTGGTCGTCCGTCCTCATCCCGCGGATGCGGTTGCGCGGCAGCCTTACGACGGCGACACGGCCATCAAGCTCTACCTCCGTGAAATCGCTGAGACCCCGCTGATCACGGTTCAGGAAGAAATCGTCCTCGCCGCCCGCATCAAGCGTGGTGACAAGGCTGCCGCCGAGCACATGATCAAGGCCAATCTCCGTTTCGTCGTGAAGATATCGCGCGATTACGACGGGCTTGGTCTTCCGCTGCTCGATCTCATCAACGAAGGCAACATGGGTCTGATGAAGGCTGTCGCTCGATTCGACCCCGCCAAGGGCGGCAAGCTCTCGACCTATGCCGCGTGGTGGATCAAGCAGTCCATCAAGCGCGCGCTGGCGAATCAGTCCAAGACCATCCGTCTGCCTGTGCATCTCGTGGACAAGATTTCCAAGATGCGTTATGCCGCGATGAGATTGCAGGAGGAGTTCGGCCGTGAACCAAGCGATGACGAGTTGGCGCATGAGTTAGGGATGACGCCTGCGCGTGTCAGCCAGCTTCGCACTGCAGCCATCCGCCCCGCCTCGCTCGATGCGCCGGTGGGTGACGACGACAACTCCGACACGCTTGGTGATCTCGTCGAGGACGAGCATGCTCATACGCCATATCAGGATTTGGAGGAGAAGACGGTCACTCTGATGCTGCGCGAGATGGTCGCCACGCTCAGCCCTCGCGAGGAGGAGATTCTACGTTTCCGTTTCGGACTCGACGGCGGCGCGGAGAAGACACTCGAGGATGTTGGTGTGCGGTTCGGTGTTACCCGTGAGCGTGTCCGGCAGATTCAGAACATCGCACTCCTTCGCCTCCGCAAAATGATTGAGCGAGTTGAGCGGGTGAAGGAGTAATCGCCCCGCTTATGAGCCATCGCGTCACCGCTGCCGATCTGCAGAATGCCGTTCGTAACGTCCCTGATTTTCCTAAGCCCGGCATCCAGTTCAAGGACATCACGCCCGTCCTCGCCGACGCCCGCCTCTTCGCTGGAGCGATTGATCTGATGATCGCCGGCTACACGCCCGGATCCGTGGACGCTGTCGTCGGCATTGACGCGCGCGGCTTCATCTTCGCCGCTGCCGCTGCCCAGAAGCTCCATTGCGGCTTCGTGCCGGTGCGAAAGAAGGGGAAGCTTCCTTACCAGACCATCGAACATAGCTACGATCTCGAGTACGGCTCGAACACCGTGGCGATGCATGTGGACGCCGTGAAGCCCGGCGCGCGCGTACTGCTGCTCGACGATTTGCTCGCCACCGGGGGTACTTCAGCCGCAGCTCTTGCGCTGCTGCAGAAGCTTGGTGCGCACATTCTCGAGGCCCGCTTCCTCATCGAGTTGAAGTTCCTCGACGGTCGCGCCAAGCTCCCCGACGTGCCCGTTCACTCGCTCATCACCTATTGAACGGCGGCTTGTAACGCCCGCCCGCTTCCGTCACTCTCGCGACCGATGGACTGGCTCCAAGCCCTCGACGTCGCCCTCTTCCGCTTTGCCAATTCGGCCTGCGCTAATGCGTTCTTCGACTGGCTCATGCCGATTTTGAGCGACGAGAAATTCTTCTTCCCGATCATCGGTCTCGGTTTAATCGGTCTGCTCTGGAAAGGGGCTCGGCGTGGCCGCGTACTAGTCTGCCTGCTCCTGCTCGTACTGCTCGGCGACATGCTCATTTGCGACACGATTAAGAAAAGCGTTGGCCGACCTCGCCCTTTTGCTGGCATCGGTTCGGTGCGTCAAAAGAACTACCAGAAACCTGGCTACGTGGTGACTCCCAGTGAGGTGGCCAAGCCGCTGGCCGAAGGATTCGCGCGCCGCAGTATGCCGAGCGGTCACGCGTTCAACTCTTTCTATGCCGCGATGCTTGTCCTACTTTTCTATCGCCGCGCAGGTTGGTGCGCGCTCGTGTTCGCCGCCGGTGTCGCTTTTTCGCGCGTGTACAATGGCGTCCATTACCCGAGCGACGTGACGGCCGGCGCCCTACTCGGCGCAGGTTATGCCATTGCGTTGGTAATCGGTTTGGATTGGCTTTGGCGGAAGCTTGGCGCGAACTGGTTTCCGCTTTGGTGGCCGCGCTTTCCTTCGTTACTGAACCCTGACGCGAAGCTTGAACCGCAGACCGCAGCATCCGTCGGTCA
>CAMDJP010000009.1 GCA_945900775.1 Akkermansia muciniphila | reverse complement strand
ACCAGCGACCCTCCGCACCGTTGGGATTACCCGTGTGAATCTCCGCCGCCCGACGGCCACCACCCGGTAAGGCACAGTCACACAGTTTGATTAATTAACAGTGGCTTGGCGCACAAACGCCGAGCCGTTTTTCTTTTCCGGCCTAGGTTATCTTCACTACGCCCCCGGACGCCTCCGTAATAGCCGACTAATGTGGACAGGAAGGGGTTGCCTCGTTGACGGTTCTTCGTCAGACTGCGGCTCATGAATCGCCGTATCTTAGTCTCCTTACTGAGCCTTCTCATCGTCGTTACCACCCACGCCGAATCGCGCGTGTTACCAACGGGCGAACGCCCCAACGATACGCGCCTGCTGCCGCTGAAGGATTACGACGGTTACTTCCCCTTCACACCGCCGGCCACCAAAGCCGACTGGGAGAAGCGCGCCGCGTTCGTCCGTCGCCAGTTGCAGGTCTCGCAGGGCCTCTGGCCGATGCCGACAAAGACGCCGCTCAACACCGTCATCCACGGCAAAATCGACAAAGGCGAATACACGATTGAGAAAGTCTATTTCGAGAGCGCGCCCGGCCTGTTCGTCACCGGCAACTTGTATCGCCCAAAGAATAATCCGACCAAAACTGGCAAGGCCCCCGCCGTTCTTTTCGCACACGGCCATTGGAAGGATGCGCGACTTTCCGAAGCGAGCGTGGAGGCAGTGCGTCGGGAAATCGCGAGTGGCGCGGAGCGATTCGAGGAGGGCGGCCGCAGTATGTTCCAGTCCCTGTGCGTGCAACTGGCGCGGATGGGCTGCGTAGTCTGGCAATGGGATATGATGAGCGATTCGGATGCGCTCCAACTCTCCGCGCAGGTCGTTCACCGTTTTGCGAAGCAACGGCCCGAGATGAACACGAACGAGAACTGGGGCCTCTACAGCCCGCAAGCCGAGTCGCATCTGCACGGTGTCATGAGCCTCCAGACGCTCAACGCCATTCGCTCGCTCGACTTTGTGCTCGCCCTGCCAGACGTCGACCCCGCGCGCATCGCCATCACCGGCGCATCGGGCGGCGGCACGCAGACAATGATTCTCTCGGCCATCGACCCGCGCGTCACACTCTCCTTCCCCGCCGTGATGGTCAGCACCGCGATGCAAGGCGGTTGCACTTGTGAAAGCTCCTCGCTGCTGCGCGTAAACACCGGCAACGTCGAGTTCGCCGCGCTCTTCGCACCCAAGCCGCAGGGGATGACGACCGCCAACGATTGGACTCGCGGCATGTCCACCAACGGCTTTCCCGACCTGCAGACACTCTACAAACTCACCGGCGCACCGGCCAACGTGATGCTCCATCGCGGCGAACATTTCCCACACAATTACAACGCCGTCGCACGCACAGCCTTCTACACGTGGCTCAATCGCCACTTCAAACTCGGCGCGAAGGAACCAATCGCCGAGCGCGATTACGAACGTCTCAAACGCACAGACCTCACCGTGTGGGACGACAAGCATCCTGCGCCCAAGGCCGATGACGCGGATTTCGAACGCCGCATTCTCCGCTGGTTGCACGAGGACTCGCAGAAGCAACTCACCGCTCTGCGCGCCAGTCCCGACAAATACCGCGAGACCGTTCGTGGCGCGCTCGAAGCGATGATCGGCCGCACGCTCGCCAGCGCTGGCGATACGCAGTGGGCCCTCAAGCACAAGCACGACCGCGGCCGTTACTTCGAGATGGATGGACTCGTCCGCAACACGACGCACAAGGAGGAGTTGCCGGCGGTTTATCTTTATCCGAAAGAGTGGAACGGCCGGACCATCCTCTGGCTACACGAGCAGGGCAAAGCAGGCCTGTTCGCCGACGGCAAACCGAAGCCGGAAATCCAAGTGCTTCTCGACAGTGGCGCGACCGTTTGCGGCGTAGATCTGCTGCATCAAGGCGAGTTCCTCGCCGACGGCAAACCGCTCACGCGCACGGGCAAGGTGAAGAACCCGCGCGAATTCGCGGGCTACACCTTCGGCTACAACCACAGCGTGTTTGCCCAGCGCGTACACGACGTGCTCACGCTCGTGCGCCTCACGCAAGAGCACCAGCAGCAATCCACCGCAGTCGAGTTGGTCGGCCTCGGCTCGATGGGCCCCGTGGCCGCCGCCGCCCGCGCTCTCTCCGGCGACGTGATCTACCGCGCCGCGATCGACACCGCAGGTTTCCGCTTCGGTAAGCTCAGCGATTTTCACCACATAAACTTCCTGCCCGGCGGCGCGAAATATGACGACATGCCAGGCCTGCTCGCACTGAACGCGCCCGAGAAACTCTGGCTCGCCGGTGAAGGCGACGGCGGCTTTGTGAAAACTTTCTACACCGCCAACAAAGCCGCAAACAACCTCACCATCTACAATGGTTCCGATAACGCCTTGGCTGCTGCTCGCTGGCTCGGCACGGTGAAGAAATGAAGGGACGGCTCCACTCGCTCCCATTTTGTCTCGGCAAATAATTGCGAAGAATCCGTACCGGCCGACAATCTCCTCTCATGAATCCATCCGGCCCGCGGCTCACAGTCTTCTACGCCACACTCGCCCTGCTTGCCGCCGCTGCGACCGGGTTTGCCGCCACGCTTCCACCTGCGGCGACCCACAAGGTTGATTTTTCAAAGGAGATCCAGCCCCTTCTCGCCAAGTACTGTTTCGAGTGCCACGATTCGAAAAAACAAAAGAACGACCTGCGACTCGATGTGAAAGAGTCCGCGTTCAAAGGTGGTGAGAGCGGTCCGAGCATCCTTCCCGGCAAGAGCGCTGAAAGCCGCCTCATTCTCTTCATCGCCGGCCTCGACAAGAACACCGTGATGCCGCCGAAAGGCGAACAGCTCGCGCCGGAACAAGTCGGACTATTGCGCGCGTGGATCGATCAAGGGGCAAAATGGCCGGAGACCGCCAGTGCCAAAACGGCCAATCCGAGCGACTGGTGGTCGCTCAAGCCGCTGGTACGACCGCCAGTCCCGGCGGTCAAGGATTCGAGGTTCAGAATCCACAATCCGGTGGATGCATTCGTGGCGGTGAAGTTGAAAGAGAAACAGCTCGCGCAGTCACCAGAAGCCGATCGGCGCACGCTCATCCGTCGGCTTTACTTCGATTTGATAGGGTTACCACCATCGCCGGAAGAAGTGGCAGCATTCGTGGCCGACAAAGATCCGCAAGCGTACCTAAAACTCGTCGACAAGCTGCTCGCCAGCCCGCGCCACGGCGAGCGCTGGGCGCGCCATTGGTTGGACGTCGTGCGCTTCGCCGAAAGCGACGGCTTCGAGACAAATCAACCGCGACCGAATGCGTGGCATTATCGCGATTACGTAATCCGCGCCTTCAACGACGACAAGCCGTACGATCGCTTCGTCATCGAACAACTCGCGGGCGATCAGTTCGGCGTCGACGTGGCCACCGGTTTTCTCGTAGCCGGTCCGTGGGACCGCGTGAAAAGTCCGGACCCCGTGCTCACCGCGAACCAGCGCGCCGACGAACTGCACGACATGGTGAGCACTACCGGCAGCGCGTTCCTCGGCCTCACGATCGGCTGCGCTCGATGCCACAACCACAAGTTTGATCCCATCCCGCAGACCGATTATTTCGCGGTCAAAGCCGTCTTCGCCGGAGTGCAGCACGGCGAGCGATCCACCAAGCCCGCGAACTTCGCAGAGATCCAAGCCAAATCCGAAGCGCTCCGACGCGAACTCGCTCCGCTTGAACGCAAGCTCGCGCAGTTCGATCCGCCGGCGCATTCCGGGCAGACAATCATCATCCACACCGACGACGCCAATCGCGTCGCTCAACTTCTCCCATCGAAAGGACCAGCCGCGAAATATCCCGACGGTCTCGAGCGTGGACAGACCGGCGATACGGGCGATGCCGCTCGCTTTCCGACCTTGGGCAAAGGTTATCTCTACTGGAACCAAGTGTCGGGGAAGGATGTCTTCGCATGGACGCCGCGTGTGGCAGGCCGCTTCCGTGTCTGGCTCTCGTGGGGGGCTGGACACAAGGCACACGCCGAAGATGCGCGTTACTTTCTCGACCGCGATGGAGACCTCGACACGACGAGCGACCAAACCGAAATCGCACGCGCCAATCATCGGAAGTTCGCGGACGGCTCGGGCTCCGTGCCCGAAACGCGCCAATGGAGCGGTTTCCTCGATGCAGGTCCTCACGAGTTGGGCCGCGCGAGCAAAATCATTTTGCGCGGTGCAGCAAATGGCGATTACGTCAGCGCAGACATCGCGATGTTTCAAGAAGAGACGCGGCAGCCTGCAAGTCGCACCCCCCGCATTCGATTGCCAGTCACGCGCGGTAAAAACACCGAACATTTCGCTCCGATCGAAGCTCGGTTCGTCCGTTTCACCATCGCCTCGACGACCCAATTGGAGCCGTGCATTGATGAGTTAGAAGTTTTCACCATCGGAGAAACGAGCCGGAATATCGCGCTCGCCAGCACGGGCGCACGCGCGACTTCGTCTGGCAATTATCCGGACAACCCGCTGCACAAACTGAATCACATCAACGACGGGCAGTACGGCAATCAACGAAGTTGGATCTCGAACGAACGCGGCAAGGGCTGGGTGCAGATTGAGTTCACCAAAACTGAGATGATCGACCGTGTCGTCTGGAGCCGCGACCGCGACAACGTGCCGCGTTACAACGACCGGCTCGCCACGCATTATCAAATCGAGGTTTCACGCGACGGCGCAACATGGCAGACGGTGGCAAGTGCGGATGACCGGCTCACCATCGGCACGAAGGTTCCCGGTGGCGTCATCTACGCAACCGATGGAATGACACCCGACCAGGCCGGACAACTTGCGGCATTGCTCGCCGCACGCAAAAAACTGGAGACAAACATCACCGCAACGACGACGTTTCCAATGGCGTATGCAGGTAGATTCGTGACACCAGCTGATACATTTCGCCTCCACCGCGGGGATTCAATGCAGCCGCGCGAAGTAATCGCACCCGGCGGCCTCACGAAATTGGGCACAAGCTTCAAACTACCCAGCGCTGCATCCGACGCCGAGCGGCGGCTCTCATTGGCGCAGTGGATCTCTAGTCCCGAAAATCCGCTCACCGCGCGCGTGATGGCTAATCGCCTATGGCATTACCATTTCGGCCGCGGCATCGTGGAGACGCCGAGCGACTTCGGCCTCAACGGCAGCCGTCCGTCTCACCCCGAATTGCTCGACTGGTTGGCGAGCGAATTCATAGCGCAGAAGTGGAGCCTCAAATCACTCCATCGAATCATTGTCACCAGCGCGGCGTACCGGCAGGTGAACGTGCTCAACGTGAGCGCCGCGCAGTCGGACGCTGACAATCGCCTGCTCTGGCGCTTTCCTTCACGGCGACTGGAAGCCGAAGTGATCCGCGATACTATCCTCACGGTCAGCGGTAAGCTCCACCACACAATCGGCGGGCCCGGCTTCGACCTCTTCGAGCCAAACTCCAACTACGTAAAAGTTTACAATCCGCGACGTGAGTTCGACACGGCAAGTTTTCGCCGGATGGTTTTTCAGCAGAAACCGCGCATGCAGCTCGACGATATCTTCGGCGCATTCGATTGCCCCGATGCCGGCCAGATTGCCCCGCGCCGCACACGTTCCACCACGCCATTGCAAGCACTCAGTCTGCTCAACAGTCCGTTCCTGCTTCAGCAATCGGACTTCTTTGCCGAGCGAGTGAGAGCGGAATCCAAAACCGATACGACTGCTCAAATCCAACGTGCATTTTTAATCGCTTTTGGGCGAGAACCGTCTGCGCAGGAAGTCATCACCGGAAGCACTCTGGTTAGCGAGCACGGCCTCACCGCGCTCTGCCGCGCGTTGTTCAACGCGAACGAATTCCTCTTCACACAATGAGATGTTTGTTCATGAGCAGCGCGCTGGTTTCGGGGCTGCTGTGCGCTGCCGAGCTTCCCGATTTACGCTCCGTGCCGGCGGATCTTGCAGTTCCACCCATGACCACCAGCGCTCCGGCCGCTGGAAAACGCGTCCGGCAAACCACGCCCGGTTGGGAGAATACGGCGGTCCATCACGCGCTCTACCTGCCCCGCGATTGGAAGGCTGGCGGTCATCTTCCTGTAATTGTGGAATATGCCGGCAATGGCAATTATCGGGACCGTTTTGGTGATGAATCACACGGCACGGTGGAAGGTAGCGCTCTCGGATACGGCCTGAGCGCGGGAACAAACTTCATCTGGATCTGCCTGCCATTTGTGAAAGTCGATGGCGCGAGCAAAAGCAACGCCATCACGTGGTGGGGCGATGTGGCCGAGACGAAGCGCTATTGCACGAACACAGTGCGGTTCGTTTGCGAACGCTTCGGTGGAGATCCGCAGCGAGTGGTGCTAGCCGGTTTTTCACGCGGCAGTATCGCAGCGAATTTCATCGGATTGCACGACGACGCCATCGCAGCCACGTGGCGCGCCTTCTTCTGCTACAGCCATTACGATGGTGAGCGCGATTGGGGCTATGCTGGCGCCGACCGCGCCTCCGCCTTGGCACGCCTGCGCCGGCTCAAGGGCCGCCCGCAATTCATCTGCCACGAGCAGGACGTCGGTCTTCTCGAGCGTTACGTAAAATCTACCGGCATCGAAAGCGCGTTCACGTTCGCCACTGTTCCCTTCCGCAATCACAACGATCAATGGATACTCCGCGACATTCCGCTGCGCCGCGATGCGCGCGCATGGTTGGCAAAAACAGTCATTGTAGAGAAATAAGATCTCTTTCATCCACGCTATGAATCCGCATTTCAACGGGCAGTGGCTGCTGGATCGCCGGGCCTTCATGCGCTCGGCGAGTCACGGGTTGGGCGCCATCGCGTTCGCCTCGTTGCTGGCGAAACAAGGACTGCTGGGCGCGGACAAATCGCCCATCCGACCCGCAATCGATCCCACGCGACCGCACGCGCCGCGACCGCCGCATTTCGCGCCGAAGGCAAAACGCGTGCTAGTGATTTTCTGCTCCGGCGCGTTGAGCCACGTGGACACGTTCGATTTCAAGCCCGAGCTAGTGAAACGGCACGACACACCGATGCCCGGTTCGGGGAAATTGGTCACCTTCCAGGGCGAAAACGGCAACCTCATCAAGCCGCTCTGGGAATTCCGCCCGCGCGGCCAGAGTGGAAAGATGGTCTCCGACCTGCTGCCGAATCTCGCGGGTCTGTCGGATGAGCTGTGTTTCATCCATTCGATGACGGCGAAATCGAACACGCACGGACCGGCTGAGAACCAGATGAGCACCGGCTTCACACTCGACGGCTTCCCCGGCATCGGTTGCTGGGCGAGCTACGCGCTCGGCTCGGCGAGCGAGAATCTGCCTGCGTTCATCGCCATTCCTGATCCGCGCGGCGTGCCGCAATCGGCCTCGAACAACTGGAACTCCGCCTTCCTCCCGGCCGTGTTCCAAGGCACGGCGTTCAATGCCGACAAGCCGATCCCACACTTGGCGCGGCCGGCGGCGTTGAGCGAAAAGGCCGACACGGCCACGCGCGATTTCCTGAAGTTCCTGAACGAGCAGCACCTCGCGCGCAATCCCGGAGATACCGAACTGGCCGCGCGCCTCACAAGCTACGAGATGGCTGCGAAGATGCAGCTCGCCGCTGCAGAAGTTTCGGATTTATCAACGGAGACCGCCGCGACGCTCGCTCTCTATGGAGCTGATGATACAAAGAATACAAACAAGGCGCGCTTCGCCAAGAACTGTATTCTCGCGCGACGTCTGCTGGAGCGCGGCGTGCGTTTCGTGCAGCTTTTCAACGGCGCTTACGCGATGGGCGAGGGCGTGGGCAACTGGGACGGCCATAAGACTATCAAGACGCAATACGACGGGCATGCCCAAATCCTCGACCAGCCCGCCGCCGCGTTATTGAAGGATTTGAAGGCGCGCGGACTGTTGCGCGACACCGTCGTCGCTTTTGTCACCGAGTTCGGCCGGATGCCAACCTTTCAGAAAGGCGCCAACGGCCGTGATCATAACCCACACGGCTTCACTGTCTGGTTGACCGGCGCAGGCGTGAAGCGCGGTTACAGCCACGGTGCCACGGACGAGTTTGGCCACCGCGCCGTGAATGAGGTCGCCACCATCTACGACCTGCACGCCACCCTTCTTCACCTGCTCGGACTCGATCACGAGCGGCTCACCTATTACCACAACGGAATCGAGCGTCGCCTCACCGACGTGCATGGCGAGGTGCTCGGAAAATTACTGGCCTGATACCACACCCGCAGCAACACTCAGCAAAGCTATGTATTCTGAGACAAACGCTGTCGCATTCACCCCACGGAGCGCGAGCAGCCGGAATGACGTATTATGAAACTCGCCACGGGCACCACGCTCATTTCCAACGGCCAGCTCTTCGACGGCACCGGCGTGCCGCCCGTGCTCAACGCCGCACTCGTCATCGAGAACGGCATCATCCAATACGCTGGCCCAGCCGCGAACGCTCCTACGATGCCATCGGATGCGCAACGAATTGATGCACGCAGCGGCACCATCATGCCGGGGTTGGTCGAGGCGCACTACCACGCGACCTATTTCAACATCGAGAAGCTCGAGGACCTCGACATCAAGTATCCCGTCGAATACGTATCTCTACTTGCTTCGATGAACTGCAAGCTGACGTTGGAATGCGGCTACACCTCGGCCCGCTCGGGCGGTTGCCTCTTCAACTGCGATGTGTGGCTCAAGAAAGCCATCGAGGAAGACCTCATCCCCGGCCCGCGGTTGGTGGCTAGCGGACGCGAGATTTGCAGCGCGGGCGGGTTGATGGATTGGAATCCCGACTTCCGAAAGATTGGCATGGACGGGCTCGTGTTCTGCATCAACGGCGTCGAGGACGCGCGCAAGGCCGTGCGTTCGCTCGTGAAGGACGGCGTCGAGTGGGTGAAGACCTATCCCACCGGCGACGCCGCTTGGCCCGACCAAAACGACCATCACACGCTCTGCATGACCTTCGAGGAGATGCACGCCGTGGTCGCCACCGCGCACAACCACAAGCTCAAAGTCACTGGTCACTGTCGCGCCACCGAGGGCATCAAGAACGCGTTGCGAGCCGGCTACGACAGCATCGAGCACGCGACGTTCATTGACGACGAAGGG
The DNA here is from genome assembly GCA_945900775.1 of Akkermansia muciniphila. Lineage (GTDB taxonomy): Bacteria > Verrucomicrobiota > Verrucomicrobiia > Limisphaerales > SIAT01 > SIAT01. Next base: position 65,834 of record CAMDJP010000009.1, on the reverse strand, counting down.
CTGGAGCTGCTGTTGAAGCGCGACGTGCCCGTGGTGCCGGGCCTTTACTTCGAGCAGGCCAGCGTTGTGCGTGGCAAGGAATTTGGCCTGCCGCAGCGCGTCATAGATGGGCATCAGGAAACCCTCGAAGGCGGCGCGGCCAGCTACCGGAAAATTCTCAAGGCAGGCGGTCGTATCGGCATGGGCGGCGATTATGGATTCGGCTGGAACCCGCACGGCGACTACGCCAAGGAGTTGAGCTTCTTCGTGAACTACGTCGGTTTTAGCGCGCTGGAAACTCTCAAGTGCGCCACCAAGACCGGTGCGGAAATCATGGGCCGCAGCCCGGAGCTCGGCACTCTGGAGCCAGGCAAGGTCGCCGACGTGCTCGTGGTGGATGGGGATGTCGTGAAAAATATCGCGCTGCTGGAAGATCGGAAAAACATCCTCGCCGTGCTGCAAGGCGGCGTGCTGAAAGCCGGCCGGCTGGCCGCGAAGGAATTTGCTCACTAAACAGACTGAAGCCGAATGAACCATCCAACTCCCAAGTCCCGCCTGCTTCGTCTGACCGGCGTCACTTCCGGCTTCCTAGCCACTGCTTTTCCGCGTCTTCTTTTTATGTGTTTCGTGTGTTTCGCCGGCCTCTCCTCCCGCGCCGCCGAGGTCCAGCTCTTCGCCCGCACGAACTTGGTGGCATGGTGCATTGTGCCGTTCGACTCCAAAAAGCGCGGGCCCGCCGAGCGTGCAGAGATGGTCGCCAAGCTCGGCTTCACCAAGGTGGCCTACGACTGGCGGCCGGAGCACGTCGCGCAGTTCGAGCAGGAGATTTTGGAATACCGGAAGCACAAGTTGCATTACTTCGCGTTCTGGTCGCAGCACGATGAGGCGTATCGCGTCTTCGAGAAACACCGGCTTCACCCGCAGATTTGGGTCATAATGGGCTCGCCCGCCGCGCCCACGAACGAGGAGCGCGTCCAGCTTGCCGCCAAGAATTTGCTCTCCGTCGTCGAGCGCACGCGCAAGGCCGGGTGCCAGCTCACGCTTTACAACCACGGCGGCTGGGCCGGCGAGCCGGAGAACATGGCCGCCGTGGCCAAGGTCCTCCGCGAGCAGCACGGCGCGGCGCATGTCGGCGTCGTTTACAACCTCCACCACGGCCACGACCACCTCGACCGCTTCCCCGCCGCGCTCAAGACGATGATCCCCTATCTCCACTGTCTCAACCTCAACGGCATGGTCGCGGGCGGCGACAAGAAGGGTCAAAAAATCCTGCCGCTCGGTGCGGGCGACCTCGACCTCAAGCTGCTCCAAATCATCCGGGACTCCGGCTATCGCGGCCCCATCGGCATCATCGGCCACACGAACGACGACGCGGAGGAGCGGTTGAAGGACAACTTGGATGGGCTCGATTGGCTCCTGCCCCAGCTCGACGGCAAGCCGCCGGGACCCAAGCCGAAATTCCGCACTCACAACGCCCCCCGTGCCGGCGACTTGCAGTCGCCGTCCGTGGCTTCCGTCAGCACCGGGCAACCGTCGTTGGCGAAGCAGTTTGGCCGCGCGCTCGCTGGCGGGCTGGTCGTCGAGGGCAAGCCGGAATACCGCACGTTGCCCCTCACCATCGAGTGCCGGGCGAAGGTGGATTCCAAGCACGGCTTTAATATCCTCGTCGCGAGCGACCCGAAAGCCTCGGCGGAACATTGGGAACTTTACAGCTACGCGGGCAGTGGATTTCTCAGCCTCTACCTGCCGGGCCGGGGTGGGGAATTCAAAACCAAGGTGGACATCGCCGACGGCCAATGGCACGCACTGGCGGCGGTGATTGAGCCCGCTCGTGTGCGGCTTTTCGTGGACGGCCAGCTCGCGCACGATTCGCCAGCGCAACCGCTCAAGGGCGAGCCAAAACCGGGTGGGCTGGCCTTCGGGCGACTGGTCGAGGGCAACATAGGCTGCGACGGGCTGGTGGACGATGTGCGCCTGACAAGGGGTGTCCGCGAACTCAAGGGCGTGCCGAGCGCGCCGTTGAAACGGGACGCAAGCACGGTGGGCTTGTGGGATTTCGATGAGCTCCCGCCCCCGAAGCCCAGCGCGGCGAACGCTCCCGGCACGCCGTCGGCGCAAAGTCCCAAGGTGGATTACTGGGCCGTGGAAGACGCGGCTGCCCGCGCGAAGCTGCCGCTCTACAAAACCATTCCTGCCGCCCGTGCGGACGAACTCACGCCGCACAACGGCCTTCCGAAAGCGGAGACCTTCCGCACGTGGAGCCGCTCACATGGCGACGGTGGTTCCTCCCGTTTCTCCGCGTTGACACAAATCAACCGGAGCAACGTGAAGAACCTCCAGCCCGCGTGGACGTATCACTCCAAGGATGGCTCGGGGAACATCCAGTGCAACCCCATCATCGTGCGCGGCGTGATGTTTGCGCCCACAGTCGGGGAACACATCGTGGCCGTGGAGGCGGCGACGGGCCGGGAAAAATGGCGCTTCAAACCCGAGGGGCGGCCTGCGTTCCGCGGGCTGCTGTGGTGGTCGGGCCGCGATGGCGCGGGCGAGCGGCTGTTCTTCTGCGCGGGCAAATTTCTCTACGCGTTGAGCCCGAATACCGGCGAGCCCATCCAGACGTTCGGGGTCGGCGGGAAGACGACGCTGCCGGGGTCGGCGGCAGCAGGGCCGGCGGCGTTTGAGCGCACGATTGTGGTGCCGGGGATTGGGAAGGATGTGTGGGGCTTTGACACAGTCACGGGCGAGCAGCGGTGGACCTTCCACACCGTGCCGCACCCGGGCGAGTTTGGTTATGACACGTGGGATCGGACGGTGGACAATGGGGCGAATTGCTGGGGCGGCATGGCGATGGATGAGCAGCGCGGGATTGCCTACATCACCACGGGTTCGCCGAAGCCGAACTTCATCGGCATCGGCCATCGCGGCGACAACTTGTTCGCCAACTGCGTGGTTGCCTTGGATGCCCGCACCGGGCGGCGGCTCTGGCATTTTCAGGAAATGCCGCACGACATCTGGGATCTCGATCTGCCTGCGCCGCCAGTGCTCTCGACCATCACCCGCGATGGCCGGCGCGTGGACGTGGTCGCCGCCGTGAGCAAGACGGGCAACACGCTGTTGCTCGATCGCGTCTCTGGCAAACCGGTATTTCCTTTCCGCCAGCGCCGCGCGCCGACGAGCACGATGCCCGGTGAATTGACCGCTCCATATCAGGCCGACGTGGAGCTGCCGCAGCCCTTCGCCCGTCAGGAATACACGCTGGCCGATGCGCCCACGCGCACGCCCGAGCTGCATGAGTGGGCGTTGGACCAGCTCAAGAGCGCGCAGTTCGGCTGGTTCCTCCCGGTGAGCGACCGGAAGGTGACCGTCTTCTACGGCGTCCACGGCGGCGCAGAGTGGACGGGGGCGTGCACCGACCCGACGACCGGACGGCTCTACGTGAGCGCGAACGAGGTGCCGTGGATTATGTCGCTCATCAACTTCGATGAACCCGCTCGCGATCCCAAAGCCCCGCCGACGCGTGGCCAGCAGCTCTACGAACTCAGCTGCGCCCAATGCCATGGCACGAACCGCAACGGCATCGGCGTAGCTCCGCCGTTGCGCGCCTTGCAGCATCGACTGAAAGACGCGGACGTGATCGCGCTGCTCAAGACAGGCCGGGGCTTGATGCCCGTCGCCCCGCCGATGAGTGAGCCGGACCTGAAGGCCTTGCTGGATTTTCTCTTCGTGCGGGACCTTCCCAGCGGCATCGCCAACGCGCCGCGCGCGAAGCCCGAGCGTCCGCAATATAGCCAGAATTCGTTCACTCGCTTCCTCGATCCGGATGGCTATCCCGCCTGCAAGCCGCCGTGGGGCACACTGAACTGTCTCGACCTCAACACCGGCAAACTCCTGTGGAAAGTGCCGCTCGGTGAGCACGAGGAACTCACGCGTCAGGGCGTTCCGAAAACTGGCACTGAGAATTTCGGCGGCGCGATAGTCACCGCCGGTGGACTCATCTTCTGTGCGGGCACGAAGGACGGGAAACTCCGCGCCTTCGACACTGAGACAGGCGCCGAGCTGTGGTCGGCGAAGTTGCCACACGGCGGCCATGCGCCGCCCGCGACCTATGAGGTGGACGGCCGGCAGTTCGTGGTCATCGCCGCGAGCGGTGGCGGCAAGCTCGGCGGCCCGACGGGCGATGCCTACGTGGCCTTTGCGCTGCCAGAGAAATGAACACTCGTCGCGCCTTCACGGTCGTCGAACTGCTGATCGTCATCGCGATCATCGGAATCCTCGCAGCCTTGCTGCTTCCTGCCTTGGGAAAGGCAAAAGAGAAAGCGCGACGCGCGACATGCATCGGCAACCAGCGCCAACTGGGGCTGACTTTTCAGGTTTTCGCGAATGATCATGACGGGCAGATTCCCATCGGCTATCGAGGCGGACGCAAGCAGTGGAACGCGATGGTCTACAGCGGCACAGCAAATCAATTCGTTCTGTTCGGATGGCTCTATCTGGAAAAGTTTCTGGACGAACCGCGCATTCTGTTCTGCCCCGGCGAACAGGCCGCGACACAATCCTTCAGTACCCCTGAAAATCCGTGGCCGCCAGGCGCCGCCGGCGTGAACGTGCAGTCCGGCTACGCGACCTTGCCAATTGTGGATTGGGGCAATGCCGGAGCGCCGCCGGTCTGGCCGCTTTTGGAGGAACTCGCGCAAAAGCCGCTTTTTGCCGACACACTCGGCCAACCGGCGCGCGTGGATTCCCGCCATCGTGATGGCGTGAACGCGACCTTTGCCGACGGCTCGGCTTATTGGATACCACGTCGAGCGTTCGATGCACATCTTCAGAAATGCAACTCCATCACCCCTGCGAATAACGCTGCGCAAGACCTTATCTGGGCGGCTCTAATCCGCCCTTGAATCCGCAGTGAATGAGTGAAAATATTTGTCGGTTGATTACTTTACCCCTGAGCACTTTGCATCGCCTGCGAGGACTCGGCATCGCCGTGTGGCTCGCTGCAAGTACGAGTTCACTGCCTGCCGCGAAGACGCCCGTGGGCACAGCGTCGCTGCAAACCAATCACGTTCTCCTCGTGATGGCCGATGGTGTGCGTTGGCAGGAGGTTTTCACTGGCGCGGAAGAACGTCTCATCAGCAAAGAATTCGGCGGCGTCACCAAAACCAACGAGGTTCGAAAAGCTTTCTGGCGTGATACGCCAACGGCCCGGCGAGCGGCTCTGATGCCGTTTTTTTGGAACACACTCGCGAAAGAAGGCCAGCTCTACGGCAACCAGCACAAGGGCAGCATCGCGCATGTAACTAATGGAAAGAATTTCTCGTATCCCGGCTACAGCGAGATTCTGACTGGCATCGTCGATCCTCGTATCGACAGCAACGCGAAAAAGCCGAACCCCAACGTCACCGTGCTGGAATGGTTTCAGCAAAAGCCCGCGTTCCGAGGGCGCATCGCTGCATTCGGCAATTGGGACGTGATTCCCTACATCATTAATCGTGAGCGCAGCGGCGTACCGATTTGGACAGGCTTCGAGAAAAGCGATCCGCTGAAGAGCCCATTTCTTGCGTCGCTGGAAAAACTGATCGCCGACCACACGCCCACCTGGGGCACGATGATGACCTACGACACCTTCATCCACTCAGCCGCGCTGCAGCATCTCAAGACCCACAAGCCGCGGCTGATGTATGTCTGCTACGGCGAGCCGGACGAGTGGGCGCACGAGGGCCGCTACGATTACTACCTGCAATCCATCCATCACTTCGACCGTTTCGTGGGGGAGTTGTGGAGTGCGGCGCAGGCTGATACCGAAATGCGCGGACGCACCTCGTTGTTGCTGATCACCGATCACGGCCGCGGCACCAACAATGTCTCTTGGAAAAATCATGCACAGAATATTCAAGGCTCAGGATTCATTTGGGTCGGCGCGCTCGGTCCTGACACACCCGCGCTCGGCGAACGGACGAACGTTGCGGCGGTGACTCAAAACCAGATTGCTGCCACGGCGTCTGCATTGTTGGGTGAAGACTATCGCGCGGTGTTTCCAAAAGCTGGCGCGCCCATTGCCGATGTTTTCCCGAAGGTCACCACCCAACGAATTGATTTCATCCGCGACATCCAGCCGATTTTCTCTACGCACTGCGTTTCCTGCCACGGACCGGCAAAGCAGAAGAACGGCTACCGCGTGGATGTGAAAGCGGTCGCATTGAAAGGCGGCGACACGCATGGCACCGCGGTCGTCCCCGGAAAGAGCGCGGAGAGCCCGCTCATCCAGTACGTCTCGGGACTCGTCGAGGACATGCTCATGCCGCCGAAGGGCGAGCGACTCACCCCGGCGCAGATTGGCTTGCTGCGGGCGTGGATTGATCAGGGCGCGGTGTGGCCGGACGCCGCGAGCGTAAAGATTGAAAATCCTCTCGACTGGTGGAGCCTCAAGCCGTTGACAAAGCCGGCGCCGCCGGTGATTGCGGGGGCCTTACCGATTGATGCATTCATCACCACGAAGCTCGCGCAGAAGGGTCTCGCGATGTCGCCAGAAGCCGACGCTCGCACACTCGTGCGAAGGCTCTATTTCAATCTCACGGGGCTGCCGCCGACCCCGGAGGCGACAGACGCTTTTGTCGCCGACAAGTCGGCGGATAAATACGAGCGGCTCGTCGACAAGCTTCTCGCCTCGCCCGCCTATGGCGAACGCTGGGCGCGGCACTGGCTGGATGTGGTCCATTACGGCGATACTCACGGCTACGACAAAGATCAACCGCGCCCGAATGCCTGGCCTTACCGTGACTACGTAATCCGCGCGCTGAATGAGGACAAGCCGTATACTCAATTCGTACAGGAGCAGCTCGCGGGCGATGTGCTTTTTCCCGGCACCAAGGACGGCATCGAGGCGCTTGGGTTCATCTCGGCAGGGCCGTGGGATCTCATCGGACACATGGAGGTGTCGGAGTCGAAGATTGATGGAAAAATCGCGCGGCACCTTGACCGTGACGACATGGTCGGCAATGCGATGGGCACCTTCACGAGCTTCACCGCACAGTGCGCGCAGTGCCACAATCACAAATTTGATCCGATCACGCAGGCCGACTACTACTCGCTCCAGGCGGTGTTTGCGGCGGTGGATCGTGCGGACAAGCGATACGATCTCGATCCGGCGGTCGCGGTGCGGCGCGTGGAACTGGCCAAGCGCAAGACGGAGTTGGAAGAAAAGGAAAAGGCCTTTGCGTCGGATTTGCTGAAGGCCGCGGGCCCGGAGTTTGCAAAGCTCGAAAAAGAGATTGCTGCGGAGGAGAAGGCGGCATCGCAGGGCGTGCGTCCAGAGTATGGCTGGCACAGCCGCATTGAGACAAAGCAGGAGACGCGGAAGTGGGTGCAGGTGGATCTTGGCAAGTCCGTGACGCTCGATCGCGTGGTGCTCGCGGGGGTGTGGGACGATTTCAACGGAATCGGCGGGGGTTTCGGATTCCCGGTGCGCTTTCGCATCGAGGCGAGCGACGATGCGGAGTTTGGCGGCGTGCCGGTGGTGATCGCGGCGAACGACTTGGAGGATGTGCTCAATCCCGGCGCGGCGCCGCAGACATTCTCCGCGACGGGCAAAAGCGGGCGCTACATTCGCGTGACGGCGACGAAGCTCGCACCGCGACAAGAGGATTACATTTTCGCGCTGTCAGAACTGCAGGTCTTCGACACGGCGGGAAAAAACGCCGCGCTGGCAGCACCCGCGACGAGCATCGACAGCATTGAGGCGCCCGTCCGGTGGAGGCGCAAGAATCTCACGGACGATATCTACCCCGCGAAGACCGGCGGAGGCGACAAAATCGCTGGGCTGCGGAAACAGCGTGACTCGCGACTTGCCGAAGTGCTCGACGAACCCGCCCGGGCGGCGCGCACGGCGAACAAGGCTGCGCTCGAAGCGACAGTGAAGGAACTCGCGCAGCTTCCAGCGCAACAGGTGGTGTATGCGGGCACGGCACATTCAGGCTCGGGAAATTTCGCGGGCACCAAAGGCAAGCCGCGCGTCATTCGTCTGCTCGCGCGCGGCCAGGTCACTACGCCACGGGACGAGGTGCAGCCCGCAGCGCTGAAAGTGCTCGATGGCACGGTGCCCGCAACTTTCAACCTCGCGCCCACGGCACCCGAGGGCGAGCGCCGCGCCGCTCTTGCGAAATGGATCACCGCGCCTGCGCATCCGCTCACCTGGCGGAGCATCGTCAATCGCGTCTGGCAGTATCATTTCGGCCACGGGATCGTGGATACGCCGGGTGACTTCGGCCGCATGGGCACGCCGCCGACGCACCCGGAGTTGCTCGACTGGCTCGCCGTGACCTTTCGCGACGACATGGGCGGTTCGTTGAAAAAGCTGCACAAGCTGATGGTGATGAGCGCCGCCTACCGCCAGGTTTCCTCCACGAAAAACGACAAGGCCGAGGCCATCGACAGCGGCAACCGGCTGCTCTGGCGCGCCAACTCCCGCAAACTCGAGGCCGAGGCGCTGCGCGACGCGGTGCTTGCGGTCAGCGGAAAGCTCGACCTCAAGCAGGGCGGTCCCGGCTGGCAGGATTTCGTGGTCCAGCGCCCGGAGCACTCGCCGCATTACGAATACGGCCTCGCCGACCCGAACGACGCGAGGACATGGCGGCGGTCGATTTACCGCTTCATCGTGCGCTCGCAGATGCAGCCGTTCATGACTTCGCTCGACTGCGCCGATCCATCCATGCGCGTGCCGAAGCGCAACGAAAGCGTCTCGCCCACGCAGGCGCTCGCGTTGCTGAACAACGGTTTCATGGTCACGCAAGCCGCGCATTTCGCTGAGCGTGTGAAGGCAGAAGCCGGCGCGGATATCGCCGCGCAGATCGAACGGGCCTGCCGCCTGGCCATCGGCCGCGCACCGTCGCCCGAGGAAAAAGCGCAGCTCATTTCCTTCGCGCAGAAACGAGGCATGCCGAACGCCTGCCGCGTCCTGCTGAACTTGAACGCATTCACATTCATCGACTGACTCATGCACAACGATTCTCCCTTTCATCGCCCGCATGGCCGCCCCGACGTGTCGCGTCGGGAATTCCTCTGGCGCAGTGGCGGCGGGCTCGGCGGCATCGCGCTCGCGGCCATGCTGCGGGGAGAAACGCAGGCAGCGTCAGTGGCGCCCGATCCAAAGTCGGCATTCGCTTTCAAGCCGAAGGCCAAGCGTGTGATCCAACTTTTCATGTCGGGCGCGGCGAGCCATTTGGACCTTTGGGATTTCAAGCCGGCGCTCGTGAAGCACCACGGGAAGCCCAGCAACTTCGGCGAACACGTCGAGGCATTTCAGGACGGACTCGGGCCGTGGCTCAAACCAGTGTGGGATTTTTCGCCGCACGGCCAGTGCGGGAAAATGCTCGGCGAGACCGTCGCGCCGCTCGGCGCGCATGTGGACGACATCGCGTTCATTCACAATGTGGTCAGCAAATCGGGCGTGCATTCGCAGGCCACGCTGCAGCAGGCCACGGGGTTTGTGCTGCCGGGATTTCCGGGCGCGGGCTGCTGGGTGAGCTACGGGCTCGGCTCGATGAATGAGAATCTCCCGGCCTTCGTGGTGCTGCCCGATCATCGCGGCTTCGCGAGCAACGGCGTTAAAAACTGGGATGCCGCATTTCTCCCATCGCAGCACAGCGGCACCGTCATTTATCCCGGCACCGACTCGCCGATCGCGGACCTGCATCCGCACAAGGCGGGCAGCTACATCACGCCCGCGAGTGAAGCCGAAGCACACGCGCTCATGGCCTCGCTCAACCGCAGCCACGCCAAGACACGCGACGAGGACCAGCGGCTCGACGCCCGCATCAAAAGCTACGAACTCGCCGCGAAAATGCAGCTCGCCGCGCCGGAGGCGCTCAATTTGAAAACCGAGCCGGCCCACGTGATGAAGCTCTACGGACTCGACCGCGGGCCGCAGACATGGCCGAAGGAAATCAACGCCGACGAGGAAGCGTATTACTTTTCGCAAAAGTGCCTCGCCGCCCGCCGCCTGCTCGAACGCGGCGTGCGTTTCGTGCAAATCTGGAGCGGCAACGACAACTCCTTTCCCCGCCGCAACTGGGACTCGCACGAGGACATCCAGCGCGATCACGGGCCGCTCTCCAACGGCATGGCGCGCGGTGCCGCGGCGCTCATCGCGGACCTCAAGCAGCGCGGGATGCTCGACGACACGATCATCCTGTGGACGACCGAGTTTGGCCGCATGCCCAGTTCCCAGGGCGGCAAAGGGCGCGACCACAATCCGTTCGTCTTCACCAACTGGCTCTGCGGCGGCGGCATCAAGGGTGGCATCGTCGCCGGTGAAAGCGACGAGTGGGGCTACAAGCCGCTCGACCGTGCGAACCCGACGCAGGTCTATGACATCCATGCGACGATGCTGCGTCTTCTCGGCCTCGACCACACCAAGCTCACCTGGCGCCACAACGGCATCGACCGCCGTCTCACGGACGTGCACGGGCACGTAATCAAAAGTCTTTTGGCTTGAAATGGCGTCCAACTTCCCCAAACCTATTGTAGAATGAAAATAAGGGCGCTTTTGGGTGAGCCTCACGCTTTCTGTGTGGCCTTCACGCTGATTGAGCTCCTCGTGGTTATTGCCATCATCGGCATCCTCGCCTCGATGCTGCTGCCGGCACTCGGCAAAGCCAAGATTCGGGCACACACGACCAAATGTCTGAACAACCAGAAACAGATTGGACTAGCCGTCATGATGTACAATGGCGACAACGACGATTGTTTCCCCAAAGGAACGGCGGCTGAAAATGCGGGCACTGGGGCCGCGAACACTTGGTTTCGCCTCCTAGAGCCGATTCTTGGGGGACCGACGCAGTTCATTTGTCCTGGAAACCAGATCATCACCCAAACCCAATTCGGCCCCCTTCCTTACCCCGTGGATTATGTATCCAACAATCACATCATGGGGAACCCGGGAAGGGCTCTCCGCAGCGCCGACCTCGACACCCCCTCCGAGTATCTCGTCACCACCGAAGATTCCCGCTCGATGAACAACTTCGACTGGTGGGCGAGAGACTTCGACTGGACGCGAAATAATTGGCACACCGGTAGCACCTATGGATGGGGTCTCACTCGTCATAACGGCGGCGGCAACGTGGCGTGCGCCGACGGCCACGCCGAATATTTCGCAATGCCTCAGGTGGATCCCGGTTCGACTACTCCGATTACGGCGAATTTAGGCCCGATTGCGGACTGCAAGACCGGTGCGCCTCTTTGGACATCTCCGGGAGCGAAGGCTTACATCCGCCGATTCTCCGACAATCTTCCCTACGCAGCCGGCGGCGGCGCAAACCCCGGCTTCTGAACCACGATTTTTCGCCCACACGCCCCGATGAATCAGGTAAAGCACTTTGGCGATAGAGTTCGTTCCGAGGTTTGACGCCGTGCCGCTCACCGGCGGCAACGAACCGACGGTCACTACCAACCGCTTCGACAAGGGCAGCCTAGGTCGCTGATACGCCGTTGATTCACGTTTTGCCTCACCCGATTGCACAACAGCGCTGGAAGGAGCAAAACGACTCGTCAATAGCCCCATTCTATGCGCTAATCATTCTGTGCCGACGCTGAATCCGTTTGCAAAAAAAATCTCCTCGAGCCCATCGCCGTGGCGGCATCTGCTCTGGATTTTGCCCGTGCTGATTGTAGCCGCCGGTGTTGTCGCCAAGTTTGCAAGCCGCGCTGAACGGCCGTCTGTCCCCGTAGAAAAAATCCCAGCACAATTACCACTGACGAATACGCAGAAGCCCGTCCCCGTCGCGGCGAAGCCGGACCCACTGCCGCCTGTCCGCTACCGTCCGAACCACGCGACCGCTGGCGCGACGAATCTCACAGCCACCAATACCCTTCCCGTGCCAACGGAAACCCCGCTTCCCGAGAACGGCCCACGCGTCGTGCGCAACGTCTTCGAAGCGCAGCTCGCGCTGAACCGTCACGGTATCTCCTCCGGCCCGATTGACGGCGCCATCGGCTCACAGACGCGCGCCGCACTGCGCGCCTTCCAGCAGCGGGATCACCTGCCGATTACCGGCGAGCTGGATGCCGAGACGAAGCAACGGCTCACCCTCGATGTGGCCGCCTATACGAATTACGCCATAACCACAAACGACCTCGCGCGCCTGCGCCCGCTTGGCTCGAACTGGTTGGAGAAATCGAAGCAGGACCGAATTGATTATGAGAGCGTGCTCGAATTGGTGGCCGAGAAGTTTCATGCCTCGACCAATCTCATCCGCAAACTCAACCCCGTTGTGAACTGGACGAACTGCATCGCCGACACCGTGGTGAAGGTCCCAAACGCGCAACGCCCACCGACCGCTACGAAAGCGGCCTTCATCCGCATCAGCCTCTCGCTGAAAACGCTGCAGGCCTTCGATGCGAATACGAACCTGCTCGTCCATTTCCCGTGCAGTATCGCCAAGCGCGTCGAGAAACGGCCGGTGGGAAATCTCATTGTGGCGGTCACCGCGCGCGATCCGAACTATACCTTCGACCCGGAGAACTTCCCCGACTCGCCCGAGGCGAAGCAGAAGCTCGGCAAGCTCGTTCTTCAGCCCGGACCGAACAACCCCGTGGGCACCGTCTGGATAGGCCTCGACCGCCCCGGCTACGGCATTCACGGCACACCCCATCCGGAGCAGGTCGGCCGCACCGAGTCGCTCGGCTGCTTCCGTCTCGCGAACTGGAACGCGGAATACCTTTTCACACTCGTTCGTCCGGGCACGCTGGTGCTTGTGGAGTTATAGTTCCACAAGGGGCTTGCAGATCTACGAACGGATGAGCGCACGATACACCTTCACATTGGAAAGTCAGGAACGGCGCCGACCACTTCCGCGGAAGATTCTCATCGCGCAGAACGAGACGGAGACAATCGCCCACGTCGTCTTGAAGCTCCTCGCATTCCTCCTCTTCGCGCGCGAGCGGCTGCAGATCGAGCCGCGCCTGCACAACGATAACATCCGCTTCGTGCCCGATCTCGTGCAGCTCGACTACGAGCTCCGCCCGTCGCTCTGGGTGGAATGCGGCGAGTGCAGCATCGCCAAGCTCGACAAGCTGGCCGTAAAGGCGCCCGAAGCCGAAATCTGGATTGTCCGCCGCTCGCCCAGCGAGGCGGAGCACCTGCGCCGCGCGATGGAGAAACAGGAACTGCGCCGCAACCGCTACGGCATCGTGGGACTGGATCCGACATTCTTTGAAGAAATTTGTACCCACATCCAAGAGCGCAACGAGGTGACTTGGATGGCTGGCGAATTCGACCCGCCAACGATGCAGTTCGACTTCAACGGTCTCTGGTTCGATACGCCTTTCACCGTGCTCCGCCACTGACTCAGCGGCGGAACCAGAGGCGCACGAGCGGTTGCTGGAAGAGGTCGCGCAGCAGATCCTCCACCCGCGCCGCCTGCGGCTCGACAAGACGCCGGCAGAACCCCAGCGTCACCAACCCACCCACGCTCATCGCCGCGAAGGCGATGCTGAAAGCGTTCCATTCCGCGCCGAGCCAAGTCATTCGCAGCGGCTTGAGCAAGTCGATCACTCCGCCCCAGAGCACCGGCGAAACACCGAGCGTCACGCTGCCCAGTACGGAGTAGAGCGCGAAGAAATGGCTGCGGCCCATCACCGGCACGATTGCCATTGCCAAGCGTGTCATTCCCATGCCGAAGAGCGCGCCGCAGAGGCCCATCAGGAAATGCAAGACGAACATCAACTCGAGTCGCATCGGCAAGACGCGTGCAGCAATAAGCACCCAGCCGAGCAAGACCAAGAAGAAGCCCGCTAGGGCGAACTGTATCACCGGCCGGCTACCGAACCGGTCGAGACGCGAGCCGATCACCCACAGACTGCTCAACCCGCCGATGAAGGTCATCGCCGTGACCAACAAGATGCGCCCCTCACTCAGAGCGCCGTCGGTCTTGAGGAAGTCCACCACGAATGTCCCCAGCCCCCCGATCGCCAGTGCGATGACGGCATTCACGACGAGCAGCTTCCGGAACGGCTCAAAGCCGATGATGGTTTTCCACGGCACAGGCTCCCGTGAACCGCGAATCTCTTCCTCCGGCACCGGCGGTTCGGGGATGCGTCGCAGAAAGGCAAGACTGATCGCCCCCATCACGGCACTGAAGGCGAAGAGCACGGCGAAGCGGTGACTTTCAATCTTTCCTAGTGGCTGCTGACCAAGATAAATCGCCGCGAGCAGGAATGCGCCGAAGCTGCCGAGATTTCCAAAAGCCGCCTCGCGCGTGAGATAGCGTCCGCGCACCGCATCCGGAATCAACGCGGTAATCCACGGCAACCACGCTGCGCTCGAAATGCCGCGGACGAGGTTGAAACCGAAGAGCACCAGTAACACCAGCCCAAGCCGTCTGGAGTCAGAAAGCCATTGGCCGCCCATCAACGGCACGACCGCGAGCATGAAGATGAATAGAACACGCGTCCCCCACCCGGTGAATATGAAACGCCGATAGCCGATACGCGCAACGTGCTTCGCTGCCGGAATCTGGCAGATGACGAGCAGCGGCATCATCCCTGTGATGAGCCCAAGGACCGTCGCGCTGGCGCCGAGGCTTTTCGCGTAGAGGAGCATCGGGCTGCTGAGGATGATCTGGAACGAGAGCGAATTGAACACCTGAAACCCGAACATGTTGTTCAGGCCGGGCGGCAGGCTGGGGGCGGGGGCGTTCACGTCAAGACGTCATCAGACGACGCGACGTTTGCTGAGACGGGCCAGAGGGTCAAGGTTTCAAGCCGCTGGTTTGCTGCCGGGAGAGGATTTGTCCAATGCCGCCGCGCTGCCCCACAGGCGCAGCGGCACCGAGCCGATAGCGATGAGTAGAAGCTGGCTGGCAGTGAAGATGGCAATCCACTTGAAGGCGGCGTCCATGAAACCATAGCTGTGCAAACCGATACCAAGCATGTTCACACCGAACCACGAGAAGGCAGTGATGATATTGCCGAAGAGCGCCATGTTCATCAACCCGCGGTCTTTGATCATGCCGCCCCAGCGTGCGTGCAGGATGGTTGCATTCCAGATGACGATAAGCAGTGCTCCGTTCTCCTTCGGGTCCCAGCCCCAGAAACGGCCCCAGCTCTGGTCAGCCCAGATGCCGCCGAGAACGGTCCCAACCAAGCTGAACAAGGTTGCGAAGCAGACGATGCCGTAGACCATCCGTGAGAGAGATGTGCCAGTAGCGGCGTCGAGCGAGCGCGTGAGCACGCCGCGGAGGATGTACACAAGGGCGAGGAAGCCAGCGAGGAAAGTAGCGGAGTACCCGAGGGTAATCACAACCACGTGCGTCGCGAGCCAGAAGTTCGTATCGAGCACCGCGCGCATCATCTCCATCGTGTCGCCGCCGAGCGCGAGATGACTGGCGATAATCAGGGTGATGAATCCGACGGCCGCAGCTGTTACCGAACCGATGCCGTTGCGGTAGATGCGCTCAAGCACCGCGCCGAGTACGGACGCACCCCAACCGACAAAGATGGCCGAGGAATAGAGATTTGTCACCGGCGGACGGTCTTCGATGTACATCCGGAAGATAATGCCGGAGGTGTGCGTCACCAACCCGAGCAGTACGAGGTAGAAGGCCGAACGATTCAGCCACTGCGACAGATTCAGCCAAGAGAAACAGGCGAGGATGAGCGCCACGAGATAGATGATCTGGCTGCGCAGAAATGGCTGATAGTGGTTGAAATAATGCTCCTTGATCGCCTTGCCCGTTTCCCGGTCAAGCGGACCGGCGAAGGCCCTTTGGTGCATACTCAAACCCTCTTTAAACGCGGCGCCGTCATCCATCGCATACGCGCTGCTCATCTTGGCGTAGGCGTAGGCGGTAGGAGGCACTTCACCCGAGCGGATGGAGTTCAGAAGGGCGACGCCCATCTTGCTCCAATCATCAGGCAACTTCTTCGGATCCGCCGGAGGAATCATGAGGAGATAACCACGATCAGCCATCACGCCGTACGGCTCGGCGAGAGCGAGCAGCCGTGCGAAGGCTTCCTTGTCGTAGCTGTCGCCGGACTGCTGCTTGCGAATGGCCTCAAGACCAGCGGGAATGGCCGCACGCAGGTCGGCCAACTCGGCGTCGAAGTCCTTGCCGTCTGGGCGCAGGCTGTTCGGCTGGAGACTGATTTTTAGGCGGAGATAGATTTGAAGCGCATTGCCAAGCTGCATCACGGCCTTTTCGTAGGGCGTGCGCAGCTCCGGCTTAATCTCCGCGACGGTCCGACCTCTATCCTCAATGAGCTTCAGCTGAGGCTGAAGGTCTCGGAAGGTGAAGTAGCGCAGGCCGGATTTCTCGAGACCGAGCCTCTCGAAGTTGAGCTCGGCGAGCAGCTCAGGATGGTGAATGAGAAATACGAACCGCTGGTCCGAATCCTCGGGGCGGATGAGCACCTCCATCAGCCACTCGGTGGGCTTAAGCTTCTTCGCACGGCGACCGAACTGGTGCCACTTGCGCTCGCTGAACGAGCCGACCTTGGCTTTGTGAAAATCCGCTAGATTACCCCAGCGCCCTCCGGCGGCATTGCCTTCGAGCGGCACGTCGGTGTTGCCTCGAATCTGCAGCAGCGCATTGCGCGCCACCGAATCGAGGGGCTGCACACGGCCGTTGAGCAGCACCGGCAGCCGGCCGAAACCGGCGATGTCGATCTCGCCCTTGCTACGCGCCGGCCGGAGTGCCAGCAGGAGTTCCAAGGCGAACACGCCGACAATCACCCAGGGCAGCCAGCGCGGCCACGACTTAGTTTTCTGTTCGGTAGCCATTAGGAAACCCTTTTGCGGAGGAATTGAATGAGGTGCGCTCCGAACTGGTAGAACAACCCCAACGCGACCAGCAGACAGGCCAAATACGGGGTGAGCCAACCCGGATTGCGCACGACCTGCAGCGTGGACGACGGCGACACGCCGAACTGCTGCGCCATCTCTTCGCTCGTCATCTGATGCTGGTAGAAGGTCAGCCCTCCGTAGCGCAGCGGGTTGTTCATGTAGATGAGCGTCTCGCGCTCTTCTTTGGCGGAAGGATTGGCAAGTTGGATGCGGCTGGAGAAGTTGCGCGGAATCTCAGTACCCTTGTAAATATCGTGACGCAACTCAAGCAGCGTGAGGCTGAACGGTAGATAGTAGCGCGAGAAGCGCATTGCGATCTGCCACTTCTTCCCACCGTACTCGAACGTCTGCTTCGCGCTCGACTGGCTGGAGACCAGCCAGCGGCCGAGAGAATCCTTCCCCCCATCAATCTCGATGAGAGCGCTGGGCAGGTTTACCTCGTCCATCGCGGTAACCGGCGATTTCGGCAGAATATTCACGCCCTGCCCCGGTCCGTGGGTGGCGCCGGCCATAATAGCTCCTTCACGCGGCTTGGATGAGATGCTGGAGTTGCGCCAATACTTCTTCACCTGGAGCGTGAACGGGAGGTTGGCATGGGTGATTTTCGCCCCTTCCCGCAGCATGGATTCTGGGATGGAAACCACCTCGTCCTCGTCCGCGTTATCTTTCGCGGGGGAGATGAGAACCAGCTCGCTAGCCTGCGAATCTTCGGAGTAATTCTTGGTCTCGCCGCGGGCCATGCGCATCTGGCTCTCACGGGATAGCAAGTCTGTGAAAAGCTGGCCGAGCAACAACAGGATGAGCCCAGCATGGGTCATCAGGATTCCGGCCTTCTTCCAGGAGAAATGAAAACGCTGAGCGTGCGCAGCGAGCAGATTCAACAGCAAAACAGCACCGATTAAGTAGCCTCCCGGAAACACAATGGGGAGCTTCTGGTTCGAAATGGTGATGCCCCAGACATACCAACTCTTGAAGTAGCGCTCCTGCGCCTGATAGAGCCCCTCATCCACCTGCGCAAGAGTGCCGACGAGCACGAGCACGAGGGAGAATGCGAGGCAGACGACCGTAAGTCGTAGCGAGGTGAAGATGTCTAGGAGACGATTCATCATCACGGTGCGGTTTGGGCAAACTTGAGAAAGGCCGATTTCTCAGCCGCGGCGAGCTCGGCATCGCCGAACAGTTTGTAGAACCATGTCCGCTCACCGCGCGGTACAATGGCACCAATGAGGCGCGCGGGTTGGGTGGTCTTAGGATCCGTGCCGATCATATCCACAATCTTCGCCTCAGGACCGGCGGCGTCAAACAGCGTGGCTAGTTTGGATAGTTCCTCCGGTGCGGCTTCCTTCAAACCGATCTGGCCGCGCCAGCGGTTAACATTAGCGGGCAATCCACCGGCGTCACCAGGGAAGATTGAGAGCGTGACCTCGACCGATTTGCCACCGCGAGAGACTTGGAACTTCGCCTGCTGCATCGGTCCAGCGGGCAACTGCTGCCAATATTCGGGCGCTAGGTCGACGATCGAGGGCTTTTCCTGCGGGGCGCGATAGACCCGGATTTCCTCTTTCTTACAGGCAACGAGCGCGAAGGCACAGACGACCGCGAGGAACGCCATGCGCGCGGGTCGAGTCATAGTGACTGCGGCTCTGCAAAGTTGCTTCAACACAAGGGCTATCATTACGTCTGATGTCCCAAAAGCCAAATCAAAAGGGGCCGGCCGTTACTGGCGCAGCGAGAGTTCGACGGGGTTCAGTGAGAAATAATTCAGGCTTCACGTCTTACCCATCGAGAGCAGGAACATGATATTGCTCGGCGTCTTCTTGAGCTTGCCGAGCATCAACTCCATCGCCTCGACGGGAGGGACGCCGGTGAGGGCGCGGCGGAGCACGACGATCTTGCTGTATTCGTCGGGATGGTAGAGCAACTCCTCTTTGCGAGTACCAGAACGCTCGATATTGATGGAGGGGAAGATGCGGCGGTCGACAAGACCGCGGTCGAGGTGCACCTCCATGTTGCCGGTTCCCTTGAACTCTTCGAAAATCACTTCGTCCATGCGGCTGCCGGTATCGACAAGCGCGGTGGCCATGATGGTGAGCGAACCGCCCTCCTCGATGTTCCGCGCGGCGCCAAAAAAGCGTTTTGGCTTGTGGAGCGCATTGGCGTCCACACCGCCGGAGAGAATTTTGCCCGAGTGCGGTTGCACGGTATTATAGGCGCGAGCGAGGCGCGTGATGGAGTCGAGTAGGATGACGACATCCTTCTTGTGCTCGACCATACGCTTGGCCTTCTCGATGACCATCTCGGCGACCTGCACGTGGCGCTCGGGCGGTTCGTCGAAAGTAGAGGCGATGACCTCGGCCGGCCTGCACGAGCGCTCCATGTCGGTGACTTCTTCAGGGCGCTCGTCAATGAGCAAGATGAAGAGGTAAGCCTCGGGGTTATTCTTGATGATGGCGTTGGCGAGCTTCTGCATCAGCACCGTCTTACCAGTACGCGGCGGGGCAACGATGAGGCCACGGGTTCCCTTGCCGATGGGGCAGACGAGATCGAGTACGCGAGTGTTGAGCTCCTCAGGGTCGGTCTCGAGGATGAAGCGCCTGTTTGGGAAGAGCGGCGTGAGGTTGTCGAAGTGCGTCTTCTCCTTCGCCTTATCCGGTTCTTCCCCGCCGACAGACTCGACCTTGAGCAAGGCGAAGTATTTCTCCTTCTCCTTGGGCGGACGAATTTGACCGGAGATGAGGTCGCCGGTCTGTAAATCGAAGCGGCGAATCTGCGAGGGCGAGACGTACACGTCCTCGGGGCACGAGAGGTAACTGAAGCTCTGCGAACGGAGAAAGCCAAAACCCTCAGGCATGATTTCCAGAACGCCTTCGGTGATAAGTACCCCGCGGCTATCGGAATTCTTTTGGAGAATCTGAAAAATCATCTCATGCTTCTTCATCACGCCGAAGTTTTCGATGCCCCACTCCTTGGCCATCTTATTGAGCTCGTTGATGGACATCGCTTGAAGCTGCCCGATGTTAATCTTCGCTGCACTGGCTGGCGGCGCGACCACTTCATCAGCCTCGTCAATCTCGACAGCGTGCTTCGGCGGTTCTAGCTCGTCCGAAGTGGCAGGCTTACGCGCGAGCTTGGCCGAAAGCTCCGCCGCCGTCGCGGCGGCAGATTCAACGGGAGCATCGGTCTCCGGCCCTTCCGGAGGGGCCTTGGCTCTTGGATTTTTCTTCACAGGTCTCGACATAAAATGACGGCTTTGCAGCCGTGGTGTTTGTGATTGTTCGCAGATTACTCCTCTACACGGACAACAGGCGACCAAGAGTTGTTCACACTTGGGACAACCTCTTTCGGGAGATGAACTAGCGGAACCAGCCTCAGTATTGGAGCGGATATCTAGCGGTCAGCTCTCGCACACGCTCGCGTACTCGGCGTGCGGCGTCAACATTTTTAATGTCGAGCAGCACCTCGCTGATCATGTCAGCGATCGCCGCCATCTCGGCTTCCTTCATCCCGCGCGTAGTAACGGCGGGCGTGCCGAGGCGGATGCCGCTGGCCTGGAAGGGCGAGCGGGTCTCGAATGGGATGGTATTCTTGTTGCAGGTGATGCCGGCTTCGTCGAGGCCGATCTGGCAATCCTTGCCCGTGATGTTGCGCGCGCCGACATCGACAAGCATCAGGTGGTTTTCGGTGCCGCCGGAGACGAGTCGGTAGCCGTTACGCTGCATTCCGTCGGCGAGCGCCGCGGCATTCTTCACCACCTGTTGCTGGTAGCTCTTGAAGGCTGGCTGAAGCGCCTCTCGGAAACAGACCGCCTTGGCCGCGATCACTTGCATCAAAGGACCGCCTTGAATGCCAGGGAAGACCTGCGAATCAATTTCCTTCGCGTACTTCGCCTTGCACATAATCAGGCCGCCGCGCGGGCCGCGGAGGGTCTTGTGCGTGGTGGTGGTGACAAAGTCTGCATGCTCAATTGGGCTCGGATGGATGCCCCCAGCAACGAGGCCGGCGATGTGCGCGATGTCCGCCAGCAGCAGCGCGCCGACTTCGCGGGCAATCTCACCCATGCGCTTGAAATCGATGATGCGCGGGTAGGCACTCGCGCCGACCGTGATCATCTTCGGTCGGTGCACACGGGCCATCTCGGCGAGTTGGTCGTAATCAATCCGTTCGTCCTCCTTGCGCACGCCGTAGTGGACGATTTCGAAGAACTTGCCGGAGAAGTTCGCCTTGTTGCCGTGCGTAAGATGGCCGCCGTGGGAGAGATCCATCGTCAGCATCTTGTCGCCCGGCTTGAGTGTGGCGAAATAGACCGCCATGTTCGCCCCCGAACCGGAGTGGGGCTGGACGTTCGCATGCTCAGCCCCGAAGAGCAGCTTGGCACGATCGATAGCAAGACGCTCAGCATCATCCACGAACTCGCAACCGCCGTACCAGCGCTTGCCGGGATAACCCTCGGCATACTTGTTGGTGAGCACCGAGCCCTGCGCCTCCATCACAGCCGGGCTGGTGAAGTTCTCACTGGCAATCAGTTCGATATTCTCCTGCTGGCGACGGCGCTCGTACCGGACGACTCGGGCAATCTCGGGGTCCACGCTCTCGAGTCGTTGGGCGATCTCGATTTTGCCCACTCGCCGCTCGTGCCGACCGCCCTCGAAGGTCGCACCGAGGAAAGCGTCGACCATCTTGATCGCCTGCTCCGGCGTGGTCTGTTTTTCGCCAAGGCAAAGGATGTTCGCGTCGTTGTGTCGGCGCGCGATTGCGGCCATCTGGTCGTTGAAGACCAGCGCCGCTCGCACCCCCAGCACCTTGTTAGCGGTGATACTCATCCCCACGCCGGTGGTACAGACGAGGATGCCGAACTTCGCCTGGTGACCCGCCACGCTTTCGGCGACGAGCTTGGCGAAATCGGGATAATCGCTCGAATCGGTGCTGCTGGTGCCGTAGTCCTGTACTTGGACGCCTTTTTTGGCTAGATGCGCCTTGAGCGCCTCCTTCAGATGGAAACCACCGTGATCGGCCCCAATGGCGAGGGTCAGAGTCGTGGTGAACGAGGTCGATGCGGACGTCATAGATGTTTGTTCGATGAATTTCAAAATCGTCTTCAATCCTTGCTCAATCTGCTCCCTACAATTCAGATACGTAGGATAATCACCGCCGATCGGGTCGAAGATATCTTTCTCAAAGGACTCCAGCGCATCGTTAAACTCGCGCAACAGGAAGGTCTTCTCCGCCGCCTGCGGATAGAGCAAGTTGATCCCGTCCACGTGCCCGTGAGTCATCCCGAAGATGTAGTCAGCCTCCCGCACCATCTGCGACGTAAGCTGCTTGCTGCAGATATCGGTGATACCAATCCCGCGCTCGCGCAGCGCGGTCACCGAGTGAGCGCTCGGCGACTGACCGTTGATCGCGCCCAACCCCGCCGAGCTCACCTCGTATTCACCCCCGCCCTGCACCAGATGACGGAATAAACCCTCCGCCATCGGGCTGCGGCAGATGTTGCCAGTACAAACAAACAGGATCCTCTTCATGCCTTGGAGTGGTCAGGCGCGTAGCGCCTTGGCTGCAATATCCCTTCTAAACTGCGCGCCTTCAAACCTAATTTTATCGACAGCCGCATACGCCGCATCACGCGCCGCAGCCAGCGTCGGACGCCACGCCGTCAGGCCCAACACGCGCCCGCCGCTCGTCACCACATGCCCATCCTTCAACGCCGTACCGGCGTGGAAAACTTTTGTGCCGGGCAGCGCATCTGCTTCACCGATGCCAGTGATGACTTTTTCCTTCGCGTAATTGCCGGGATAACCACCACTCGCCATCACCACACAGACACTTGCAGCAGTGCTCCACTTGAGCTCGATGCCGGCGAGTCGTCCCTCGCAGCTCGCCAGCAACAATTCCACGAGGTCGCTCTCTAGTCGTGTGAGATAAACCTGCGTCTCCGGGTCACCAAAGCGCGCGTTGAACTCCAGCACCTTCGGCCCCGACTTTGTCAGCATCACGCCAGGATAGATGAGCCCACGGAAATCAATATTATCCGCCGCACAACCGCGCAGCCACGGTTTCAAGATTGCGTCACCGACCTCAGTGAGCTGCGTATCGGTGAGAAATGGCGCGGGCGAATAGGTACCCATGCCGCCCGTGTTCAAACCTGCATCGCCATCGAGTGCGCGCTTGTGGTCCTGCGCCGTCGGAAAAAGTTTGGCGACCTTGCCGTCGCAAAGCGCGTGGAGCGAAATCTCCATCCCCTCGATCAGCTCTTGGATGACCACACGCTGGCCCGCCGCGCCGAACGCTTTGCTGACCATGATCTCGTCCACCGCCTGCTCCGCCTCGCGCACGTTGGTGGTGAGCAGCACGCCTTTACCCAGCGCAAGCCCGTCGGCTTTTACTGCGCAGCGGCCATCGAGTGAGGCGGCAAATTTCTTTGCAGCGACTGGCTCAGCGAATGTGCCCGACTTCGCGGTCGGGATGCCGTGGCGCTCCATGAAGTCTTGCGAGAAAGCTTTGCTCGCCTCGAACTGCGCAGCCTTCTGGTTCGGGCCCCAAATCTTGAACCCGTGCGCTTGAAACAAATCCACCACGCCCGCCGCCAGCGAATTGTCCGGACCGACGACAGTGAGATCTGGCCGCTCGCGTTTGGCGAAATCGAGCAACGCAGGCAGATCTTCTGCGCTGACGGGGACGCACTCGACGAGCGCGACGTTACTCGCGAGACGTTCGGCGGCGATGCCAGCATTGCCCGGCGCACACCACATTCGTGTGGGGTGGGGCGACTGCGCCAGCTTCCACACCAACGCGTGTTCGCGGCCGCCCGATCCGATGACGAGAAGCTTCATCGTCCACTCAAATCACGCGCGCCTCGCCAGTGCCTTTGACGACTTCCCCAATGATCCACGCACGATGCTTCTGCGCGCGGATGAACCGCAGCGCCGCGTCGGCTTTGTCCGCCGAGACCGTCGCCGTCATGCCGATGCCCATGTTGAAGACTTGATACAGCTCGGCTTCATCCACGCCGCCACGATCTCGGATTATCTGGAAGATGGGCAGCATCTCCCACGAACCTTTGCGGATGGCGACGTCGCAGTGGGCGGGTAGCGTGCGCGGGATGTTGTCCACGAAACCGCCGCCGGTGATGTGCGCGAACGCCTTCACCGTCGTCGTTCTGCCATTGAACTTCTTCAGCAACGCCTGCACAAGCGGTCCGTAGGTGACGTGCACCTTGAGCATCTCGTCGCCGATGGTGTTGCGTAGCTCCGCCACACGGCTCTTGGGCTTGAGCTTGAGCTTCTCGAAAAAAATCTGCCGCGCCAGCGAGTAGCCGTTCGTGTGCAAGCCGCTGGATTCGATGCCGATAACCGCATCGCCGCGCTTCACGGTCTTCTGCCCATTGAGCATCTTGGCTTTGTCCACTACGCCGACGATGGTGCCGGAGACATCGTATTCACCGGCTTGATAAAAGCCCGGCATCTGCGCCGTCTCGCCGCCGATGAGCGCGCAACGGTTCGCCGCGCAGCCCCGGACGAAGCCTTTGATGATCTCCTTGAACACATGCGGCTGCAGCTTACCGGTACCGAGGTAGTCGAGGAAGAAGAGCGGCTCGGCGCCGAGCACCGCGATATCGTTGACGCAGTGGTTGACGAGATCCTCGCCGATGGTGTCGTGTCGATCCATCGCGAAGGCGATCTTCAATTTGGTGCCCACGCCATCCACGCTGGAGACGAGCACGGGCTTCTTGTAGCGCTTCGTGTCGAGCGCGAAGAGACCACCGAAGCCGCCGACCTTGCCGAGCACCTCGCGACGATGTGTGGTGGCCAGCAATTGCGGCAAGGTGGCTTTCACCTTGTTGCCCAAATCAATGTCAACGCCAGCGGCAGCGTAGGCTTTGGTTTTCATTTCAAATTTCATTAGTCAATGCAGCGCCGAGCGAACTGAAACTTGGGTCTGCACAAACCGCAGACGCGGGTCACAGCAACCGCGGCTGCTTCTCGTCGCGGGCAAGCGCCTCGCCGAAGCTCTCCACACGGCCACGGCGGCGCTCCATGATTTCCTTGTCCACATACGGGTCGTACGGCACGGGATAATTGCCGTCGTAACAAGCCATACAGAAAGATTCCTTCGGCAGACCAGTCGCCTTCACCATTCCCTCTTTGGAAAGGTAATGGAGCGAGTCCGCGTTTAAGTAGCGGCGAATCTCGTCCAACGAATAGTTTGCCGCCATCAGCTTGCTGCGATCGGGAAAATCAATGCCGTACACGCACGGGTTCATGTGCGGCGGGCAGGAGACAAGCACGTGAACTTCCTTCGCGCCGGCTTCCTTCAGATTGTTCACGCGCGTCTTGCACGTCGTGCCGCGGACGATGGAGTCGTCGACAATGATTACGCGTTTGCCCTTCACCAAATCGGTGACGAGGTTGAGCTTCACGCGCACATTGAAGTCGCGGATGAGCTGGCTGGGCTGAAGAAAACTGCGCCCGACGTAGTGGTTACGAACGAACGCCATCTCGTACGGAATGCCGCTTTCGAGGGAATAACCCAGCGCGGCGCAGTTGCCGCTGTCCGGCACGGGGACGACGATGTCGGCCTTGATCGGGTACTCGCGCGCCAACTCGCGGCCCATTTCGACCCGGGCCTTGTACACGTTGCGGCCGGCGATATTGCTGTCCGGACGGGCAAAATAGACATACTCGAAGATACAAAAGGCACGGCGTTTCTGTTCCGGAAAAGCGTTGAGGCTCTTCACCCCGTCTTGATTGATGATGACGATTTCGCCGGGTTCAATGTCACGGATGAACTTCGCATGGATGAGATCGAGCGCACAAGTCTCGCTGGCCAACACCCACGCATCGCCGACTTTGCCGAGAGAGAGAGGACGAAACCCGTGCGGATCGCGCACGCCAATCAGCTCGTTCTCCGTCATGATCACCAACGAGAACGCACCTTCGATGCGGCGAATGGTGCTGACGAGCGTGCTCTCCTGCCCGTTGTCTGGCTGGGCCAGCAGGTGCAGGATGATTTCGCTGTCCACTGTCGTCTGGAAAATCGAGCCCTTCGCCTCCAACTCATCGCGGAGCTGGGCGGCGTTGGTAAGGTTACCGTTGTGCGCGATGGCAATCTGACCGCGCGCGCAGTCCACGGTGAGCGGCTGTGCGTTGCGCAGGTGCGAGGAACCGGTCGTCGAATAGCGTGTGTGGCCCACGGCCATCGTGCCGACCAGCCCATGCAGGATATCGCCATCGAAAATCTGCGGCACCAGCCCCATCCCTTTGTGGATGCGGAATTGGCGGCCGTCGTACGCCACAATGCCCGCGCTCTCCTGACCGCGATGCTGCAGCGCGTAAAGCCCGTAGTACGCCAACTCCGCCGCATTCGGGTGTCCGTAGATACCGAAGACGCCGCAATAATGCTTGGGATAATCCTGAGACATTTCAGCGCATCGCCCGCGCGATGGAATTCCACCAGAGGTCGTGAAGTTCGGGCAAGCTCCAAGTCAATTTTGTTTCGCCCATCGCAAGGTTCAACTCACTGCCGCCCACCACGCCAATCTTCGCAGCGGGCACGCCCATCAGCTTGGCGCGTCCAATCACTTTCACCGCGTCCAACGCAGCACAACTGATGACGATTCGGCTTTGTGTCTCGCCAAAAAGCAGCGCGTCGAGGCGTGCAGACTTGAAAGTGGATAAATCTAACGATGCGCCAATGAGCCGCGGCGTCTCGCGAGCGATATGCTGGCTGATGCAACTCTCGGCCAGCGCAACCGCGAGGCCGCCTTCGCTGCAATCATGCGCGCTCTTCACAAGACCCGACTGGATGAGACCGAGCAGGGTGGTGTGTAACGTCTTCTCGCGCGCAAGGTCTATTCGTGGCGGCGTGCCGGTCTTCTTGCCGTGCACCACCTGTAAATACGCCGAGCCGCCGAGCCCAAGCAGTGCATCCTGTTCGTCCACCACTTCGCCGAGCAGAACAATCACGTCGCCCTCGTCCTTGAACCATTGCGTGGTGATGTGCTCGGGCTTCTCGATGAGACCGACGAGTGCGACCGTCGGCGTCGGGTCAATCGGACCGTTCGGATTCTGATTGTACAGACTGACGTTGCCGCCGGTGACCGGCGCGTTGAAGGCCCTGCACGCCTCGGCAAGACCGCGAACGCTCTCTTTGAGCTGCCAGAATATTTCCGGGTTGTGCGGATTGCCGAAGTTCAGATTGTCCGTGCTGCCCAGCGGCACCGCGCCGGAACAGGCAAGGTTGCGCGCCGCCTCGGCCACCGTGATCTTCCCGCCCTCGTATGGATCGAGATAAACATACGTGGCGTTGCAATCGACGGACATCGCCACAAACTTTTCGGGCACGACTTGCCCCTTCGTCTTTGCTGCCAACTCGGCGCTCATCACCGGCAGTGAATCAGTCTTGATGCGGATGACCGCCGCATCGCTGCCCGGCAGCACCACTGAACCGTCGCGCACTTGATGATCGTACTGGCGATAGACCCAGTTCTTGGAAGCGATGCTCGGCCACGCAAGCAACTTCTTCAGATCACCTGCGGCATCGCGCGTATCAGCGATTCCGTCGAGGCGAAAGGCGCGCACGGCTTTGAGATATTCCGGCTCGCGCGCCTCGCGCTGATAGACGGGCGACTCGTCTGCAATTTTCTTTGCGGGAATATCCACGACAACTTGGCCGCGATTCTTCGCCACCATCCGACCGGTGTCGGTAACAACGCCAATCTCTGCCCAAGGCAAATCCCATTTGTCGAAGATGCGCTTCACCTCTTCTTCGCGGCCTTTGTGCACGACAATGAGCATGCGCTCCTGCGATTCGCTGAGCATGATTTCGTACGGCGTCATGTTCGGCGCGCGCTGCGGCACCTTCGATAACTCGAACTCGATGCCTGTGCCTGCGCGCGCAGCTGTCTCGCACGTGGAGCAAGTGAGGCCCGCTGCGCCCATGTCCTGCATACCAGCGACAGCGCCGGTAGCGAGCAGCTCGAGGCACGCTTCGCAGACAAGCTTCTCCATGAACGGATCGCCCACCTGTACTGCACCTCGTTGATGCTCGGCTGATTCCTCCGTCAAATCCTGCGACGCAAATGCCGCGCCCGCGAGCCCATCACGTCCCGTAGCGGGGCCAACATAGAAAACCGGATTGCCGATACCTTTGGCCGCGCCACGCGTGATCTGCTCGTGTCGAAGCACGCCGAGACAAAACGCGTTCACCAGCGGGTTGCCCTCGTAGCTTTTGTCGAAATAAACCTCACCCGCGATAGTCGGAATGCCAAAGCAGTTGCCGTAATGCGCGATGCCGCTGACGACACCGCCGAACAACCGACGCACACTGGGATTGGACAGCTCGCCAAAACGCAGCGAGTTCACCGCGCAGACAGGGCGCGCGCCCATCGTGAAAATGTCGCGCACGATGCCGCCCACACCCGTGGCCGCGCCTTGGAATGGCTCTACCGCGCTGGGGTGGTTGTGGCTCTCAATCTTGAAGGCAATCGCCACGCCGTCGCCGATGTCGATGATGCCCGCGTTTTCCTCGCCTGCACCGACGAGAATCTTTGGCGACTTGGTCGGAAATGTTTTGAGGAGCGGCTTGGTGTTTTTGTAGGAGCAATGTTCGCTCCACATCACGCTGAAGATGCCCAGCTCGGTGTAGGTCGGCACGCGGCCAAGGATCTCGAGCACCCGCTGATACTCCTCGGGGGTGAGGTTGTGCTTGGCGACCAGCGCAGGCGTGATGGCAGGTTCGGTCATCGGCAAAACTTCAGGCAACCTTGACGTTTTCGCGGTGCGACAGCGCGTGGATGAGGCTCTCGAAAATCAATCGCCCGTCGGCACTACCCAACAGTGACTCGCTGGCGCGCTCCGGATGCGGCATCAGCCCAGCCACGTTGCGGCGTTCGTTGCAGACACCGGCGATGTTCAGCAGCGAACCATTCGGGTTGGCTGCATCGGTCAACGCACCGTTGGCATCGCAGTATTGCCAGAGCACCTGCCGTCGGGCCACTAGGCGGCTGAGTGTTTCCTCGTCGGCAAAGTAACAACCTTCGCCGTGAGCGATGGGCACGCGCAGCAGTTTGTCGGCGGGAATCTTGTTCGTGAACGGTGAATCAGCCGTGGCCGCCTTCAGATGCACCGTCTCGCAGCGGAACTGGAGCGAGCGATTGCGCACGAGCGCGCCGGGCAGCAGGTGCGCCTCGCAGAGAATTTGAAAGCCGTTGCAGATGCCCAGCACGTGACCGCCGTTCTCGGCGAATTGCTTGACCGCCTGCATCACGGGGCTGAACCGCGCGATGGCGCCGGTGCGCAGATAATCGCCGTAGCTGAAACCACCGGGCACCAACACGGCATCCACCTCGCCCAGCGTCGTCTCTTTGTGCCAGAGCAACCGCGCGGAGTGGCCGAGGACGTTCTTCAGGACGTGGACAGCGTCTTGATCGCAATTCGAAGCGGGAAATTGGAGGACGGCGAAGTTCATTTCGAGGATGCGGATTGTCTGAGAATCAATCCACGATCTCGAACTTGTAATCCTCGATCACCGGGTTGCTGAGAATCTTGTGGCAGGCATCGTCAATCTGCTTGTGCGCCGTCTCCTTGTCCGCGCCGCTCAGTTCCACCTCGATATACTTGCCGACGTGCACCGCACCGACGCCTGTGTAGCCCATGTGCTCGAGGGCGTTTTGGACAGTCTTGCCCTGCGGATCCAGCACGGATTTCTTTGGAGTGATGATGATTTTTGCTTTCATTCAGAACGGGCAGGCAGCACCAAAAACGGGGCGATGTTGCGGGAGCCAACGGCGCGTGACCAGCACTATTTGTTCAGAAGGCATTCACACGTGGAGAAAAAGGTTTTCGACCGCGGACCAACGCGTGTTAAGCTCGACCAGTTATGGCTTGGAACGACCCCCGTCGCCCCGTCGCCCCGCTCGTTCTCGGGCTACTCTGCCTGCTGCTATGCCCCGACACCTCCCTCGCTCACAAAACCAGCGATAGTTATCTCGGCCTGACCGTCGAGAACGGGAAGATCACCGGTCGTTGGGATATCGCCCTGCGCGATCTGCAGGAGGCCATCGGCTTCGATGACAACGGTGACGGCACGGTGACGTGGACCGAATTGAAAGCTCGCGAACATCGCATCGCTCCTTACGCACTCTCGAACCTCACCGTCCGCGGGGGCACTACTACCGCTCCATTCACTACTACCGCTGCATTGAAGCACAAGTCACTCGACTACGAGGCACATGAGGACGGCGCCTATGCCATTATCCGTTTCGACGTGGATGGAGTTGATCAGCCGGAACAGCTCTTCGTCGGCTACGAACTTTTCTTCAAGCACGACCCCCTGCATCGCTGCCTCTTTCGCCTAGCAGTGACCGATTCAAACTCGGACGAACCGCGCATCCAGACGGCCATCTTCAGCCCCTTCTCGCCGTTACAGAAGTTCGCCATCCGCGAACCGAGCCGGTGGCGGCAGATTATCAACTTCAGCCGCGAAGGCGTTTGGCACATCTGGATCGGCTTCGACCACGTGCTCTTCCTCATCGCCCTGCTGCTGCCAGCCGTGCTGCGGCGCGAAGATGGCCAATGGTACGGCGTACGCGAGTTCAGGCCGGCGTTTTGGGCAGTGCTGAAGATTGTGACCGCGTTCACCGCCGCCCACTCGATCACTCTGGCGCTGGCCGCGCTGGAGATCGTGCGGTTGGACTCGCGCTGGGTGGAGGCAACGATCGCACTCTCGGTCGCCCTCGCTGCCCTTAACAACCTGAGGCCGTTCTTCGAGAAACGCGGCTGGCTGGTCGCGTTCGGTTTCGGCCTCGTGCACGGTTTCGGCTTCGCCTCGGCCCTCGGCGGACTGGAACTAGGACGCGGCTCGCTGCTGCGGACGCTGGCTGGCTTCAACCTCGGGGTCGAACTGGGACAACTGGCCATCGTGCTCCTCTTCCTGCCGCTGGCCTTCGCCCTGCGCAGCACGTGGTTTTATCAGCGGCTCACTTTTCAGGGTGGGTCCGCCTGCGTGGTGGTGGTCGCCATTGCATGGACCGTGGAGCGGCTCTTCGATGTGAAGCTGCTACCCTTCTGAGGCAATCAGCTCTCGAGCTTGAAACGAATCGGCACCTGCGCGCGCCCCTTGATGGCCTGACCTGCGACTCGCGCCGGCTCGAAGCGCCAGCGCCGCACCGCATCAAGCGCGGCCGTGTCCAACAGCCTGTGGCCGGAGCTTTCCTCGATCTCCACCTTCAGCGCAAATCCCTCTTCGCTCACCTCCACGCGCAAAAGTACGAGCCCCTGCAACTTCTCCCGCCGCGCCGCAGCGGGGTAAGTCGGGGAGGGGTTTAAGCGATAGGCAATAGAACCCGCAACACTCGTGCTTGAAGAAGGCGCGGCGATTTCACGCGGCAAATCTCCAGCGGGCCCGATCGGCAGGGGACCAAAATCTACAGGCGCGAACACGGGCAGAGCTGCGGCAAGGTTGCTGGTACTAGGCAAAGTTTCCGCGCGTGATTCATCGGGCGCGCTCGGCGCAGGCGCAACGGCACTAAGCGTCTCGAAGCTACTTGCGGTCGACAACGCAGCGGCCGGCGGGGACGGAGCCGAAAGTTCCTGCTTCTGCGCAAGTGTCGCCGAGGGCGCGGGCAACGAATCCACCGGCGCGGCGGGGAGCGGCCGCGGCTCGGTGTCCGGCTCGAGCACGGCGATTTCGAGAGTGATCGGCACATCGACCCTCGGCGTCTCGACGGAACGCGATGTGAAATATGTAATCGCGACTGCGCCGACGAGACCGTGGACGGCGAGCGAGAAAACTAGGCTGGCGCGATAGGCGAGTTTCATAGGACAGGTTCGGAATTAGATGGTTCCAGTTTTCCGCCGGTACGACGCGGCGAAGTCACGAAGAAAAGTACGATGCCGGCGAGCGAGACGCAGAAGATGCCAAACGTGGTCAGCGTGAGCACCGCATCGCGCGCGGTCTTGTTCGGGATGAAGTTCAGCTTGTGCAGCGAACCGAAGATGTTCGCCTCGAACTGGCGGTAGTTGTCGGTGTGACGCGTCACGCTCTCGGTCATCGTGGAGACATAGACGCGCGTCTTAATGCTGTCGCTGCGGTCGAAGCGATACACCGGCAAGATGCGGAAGATATTGATGTACTCGCGATTGAACTGCGTGAGGAAGTCAGACTGGCGCACGTCGGCGGGTTCAGCGTGCAGGAAGCGCGCCGCAATCTCGGCCGCGAACACGGCGTCGCGTTTCGGGTCCGTCTCGCCCGTATCGGCACTCACATATTGCGCCGAACCGTGGCCGGCCGGGCGAATCACGAACCACGGGCGACCGCCGATGGTGCGGAGATTCACCGCACGCGATCCGTTTGTGGAAGGCGGCAACTTCGAAAGCGCCTCCGACGGCGTGAGCTTCACCGCAGCGAAATCGAGCGCGGGACCGGATGGTGCGGCGGGCGGCGGCGCGGACTGCGTCCACGTCATCACGTTGTGCAGAATGCCACTGAACGAAGCGATAAGCGCCGACACACTGAAGGCGAGGCCAATCCAGCGGTGCAATTTGCGGAGTGTGGCGGGGTTAATCATGCGTTCAAAAGTTCTTACCAACGCGCCTCAAGGCCGCCGTACACAGCGCGACTGTCACCCGGATAAAACACCGCGCTGGCAGCGGTACCAGTACGAGTGAGCGTAGTGGTGGCGACGTATTTCTCGTTCGTCAGGTTGCGCAATTCGACGAAGCCGGACCAACGCTTGCCGCGGTAGCCAGTCTTGAAACCGAGCAGCGTGTAGCTACGCGCGTGGAGCGTATCGGCGAAGTCGGCTGAATACGCCTGCGGCACGGCTTCGATGTTCGGCCCAGCGTAGAACCCGTAGACGTGCTCGTACAGCAGCTCGGCACGAAGGTAATGCTCGGGCAAGCCGGGCAGCGGCTTGTCGGCGTAGTTCGGGTCATCGCCGAAGCGGAAATGGCTCCAGAGATAATTCAAGCGCAGCGCGACTTGATCGCCGTTGCGCGGATTCGCATCCGCCGCGAAGACGCCGTCAACGAGACGCACGCTGCCGGACAGTTCCACGCCTTGATGCGTCGTCTCGCCAGCGTTGATCGTGCTGGTGGTGCCGAGCGTCGGATCTACGGTAAGCAGCTCGTTGCGCAACCGGCTGTGGTACCACGAGAAATCCCACGTGAACCGACCGCTCTCGCCACGTGTGCCGAGCTCGACTGTCGTGCCCGTCTGCGCATCGAGGTAACGGGCGGTGCCGCCCTGATAAAGCTCGCCGAAGGTCGGCGGCTCGAAGCTGCGGCTCACGTTGCCGTAGAATTGCACCTTGTCGGTGTAATCGTAGCGCAGACCGAGCTTCGGAATGAACTCGAAGAATCGCTGCTCGTTCGACTGCGTGCCGGGTTGGCGATCTTCGAGCTTCCGCACCGCGCGACTGGCTTGCGCGCCGGCGACCAACGCCAATTGCGGCGTGAGGTAGAACTGGTCTTCGGCGTAGAGGTCCAAGTTCCACGCCGACTGCACCACGTCGCGCGATTGCGCGCCCTTAGCGCCACCGTTGTTCGCGAACTCGGTCGCGTCGTTGCTGCCGTATGTCGGGCTGAAGCCGAGCGTGAAGGCATTGCGATGACCGAGAATCTCGCCCTCGCTACGCCAGCGCAACTCGGCGCCGAGGTCATCGGAGCGTTGGTCGATGTAAGTGTGCGAGAGTGGATGGTCGAGATTCTTATGCGACCACCACGCCGAAAGTTCCCAGCGGCTGGCATCGTTGCCAATCACCGTTCGGCTGGCGAGGCGGCTCAGGACCACGTCGCGTCGCTGATTCTTGTCCACGCTCACCGCCTGCTTCGGATTGCTGAGAAACTGCGAGAGTGTCAGCGCGCCGGGTAACTCGGAGTCGGAGATGGCCTGAGTGAAATAGAGGCGCGTCTCGGCGTCGTCGCGGAAGCGCCAGCCGAGGTTCACGTAGGCGCGGTGCGCGGCGACTTGGCTGTGGTCGCGGTAGCCGTCGGCGGAGTAATGCGAAAGCGAAGCGTAGTAATCGTACTCGCCCAGCACGCCGCCACTGGAGGCTTGCGCCCGCGCGTGGCCGAAGCTGCCGTATTCGGCTCGCGCCTGGAATGGCCCAGCGTCGTGGCCGGTGCGCGAGACCATGTTGATCGCGCCGCCGAGCGTCGTGCCGCCGTAGCGAAGCGCATTCGCACCGCGGAAGACCTCGGTGTAGCTCGTTGCCAGCGGCTCGATGGATTGGAAATCAAAGCTGCCCTCGGCGAGGTTCACGGGAATGCCGTCCTGCATCAGTTTGAGCCCCTTGCCGTGGAACGTGCGCTGAATCCCCGAGCCGCGGATGGAAAGGCGCGAATCCTCCGCGCCCCAGCGTGGTTGGATGAACACGCCCGGCGCGTAGTCGAGCATGTCCTTGAGGTTCGATACGCGGCCACGCTCGAACTCCTTCGCCTCGATCACGCTCACACCGCCGGGCGTCTGGCGTGCCCGCTCGCGCGCGGTCGCCGGCGAGGGGACGGTCAGCGACTCAGCCTCGCCCTTCACCACCACCTCGGGGAGTGTGACGGCGTTGGTCGCCGGGCTTTTCTGTGCGAAAAGAAAGCTGGCGGTGCCGAGCAAGACGCACGCGGCGAGAATGATTCGCGCGCCGGGGCAAAATCCGGTTGCTCTGATTGTAACAGACTTCACTTCAAAATTTCGGTTGCTCGGTTGTCAAATCGGTTTACTGAGAGCGGGAAGGCGTGAGGGCCGCGGGGTGGGCAGGCTTGATCACCTTCCCGCCGATGGCCGGCACACGAATTCTAGACATGTGCGAAGGCTATCTAGACTTGGAGGGCGCGTGGCCCCAAAAGTCAGCGCCACTGGAAGTGGCTGCGGGAAGAATCAGACGGCGAGAGGCGGCGGCACGGGCGGCGCGAGAGAGCGCGACGTGAGGAAGGCTGGCGCGGGAAACGCGGCGGCGGAAATCTGGGGCGAGGTCAGCTCCCACGCGGCTGGGGCGCAGATGCCGTCGAGCTTAAGGCTCACTTTACTGAACTCATCATTCGGCGTGGACTTCTTGCCGTCCTCGACGAACTTGCAAAGCTGGCAGGGATTCTGGCCGTTGAAGGTCTTGCCGAGAGCGACACCGATGGAATCCTGCTGCGCGAACGTGACCGCCATACCCGCCCACGCGGCCGACTGAAGGACCGCCCAGTGCAGGCCCAGCGTAAGGGCCAGAGCGGCGACAACCAGCCATTTTGCGATGCGGGTCATTGCGTACGTTTCGACGGATTAGGGCGCGGGGATATTCGGGGCATCCAGCACGCGCAACTCGTACATCGGCGACATCTGACTGTTCGCGCGGCGCACCGGCACGTCAAGGAACTGATAGTCCACCCGGACACGGTAGAGCACGTTGCTGGCACCGAGCTCGAGCGGCAGCAGGGCTTCCCAGCGGTTCTTCGTCAGCTTCGTGCGCTGCATCGGGAAATTGTTTGTACCGACTTGCACGACCGGCTGGACACTCTCCTCGACCACTCCGCGCTGGTTTGTCTCCCACATCACCTCGATGGGGTAGAACCCAGCGTTGCTACGGCTCAGCTGGCTGGGTGTGAGATTGGTAATGGAAGAGCCTGTCACAACACAGCCGCCCAACCAGACCGGCAACCATAAAATCCAAAGCAAATTCCACTTCATAAATCTGAAAACACGTTCTCACCAGCCTCGCCGACTGTAAAGCCGTTTTTACATTTGACCCCGCTTGCGGCCGGCGAGTAGGGTTCGCCTCCCGAATTTATGTTTGGCACAATCCGCAAGCATCAGAACTGGCTCTGGGCCGTCATCATCACCGTCATCATCATCAGCTTCGTCGTCTTCTTCGGACCGGACGTAGGCGGTGTCGGCAGCGCGGGTGGCGACGAGTGGTACGAGGAGAACATTCCCGGTGAGCGCTACAATGGAGCGCAGCGCGAGGCAATCATCGGCCTGTTACTGAATCAGTTCACCCGCCGACTGGAGGATTTGCCGGGCGTGGACCTCGACGGCGACGGCACGAACGACCTTTCGCGCGTTGATTTCGAGACGCGCAGCCGGCTGCGTCTGCTCGACCAAATCGCCGCGCAGAAGATTGAGGTGAACGACGAGACCGTGGTGCGCCGAATCAAGGCAATGCAGCAGTTTGCCAGCCGCACCGGTGAGTACGAGCCAGAGGCGTACAAAGGCTTCATCCAGAACCTCGGTCGCTACCGGCTCGGCGAGGATGATTTCCACCGCTACGTGCAGCATGATCTGGCGACGATGCACCTCGCTGAGCTAAGCGGCCTCGCTGGGCGACTGTCGCCGTCCCGCCTGGCTGAGCCGGT
This sequence comes from Akkermansia muciniphila, assembly GCA_945900775.1. Lineage (GTDB taxonomy): Bacteria > Verrucomicrobiota > Verrucomicrobiia > Limisphaerales > SIAT01 > SIAT01. The sequence goes on along the minus strand of CAMDJP010000009.1, from coordinate 29,693 downwards.
CTTCCGCCGCCAGCACGAGCAAATCGCGACCGAGGCGCTGTTCTTCCCATCCACCAACTTCACGACCGCCGTGACCAACTTCGCCACCTTGCCGCAGTTCTACACGAACCAAGGCGCGCTCTACCGCGAGCCGGAGAAGCGGATCCTCGGGCACATCGCCTTCGCCAACTCGAATTTCCTGACCACGGCCGATGCGCGACTCACCAACCTCACCTCGCAGGTGGATGAAATCTTCAAGCGAGTGAACCCGAGCCAATTCAAGGACGCCAACGGCACGGCCATGACGACGAACGCGATCAAGCAGCTTATTCGCGAGGATTTCCGCAAGGCGCAGGCCTTCGAGCTGGCACGCGCGCGGGCGAATGCTTTCGGCGAAAAGCTCTTTGATTCACAAGAGCCGCTCAAGGCTACCAACCTCTGGAAGACGGCGACCGGCGACACCAACGCACCGACGATTGAGGTGGTCACGCTCGCTGAGTATGAGGTGACCGCGCGTTTCCAACTCGCCGGCGCCAGCGCGGCGCGGCCCTTCCGCCTCACCGCGGATGAGCCGATCACCGAGCCGCTGATGGGATCCGACGGCATCCACTTCTTCGCCCTGCTCGGGACCGAGCCAAGCCGCCTACCGCCGTTCGAGAAAATCGCCGGCAAGTCGCTCGACGACGTGAAGAAGCATTTCGTCGAGACACAATCACGCGAGCTCGCCCGCACCAGCGGCCGTGGCGTCCACACCGCGCTGACGAACGCCTTCGCTCAGGGCAAAGACTTCGCCACCGCCTGCGCCGCCGCGAAGGTGAAGCCTGAGGCGCTGCCCGCCTTCTCATCCGACACCGACACGCTGCCCGCGCTCGTCGGCCGCGCCGACCTCTCCGAACTGCTCACCGCCGCCGCAAGCCTCACCGCTGGCAAGACCAGCGCCTTCATCGAGGGCCAGAACGGCGGATTCATCCTGCACCTCAAGTCGCGCTCGCCCGTTGCCGCCGAGAAGCTGAAGGAGGAGTTGCCGAAGTTCGTAGAGACCTACCGCCGCTTCGCCGAACGCGCCGCCGCGCAGGATTGGTTCCGCAAGCAGGAAGAAGATCTCGTGAAGCAGCTCCGCGCCGAGTTAAGTGCCGCCAAGGGAGCGGGCAAGGCGCGGGCGCAGTAACGGACAGGCGCACACAGTGGCCGGCGTCATCAAGCTTTCGTCCCCCGCCACGCGGGAGTTCTGGGAGATTCCAATCATCCATGAGGACGCCCACCTGCTGGCGCTCGACAAGCCCGCGCGACTACTCACCACGCCCGACCCCGATGACCCGGAGCGGCCGAGTCTGATGAAGCTGCTGCACGCGGACATCGCCCGAGGCGCGAAATGGTCCGCGGAGAAGAACGTCGCATATCTCGGCAACACTCACCGGGCCGACTTCGAGACCAGCGGCGTCATCTTGCTCGCGAAGGACAAGACCGCTTTCGTGGCGCTCGCAGACCAGTTCGGCATCGAGAATCGAAGTCAGGTGCAACTCGCGCTCATCCACGGCTCGCCGCGAGAAAGCCAGCTCAAGGTAGCCGCCAAGCTCTCATCCCAACCGGGCGAACTTGGCTTCGTCCGAGTAGATCCGAAGGAAGGCAAGAAAGCCGTCACCCATTTCGAGGTGGTCGAGCGCTTCCGCGGCTACACACTCCTGAAGTGCTCCCCAGAGACCGACCGGATGCACCAAGTCCGCGTCCACCTCCAGAACTCCGGCCTGCCCATCGTGGGCGACACGCTCTACGGCGGCCGGCCACTACTGCTCTCTGCACTCAAACGCGACTATCATCTCAAGTTCGGCCGCGTGGAGAATCCGTTACTCGGTCGCGTGGCGCTGCACACTTCGGAACTTCACTTCACCCACCCTGTCACCAACCAACCGGTGGACATCGCCGCGCCGTGGCCGAATGATTTTAGCGTAGCGATGAAGTACCTTCGAAAATACGCGGCGGCGTAAGACGCGACCTGTGTTCGACGAAGCGAGCCGGCTTCGACTTCCTCAACTACTGCCGAGGCAGGTTCAGCCGGCGAATCGTCTCAAGCATCTCGGGGTTCTTCGCCAACACCAGCACCAGCTTATAGCCGATGTAGAGGGCGAACCCGAGCAGCAGCGCCCCGGAGAAGCGCGCGAGCCGCACAAGTGTGCCTTCGGAGACGCGCTGATAGCCGAGCGCTGCCCCGTAGCTCAGCGCCGTGAACCACCCCGCGCAGCCGATCGCCACGCCGGCGATGCAGAAGGACTTGCTCGTCCAGCTCGGATTGACCCACGCGCGGCTGATGAAGTTACCCGCGAGCGTGATCCAGAGCAGAATCACCCCCGGGTTCGCCAGCACGCGCAGGAAACCGGTGAAGAACGCCGTGTGAAAGTGAAACCGCTGCTCGATCTCCTTCTCCAACCGCTGCTCGATTTTCTCGCCGATCTGTTCCGCACGCGACACCGGTGCGACCGTGCGCATGAAGAGGTATTTGCAGCCGAGCCAGAGCATCAGCAGGAAGCTCACCAGCTCCAACGCCGCGCGCCGGAGCGGTTGGTCGAGGAAGCCGGAGAAACCGGCGAAGCCGAGCCAGCAGTAGATCGTCTCCATCACCACCGCACCAAACCCGATTAACAGCGCCCGCAGAAACCCGTGCTTCGCCCCTTCATTAATGATCGTGAGGTTAATCGGCCCGACCGGGATGGAGACGAGCAACCCGGCGGCCACGCCAGTCAACAGCGATTGCAGTAGCGGGTAGTCGTCCATTATTTCACCGCGGCCCAGACGACGGTTCTTCGATCTCTTCCTCCTCGATGTCACGCCGCGTCTGGCGCGAGAGATACGGCCGCACGAATCCGTAGATGAGATAGCCAAGGAAAAGCGCCGGTAGCACCAGCGGCATCAGCTTCTCCCACGCCATGATGAAGAGGCCGATGATAAGAGCGCCAATGAGGAGCTTCACCAACTTGCCCTGCGTGCGCCAATCGAACTTCTTGAAGGTCGGGTAACGCACCTTGCTCACCATCAGGAAGGAGAGGAACAGCATCAGCAGCGGCAGCACGTAGCGCCAGTTCCCCTTCGCGAACGACTTTTCCTCCAGCCAAATCAGGAACAGCGTGATGGACGCCACCGCGCCCGCTGCCATGGGGATTGGGCAACCGAGGAAGTCCTTGCCGCCACTCGGGTCGGGCTGGTTTGCCATGCAGTTGAACCGCGCCAACCGGAGCGCCCCGCAAATGAGGAAGACCGACGCGATGAACCACCCAATCTCGGGGTATCCCTTGAACGGACCGAGCCCATCCAGCGGATCGAACACCTCGCGCAGCACCACACGATGCACCAGAAAAGCCGGCACCACGCCGAACGACACAACGTCCGCCAGCGAATCGAACTGAGCCCCGAACGGGCTCTCGTAACCACCCCAGCGTGCCACGCGTCCGTCCAGCAAGTCGAAGATGCACGCCAGCAGAATCAGGAACAACGCCTGCGTTATCATCTTGCCGAAAGTCTCCGAATTCGACGGGTCGGCCTCGACGATCTTCGTCAGCGCGAGAAAACCGCAGAAGAGGTTACCCGCCGTGAGCAGGTTCGGGAAAAAGTAAATTCGCAGCGGCGGCTCGGCGCCGGGGCTGCTGGATGGTTTAGTTGCATCCGCCATAAGCACGAACCGCACCGCGTAGGCGGCCGGCCGATTAGGTGCGGACACTAACTAACCCCGCGCGATGTGAAAAGCCGATAATGCTCCTTCGTGAACAGTGCGTGAACAGCTTTTCCTTTGTCACGCCCCGCCCCGCCCTTAAACTCCGCGCGCGTATGAGCGACGAACGATTTGATTTAGCCATCATTGGAGCTGGTCCCGGCGGCTACGTCTCGGCCATCCGCGCCGCCCATCACGGCCTGCGCGTCGCCCTCATCGAGGAGAAGCACCTCGGCGGCGTCTGCCTCCACACCGGCTGCATTCCGACCAAGACCATGGTCGCCAGCGTCGGCTTGCTGCGCCAGGCCCGCGCCGCGTTGAACTGGGGACTGAATGTTGTTCAAGCCGAAACCCAGCTCACCGCTCTCATCGCCCGCCGACAAAAAGTCGTCCAGCAGCTCGGTAACGGAGTGAAAACGTTGTTGGATAAGAATCACGTCACCGTCATCAACGGCCGCGCCGCGCTCCGTGCCGCAGACGAAATCGAGGTGCGCGATGCCTCGGGGGCCGTCAGCGCTACCATTACTAAACCCGGCGCTATCCTGCTCGCCACCGGTTCGCGTCCGGCCGATTTACCGATCGCCCGGCGCGACGGCGTTCACATCCTGAACAGCGATGATCTTCTCGACCTTGCTGAGCTTCCCGCCGAGTTGCTCATCATTGGCGGCGGCTACATCGGTTGCGAATTCGCCAGTGTCTTCGGGGGGCTCGGTAGTAAGGTCACGATTATCGAAGCCGACTCTCGACTCCTACCGAACATGGACAAGGAGCTGGGGCAATGGCTCGAACGTTCTTTCAAGAAATCCGGCATCAACCTCCTTCTCAACGCCCGCGTCGAGCAGGCCGCGTCGACGGCGAACGGCGTCGAGGTTCGGCTCGCCGACGGACAGACGTTCACCGGCAGCAGACTGCTCGTCTCCGTCGGACGCGTGGCAAACAGGGAAAACCTCGGGCTCGATACCGCCGGCGTGAAGCTCGAAGGCTGCGCCATCGGCGTAAACGAATTCATGGAGACCAGCGCCGCCGGCATCTTCGCCATCGGCGACGTCACCGGCAAGATGGCGCTCGCCCATGTCGCCACCGCGCAGGGCCGGATTGTTGTTGAAAATCTCCTCGCCGCGAAGACCGGCGCGCCGTGGCAGAAGATGGACTACGACGCCGTGCCCGCCTGCGTTTTCACGTATCCGGAAATCGCCACCATAGGATTGACCGAGGAAGAGGCTGCTCGCCGTGGTCTCGCTGTGCGTATCGGGCGATTCCCCTTTGCTGCCATCGGCAAGGCGTTGGCGATGGGCGAGACGGAGGGTTTCGTGAAACTCATCGCTGATGCGAACACCGGGCGGCTGCTCGGTGGACACATCTTCGGCGGGCACGCGGCCGAATTGATTGGCCAGATCACCCTCGCCGTGCGACTCGGCGCCACGGCGCAGCAGCTCACCGAAACTATTTTTGCTCATCCGACTTTGAGCGAGGCTATCCTCGAATCGGCCGAAGGCATCTTCGGTAAGTCGACTCACATCATCACACGTCGATGAAAAACCTCGTTTACTTCGACCTCGAAACCCAACGCTCAGCCGACGAAGTGGGCGGCTGGGACAACATCCCGAAGATGGGCATGAGCGTTGGCGTGACCTACAGCACCCAACGCGGCGGCTACCGCATCTACGGCGAGAACGAGGTGCCCGAACTCATCGAAGAATTGCGCCGCGCGGACCTGGTAGTCGGTTTCAACCACGCCCGCTTCGACTACGCCGTGCTGCAGGGCTACGACCCTTTCTTCGACGCCGAGCAGATTCCCTCGCTCGACCTGATGCTGGAGCTGCAGAAAGTGCTCAAGCACCGCATCTCGCTCGACGCGGTTGCCTCGACCTCTCTTGGCGTGGAGAAGACAGGCGACGGGTTGCAGGCACTGCGCTGGTGGCGCGAGCACGAGCAATTGAAGACCAGTGGTAAGACCGATGCGGCGACGGAGAAGCTCATGGATATCGCCCGCTACTGCTGCTTCGACGTGAAAATCACGCGGCTCGTTCACGAATACGGCGCGGCGCACCGGCAGCTTTTCTACACGAACAAGTTCGGGGTGAAACTCTCCGCTCCGGTGAGTTGGTAAGCCGCTCCGGCGCTACATCGTCGCGGCCGTACGGCGAATGGTCTCAGTGAGCGTTGGCGTGGGACGGAAACCGGTCAGTCGCGCCAGCTTGGCAATCGAGGGCCGGCGGCGCTGCATCTCCTCGAAGTTCGGTCCGTAAGCATCCTTGTACGGCACGAACTCAATCGCCGACTTTGAGCCAAGCGTATCGCGCACCAGTTCGGCCAGCTGCAGGATTGTGATTTCTTCGTCGTTGCCGACGTTCACCACCTCGCCGCGCGCGGCGGGGCAACTCATCAACCGCGTCAGCGCCTCGATTACATCCTGCACATCGCAAAAACAACGCGACTGCCGGCCGTCACCGAAGACGCGTATGGGCGCGCCGGTCTTGGCGGCGGCGATGAAGCGCGGCAGAACCATCCCGTATTGGCCGGTCTGCCGCGGACCGACGGTGTTGAAAAGGCGCACAACCAGAACCGGCAGCTCCTGTTCCTTCGCGTAGGCGAGTCCGAGGAACTCGTCCATCAACTTCGAGCAGGCGTAACCCCAGCGGCCGAAGTGCGGCGGGCCGATGAGCAAATCGTCCCCTTCCTCGAACCATTCCTTGTTGCTCTTCCCGTACACCTCCGAGGTGGAGGTGACCAACACTGGCACGCCGTGCCGGGCAGCCGCCTCGAATACCGCCTCGGTCTCCCGCAGGTTGGTCCGGAGCGTCCTTACGAGTTGGTTCACCACGAGCTCGACCCCGACCGCGGCGGCGAGGTGGTAGATTGCTTCCGCGCCAGCGACGAAACCACCAAGCTCGTGGCATTCGGAGACCTTCCCACGAACGATCCGCAGGCGGGGATGCGGATGGATGCCTTGGAAATTCTTCCACGAGCCGGTCGAGCAGTCGTCAATGACGATGACCGACTTGCCATCGCGAATTAACCGCTCGACGAGGTGCGAGCCGATGAAGCCCGCGCCGCCGGTGACGATGACTGTGGGCTCGTCGGACATCGCGCACTCAGGGCAGGGCCTTGGCGACGCCCTCGGCGAGCTTCTGCCGATACTCGGGCATGGCGACGAGTCGGGCCTCTTCCGGGCTGGAGAGATAACCACCCTCCAGCAAGAGCGCGGGCCGCTTCTGACTTTTGAGCACGTCCATGAACCGCACGCGCCGCACGCCGCGGTCGGTCATCCCGACGTGCCCAACCATCGCGCTGTGCACACGCGCGGCGTACTGAATGTTCGGCGCGTCATGGGCGTTGTTCGGCAGGACGGTGCGCGTGTCATCAGCAGCACCGCGGCCCATGTGAGAGGCCATCCCGACCGGCGTGATGCAGTAAGTCTCTATGCCCGTGTGCTCCGAAGCGGCAGAGTTGAAGTGTAGGCTTATGAAGAGGTTCGCCTTCACCTTATCGGCATAGGCGACACGACCGGCGAGGGACACTGCGGTGTCGCGCGTGCGCGTGAGGTGCACCTTCCAACCCTTGGCTTCGAGTAACGGCTTGAGGCGCAGCGCCCAGTCGAGTGTGTATTCCTTCTCGTACGCCTTATTGAAGACACTCTGCGTACCGCGGCTATCGCCCCCGTGACCTGGGTCAATCACCACGATACGATGATTCTTCGGCAACTCGGAAAGGATAGGCGTGAGGTTTTTCTGAATGTCGAGCGGATGGACGTAAAGATGGTCCTTCATCAGCTTCGGCGCGTGAGCAAGCCAAAGGCGGACTCCATCGCAGAGAACCACCCGGTTATCGGCCTTCAGCTCGAGCCTCGTGCCATTCACCCGCAGAAGGTGTGTCAAATCACTCTCGGCGCCGAGACGAGCGAACTGCGCACGGGCCTGCGCCAGTCCCCACGCCTCGAGCGAAACCCACTGAACGCCGCTGATCGCCGCATTGTAAGCCGGCGGTTGGAGGATGGGCGGCCGCGGCTGCGGCGGCTGGGGTGGCGTGACGACGACGGGCGGTTGCGGCGGTCGCGGCTGCGGTGGCGTAACGACGACGGGCGGTTGCGGCGGCGGCCAGACGATAGCGGGTCGCGGTTGTGGCGGTAGAATGGTGATGGAAGGGCGATGAGTCGGCGTGGACTCACACGCGGCTAGCACCGCGCAGAACACGCTCGCCGAAAGAAGTGTCTTCCAGTTACCCACGATCTCTTTTGATAGCAAAATGCCCCGGGAAAACAAGCCGTTGTTCGGGACTCAAACCACCTTGGAATTGAAGTTCTAACCGATGCGCCGTGGGGTTGGCAAACGTTTTTAACACCTTGCCCCGCCGCCGACACGCGGACATTATTCCGGTGCGGCTCGCGTGCGCGGCCCAGAATTGTCCTGTGAAAATCCTCGTTGCCATCACCGGCGCCACCGGCGCTCTCTACGCTCAGCGTCTCCTAGATAACCTCGACACGCGCCAGCACGAAGTCCACGTCGTGCTCAGCAACTACGCGCACCAAGTCATCGCCGAAGAGTTGCCAGACGGCATCCGTCTGCCTGAGGGCGCCCGTCAGCACGCGCTCAAGAGCATGAACGCTCCCTTCGCCAGCGGCTCGAATCCGCCCGATGCAATGGTGATTATCCCCTGCACCATGGGCACACTCGGTCGCATCGCCCACGGTTTCAGCGAGGATGTGTTGCTGCGCGCCGCCGATGTTTGCCTCAAAGAAAAACGGAAGCTCATTCTCGTGCCGCGTGAGACACCGCTGAGTTTGGTCCACGTGAAGAACTTCGAACTGCTCCTGCTGGCGGGTGCGACCATCCTGCCCGCAAACCCCTCCTTCTATATGAACCCGAAGACTCTCGCGGATGTCGCCGACACGGTGGTGAGCCGCGTGCTCGACCACCTCGGTGTGGCGAATCAACTGGCCCCGCGCTGGCAGGAGGAGCGGGAATAACCTAGCTGTGATCGCGTTGATTTCCATCATCCGCAAATGGGCTGAGTTCGTAAAATTCAGCCACACCATCTTCGCCCTGCCGTTCGCGCTGGCATCGATGGCCGTCGCGGCCCGCGATACGCGTGGCTGGCCTGGCTGGCGCATCTTCGGCCTTATCCTCGGCGCGATGGTCTGCGCCCGGACCTGCGCGATGGCCTTCAATCGCATCGTGGACCGCAAGTTCGACGCGGCGAATCCGCGCACCGCAAGCCGTCATCTGCCGGTCGGCCAGATCTCGCTGACGAGCGCGTGGACGCTTTGCGTATTGAGCGCGGCAGGTCTCGTGGCAGCGGCGTGGCTTCTCAACCCACTCTGTTTTTACCTCTCGCCAGTCGCCCTCTTCCTCATTTGTTTTTACTCGATGACGAAACGCTTCACCGACTTCACCCACATCTATCTCGGTGTCGCGCTAGCCCTGGCCCCGATTGGCGCGTGGTTGGCGGTGAAAGGCGGGCTGGGATTCGAGTCACAACCCGCGCCAGCGGGAGTTTTCTTCGTTGGCCGGTTGATTGCCGAGAACGGACTCACGGGCCTGTTACCGCTCCTGCTGGCGGTGGCAGTCGTCTTCTGGCTGTTCGGGTTCGACGTCATCTATGCGATTCAAGATTATGATTTCGACCGCACCCATAAACTGCATTCCTTGGTCGTGCGTTGGGGGCCGCACAACGCGCTGCAGGCCTCGATGCTCGCACACTTCGTCATGGTAGGCCTGCTCTTCGCCTTCGGTGTGCTGGCTGGATTCAAGCTGGCCTACTGGGTCGGCATGGCGATTATCATGATTTGCCTCGGATTCGAGCATTGGCTCGCGCGGCGGCGCAGCATGAACTGGGTGCAGAATGCCTTCTTCCGCTTGAACGCCGTTATCAGCATGGTGTTCCTTGCAGTAACGCTCACGGAAGTCATCTTCCCGAACTTCCGAGTGGCGCCAAAATAAAACCTCGTGGTCCCCTTTCTCCTCCAGCAAAACGCCCCGCGCACCCGGCCGCTCCGGCTGATTGCAATCGTTCTTGTGTCCATCTTCCTCGTCGGCTGTCACGAATCCGGCACATGGAAGGATGATTCCAAAAACTGGAAGCGTATTTTCGGCATCGCAAAGCCAGCCAGCGTGACCGTGGTCCATTCGTGGTTCTGGCGTTCAGCTCATTTCACCTACGAATATGAGTACTTCATTCAAGTCGCTGCAAACGACGATTTCCAGAAACGTCTCTTCACATTGAACAAACTGAAGCAGTTGACTGGAGATGCGGAGATCGCCGCTGTCACGGGTTTTTCCAAACACAAGCCCGAGTGGTTCTTGCCGAAGCCGGTCGCCTCCTACGAAACTTGGATCTACGCCGACGAACCGCGCGGGCATTTCACGGTCCTCATCGACCGAGAAACGAAGGACCTGTTCATCTCGGACCTTCAGTTATGAGCTTTCTCCTCCAGCGTAGCGAACTGCGCGACCTCTACGAAAAGGTTGTCGCCGGTACGCGCCTTTCCGAGGCCGACGCCCTGCGCCTCTTCGAGTCGAAGGACATCAATGCCGTCGGGGCACTGGCGGATTTCGCGCGGCAGCGCAAGGTCGGCGATCGCGCCAGCTACATCCTCAATCGCTACATCAACTACTCCAACTACTGCATCCTCTCCTGCCAGTTCTGCTCGTTCGCCCGCAAGAAACGCGATGCCGACGGCTTCGAGCTCTCCATCGAGCAGATCGTGCAAAAGGCCCGCGAGGCGCTTGCGCTCGGCATCACCGAGTTGCATATCGTCGGCGGGTTGCACCCGTCGCTGCCGTTCAGTTACTACGTGGATTTTCTCAAGGCGCTGAAAGCCCTCGATCCACGCCTGCAGCTCAAGTGTTTCACCGCGATTGAAATCCTCCACCTCGCGTGGCTCGCGAAGAAGTCCGTCGAGCAAACGCTCATCGAACTCAAGGACGCCGGCCTCGAATCTCTCACCGGCGGCGGGGCTGAGATTTTTCGCAAGGAAGTCCGCCACGCCATCGCGCGCGGCAAGGAGAGCGCTGAGGAATACCTCGACGTGCATCGCATCTGGCACCGGCTCGGGGGACGCAGCACCTGCACGATGCTCTTTGGCCACATCGAGAAGCTCGAAGACCGCGTGCATCACTTGAGCCTATTGCGCCAACTGCAAGACGAGACGCACGGCTTCACCGGTTTCGTCCCGCTGCCGTATCAGCCCGAGAACAATGACATCCCCGTGCGTGTGCCGCCGACGGGCTTCGACCAGCTCCGCACGATTGCCGTGAGCCGGCTCTATCTCGACAACTTCGACCACATCACCGCCTATTGGGTCGGCATGGGTCTCAAGCTCGCGCAAGTCGCCCTCAGCTACGGCGCGGATGACCTGCACGGCACCATCGTTGAGGAGCACATCTTCCACATGGCCGGCGCGAAATCTCCTCAGCTCCAGACCGAGGCCGAGATGTTGAAGGCCATCCGCGAGGTCGGGAGAATCCCGGTGCAGCGAAATACGTTTTACGAGCCGGTGAAGGTCTGGGAACCCTCTGCGTCCAGCGGCAACACGACCCTTCCGGCACAGTCTTTGCTCCGTTCTCCTGTGCTGGATAATAATCTCGCCACCGGATGAAACGGCTCGACGAACAACTGCGTGAAAGCTCGATCTCACGCCATTCCGAGAAGGCGAAGCAGGCCCATTTCTGGCGCAAATCGAAGATCAAGCCCGGCCCCGCCATTCCGAACCTCAACGAAACGCCGTTGCGCCTGCCCCGCATCGGTTCCGTCCCCTACCTCAATGCCGCCCCCCTCACCTACGGCCTTGAGGACGAAGTGATGCTCATTCCGCCCGCTAAGCTCGCCGACATGCTCCGCGCCGACCAGCTCGACGCCGCTCTCGTGAGCATCACCGAGGTGCTCTTCCACGACGACTACGACGTGCTCGACGGTATCGCCATCGCTTCCCACGGCGAGGTGAAGAGCGTCTTCCTCGCCCACCGGATTCCGCTCGACCAGATTACCGAGGTCCATTGCGACCCCGCCTCGCTCACCAGCGTAAACCTCCTGCGCGTCCTCCTCGCCGAGCGCGACCGCCACCCCACCTTCATCCCGCTGGACAATTACGAGGACGCCTACGAGCGCGACGCCGTCCTGCTCATCGGCGATTCCGCCATCACCTTCCTCCGGGCCGCGCATCCTCAGTACACTCTCTGGGATCTCGGCAAGGCGTGGCACGCGCTTACCAGCCTGCCTTTCGTCTATGCCGTCTGGGCCCTGCGCCGGGGTCGGCACGACGAAATCCTCCGCCAACACCTGCGCGACGCCAAGACCGGCGGCCTCACCCACCTCTCCGAAATCATCGACCTGCGCCGCGAGTTCGACGCCCCCTTTCGGCGCGCCTACCTTGGTGGCCACATCCGATACGACCTCGGCGACGCCGAGAAGCAGGGCCTCGCCAAGTTCATCGAACTCCTCCGCAAGCACGGCGCCGAAGTCATCTTCGACCCGAGCTACGTCGTCTGACCCAAATCAGCTCGCAAAGAGATCTTCTTCACCCCCAAGGCCGAGCGCTTTTCACCCAAACTGGCATCTTCATACCCAGGCGCACGGCGGCCTTCGCCTCCATCAGCCTCGAGAGATTACGGCCGATGTTGATCACTCACTTCGTCCCCTGCCACTGCAATTCGGCGAAGATCATCCCGCCGAAGTCGGTCGAGATGATTTCAATCGGCAGTTTCATTGGGATGCGCGGGTCCGCACTTGCGGCATCCAGCAAACGTACGATACCGTTTGCTCTCAAAGAGATTTATGCCCGTGTCCCAAGAACGCTACGACGACGCGATGTTCGCCTTCAGCCAAGGCGATTATTCTCAAGCCATCGACGCCCTCCGCGCCATCCTCGCTGAGGATTCTCAGCACTTCGATGCCCAGCTCTCGCTCGGCATGGCTCTCTGTCGGCAGGGCGATTTCGCCGGCGCCATCCTCGAGGGGCACAAGGCCGAGAAGCTCCGACCGCACGAGCAACTCGTCCACACCAACCTCTCCCTCTTCTACATGCGCTCCGGCGACAAGCAGACCGCCGAGCACCACGGGCTGCAGGCACGCATCGCCTCATGGAAAGGCAACATGGACAAGCCCGCCGTCGCCACCGCGCCCGCCGCAGAGGCTGACGCCGAGCTCAAGATGGCCGGCACCGCCGCACCACAAGCCTTCAAGCTCCCCGAGAAGTTCCCCGACATGCCGTGGAAGAAAAAGAAGCCGCCCGCAACTGGCGATGACACGGTAAACCCCTCCTCCCATTCACACTGACATGAAATCCGCCTACGAACGCGCGATGGAGAAGTTCGGCTCCGCCCCCATCGCCAAGCTCTCCGACGCACAGAAGAAGCAGATTGCCGAGCTTGAGAACCACTACAAGGCCAAGATCGCCGACCGCGAGATCTTCCTCGACGGGCAACTTGCGAAGGCCATCTCCGCCAACGACGACGAGGCCGCCGCGATGCTTCGTCGCCAACTCGTGAGCGAGCGCAAGACCCTCGGCGCCGAGTTGGAAGAGAAGAAAGAAGCTGTCCGCCAAAGCGGGAAGAAGTAAGGCCCTCGCAACGCCTCCGGAGAGATGAGCGCCGTGAGTCTTGAAAAAAGGCGACTCCGCTATTTCGAGAGCGACGCGTTGCCTTCGAATTAGCAGGCGAAAAGATGCCGTTTTTTGCAGTGTAGAGGGCGGTTTTCAGGTCGAAACCACCGCTTTTAAAAACTCAGGCCTCGCCAGAAATCCCCTGCCGCAACAGTTGATAGTGGCTGAGGGCAACGTGGACGAGGGAGTGCTGAATCTTGCCGCTCGCGAGGAGGTGCGGGATTTGCGCCATCGGCACGAGATGCGTGGCGAGGTCCTCGCCGTGGTCGAACGCGGTCGGGTGTTTCAATTCGCAGTTCTCGACGAGGACGGTATAGCAGGTGTTCCCCATAATGGCTGGGTTCGGCAGAATCTTGCCGAGCAGACGCGCACCAGCCCCTTCGTAGCCCGTCTCCTCTCGCAGTTCGCGTAGACCGGCGGCGATGGGGTCGGTCTCGCCGGGGTCCATCATGCCGCCGGGGATCTCGAGTTGGACGGTCTCCGAGCCGTGCCGATATTGCTCGACCATGACGAGCTGACGATCGGTCGTGATAGCGACGACGTTCACCCAATCGGGGCAATCAATGATGGTGTAATCGTGCTCATGCCCGGTGCGTGGCGAGATGCGGCGGTCGCGGCGTAATTTGAAGATGCGGAAATCGCCGACGGGTGTCGAACGAATGGTTTTCCAAGGCTGAATCATCGCGCGGCGAGATTCGGAAGATGCCCGATGAAAGTCAATGCGCGCCGTGTTGCAACGCAGCGAAAGAGAAAACAAAGGTGGAAAAACGGCGTGAGATTGAGCCGAAAAGCTTATTTTCATCAACTTGCCACGGTTTAGGGCAAATCTTGTGCCCTCCGATGCCAAGCTGGAAAAAACTGCAGGGGCCCACGAGATACAACGGTGGAAGGGGCGACTTTCTTCAGGTTGGCATCAACCCGGTCGTGTTCGCGGACAGACCGAGCAGAACGGGGGCGATGAGGGGCATTCGAAACACGCCATGAAAATCGCTTGGCAGGGCAGCGGGCAGGAACGCACTATCGAAACCGTGCACCATTTCATTGGCATGATTGCTCTCTGCCTTTCGTTGATTGTTCAGCAAGCGGCGGCGGAGCGTGCCGGCACGGGCGCAGGAGCAGTTTCTCGACCTAACATCCTGCTCATCTACGTCGATGACCTCGGCTACGGGGACGTCGGCTGCTACGGGGCGACCGCCGTGAAGACGCCGCACGTCGACCGGCTCGCGCGCGAGGGGTTGCGTTTCACCGACGGTCATTGCACTTCCGCCACCTGCACACCGTCCCGCTACGCGATGTTCACCGGTGAATACCCGTGGCGCAAACGCGGCACCGGCGTGCTACCCGGTGACGCTGGCCTCGTGCTCGAACCCGAACGCGGCACGCTGCCACTCACGCTCCGCAGCGCGGGCTACGCGACCGGTGCGGTGGGCAAGTGGCACCTCGGTCTCGGGCCGCAAGGTGGGCCGAATTGGAACGGCGCCATCAAACCCGGCGCTCACGAGGCGGGTTTCGATTTCAGCTACATCATGGCCGCCACAGGTGACCGCGTGCCGTGCGTTTATGTTCGCAATGGCCGCGTCGTCGGCCTCGACCCGAAGGACCCCATTGAAGTGAGTTATCAAAAGCCGTTCCCCGGCCTGCCCACCGGTAAAGCGAACCCCGAGTTGCTCAAGATGCACCCGAGCCACGGTCACGACATGACGCTGATCAATGGCATCAGCCGCATCGGCTACATGAAGGGCGGCACAGCAGCACACTGGAAGGACGAGGATATGGCTGACCTTTTCACGCGCGAAGCCGTCAGCTTCATCGAGTCGAACAAGGGCATACCCTTCTTCCTCTACTTCGGCACGCAGGATATCCACGTGCCGCGCGTGCCGCACCCGCGCTTCGTGGGTAAGTCCGGCATGGGGCCGCGTGGCGACGCCATCGTGCAGATGGACTGGTGCGTCGGCGAACTGCTCGCCGCCCTCGACCGCCTCAAGCTCACTGAGAAAACCATGGTCGTCTTCAGCAGTGACAACGGCCCAGTGATTGACGACGGCTACAAGGACGACGCAGTCACGAAGCTCGGCGCGCATAAGGCCGCCGGCGGGTGGCGCGGGGGCAAATATAGCAACTTCGAGGCGGGCACGCGCGTGCCATTCATCGTGCGATGGACGGGCCGCGTGAAGCCTGGCGTCTCGGGCGTGCTCGTGTCGCAGCTTGATTTCCACGCTTCTTTCGCCGCGCTCGCGGGTGCGAAGCTCGTCGAGTCGCGCGACAGCCAGAATATTCTCCCAGCATTGCTCGGCGATTCCGCGAAAGGCCGCGACGCACACGTCGCCAGTGCCGGGGTGCTCTCTTTGCGCGCGGGCAACTGGAAATATATCAGCCCCGGACAAGGCGCGAAGCGCAACGCCAACACCAACACCGAACTGGGGAACGATCCTATCGGCCAGCTTTACGACCTCGCTGCCGACCCCGGCGAAACTAAGAACCTCGCTGCCGAACAACCCGAGCGCGTCGCTGAGCTAGCCGCGCAGTTGGACAAGATTCGCAGCACAGGCCGACTGCCAGAGGACAGTCCCACGGTAAAAGGTTCCAAGAAAGGTAATAAACAGTAACCCCGTCTCCGTCAGACCCAGCAATCATGAAAACCTCCCACGTCCTTCTCCTCGCGTCTCTCTGCTGCTTCGCGTTTTCGGCTCATGCTGCCGACACGCCCACCATCAAGCCCACCGCTGCGAATGTGCCTTTCGGCGATCCAGCCAATCCGCGACTGAAGGTGGACATCTACGCTCCGCCCGGCGCGAAAAACTTGCCCGTGGTTTTCTGGATTCACGGCGGCGGATGGCAGGCGGGCGACAAGACGAGCGTGCAGCTCAAGCCGCAGGCCTTCGTGGAAAAGGGCTTTGTCTTTGTCTCGACCGGCTACCGACTTCTGCCCGAGGTGGACATGGTCACGATCTTCCGCGACATCGCCAAGTCGCTCGGTTGGGTTCACAAAAACATCGCCCAGCACGGCGGCGACCCGAAGCGCATTCTAGTCGGTGGTCACTCCGCCGGCGCCCAGCTCGCGGCGCTAATCTGTATTGATGAGCGTTACTTGAAGGTCGAGGGCGTGCCGTTCTCCGTGCTTAAGGGCTGCTTCCCCGTGGACGGCGACACCTACGATGTGCCGGCGATGATTGAGACCGCCGAGACGCGACTGCGCGCACACGGTTTCCCAATGCCTATTCAGGGCCATCGCGTGAAGTTCGGTAACACGCCCGAATTGCATCGCGATTACTCCGCCGTCACGCACGTCGCGAAGGGCAAGGGAATCCCGCCCTTCTTCATCCTCCACGTCGCCGACCATCCAGACAACACGATGCAAGCCCGGCGGCTCGAAGGTGTGTTGAAGCAATCGGGCATCCCAGGCAAGGCCTTCGGCGCGAAAGAGACCAACCACGGTCGCATCAACGGAAACCTCGGTGTGCCGGAGGATGCGTCGACGAAAGCACTGTTTGAGTTTGTGGCTGAATGTCTCAAGAAATAAAACGCTCTCGGATCATGCGCACACTTCTAGCGTTTCCCATCGCCCTCTTGATACTCGCTTGCGGTCAGCTATTCGCCGCCGATGCGCCAAAGCTTAGCCCCAAACCTAACATCATTGTCATCCTCGCCGACGACCTCGGCTACGGCGATGTGCAGTGCTACAACCCGCAGCGCGGAAAAATCCCGACGCCGCACATTGACCGCCTCGCGGCGCAGGGGATGCGCTTCACGGACGCACACACGAGCAGCGGCGTTTGTTCCCCGACACGGTACACGTTGCTCACTGGGCGCTACCATTGGCGCACGCGCTTGCAGTCGGGGATTGTCGGCTACTTGGAGCGGCCGCTCATCGCACCAGACCGACTGACGATTGGGAGCTTGCTCAAGCAGCACGGCTACCGCACCGGCATGATTGGCAAGTGGCATCTCGGCTGGGATTGGCCCATCGCGCCTGAGCAGCGACCGCTCTTCACCGGGTTCGGCGGCAAGGTCGGCGGCGGCGGTGAAGTCACCACCTCCATCAGCGACGCGCACCGCGTCGCGTGGAAGGAAGTTTATGCCAAGCCTATCGGCGGCGGTCCCGTCACGCGCGGCTTCGACACTTACTTCGGCACTGACGTTCCCAACTGGCCGCCCTACTGTTTCATCGAGAATGACCGCACCGTCGGCATCCCCAGCGAACTGCTTGCGCCCGCGCGACTGGTAAAAAACCAGGCCAGCATCCAGGGCCCCGCACTGAAGGACTGGACACTTGAAGGCATTCTCCCCGCACTCACCGACCGTGCGTGTGCCTTCATCGAGCGCAGCGCGAAGCAGGCGGAGCCGTTCTTCCTCTACATGCCGCTGACCTCGCCGCACACACCGCTCGCCGTGAACAAGGAATGGAAGGGCAAAAGCGGCCTTGGCGACTACGCCGACCTCGTGATGGAAACCGACGCCACTGTCGGCCGCGTGCTGGCCGCGCTCGACGCGAGTGGCACGGCGGACAAGACGCTCGTCATCTTCACCAGCGACAACGGCTGCGCGCCCTACATCGGCGCGAAGGACATGGAGGCACAGGGCCATTTCCCCAGCGGCCCGTTGCGCGGCTACAAGGCCGACGCATGGGAAGGCGGGCATCGCGTGCCATTCATCGCGCGCTGGCCCGGCGTGGTGAAGCCCGGCACGCGCTGCGCCCAACTCGTGATGCAGGCGGACTTCATGGCGACCTTCGCCGATGTGCTCGGCGCGAAGCTCCCCCCCACGGCTGGCGAGGACAGCTTCAGCCTGATGCCGCTGTTGCGCGGCGAGGACAAATCCATCCGCCAGCACGCCATCAGCCACGCGATGAACGGTCTACCGTCCCTGCGGCAGGGCGATTGGAAAATCATCTTCGGCCAAGTGGGCGGCGGTTTCGGCGGCGGCGCGGCCAAGGCAGAGAACGCCGCGCCACGCGCGCAGCTCTACAACCTCGCCACCGACCTCGGCGAAACCAAGAACCTCGCTGCGGAGAAACCGGAACTCGTCGTCGAACTCACCGCCGTGATGGAAAAGCTTGTCAGCGAAGGCCGCTCCACCCCCGGCTTCAAGCAGGCCAACGACGTATCTGTGAATTGGAAGCGTTTCCTCAACCCCGACGCCGAGCCGAAGAAAGCCCCGGGCAAGAAAGCCAAAGCTAAGTGAAGCCACAGATGAATACAGAGACACACCGATGGGCCGACGGAGTGCCAAGCATTGCTCGGCCAGAGTGTTCGCGTGATTCGCGCGCCAAGTCTGTATTCCTCCCCGTCCTCTTCGCGCTTCTCTCCCTGTTCAGCCTTCCCGCCCTCGCCGCCGAAGCCCAGGGCGCGCCGACGCAGGGAAACGTCGCCTACGGCAAGCACGAGCGGCAGGTGCTCGACTTCTATCAGGCCAAGTCCGACAAACCCACGCCGCTCGTGTTTCACATCCACGGAGGCGGTTGGGTCGCGGGCGACAAGAAGAGCGTCAGCAATCTTGAGAAGTATCTCGCGGCAGGTATCTCCGTTGTTTCCATTAATTATCGGTACAGCACACAGGCCCAGATCGCCGGCGTGAAACCGCCCGTCGAATGGCCCATCGCTGACGCCGCGCGCGCGCTGCAGTTCGTCCGTAGCAAGGCGAAGGAATGGAACCTCGACAAGCAACGCATTGGCGCGACCGGTGGCAGCGCAGGCGCGTGCTCGAGTCTCTGGCTGGCGTTTCACGATGACCTCGCCGATGCGAATAGCTCCGACCCCGTCGCGCGGGAATCCACCCGCCTGTGGTGCGCGGCGGTCATTGGCGCGCAGACCTCGCTCGACCCGAAGGAGCTCAAAGAGTGGACGCCCAACAGCCGTTACGGCGGCCACGCCTTCGGCTTCATGCCCGACCCGAAGGACAACAAGACTCGCGATACCCAATTTGCCGCGTTCCTTGCCGGGCGGGAGTCTGTGCTGCCGTGGATTAAGAAATACTCGCCCATCGAGCACGTCACCGCCGAAGACCCACCCATCTGGATGACTTACTCTTCCGCGCCCGCGCTTGGTCAGGAACAGAAAGACCCCACGCACACGGCCAACTACGGCGTGAAGCTTCAGGAGAAGTGTAAGTCCATTGGCGTCGCCTGCGAACTCGTCTATCCCGGCGCACCCGATGTGAAACACGCGAAAGCCGAGGACTACCTCATCGCCACGCTCAAGGGGTCAAGAAAGTGATGACCCAGAATTGACAGGCTGGATGGCAATTCTTGTTTGCAGGCTGCGGTATTGCAGGAACTGTTGACAGGGAAGAAAGCCAAGGAAGAGCAGAAAAGTCGTCCGTCTTCACTTCATGCCGGCCGCGGATTTTTTACTAGCCAGACCTGCATGTTCGTAAGCCGGAGCGATTCGGTGCACATCACAAAGCCATAGCTAGTCTTGTCCACGTCGAGCCTCGGATGACTGCTACTAACCTTCACTCCGTTGTCTGCCTGCACGTACTCGACACCGGTATTTGCTCAAGGCCTCCGTACAGCATAGACTCACATGTTGGAGTGCATGCTCAGTTCGCACGTTGAGCTTCCGATGTTAGGGCTACCTCATCGTCAGATCGTCCGGCAACGGGACAAACTCGCGAATGCGATCCCACAGGCGGGTGAAGTCCTTGTTCACGTCACCGCTGAGGCAATCAGTGATTTCTCCAGCAGCATCCGAATACTTCATGACGACGTCTTTGAAGGAGAAGTTCGGAGCGTAAAACTCATAGACCAGTTTCCTCATGTTCTCGACGGCTTGTCGCATCTGCGTGGCATAGCCCACTAAGCGAGCCGGAGAAAAGTCCTTCGCCAATAGTGCCCGGTGGATTTCTTCGCCTGCCATCCACATGCTGAACCCGGGAGAGTTGTAATCGCGACCGTCTTCGCCTTGTCCGATGGGCGTGCGGCCAAATTCGCCGCCCCAAACGATCAGTTCGATGTAGGTCTGTTGCGCCGCCATATGGAGGCGGAGGCAGACGCGGCTCACCCCACGCGGGGTGATGCGAACTGGGACGACTGGAGGTCCTAAGCGAAGATTTCTTTGACCACGCGACCGTGGATGTCAGTCAAGCTGTAGTCGCGACCGCCGTAGCGGTAGGTCAACTTCTGATGGTTCAAGCCCAACAGATGCAGCATGGTGGCGTGCAGGTCGTGATGGTGCATCTTGTTTTCAACCGCGATGGAGCCGTGATCGTCGGTGGCACCAACGCGTTGCCCGCCTTTCACGCCGCCGCCCGCCATCCACATGCTGAACCCGGCAGAGTTGTGATCGCGACCGTCTTCGCCTTGTCCGGTGGGCGTGCGGCCAAATTCGCCGCCCCAAACGACCAGTGTGTCTTTGAGCAACCCACGCTGTTTTAGATCGACCAGCAAGGCGCCCATCGGTTGGTCAATGGAGTTGCAGAGCGTTCCGAGGCGACCTTTGAGTCCGCTGTGCGTGTCCCAGTTGCCCATGCAGATTTCGACGTAGCGCACGCCCGCTTCCACCAAGCGCCGGGCCATCAGGCATTGGCGGCCAAAATTTTCGGTGGCACCGCCGGCGGCGGTTTTCTTCGCGGCAGCTTTATCTTTGTTGCCGGCATTGTTGTTGCCTACTTTGCCGATGCCGTAACGTTGCAGTGTGGCTGGTGATTCTTTAGCCAGATCCAGCACCTCCGGCAACGCCGCCTGCATGCGGAACCCCAGCTCGAACGAGTTGATCACGCCTTCCAATTCTGGGTTCACTTCCTGTCGCCGCAGCAATCCGGCGTTCATGGATTGGATCAGATCCAACTGCTCGCGCTGGCGCGACGCGGTGAGCGGCGACTGCAAATTGCCGATGCGCGCGGCGGCCATCGCACCGCCTTCTTCGCCAATGCGCGTGGCTTGATGTGAAGCAGCGAGAAATGCGTTGCCGTAATTCTGGGCACCGCCGAGATCGCCCGGCGGGTTGAGGGTGACAAAACCCGGCAGGTTTTGGTTGACCGTGCCTAATCCGTACAGCGCCCACGCGCCCAGCGACGGGCGCGTGAAACGGAATTCGCCCGTGTGCAACATCAAGCACGACTGCGGGTGGTTGGGCACATTGGTGTGCATGCCGTTGAGCAGGCACAGATCATCCGCGTGCTGCGCCAGATGCGGAAACAATTCGCTAATCCACAGACCGCTCTTGCCGTGCTGGCTGAACGCGAACGGCGAGGGCAACAACTTGCGCCCGCGATTGCGGTCCTGCACCTGACCGCTTAACTGGCCCACCGACTTGCCCGCGTCGCTCTTCAGGTTGGGCTTGTAATCAAACGTGTCCACGTGCGACGGCGCGCCGCGCATGTACATGAAGATGACGCGCTTGGCTCGCGCCGGAAAATGCGGCTCGCGCGCGGCCAACGGATTGAGCACGCCATCGCGCGCCGCCGCTTCCGTGGTGAGACCTGCCAACGCCATGTAACCGAAACCGCAGGCGCTGGTCTTGAGCCAGTCGCGGCGCGAATGAAATAGTGGATGTGGATTCATATCAGAGTCTCCCGTGATCATTGCACATACCGAAATTCTGCCGTGGCGAACAGCACTTGGCACAAACTGGCCCACGCTTTCTCTGGCGCGATGTTGGGCGTTTGCGTCCACTGACGCAGATGCGTCAACGCCGCGTCGCGCTCTGCAGACGACGGCAAACGCGCCAGTGTCATTTGATAAGCCAGATTCACGCGCGCATCGTCACTCGCCGTTTTCTCCTCCAGCAAACGCGTAGCGAATGCCTCGGCCTGTTTCACCAACCACGGACTGTTCATGAGGAACAGCGACTGCGTCGGCACCGTGGTCACTTCGCGCTGGGCCACGACGATGTTCGGGTTGGCCATGTCAAAAAGCGCGAGCACTTCCGGCAACGGCGCGCCGCGTGCGATGCCTAGATAGATACTGCGGACATTGCTTTCGCTGATGGCGTACACGGGACGCTTGGCATTGTTGCCCGTGGCGGTGGCCAACGATTTGCCCGGCGGCGTGCGATCCAACTTGCCGCTGATGGCGAGGATGGCGTCGCGAATGGGCTCGCCTTCCAACCGGCGCGGGCTCATGCGCCAGTGCAGCGTGTTGTCCGGATCCGTTGCGTAAGCCGTGGCGGCGTGCGTGCTGGCAAGCTGGTACGTGCGGCTGAGCACGATGGTGCGGATGAGTTTCTTGGTGGACCATCCCTGCTGCATGAACGCTGCCGCAAGGTGATCCAGCAACGCCGGATGCGTGGGGCGCTCGCCCAACGCACCAAAGTTGTCCGCGCTACCAACCAGTCCGCGCCCGAAAAGATGCAGCCACACGCGATTGGCGGCGACGCGGGCGGTAAGCGGGTTCTGCGCATCTGCCAGCCACTTCGCCAACTCCGCGCGACCGCTCTGCGCGCGGTTGACCTCCGGCACTGGCGTCGTGTGTGTCACCGCCAAAAATCCGCGCGGCACGCGGTCGCCGCGTTTCTGCGATTCGCCACGCACACACAAAGCCGTGTCGGTCGGTTTGCTATCTTTCACGCCCATGGACTGGCTGCCATCGCTCAACTCGTGCAAGCCGCCCGCACCGCTAGGCTGTTTCTTGTTGTTGGGTTGCCGTCCCACGCCGGCGAGCATCGTGCTGCTCTCAAAAAATCCAGCCAGTGCGTAGTACTCCTTTTGGGCGATTGCATCGAACTTGTGGTCGTGGCAGCGCGCACACATCACCGACAGTCCCAGCACGCCGCGCGTGGTGACGTCCACTTGGTCGGCGATGAGGTCCATGAGATAATCGGGATTGTTCTGCGCGCGCGGTTTGCTGGTGAGCGCCAGGAAACCGGTGGCGACAAGCTGCTCGTCGCGCTGGCGTGAATCGCCTGCGGGCAAGAGGTCGCCAGCGATCTGTTCGCGGACAAACTGGTCGTAAGGTTTGTCGGCGTTGTAACTGGCGATGACGTAGTCGCGATAGCGCCACGCTTGCGGAAAGGGCGTGTTGTCGGCGTTGCCGTTGCTCTCGGCGAAGCGCGCCACGTCCAACCAGTGCCGACCCCAACGCTCGCCAAAATGCGGCGACCCCAGCAGGCGATCCACCACCTTCTCTGTGGCGTCGGTGGATTTGTCGTTCAGATATGCGGCGATGTCTTCGGGCGTCGGTGGCAAGCCGATAAGATCGAAACTCAGCCGACGCAGCAACGTGCGGCGGTCGGCGTCGGCCACGGGTACCAATCGTTTTTCCTCCAGTCCTGCGAGGATGAAGCGGTCAATCTCCGTGCGCGACCACACGGTGTTTTTCACCTTGGGCGCAGCGGTGGCTTTCACCGGTTGAAACGCCCAGAACTGCCGCGCTTCATCCGGCGTCATGCGCTTGTAACCGGTGCTGGCGCCCGCCTCGCGCGGGTCGGGCGCGCCCATCGCGATCCACTTCTCAAAATCTGCCGCGACACTCGCGGGCAATTTTTTCTTGGGCGGCATCTCCAGCTTGGCTTCGTGGCGCAGTGCCTTGAGCACGAGACTTTCGCTGGACCGACCGGGCAGAACGCCCGGACCAGTATCGCCACCGGCGCGGATGCCTTCGCGCGAATCCAGCTTCAAGCCACCTTTGAGTTTGTCCGACTGCGCAGAGTGGCACTCGTAACAATGCGCAGCGAGCACGGGCCGGATCTTGGTCTCGAAAAATTCAATCCCCTTCTCACCTTCCTGCGCGGACACACTGAAGACCCCAGTGAGAAGAATCAGGACGGTGAGCGCAGCCGACCGCGCACAAGGAGTTTTCATATTTTTCTAGACTAGCCTCATCTCCCGTTTATTCGCAAGAAATTGTACGCATCCGCTAGTCCTGCAAGGCGATGTCACTCCTCGCGAGTGACGGCGAGAATGAGCAATTCCTGAAGGCCAGCGGGCACTTTGAAGCGGACGTGTTGCCCAACGCGCGCGCCATTCCAATCTCGACAGCACGTTCACTGCGGGACTAAAACGCCGCATGCGAGTTTCAATTCTTCCCGTACTGATCGCCAGCCTGAGCGTTTGCCTCCAAACCGCGCGCGCCGCTGAAAGTTTCAACGCCGACCTCGTCATCTTCGGCGGCACGTCCGCAGGCGTCATCGCCGCCGTGCAGGCGAAGAAGCTCGGCAAGTCCGTCATCGTCGTCGGTCCGGACAAGCATCTGGGCGGACTGTCAGCGGGCGGGTTGGGCTTCACGGACACGGGCAACAAGGCGGTCATCGGCGGACTCGCGCGGGACTTCTACCACCGCGTTTGGAAGGAGTATCAGAAGCCGGAGACGTGGCGCTGGCAGAAGCCGTCGGAATACGGCAACAAGGGCCAGGGCACGCCCGCGATGGACGGCGAGAACCGCACGATGTGGATCTTCGAGCCGAGTGTGGCCGAGCGCGTCTTCGAGGATTACGTGAAGGAGTTTCAGATTCCTGTTCACCGCGACGAGTGGCTGGACCGCGCCAAGGGTGTGAAAAAATCCGGCGCGCGCATCACGAGCATCACGATGTTGAGCGGCAAGACCTACACCGGGAAGATGTTCATGGACGCGACCTACGAGGGCGATTTGCTGGCGGCGGCGGGCGTGGACTATCACGTCGGGCGCGAGGCGAACTCGGTTTACGGCGAGCAATGGAACGGCGTGCAGGTCGGCGTGTTGCATCACCGGCACCACTTCGGTGCGCTCAAAACCAAAATCAGCCCCTACGTTATCCCCGGCGACTCGAAGTCCGGCGTGCTCCCGCGCATCAGCACGAACGCACCCGGCACCTACGGCTCCGGCGACAAGCGCGTGCAGGCCTATTGCTATCGCTACTGCGTGACCGACCACGAGGCGAACCGCATCCCGTTCCCAAAACCTGACGGCTACGACCCGAAGCAATACGAGTTGCTCGTTCGCATTTACGAGGCCGGCTGGAAGGAGACGTTCGACAAGTTTGACCCCGTCCCGAATCACAAGACCGACTCGAACAACCACGGCCCGTTCAGCACCGACAACATCGGGATGAACTACGATTACCCCGAGGCCAGCTACGAGCGCCGCCGCGAGATTTTGGCCGAGCACCGCACCTACCAGCAGGGCTGGCTCTACTTCATCGCGAACGACCCGCGCGTGCCGAAGGAAGCCCAGGAGCGGATGCGCAAGTGGGGTTTGCCCAAGGACGAGTTCAAGGACAACGGCGGCTGGCCGCACCAAATCTACGTGCGCGAAGCGCGGCGGATGGTCGGGCACTTCGTGATGACCGAGAACGAGCTGACCAAGAAAAAGCCCACGCCGGACTCGGTGGGCATGGGCAGCTACACGATTGATTCGCACAACGTGCAGCGCTACATCACGCCCGAGGGCTACGTGCAGAACGAGGGCGACATCGGCGTGGGCATTTCGCCCTACGCCATTGCCTACGGCGCGCTCGTGCCGAAGAAGGGCCAGGCCGACAACTTGTTTGCCTCCATCTGCGTGAGCAGTTCGCACATCGCATTCGGCAGCATCCGCATGGAGCCGGTGTTCATGATTCTGGGCCAGAGCGCGGCCACGGCGGCGGCGCTGGCGATGGACGGCAACCTCGCCGTGCAAGACGTGCCCTACGCGAAGCTGCGCGAACAAATGCTCAAGGACGGTCAAGTGCTCCAATACGCGAGTGCCGCGCCTGGCGGCAAGGCGAAGTTTGCAAAAAGCTTCGTGAGCCCGAAGCAGCTGCTCGGCGTGGTCGTGGACGATGACGACGCCAAGCTCACCGGCGAGTGGAAAGCCAGCAGCGCCGCGCCGGACTACGTGGGCAACGGCTACCATCACGACGCCAACGCGAAGGACGGCAAGGCCAGCGCGCGTTTCGAGGTGAAGGTGCCCAAGTCCGGTCACTACGATGTGCGCCTTGTCTATCCACCCAATGCCAACCGCGCCTCGAAGGTCGCCGTGGAAATCACCCACGCTGGCGGCAAGGAAACCGTCTTCGTGGACCAGCGCAAGACGCCGGCAATTGAAAGAATCTTCCACCATCTCGGCCGGTTCGACTTCACCGACGGTCAACCAGCCGTCGTGATCATCACCAATGCCGGCGCGGACGGCTACGTGGTCATTGACGCCGTGCAGTGGCTGCTGAAGTGAACGGTGTTCCGCTCAATCACGGCACGCGGTTCACTTGGGCGGAGCGTAGCCCGGCGGCGGCGTGACGACCTCGAAGTCCGAGCCTTTCACCTTCCGCAGTTCGTCGTGGAGCACGGGGATGCGCTCATCGGGCGCGACCGAGATGGCCCAGTCAATGCCGTTGTCCGCGTTGAGCATCCCGTAGCGTTTCAAAGCTTCAAGAATCGTCTTCACCTCCGGCGAGAACTTTAACGTATCAAAATCCTTCCGCAGCCGAAACCGCTCGCCCATGCGCGGGAGATTCGGGTCGGTCTTGCGGCTCGCGTAATGCGTCGCTGGATACACGTAGGCGCGCCTCGTGTTCTTGAAAGTCGCCCGTAACGCGTGCTCGATTTTGCCGCGCTTGAGTTCGTCATAACGCACGATAGAGGGGAAGATGGGCAGACCGGCTGCGTCAGAACTGGTCCAACCGTCGGGCCTCTGCTTGTTGGAAGCGAGGTCGAAGATAGACGCCTGTTCGGCAATCCAGCCGGCATCCGTCTTCGTGAGACGATAGAATTCGTAGAGCATCCGGTTCACCGGATCCACGACGATGCCATGGCGATCGGCATCAAGCGTCGGCTTGCCGCGCTGAACATCATCAAGTGTAAGATTCCTCGTAGTCGAATCGCGTTTGAAATTCGCAGGCCAGCCTTCGATGAAGGCGTTGGCTGGCACCGGATACGGCCCCTTGTCAGACTCGTCGGCGTAAGCGACGAGCCTCACGTTGATCTTCGCTTGGCTCGGAGGCACCAGCACGAAGCTCATGTCCGGATTGTACCGCAGGGGTTTGGCGGCGCCAATCGCGGCAATCATCGCCTTCGAATTGGATGCGACGGGCCAATTGTCCACGGGGATGTTCCACGGATTTTCGGGCGGGAAGATTTCGAGCGCCGAGAGGACAGCATCGGCCTCCGTCGTATTGAAAGGCAACGGCTGAGCGAATGGCGGCATCTTCGTGAACTTGAGCCGCGTGAGCCGAGCTTGATCAATCGTAACGCCGGGTTGCGTGGTAGCTGAAGTCGCCGCGTCCGCTGCGTTGGCAACAGAGGAAACTAGCAGCGCAGCCACCAGAAGAATTTTGGGGCGAGGTGTCATCGCGCGAAAGGCTGCATCTCCACATGATCGTCGTCAAACGATCAGTTCGATGTAAATCTGTTGCGCCACTATATGGAGACGGACGGGGCTTACTTCTTCAATCCAATGCTGCTGGCGCGTTTGCCCACTTTGCGGCTGGTGAGAACCTTCGAGACCGTGCCGGTCTGGAGATACTTCGCCCGCACTGTTTCCAAAATCTCATCACGACGGTCGATAATCCGCTTGTGCCGACGCGGCTTCACGCGGCTGAGCATGTAGGCGGTGAGCAACGGCAGCGCGATGGTCGAGTCGGTGTAGCACACGACGCAGTCAGGGAGCGTGTTCGGGTCCACCTTGCCCCAACTCACCGCCTCGGCAGGCGTGGCACCGGAAAGCCCGCCGGTGTCGGGCCGTGCGTCGGTGCATTGCAGGAAATAGTCGTGACCCTTTTCTTGGATGCCCATGACTTCCTGAATTTGAGGCTCGGTCTGCAGCATGAAATTCTTTGGGCTGCCGCCGCCGAGGATGAACACGCTCGATTTGTGGCCGCTCGACTTCGCCGCGTACACGATGCCTGCGGTCTGGTTCACGTCGCGGTTCACGTCGAACATCAGCTTGCTGTCGCGCAACGCCATCGCGGCGACGTTCATGCCGATGGAACTGTCGCCCGGGCTGCTTGTGAAAATCGGGATGCCGCACTCGTACGCCGTGGCGAGCACGGAGCTGTCTTTGATGCCGAGTTTTTTTTGCCGCGCTTGGACGTACTTGCCGAGCAGATAATGGAACTCGTCCGTGCCCATCGGCCGCTGGAATTCTTCGCCTTGGATTACCTCGCGCACGAAGGCATCGGTGTCCAGCAACACATGGTAGTCGAAGAGCACGTCGTAGATGCGGATGACGCCGTCCTTGTGCAGATCCACGTCGTTGAGGAACGGGCTGCCCGCGTAGAGCCGCATGTCCAAACCGTAGTGCAGATCGTGATAAAGATTCGCGCCGGTGGAGACGATCCAGTCCACGAAGCCCGCTTTCATCAGCGGGATGAGGCAACTCTTGCCGAGACCCGCTGGCGTGAGCGCGCCGGTGAGGCTCATGCCGACGAACCCGTCGTCGGGCAGCATTTTCTCCGCGAGCAGCTTGGCGGCTTCGCGCAGGCGCCCGCCGTTGTACGCCATGAAACACTCGTCAATCAGATCGGCAGCAGAAGTGTTTTTGCCGATGCCCAAGGGGTTGAGGCGCGGGTAGGCCGCGAATTTTTTGGTAGACGATTTGGCACTCTTGCTCATAGCGACGGAAGTGTTGCGGAATGCCCCGTGAAGGCAATCCGATTTTAGAAACGATGGGGAAACGAAAGGACGCGATGGGTGGAAAGAATCACTTCCCGACCGCGACCTCGTCCAACTCCAGCGCGTCGGGGATCGGATCCCGGCGGCGCGCATCGGGTTGCACATTCGGAACGGCCAACCCCTTCGGCTGCGCGAAGCGGACCCTCGAACGGAGCAGCAGCGTGCCAAGCAAGAGGTCGGCGAGTGGCAGCACCACATTGAAGTTCTTGTGCATGTAGCGGTGGTGAAGCAGGTGGTGGCCGTTGAGCCGGAAGTAGATGCCGGAGCGCTCGATGTTGCGCTTCTTCGGTAGGTGCATACACCAGTGGATATACTCGTAGGTGCAGTAGTAAGCGGCGCAGGAGGTGAACGAACCGGCCAGCAAGGCCCAGTGGCCGGTCTTCCAAGCGGCGATGGCGAACGGGAGCTGCGTCAGCGTGACGAGCACGGGGCCGTTCCACCACGCCATCGGGATCAGGCGCGCATCCTTCTCGTGAACGAGGTGGTAGGTGTGGTCGGCCTTGAAGGTCTGGTGATGTACCACGGCATGAGCTTTGAAGGCGTAGTCGAAGGACCCCACGGCTTTGTGCATCACGAAGCGGTGCAACGTCCACTCGAACAACGAGGAGTACACGATGCCCAGCCCGAAACCCGCACCAATCCAGAACAACAAGTCTAGCGTCATAATAGTCTTTCACTCCCCCTTTACGGGGATACCGCAGCAGACCAGAAATGGCGCTCCGCCACAATCCTTTATTTATCTTTTACGTCTCCTTTCTTGTCACGCACGCCGCGCTTGCGCCCCTTCTTGTGCGAACGGTAGATTCCCCCCCGCGATGCACGCCGAGTTTGTCCATCTCCACCAGCACACGGAGTATTCGCTGCTCGACGGCGCCTGCCGTCTGGACAAGCTCGTGGAGCGTGCCCACGCCCTGAAGT
>CAMDJP010000008.1 GCA_945900775.1 Akkermansia muciniphila | reverse complement strand
CGCTTCGCCGTCCGCGCGAGAAACTCATGGCGCAACTCGCGCGCGGCCATCTCCACCGACCAGCCGCGTGCCTCGGCCAACGCCTTCACGTCCCCGCCTTCCACCACGCATTCCAATCCCAACCCCCGCGCGACCCGCGCCACGAACCGCGCATCCCCATCGCTGGCCGCACCGCGCAGGCGATGGTTAAAGTGCGCCACCACCAGCCGTCCGCCTCGCTCCGCCGCGAGCGTGTGCAGCACGCGCAGCAAGACCCCCATCATCTTCCGCGCGATGGACCAGTGGTTCATCCGCATTGACCATACGACCGATGGCACCACCTTCCGCCAGCGCGCCCTCGCCGAGATTAACCGCGTGAACTGGATTCCCGACTGGGGCAAGAGCCGCATCGAAGGCGCCGTGAAATCTCGGCCGGACTGGTGCATCTCACGCCAACGCAGTTGGGGCGTGCCGATTCCAGCTTTCTACGACGCGCAGGGTGAACCCATCCTCGACGCCGCCATCGTCCGCAAAGCCGCTGACCTCTTCGAACAGCACGGCAGCAACGTGTGGTTCGAGAAGACTGCCGCCGAACTCTGGACGCTCTGCCGGCCCGCCGATTGGACCGGGCGCGAAGCGACCGCTAAGTCCAGCGACACGCTCGACGTCTGGATAGACTCCGGCAGCTCCAGCCGCGCCGTCGTCGCTCGGCGTGCGGAAATTCGTGGGCAGGCGCACCCGTTCCAGTGCGACGTTTATTTCGAAGGCTCGGACCAGCATCGCGGCTGGTTCCAATCCTCGCTGCTCCTCTCCCTTGCCGGCAACGGTGCCGCGCCGTTCAAGACCGTGCTCACTCACGGCTTCATGGTGGACGAAGACCGCGAGAAGATTTCCAAGAGCAAGCAAGGCCAAGGCGGCTACACCAAACCTCAGACCGCCGACCGTTACATCAACGAATACGGCGCGGACGTGCTGCGCCTGTGGGTCGCCAGCCAAGACTACCGCAACGACATCGTCGTGAGCGAGGAACGCCTCAAGAAAGTCAGTGAGACCTATCGCGGCATCCGCAACACCCTCCGCTACCAACTCTCGAACCTCTACGACTTCGATCCCGCCCAGCACACCGTGCCCGACGTTGAGCTCACCGGCCTCGACCGCTGGATCCTCGGCGAATTCGCGAAGCTGGAGGCCGAAGTCGTGCGTGCCTACGACGCCTACGAGTTCCACGTCGTCTATCAAAGCATCAGCCAGTTCGTCGCCGTGCAGCTGAGTTCGATCTACCACGACGTAGTAAAGGACCGCCTCTACACCGACCCTGCGAACGCTGCGCGTCGCCGTAGCACACAGACCGCGCTGCACCAAATGGTCACACGCCTCAGCCAAATGCTTGCGCCCATCCTCGTCTTCACCGCGGACGAAGCGTGGGAATTCATCCCCGGCAAGCCCACGCCCAGCGTGCATCTCGCCGAATGGCCCGCGCTGCGCCCAATCCAGAGTGAAACCAATCAAGCCGCGTGGAAGGAACTCTTCGCCCTGCGCGAGCAGGCCTTGCCCGAGCTAGAGAAGGCGCGGCAGGCGAAGCTCATCGGTAAGGCGCTTGAGGCGAAGATTGCGCTCACTGGCAAGCCTGAGTCTCTCACCGCCGCACACGCCCACATCGATTCATTACGCGAACTCCTCAACGTCTCCCAACTCGAGCTGAAGGAAGACGCGACCGCGACCGTCGCCATCACCGTCGCCAAAGCCGACGGCGCCAAGTGCGAACGCTGCTGGCACTGGGAACTCGACCTCGGCAAGACCGCCGCCCATCCAACCCTCTGCGTCCGCTGCACCGAGGCGGTGTAGGGTTTCAGGATTGCCCGCCCTTTTCCCGTTCGCTGGGAAACCTTTTTCCCCAATCAAAAAGACCTCTACCGTGGTTAAAAAAGACCTGCCTGCGTTTGGAGAAGGCATCTTTGAACTTAAACTCGCCATCTTTGAAGGCGAAGGTACCGAGTTCGAAGACTCGGGTGGCGGTTTTTTAAGAAAAAAGGACACCGCGAAGCGCAAAGCGGGCCTTCCTAACGGGAGAGTTCGGCTACTTCTTCACCTTCACTAGTGGCGGCGGCTTGAGGGTGCGGGTGCGTCCGGTGAGGCCTTGCTTGAACTCGTAGTTGAAGACGGCTTCCAACTCGAGGCTGCGCTTGTCCGGCAGGCTGTAGGTGAACTCCGCCCAAGCGGTGCCGGTGTTGGTCTTCAGCGGGTTCAACTCGAGCTGTTCCTTGTGCTGGACGAGCTTCACGCGGGTGAAGTTCGCCGCCTGCAGCCGCTCGGTGCGGTCGAAGAGGAACCATTTCTTGCCAACGACAATCTCAGTGCCGTGCAGCCAATTCTTGAGCTCCTCCTCGCTCGATTGGCCGAGAAGCGACGTGGCGGCAGAAAACAGGAATATCAGCGCGAGGCGCATCCCTGCTGGATAATGGAAAGGCGGGCGTCTGTCGAGCCGGGTGTGCGGCTTCAGATCTTTGGCTCCCAGCCGGGCCGGTAGTCGCGGCCCCAGAAGCGCTTCACCGCGTCGTCGTCGCCGACGATTTTGCCGGTCTTCGGGTCGCAATGCAGCGTGCGGCCAACACGGTAAGCAATGTTGCCGAGGTGGCAGAGGAGCGTGGAGCGCTGGGCGTCCTCGATTTCCGCGTTGAGCTTGGCGCCGGAGCGGATGCCGTCGAGAAAGTTCTGGAAATGGAAGCGGTCGCTGCCGGGCGCGGTCTTGCGGTCGAGCTCCTTGCCGTTGATATCGTAGATCGTGTACTCGTTGCCGCCGCCGGTAAGGAGCGAGCCCTTCTCACCGTAGAAAGCGACGAACGGGTTCTTCTCCCCCTTGCGCGGGTTGCAGCTGCTATTGTCCCACGAGGCACCGCAATGGCCGAAGTCGAACACGGCAGTGCCGGTATCGGGCGTCTCCTGATCGTCATCGAAGTGGTAACGACCCCCGTTGAGGGTGACGCGTTTGGCGTAGTC
This sequence comes from Akkermansia muciniphila, assembly GCA_945900775.1. Taxonomy (GTDB): domain Bacteria; phylum Verrucomicrobiota; class Verrucomicrobiia; order Limisphaerales; family SIAT01; genus SIAT01. The sequence continues at coordinate 73,904 of CAMDJP010000008.1, read as the reverse complement.
CACGCCGAGTCCCCAGCGGGCGACATCGAGCGCGTGCACGCCGTTGTTCGCGAGTTCGCCGCCGCCCCAATGCCACATCCAGTGCCAGTTGTAGTGGACGAGGTTGTCCTTGTACTCGCGGTGCGGCACGGGGCCTTCCCACTGTGTGTAGTCGAGCCACGCAGGCACGGGCGCGGGCTTGCCCTTGCCAATTGTCTGGCGGGCGGCGCTGTACCAGGTGCGAGCGTAGAGGACGCGACCGATATCGCCGGCCTTGAGTCGCTCCATCGCCTCGATGAGCAAGGGATAGCTGCGGCGTTGGTTGCCCATCTGGACCACACGCTTGTGCTTGCGTGCGGCGGCGACCATCAACTCGCCTTCGCGGGCGTTGTGGCTGCCGGGCTTCTCGATATAGACGTGCTTGCCGGCGGCGCAGGCCATGATGGTGGCAGGCGCGTGCCAGAAGTTCGGCATGGCGATGGAGATGACGTCGACATTCTTGTCCTCGAGGATGCGACGCAGGTCCTTCACGCCCTGCGGCTTCTTCTCCTGCTTAACCTCGACGGCCTTGGTAGCGCTGCCGATGCGGCGCTCGTCGACGTCGCAGAGATAGGCAATTTCGACGTTGGAAAGCCCGAGATAATTGTTCACGTGCGCCAGGCCGCGGCTAAGACCGATGACCCCCACGACAATCTTCTTGCTGGAATCGGCGGCGTGCAGCGACGGGAAACCGGTGATGGCGGTCGCACCGACGGCGGCGGTGGAGGTCTTGAGAAACTGACGGCGGTTGAGAGCGGTGTTCATAGGGCGTTCCATGGACGTGGTAGAGACCGGTGTATTCGTGCGCCCACGTTAAGAGGTCGCAAAGCGATGGCAAGGGCAAAGAAGTTTTTACAAAATCCGCCCCTTGGAAAAGCGGGCGCGGAGAATAATTTTTCAGTGAGGAGAAGGTCTAGCCAGACGAAAACCGTCAAAAGGGTGAGCCTACCGAGAAAGGAATGGGAAGTCTCTCGGCTGTTCTATTTCCCCTTCACCATCGCTACCGCGTAGTCACCATTCATCCGGGAAATGTTATCGAGAGTGATTTCCTTCGGGCAGACCGCTTCGCACGAGCCGGTGACGGTGCAGGAGCCGAAGCCTTCCGCGTCCATCTGCGCCACCATGTTCAGCACGCGCCGATCACGCTCGGGTTGGCCCTGCGGCAAAAGGCCGAGGTGCGAGACCTTCGCGGAGACGAAGAGCATCGCGCTGGCGTTCTTGCACGCAGCAACGCAGGCGCCGCAGCCGATGCACTGCGCGGCGTCCATCGCCAAATCACAATCTTCCTTCGGCACGAGGATGGCGTTGCCATCGGGCGCGCCGCCGGTGCGGACGCTGACGAAGCCGCCAGCCTGAATGATGCGGTCGAACGCGGAGCGGTCCACCACGAGGTCCTTCACAATCGGGAAGGCACTCGCGCGCCACGGCTCGATAGTGATGGTATCGCCGTCCTTGAACATCCGCATGTGCAACTGGCACGCGGTGGTGGCCTTCTGACCGCCATGCGGGACGCCGTTGATGACACACGAGCAACTACCGCAGATGCCCTCGCGGCAGTCGCTGTCGAAGGCGATTGGCTCCTCGCCGCGCTGGATGAGGTCGTCGTTCACCACATCGAGCATCTCGAGGAACGACATGTCGGGGTTGACGGCGCGCGCGGCGTAGGTGGCGAAGCTGCCCTTGGACTTCGCGTCCTTCTGCCGCCACACGATCAAAGTCAGGTTCATTCCCTTTTCCATAGCCAGATGCGGTTGAAAGTTACTTGTAACTGCGCGTGCTCATATGCACCTCTTCGTAAACGAGCGGCTCGGTGTGGCGCAGCGGCGCCTTGCCTTCGCCTTGGAACTCCCACGCGGCGACATGCGCGAAGTTCGCGTCGTCGCGCTTGCACTCGCCCTCCTCCTGATGTTCCACGCGGAAGTGGCCGCCGCACGATTCCTCGCGTGTAAGGGCATCGAGGCTGAGTAACTCCCCGAACTCGAGGAAGTCGGCCACGCGACCGGCGCGCTCGAGCGTCTGATTCAGATCGCTTCCTTCGCCAGTGACGTTGACGTTTTTCCAAAACTCCTCACGCAGCTCGGGGATGAGCTTGAGATTCGCTTCCAAACTCTGCTTGCTGCGCGCCATCCCGCAGTTCTCCCACATCAGCTTGCCCAACTCGCGGTGGAAGGAGCGCGGTGCCTTCTTGCCCTTGATTGCGAGTATCCGCTGCGTCCGTGCGCTCACTTCCTCCTCAACCTTGCGGAACTCCGCGTGGTCGACCTTCGGCCGCGCCTGCTTCGACGAGGCGAAGTAGTGGCCGATGGTGTACGGCAGGATAAAGTAGCCGTCCGCCAGACCCTGCATCAGCGCGGACGCCCCGAGACGGTTCGCGCCATGGTCAGAGAAGTTCGCTTCGCCGAGCACGAAGAGGCCCGGCAGATTGCTCATCAGGTTGTAGTCCACCCAGAGGCCGCCCATCGTGTAATGCACGGCGGGGTAGATACGCATGGGCTGCTGGTAAGCATTCTCGCCGGTGATGCGCTCGTACATATCGAACAGATTGTTGTAACGCTCGCGAATCTTCGACGCACCAAGCCGATTGATGGCTTCGGCGAAATCGAGATAGACACCGTACCCGCTGGGACCAACCCCACGACCCTCATCGCACGCTTCCTTGGCAGCGCGGCTCGCGATGTCACGCGGGGCGAGGTTACCGAAGCTGGGGTACTTGCGTTCGAGGATGTAATCGCGGTCCGCATCGGGGATGGAACTGGGCGACTTGGAGCAATCCTCCTTGCGCTTGGGCACCCAGACGCGGCCGTCGTTGCGGAGCGACTCGCTCATCAGCGTAAGCTTGGACTGGTGATCGCCGCTGACCGGAATACACGTCGGATGAATCTGCGTGTAGCAGGGGTTCGCGAAAGCTGCGCCCTTCTTGAACGCGCGGAACGTGGCAGTGACGTTGCAGCCGATGGCGTTGGTCGAAAGATAAAACACTGGTCCATAACCGCCAGTCGCTAGCACAACCGCATCGGCGGCGTGCGAGGAAACCTCTCCAGTGACGAGGTCTCGCACGACGATGCCCTTGGCGTGCCCGTCGACGACCACGAGGTCAAGCATCTCGGTGCGCGGATACATCTTCACCGTCCCGAGACCGATCTGCCGCGACAGCGCGGAGTAAGCTCCGAGCAACAACTGCTGGCCAGTCTGGCCGCGGGCGTAAAACGTACGGCTCACCTGCGCGCCACCGAAAGAACGATTGTCCAGCAGTCCGCCGTATTCGCGCGCAAACGGCACGCCCTGCGCCACGCACTGGTCAATGATGCTCACCGAAGTCTGCGCAAGACGGTGGACATTCGCCTCACGAGCGCGGAAGTCACCACCCTTGATCGTGTCGTAGAAGAGTCGCTGAACGGAGTCACCGTCGTTCTGGTAGTTCTTGGCGCCGTTGATGCCGCCCTGCGCGGCGATTGAGTGGGCGCGACGCGGGCTATCTTGGTAGCAGAAGGACTTCACGCTGTAGCCCAACTCGGCGAGTGTCGCAGCAGCGCTGCTGCCCGCGAGACCCGAGCCGACCACAATCACCTCGAACTTCCGCTTGTTGGCCGGGCTAACCAGCTTTAGGTCGAACTTATGCTTGTCCCACTTTTGACCGAGAGGACCGCTAGGAATCTTAGAGTCAAGTTTCATCGGTAAGCCGGTTCATTCCTTCAACAAGCCGAGCAGTACCGCCACAGGCACTGCGATGTAGCCGAGAAAAAGTACGAGTGCCGCTCCTTTTGCCGATTGCTGAAGCACCGGCCACCACGCCTTGTTCCGCAGACCAAGCGACTGGAACATTGCGGAGATACCGTGACTCAGGTGCAGGCAAAGCAAGCCGACGGCGATCATATAGAAAACCGAGACCACTGGCACTTTAAAGCCGAGGATAATCATCCGGTAAACATCCGCCCGCAATCGACCCGTAAGGTCTTGTTCATGTAGTTTACCAAAGTCCAGCCCCACAAGATTCACCGCCTCCACCTTCACCGTGAAGTGCAGCAGGTGATAGACGATGAACGCCGCGATGATGAGACCGCTCATCAGCATCGTGCGGCTCGCGTAGCTGGCGGCCGCGGGTGTTGGATTGTTGAGATACCCTACCGGACGTGCGGCCTTGTTCTCCGCCGAAAGTTTCACGGCACTCCAGACGTGCAGGCCGACCATCACCAGTAAGCCGATCCGTGCGGACCAGAGCAGCTCCTTGCTCGATTGCAGGAAGTGCGCGTAGCGGTTGATTGCCTCCTGGCCTAGGAATACCTGCAGATTGCCCAGCATGTGCATCACCACGAAGCCGAACAGGCCCGCACCAGTGAGGGCCATAATGTATTTCTTCCCCAGCGTGGAATGAAAGAGGTTGTTCACGATGTTTATCGGGACAAAGCGGGGGTGCGCACAACCCAAACCGCTTCGCTGTTTACCATATAGTTTAATGCCACGATGGAAGGCAATCGTCAATCAACGGCTGCCGGTCACAAAAGATATTAGCGTTGCACTGACGACGAATCGCGCCAGCTAATCCGTATGCCCCTCGGACAGAGTCAACTCTCCCAACGACGTTAGCGCGCCGTTCGAAGATTTCTTGCCGCGCGCGATGAGTGCACCGCGGAAACCAGCCTCACGCGACCCGACGCCATCCTCGCACTCGCTGTCACCCACGTGCAGGATGGCCGACGGCGGCAGACCGAGTTTGCGTGCCGTGTGCTCGAAGATCACGGGCGACGGCTTCGCGAAGCCGACGTCGCACGAGACCACGAGCGTCTCGAAGTAGTCGTCCAACTCCAGCTCGCGCAGCAACGGGTGCAGCCGTTCGTCCCAGTTCGAAAGAACCGCCATCCGCACACCACGCGCGCGCAATCGATCCAGTGTCGGTCGCACGTCGTCGAATACGCGCCATGCAGCTGCGTCAGCGAAGCGCTCGTAAAGTGCGGGGAAGAACGTGCGGCTAGGCGGCTCGACCACGAGATTAGTGAACGTCTCGTCCACCAGCGCGGCCCAGCCGTCGCGCGTGTGGTTGAAGTTCTTCTTTGCGCGCCACGCCGCAGCGAAGTTGCGGTTCAATGTCTCAGGCGCAAGGTCCTTCACATCGTAGTGGGCGGCCACCTCAGCGTAGATATGACCGACCGATGGCCACGGCTCGATTAGCGTGCCGCCCACGTCGAAGGTGATGGCCTGGATGCCAGCGAGCTCAATCACGAGACTATTTCGCCGGCGGCAGGACTGGGCGCATCTCCAGCGCACGCACGAGGAAGGCCCATTTGTCAGCGGCTTCCTCGATGAGCTTCGCCGTCGGCTTGCCTGCGCCATGGCCGGCCTTGGTCTCGATACGGATGAGGGTAGGTGCTTCGCCCGCCTGCGCAGCCTGCAGCGCGGCGGCGAACTTGAAGCTGTGGGCGGGAACCACGCGATCGTCATGGTCGCCGGTCGTGACGAGCGTGGCGGGATAACGCGTACCGGTGCGTAGGTTGTGCAACGGCGAGTAGGCGCGTAGCACGCGGAAGTCGTCCGGCTTATCCGGCGAGCCGTACTCGGACTGCCAGGCCCAGCCGATGGTGAACTTATGGAAGCGCAGCATGTCCATCACGCCAACGGCCGGCAGCGCCGCCCCGAAGAGCTCCGGTCGCTGTGTCATACATGCGCCGACCAGCAAGCCGCCGTTGCTCCCGCCGCCGATGGCGAGTTTCTCCGGCCGCGTGTAGAGGTTCGCCTGCAGCCATTCCGCCGCCGCGGTGAAGTCGTCGAACACATTTTGTTTCTTCGCCTTCATCCCCGCCTTGTGCCACTCCTCGCCATACTCGCCGCCGCCGCGCAGGTTCGGCATCGCGAATACGCCGCCCATCTCCATCCAGACGAGGTTCGCTACCGAGAAGGTCGGCGTGAGGCTGATATTGAATCCGCCATAGCCGTAAAGATAAGTCGGGTTACGGCCATCGAGCACGAGATCTTTCTTGTGCGCGATGAACATCGGCAGGCGGTGACCATCGCGACTCGTGTAGAGAACCTGCCGCACCACGAACCCGTCCTCATTGAACGGCAGCTTTGGTTGGCGAAACACGCGGCTCGCGCCGGTGCGTAGGTCGTGCCGGTAAATCGCCCCCGGCACGGTGAAGCTGGTGAACGCGAAGAACGTTTCCGTGTCGCTGCGGCGCCCGCCAAAGCCGCCCACCGTTCCGATACCTGGCAATGCCACCGTGCGTACTGCCTTGCCATCGAGGCCAAACACGCGCACTTCGCTCCGTGCGTGGCGCAAGTAGATGCCGATGAACTGGTCGTTCACCACCGTCACCTGCCGGAGCGTCTCGGTCGATTGCGGGATCAGCTCCTTCCACTCCGCGCGTGCGGGCTTCGCGAGAGTCACCCCGATCACGCGACCGCGCGGCGCGTTCAAATCCGTACGAAACCAGAATGTGGCGCCGTCGTTGCCGAGGAAATCATAGGCAGCATCGAAGTCGTTCAACAGCTCTACCACCGGCGCCCCGACCACCGTGAGGTCGCGGTAAAAGACGCGGTTACGGCGATCTGTTCCCTGCCAGACGCTGATGATGAGATAGCGGCCGTCCTCGGTCACTTCACCGCCGAAGCCCCACATCTTCTGATCCGAGCGCTGATAGACCAACTCATCTGCCGACTGCGGGGTGCCGATGCGATGGAAGTAAAGTTTCTGGAAAAAGTTCTGCCCCTTCAACTGCTCGCCCGCCTTCGGCTCGTCGTAGCGCGAGTAGAAGAATCCTTTGCCGTCCTTTGTCCACGATGCACTGGAAAACTTCACCCAACGCAGCCGGTCGGCGAGGTCGAGTCCCGTGCGCACGTCGCGCACCCGCCACTCCTGCCAGTCGGAGCCGGCGGTCGAGACGCCGTACGCCAGCAGCGCGCCGTCCTCGCTTGCCGTGTAGCCCGCGAGCGCTACCGTTCCGTCACTGGACAGTTTGTTCGGATCAAGCAGTGTGCGCGGTTTCGCCTCCAGCGATTCAGCCACATACAACACGCTCTGGTTCTGCAATCCGTCGTTCTTCGTGAAGAAATAACGACCGCCACGCTGGAACGGCACGCCGTAGCGCTCGTAGTTCCACAATTCGCGCAACCGCCGCTGGATTGCCTCGCGCTCCGGAATCGCCCCGAGGTAATCGAAGGTCACCCGGTTCTGCGCCGCGACCCACTCGCGCGTGCGCGGCGATTGATCATCCTCCAGCCAGCGGTACGGGTCGGCGACTTTCACGCCGTGCAACTCGTCCACCTGCTCAACTTTGGCCGTGATTGGATAGACTAGGCGCGCGCTGGGATCCAACCCGACGCGCGGCTGCACGCAGCCAGCCATCAACATCGCACCAGCGGCAAACATCACCAACCGTGCGACCCGCCGCAGACGCGGTTCACTTGTTTGTTTTCCATTCATTCAATCGACGCTCGGCGCCATCCGAAGGCAGCAGCCCGAGCAGTTCTAAAGCCTCGCCAAGCAAATAGAGCGAGCCAGTGACAAGGATGAAACGGTCGTTTTGCGTCCGACGCAAGGCTTCGTTCAACGAATCGGCCGCTTCCACTGCGCGATTGGACTCGCGGCAAACTGCAGCCAACTCGACAGGGTTCACCGTGCGCGTGCTTTCCACTGGAACCGCGACGATACGCGCAGCCAGTGGCGCGAGTGCACGCGCCATTGCTGGCCAATCTTTGTCCGCCAGCATTCCGAGTACTAACGCCGGTCGCACGTCGGGAAAATACCGTGCCATCGCCGCCCGAAGCGAATCGACGCCGGCGGCGTTGTGCGCGCCGTCGAGTAGGAATGTTCGACCGTCCAGTTGCTTTACCACCTGCAACCGTCCCGGCCACGAGACCGTCTCCAACCCCCGACGAATGTCGTCGTCGCTCACCGGAATCTTCGCCTGCAACACACGGACCGCAGCGACAGCTAGGGCGGCATTGACCTGCTGATGTTCCCCCAGCAATGCCAGCGTGAACGGAATTTTCGCACCAGCCGAGGTGGAGTCTATTTTCGTAATCGGCGAATCGAGTCGCACAGCCGTTTCTTCAATCACACCCAAAGCTTCAGGCTCTGTGGCAGCGGTGATGACCGGCACGCCGGGCTTGATGATGCCAGCCTTCTCGGCGGCGATCTTTGTCAGTGTGTCGCCGAGCCATTGTTGGTGTTCCAACGCAATGTTCGTGATGATGCTGGCGAGCGGCGTCACGATGTTTGTTGCATCGAGTCGCCCGCCGAGGCCGGTTTCCCAAATCACCAAATCACAGCGTTGCTCCGCGAAATAGCGCAGCGCCAACACCGTGACGACCTCAAAAAATGTGGGGCCAGCGTTGGATGGGAATTGCGCGAGCAGCGGCTTCAATTCACCGACGATTCGAGCGACGTCGTCCGCAGCAATCGACTGGCGATTGACTTGAATCCGTTCGCGGAATGAGACGAGGTGCGGCGAGGTGAAGAGTCCGACGCGCAAGCCCGCCGCGCGGTAGATGCTCTCGAGCATCGCGCAGGTGGAGCCTTTACCATTCGAGCCGGCGACGTGAATGAAACGAAGTTGCGTCTGTGGATTATCCACAAGCATGGCGAGTCGGCGTGGGTTTTCCAGACCGAGATTTGCGCCGAACTTCTGGAGGTCGAAGAGGAAATGGATGGCTCCTGAATAGTGCATCAGGCAACGGAAGCCGGCTACAGAGGCCGCTTATGAATGTGGGCGTGGGCGGCGGCGATGAAGCCGCGGAAGAGTGGGTGGGGTTGGTGCGGCTTGCTCTGGAACTCGGGGTGAGCCTGCGTGGCGAGGAAGAAGGGGTGGTTCTCCACCTCAATCATCTCGACCAGTTTTCCACCGGCCGAAGTGCCGCTGAAGGTGAAGCCAGCGGCCTCATACTGAGCGCGGTAGGCGTTGTTGAACTCGTAGCGGTGGCGATGGCGTTCGCTCACGTTCGTGGCACCGTAAGTCTGCGCGGCCCGACTGCCGGGCTTGAGTTCGCATGGCTGGGAACCGAGCCGCATGGTGCCACCCTTTTGCGTGATGTTGCGCTGGGCATCGAGCATGGCGATGACGGGGTGGGCGGTGGCGGGGTCGAATTCAGTCGAGTGAGCCTTGTCGAGCTTGAGGACGTTGCGGCCGAACTCGATGGTGGCGATTTGCATGCCGAGGCAGAGGCCGAGATAGGGGAGCTTGTGCTCGCGGGCGTACTTCGCAGCCTGGATTTTACCCTCGATGCCGCGCTCGCCGAAGCCGCCGGGGACGAGTACGCCGCCGAGGCCCTTCAGAATCTTCTCGGCCCCCTGCTGCTCGATCTCCTCGGCGTCAATCTTCACGATCTCCACGCCGCAGTCGTTGGCGACGCCGCCGTGGATGATGGCTTCATACACGCTTTTGTAGGCGTCCTGCAGCTCGATGTACTTGCCGACGACGCCGACGCGGACACGGTGGCGCGGGGCGATGAGCTTGCGAATGATTTCCTGCCAGTGGGACATGTTAGCCGCCGGTGTCTCGAGACGGAGGAGGCGGCAGACGAGGTCGTCGAGTCGCTCGCGTTGGAGCATCAGCGGCACTTCGTAGATGGAATGGTCCACGTCCTTCTCCTCAATGACGGCCTCGTAGGAGACGTTGCAGAACATGGAGATTTTCTGGCGCAGCTCCTTGTCGAGCGGATACTCGCAGCGACAGACGAGGATCTGCGGCGCGATGCCGATTTCGCGCAGCTTGGCGACGGACTGCTGGGTCGGCTTGGTCTTCAGCTCGCCGGCGGCCTTAATGAAGGGGACGTAGGTGAGGTGGATGAACAGGGCGTTCTCGGGCCCAACGTCGAGTGCGAACTCGCGGATGGCCTCGAGGAAGGGCAGCCCCTCGATGTCGCCCGTGGTACCGCCGATCTCGGTGATGAGCACGTCGGCCTTCGACTGCTCGGAAATCCGGCGAATGCGATTCTGGATTTCGTCGGTCACGTGCGGGATGACCTGCACGGTCTTGCCGAGATATTTCCCCTCGCGCTCGTTGTTCAGCACTGTCTGGTATACTTGGCCGCTAGTAAGGTTATTGAGTCGTGAGAGCTTCGTGTTGGTGAACCGCTCGTAGTGGCCGAGGTCGAGATCGGTCTCCGCGCCGTCGTCCAGCACGTACACCTCGCCGTGCTGGTAGGGGCTCATCGTGCCTGGGTCCACGTTGAGGTACGGGTCGAACTTCTGCAGCGCGACCTTGAGCCCGCGGTTCTCCAGCAGCGTGCCGAGCGACGCGGCTGTGAGGCCCTTGCCCAGTGAACTGACCACGCCGCCAGTGACAAAAATGTATTTCATCGCTTCAACAATTTCTCCACCCGCACCACATCCTCGGGCGTATCCACGCCCACGCTGTCGTGCCGCACCCGCACGACGGCGATGCCGATTCCATTCTCCAGCGCGCGCAGTTGCTCGAGCTTCTCCGCCGCCTCGAGAGGCGATACCGGGAACTTCACCAACCGCAGCAGCGTCTCGCGCCGGTAGCCGTAGATGCCCAAGTGCTTCAAAAACGGAAACGCCGCCAACTGTCCGGTGACCGGTTCGGTGGGGGCTTCCCGCAGATACGGGATTGTGCGCCGGGAAAAATATAGGGCTCGACCGGCGGCGTTGACAACGACTTTCACGACATTCGGATTGTCGTACTCGGCCAACTCAACAATCGGCGTGGCAGCGGTGCTCATCTCCGCGTCCGCCAACGCATGGGCGACGGCGTCAATCACCGCCGGATCCATGAGTGGTTCGTCGCCCTGAATGTTGACCACGCCGTCGCAGGCGGAGCGCGCGACAACCTCGGCGATGCGGTCGGAGCCGCTCGGGTGGTCACCCCGCGTCATCTCCACACGGCAGAAAGCGCGCGCCACGGAAGCGATTCGCTCGTCATCCGTGGCCACAATCACCTCGCGCAGCGACTTCGCCAGCCGGCAACGCTCGACGACGTGCTGAATCAGCGGCCGCCCGGCGATGGGATGCAGCGGCTTGCCCGGAAACCGAGTCGAGCCGTAACGCGCAGGGATAATGCCGAGGAGGTTCATGGATTGATCAGCCACAGATGCACTCGGATGAAACACCGATTCGCGAGCGGATTCAATCCGCGTTTATCCGCGATCCGAATTCAGAATCCACTCCGCCGCCGCCGTCAGATTATCCGCCACGACCGCACGGGCGACCTTCGTCGCCTCTTTCTTCTCAACTTCCGAGCCGTAGCCGGTGCGAACGAGAAGGCTCGCCTTCACGCCCGCGTTCCAGCCGCACTCGAGGTCGAGGAGCTTGTCGCCGACCATGAAGCTCTGCGCGAGGTCGATGCCGAACCGGTCGCGGGCGTCGAAGAGGAACTGCGGACTCGGCTTGCGTCCGCGGCTCGGTTTCTCAGGTGCCTCGGACGCGAAATAGATTTCCTCGAAACGCACGCCAGCCGGAGCGAGTTCGGCGGCCAGCCGGGTATTCACCGCATGCATGTCGGCTTCGGTGTAATAGCCCCGCCCGATGCCTGATTGGTTGGTGACGATGATGAGCAAATACCCCGCGTCCATCAGTCGCCGTAGTGCAGCGCCCGCGCCGGGGAAGAGCACCAGCTTCGCCGGATCGCTTAGGTAAACCGCTTCGACGTTCAGCGTGCCGTCGCGATCAAGAAAGACTGCGCGTTTCATGGCTGCCGCCTCATCGCACCTATCATTTCCCACCGAAACTCGCGAGCAGCTCTGCGGGCGTGACGATGGCGGTGCCGAGCTTGCCCACGACGGTTCCCGCGGCATGATTCGAGAGGATGGCCGCCTCCACCGGCGACGCGCCTGCCGCGATGGCGAGGGTGAAGCTGGCAATCACCGTGTCGCCCGCGCCGGAGACATCGAACACTTCGCGCGCGGCGGTCGGGATGTGGAAGGACCGCTGGCCGCGCTGGCAGAGGAGCATTCCCTGTTCGCCGAGCGTGATGAGCAGGAGTGCCGGAGACAGTTCGCGCAGGAGTTTCTCTACAACGCGTTGCAGACCGATGTCCGCCAGCGGATCGGTAACGCGCATCGTGTCGGCCACTCCGGCTAGTTCGAAGGCCTCTTTGCGGTTCGGCGTGATGAGCGAAAGTCCCGAGAGATCGAGTTGGTGCACCGGCTTCGGATCCACGCTGAGCCAGACCCCGCGGACCCGGCAGAGATGCTTGATCTCGTGCAGCAACGCCTCGGTGACGGTGCCTTTGCCGTAGTCGCCGACGATGACGGCATCGGCCTGCGCCAACTCTTGCTGAATCTGCGAGAGCAGCCGACGCGTGGATTTGATGTCGAGTTCGCCACGCGTCTCGCGGTCCACGCGCGCGACCTGTTGGCGATGGGCGATGACCCGCGTCTTCTTCGTCGTTAGCCGGCCGCGCACCGGCAAAAGACCGGCGCAGTCCACACGGTCCTCAGCGAGCAGCGCCTTCAACTGGCTAGCCGCGCCGTCGCGCCCGACCGCACCAAACAATTCCGTATGCGCACCCAACGCGCTGAGATTGCGGGCGACATTCGCTGCGCCGCCGGGCATGAAACTTTCGCGCTCGAATTCGACCACCGGCACCGGTGCCTCGGGCGAGATGCGAGAGACGCGGCCCCAGATAAACTGGTCGAGCATCACGTCGCCGACGACAAGCACGCGCGCCTTCGCGGCTGCGGCGAGAAGTTCACGGACACGCTTGGATGATAGGTTTTTCATCTCAGTTCAAGAATCCCGTCAACGGGCTTGTTGCGCTGGCGGTCATCTGCTGATCCGCGAGGCCAATCTCGTAGGCCGCGCGGCCGGCCTCCACGGCCATCTTGAACGCCACAGCCATCCGGCAGGGATCGAAGGCGACGGCGATGGCGGTGTTCACCAGCACAGCGTCAGCGCCCAACTCCATCGCTTCGGCGGCGTGACTCGGCGCGCCGATGCCCGCATCCACCACCACCGGCACGGTCGCCTGCTCAATGATGATGCGAATCTGGTCGCGCGTCTGGATGCCGCGGTTGGAGCCGATGGGCGAACCGAGCGGCATCACCGTGGCGGTGCCGATATCTTGCAGTCGCTTTGCGAGCACCGGGTCAGCGTTGATGTACGGCAGCACAGTGAAGCCTTCCTTCACCAAGATTTCGGCGGCCTTGAGCGTCTCGATGGGGTCAGGCAGCAGGTAACGCGGGTCGGGATGAATCTCGAGCTTCACCCACTTGGGCAAGCCAGCGGCGACGGCGAGGCGCGCGAGGCGCACCGCTTCCTCGGCGTTCATCGCGCCCGAGGTATTCGGCAGGAGGAGGTATTTCTGGGGATCGATGAACTCGAGGATGTTCGCGAACGGATCTTTCTTCCCACTCAAATCGGCCCGGCGTAACGCGACGGTGACGACCTCAGTTCCGCTGGCCGCAAGCGCATCACGCATCGCCTCCGGCGCCGAAAACTTGCCGGTCCCGAGGAAGAGACGGGAACGGAACGTGCGGCCGGCGATGGTCAGCGGACGATGGTCGAGCGACATCGTGCGGAGCCTACGATGAGCCGCTGCGCGAGTCGAGAGGCGAGTGACGGGCTTGGTTCAAGATCGCAACCGCTCTCGAAACGGTTTAGGCTCGGGGCGATGAGTCAGCCGTTCCCAAAAATGTTCGCGCTGCGACAGGACTTTCCGCCCACGCCTCCGATCGATGTTGCCGCAACCGTACAGTGCGAATTGGCTCCGTTGATCGCACAACTCCGGCCCGGAGCAAAAATCGCCGTGGGCGTTGGGAGCCGCGGAATCACGAACCTTGCCGCCATCGTCCGCGTTGCACTCGAAACCCTCCGCAGCGCGGGTGCTGAACCGTTCATCCTCCCCGCGATGGGCAGCCACGGCGGCGCCACGCCCGATGGCCAGCGCGAGCTACTTGCCGAGTATGGCATCACCGAGACGGCAATGGGCTCGCCAATCCACGCAACCATGGAGGTGGAACAGGTCGGTGTGACGGAGGAAGGCGCGCCGGTGTTCGTCAGTGTCGAAGCGCGGCGCTCGGATGGCATCCTCTTGATCAACCGCGTCAAGCCGCACACCGATTTCAGCAGCGACACGCTCGGCAGCGGGCCATTAAAGATGCTCGTGATCGGCCTCGGTAAACGCGCCGGTGCCGCTGCATTTCATATTGCTGCGAGCCGACTCGGTCACGAGCGGATGCTCCGTTCCATCGCACGCGTCATCGTGAAGACCGCGCCGGTACTCGGTGGGCTTGGCATCGTCGAGGACCCGCATCACCAAACCGCTCGCATCGCTTTCCTGCCCACGAATAAAATGGAGACGCAAGAGGCGGGGTTGTTCCAGGAGGCGAAACGGCTGATGCCGCGACTGCCCTTCGACGCGGTGGACCTGCTCATCGTGGACCGCATCGGCAAGAACATCAGCGGCGCGGGCATGGACCCAAACGTCATCCTCCGCGGCGTGCAGGGCTACACGTCCGACCTCGCCCTGCTGCAACAGGCGCCCGTCGTGCGGCGCATCTTCGTACGCGATCTCACACCCGAGACGCACGGCAACGCCATCGGTGTTGGGATAGCAGACGCGACGACCACAAGGCTTGTCGCCGAGATGGATAAGAATGTCACCTACATCAACGCGCTCACCTCTCTCACGCCGCAATGCGCTAAAATCCCCCCCTGCTTCGAGACTGATCGAGAGGCCATCGTGCGCCTCCTCGAAACGCTCGCGACTGGCGAACCCGCCCGCGCGAAAGTCATCCGCATCACCGACACTCTCTCGCTCTCGCACGTCGAGGTTTCAGAGGCGTATCTGCCTGAACTGACTGGCCGCTCTGAACTCAGTGTGATGAGCACGCCAACAGAGATGACCTTCGACAGTGCGGGCAATTTGCCATCGTTCCGCTGACGACTCGTCATATTCCACAACCATCATCCCAAAAATGAAACGCACCGCTCTCTCGGTCCTCGCTCGCCGCACTGCGCAGCCACCAATCTCGTGGCTGATGCAGATGGCACTGGCCCGGCCAAAGCTCATCTCACTCGCGGCCGGCTTCACCGACAATCCGTCGCTGCCGTTGCGTGCGACTCGGCGACTTTTGAATAATCTACTCGCCTCAGCGGAGACCGGCCAACCCGCGCTCCAGTACGGCGCGACTGCCGGCGACCCCGAGTTGCGCCAACTCACGGCAGCGCATCTGGCACGGCAGGATGGGGCGCAAACTGGGGTGGCAACCTACTCTCCCGACCGCCTCATCCTCACGCACGGCTCGCAGCAACTGCTCTACATGGTCACCGAGGCTTTGTGCGATGAGGGGGACATCGTGCTGGTCGAGGACCCGACCTACTTCGTCTATCTCGGCATCACCCAGAGCCGCGGATTGCGTTGCCGTAGTGTGCGAATTGAGCCGGATGGCGTGGACTTGGCACATCTGGAGCAAGTGCTGGAATCGCTGAAAAAGCGTGGCGAACTGCGCCGCGTGAAGATGCTCTATCTGGTGAGCTATTTCCAGAACCCGACCGGCGTGACGACAAGTTTCGCGAAGAAGAAGGCCGCGCTCGCGCTTTTGCGGAAGTACGAGCGCGCAGCGGGACATCCAATCTATCTGCTCGAGGATGCCGCGTACCGCGAGTTGCGCTTCAGAGGCGAGGATATTCCTTCCGCACTCACCGTGCGCGGCGCGGTGGATCGCGTAATCTACACGAGCACGTTCAGCAAGCCATTCGCCACCGGGGTACGCGTTGGCTACGGCGTATTGCCAGAGCCGTTGCTGATGGCTGTGACGCGCATCAAGGGCAACCACGACTTCGGCACGGCTCACCTGCTGCAGCGGTTGCTTGCGCGAGCGCTAGCCACCGGCGAATACGATCGCCACCTCATCACGTTGCACCGGCGTTACGTCGCGAAGACGAAGGTGATGGCCGAGGCGATGCAGGAACATCTTTTCAAGCACGCCGAGTGGGAGATGCCCGATGGCGGGCTTTATTTCTGGGCGCGGCTGCCACGCGGCAGGCGAAGCGGTCTGAAATCAAAGCTCTTTCAGTCAGCGCTGGCGAACGACGTGGTCTACGTACCCGGCGCGCTCTGCTACTGCGATGATGCGACTCGGCGCAAGCCCGATTCCGAACTGCGCCTCTCCTTTGGTGCAGCAAGCGAAGCGAACCTGCGCTCGGGCATTGCACGGCTTGGTCAAGCGATGGCAAAGACGCTCTGACGGCTCGACTGCGGTGAAAAGTTCGTTGGCGGACGCGCGGGTTCGTGCTTCACTGCATCCGCTGACCGCGAAGGAGTTCCGGTGAGTAATCAAGGGTGAGCGACCATTCGACACGCAAACTTTCTTGGGCCGAACGACTGTTGACGTCGCTCACCGGTGCGGTTTTCCGCCGGCCCGGCTGGTTCCTCTGGCCGCAGGTGGTGCTGGCGGCGGTCTGTGTCGTTTACACCGTCCAGAAGCTAGAGTTTCATACCGATCGCAACGACCTCGTCGGCGCAGAGAAGCGGTACCACAAAATCTTCCTCGAGTTCCGCGAGGAATTCCCGCAGCAGGACAATCTCGTGGTGGTGGTCGAGAGCGAAACGCCCGAGAAAAACCGCCAGTTCGTGGAACGGCTCGGCGTGCGGCTGGAGGCGGAAACGAACCTCTTCACCGGCATCTTCTACAAGCGCGACCTGCGCGTGCTGGGAAACAAGACGCTACTCTTCGCGCCGCTCGAGGAGCTTCGCGAGTTGCGCGCGGCGTTGCGCGACTACGCACCGTTCATCGAGACTTTCGCCTCGGTCACGAACCTGAACTCGCTGCTGCAGCAGGTGAACTCGCAGTTTCGCACCGCCGGAAAGAACACCGATGAGCAAAACCACCAGCTTGTCAAAGCCCTGCCTGCGCTGCAGAAAATCATCGGCCAAGCAGCGGACGCCATCGAACGGACCGGACCACCGCCGCCGCCGGGCTTCGCCGCGCTGATTGGCAATCCCGAAGCGGAACAGGAGCTGCACATAACCTTCGCGAGCGGACGAATCTATCTGGTAGCCGCGTTGGCAACGAAACCGGAGCTCAACGAAGCGGCTGTCCGACGACTGCGCGAACTCGTCGCGATCACGAAGCACGAGGTGCCGGGCGTGAGCGTGGGCGTGACGGGCGAGCCCGTGCTGGAGATGGACGAGATGGCGCAGGTGCAGGTGGACACCGCCCTTGCCACCGTCGTCTCGCTCCTGCTCACCGCGCTCATTTTTATCTATGGCTATCACGAGACCGGCCGCCCGTTGAAGGCTGTGTTCAGCCTCATCCTCGGTCTCGCCTACACGATGGGCTTCACGACACTGGTCGTTGGCCATTTGAATCTACTCACCATCACCTTCGCGCCGATCCTCATCGGGCTAGCGATTGATTTCGGTGTCCACCTCGTAACGCGCTATGAAGAGGAGTTGCGCAACGGCAAAAGCGAGCGCGAGTCCTTGGAACTGGCGATGGCGAATACAGGGCTGGGTATCTTCACCGGCTGCTTCACCACCGCCGGCGCCTTCCTCGCGATGACGCTGACCGATTTCCGGGGCATCCAAGAGATGGGTATCATTACCGGCGGCGGCCTGCTCATCTGTCTCGTCCCGATGATGACCGCGTTGCCGGCGCTACTGCTGCGTGGCCGACAGAACGCGCTGGACCACGCCATGCCGCATCCCCCGGTGGACACAAATGGGCGCGCGCGCCTCGAGCGCTACTGGCTCGACCGCCCGTGGACGGTCCTAGGCCTCACAGTCGCGCTCTGCGCCCTGTCCGCGTCGCAATTCTCGAAGGTCCACTTCGATTACAACCTACTCAATATGCAGTCGGCCAATCTCCCGGCGGTGCAGACGGAGCGGCAGTTAATCCAGTCCGCCACAAACTCGGTGCTCTTCGCCGCCGTGGTCGCGGACACGCCGCAGCAAGCTTTCCTACTGGAAGAGAAGCTTAATAAGCTACCAGCGGTGGCGGATGTGAAGTCGCTCACGGAATTCCTCGCCGAGAATCCCGGCCGCAAGCTCGGCGTGATTCACGAAATCAAAGCCGCCGCGGGGGCGATCCGCTTCGCGCCGGTGGACCGCGCGCCTGTGGACGTGGAGGAGTTGAGCCGGACGCTCTACGCCTTTCAGGGCTACTTGGGCGCGGCGATTTCCGAGGTGAAAAAGGCGGGCGACAAAGCGCTGCTCAAGGAACTCGAATCACTCTCGGGAACTATCGATCGTCTGCGCGTCCCGATGCTTGAGAATCGGCGCGTGGCCGCGACGCAGATTGCCGACTTCCAGCGCGCGCTGTTGGAAGATATACAGGCTACCTTCGCTTCGCTGCGTGATCAACACGACCGCGGCGGGCTCCGACCGGAGGAATTCCCAGCCGCGCTGCGCGAACGGTTCATCGGCCGCACGGGCCGTCACCTGCTGCAGGTCTATCCGAAAGGCGACGTGTGGCAGCGCGGGCCGCAGCAGGAGTTCGTGGAGCAGGTGCGGAAGGTCGCGCCGAACGCCACCGGTACGCCGGTGCAGCTCTACGAGTACACCGAGCTGCTCAAGACCAGTTACATCAAAGCCGCGTGGTACGCGCTCGGCGCCATCGCGGTGCTCGCCTTCATCCATTTTCGAAACATCTCGTGCGTAATCCTATCGCTACTGCCGGTGGTACTCGGTACAGCGTGGATGATTGGTGTGATGGGCGCATGCGGAGTGATGTTCAACCCGGCGAACATCATGACGCTGCCACTGGTGATCGGCGTCGGCGTGACGAACGGTATCCACATCCTCAACCGTTTCACGGAGGAGCAGAATCCGGGCATTCTCGCCAAGAGCACCGGCAAAGCGGTGCTCGTCTCGGCGCTGACCACGGCGACCGGCTTCGGCAGCCTGATGCTGGCGCAGCATCAGGGCATCGCCAGCCTCGGCTTCATCATGGCCGTGGGCACGGCGACCTGCATGCTGGCAGGCCTCACCTTCCTGCCAGCTGTGCTGACTTTATTGACGCAGTCGGGTTGGAGGGTTAAAGGTATCGGCAGCCAAGTTGTTCTGCCCGACTAGCCGCACCGCGGGCATGGTGTAACTTGTGCCGAGTCGTTCCACTGTTTTAAGGATGTTATCACGCATTGCCATAATCGTTTTCGCGCTATCCGCCACACTGATGGCAAGCGCGGCTGCCTCCGGTCCGCTCTATCACGAGTACCGGCTCACGTTACGCGAGGGCGAACGCACCGAGGCGCTCGGACCGTTCTGGGGCAGCGAACGAAGTGGCACGCACGCGCAGTGGGCCATCCCGCCGCTGCTCTCGTGGCACACCGAGTACGACACAGACTTCGAGGAGTACGACTTCCTCTACCCGCTGCTCTCCTACAACCGCACCGGTAAGGAATCGCGCTGGCAACTTTTCCAGCTCATCAGCTTTGGCGGCAGTGGCCGGCAGGACGGCACTACTGCCGATCGCGTCACGATTTTCCCCTTCTACTGGAGGCAGCGCTCGCCGAACCCAGAGGAGAATTACACGGCCTTCTTCCCCATCTACGGCCAGATTAAGAACCGCCTGCTCCGGGATGAAATCGAGTTCCTCCTCTTCCCGCTCTACGGGAAGACCCGCAAGCGGGACGTCGTGACCGAGAATTACCTCTTCCCTTTCTTCCATCTGCGCCACGGCGAAAAGCTCGACGGCTGGCAATTCTGGCCGCTGATCGGCCACGAGAAGAAAGATGTGACGACGCGTAAAGATGGGTTCGGTGACGAGACGATCATCGGCGGGCACGAGAAGTCCTTCGCGCTCTGGCCGCTCTACCACCACAACCGTCTCGGCATCGGCACGACTAACGCGCAGACGCAGCACGCGTTGCTGCCGCTCTTCATCACACAACGCTCCGCCCTGCGCGAGTATCAGAGCGTCCTCTGGCCGTTCTTCTACCGCATCAACGATCACGAGAAGAAATCCGTGGAGTACGGTGCACCGTGGCCGTTCATCGTCTCGACCAGTAGCGAGAACAAGAACGGCGCACGCTTCTGGCCGTTCTACGGCAAGACTCACACCGCAAGCCAGACCAACGAGTTCCTGCTCTGGCCGCTCTACCGCAGCTCGAGCGTTCAGGCCCCACCGCTCGAGCGCGAAAATCGCCGTTACCTCCTTTTCCTCTACCAAGACACTCACGAGCGGAACACCGCCACCGGTGCCACGCGTGAACGGCACGCCCTCTGGCCGCTCTTCACGCATCGCCGCGAGCTGGACGGCAGCGAGCGCACGCAGATCATCGCTCCGTTCGAACCGCTGCTGCTTGGTAACACGGCCGTCGAGCGAAACTGGTCGCCGCTCTGGTCCATCTGGCGCACAGAAAAGAACGGGAAGACCGGCGCAACGAGCCAGTCGTTCCTCTGGAATCTCTACCGGCAGGACGAAACGCCGGAATCCAAAAATTGCTCGCTCCTCTTCGGCCTGCTACAGTATCAACAGACCAAGGAGAGTTCTCGCTGGCGGCTGTTTTTCATCCCGTTCGGCGCGGAGACGAAGCCCGCAAATCCCTAGCACAGTATGTTCCACGACATCGGCCAAGCCATTCTGCTGTTCTGGCGTACGCTCCAGGCGCTGCCGCTCCTGTGGATACACCGGCGCAAGGTACTCGAACAGCTCTTCGAAATTGGCAACGCCAGTCTCTTCATGGCCTGTGTCTTATCACTCTTCATCGGTGGCGTGCTGGCGCTGCAGACCGGCCCGTTGCTGGTCGAGCGAGGTCTCGGCAATGTGCTAGGCGGGATGGTCGGCCTCTCGATGTGCAAAGAGCTCGGCCCCGTGATGATGGCCATACTAATCGCGGGGCGCATCGGCTCCGCAATGGCGGCAGAAATCGGCTCGATGACGGTCTATCAGGAAATCGATGCGCTGCGCACGATGAATATCAGCCCGATAAATTATCTCGTACTGCCCCGGATAGTGGCCATCTGCATTGCGCTGCCCACGCTCGTAATCTTCGCCATCCTCATCGGTTGGCTCGGCGGCGCGGTGGTCGCAGCCAACAACGACCTAATCAGCGTTCCGTACCAGACCTACTTCAGCAACCTCGAGAGTCTCGTCCAACTAGGCGACCTCGCCAACGGCCTGCTCAAGAGCTTCGCCTTCGCCCTGGCCATCGGCATCGTCTCGTGTCACCAGGGCCTCCAGACCATCGGCGGCCCGCGCGGCATCGGCCGGTCGGTGACCAAGGCCGTCGTTAATTCAATCGTGCTGATTCTAATCCTCGACTACTTTCTCACTCGGATGATGATTCATCTCTGATGAACGCCTCGAACCACAACTCCGGCCACGGCGGCCGCGTGGAAGTACGTGGGTTGCGCAAGAGCTTCAGCGGTGAGGAGGTCCTCCATGGCGTAGACCTGCGGGTGGAACCGGGCGAAATCTTCGTTATCATGGGCCCAAGCGGCAGCGGCAAGAGCGTCCTGCTCAAGCACCTTATCGGGTTGGAGACCCCCGACGCGGGCGAGGTCCTCATCGGCGGCGAGCCCATCGCAACGCCCGGCCTGATGGACCGGCATCGGATGGCGATGGTCTTCCAGTCCGGCGCGCTGCTCAACTCATTGACCGTCGGCGAGAATGTCGGATTGTATTTATCGGAGCACCGGTTGAAACCGGCACCGGAAATCGAGGCCATTGTCGCAGCGAAGCTCGACCTCGTCGGCCTCAAAGGGGCGAAGGATCGGATGCCCAACGAGCTCTCCGGTGGCATGAAGAAGCGCGCTTCCATCGCCCGCGCGCTGGTGATGGAGCCGGAGCTAATCCTGTACGACGAGCCAACGAGCGAACTGGACCCATTGATGGCCGTGACCATTGGCCAGGAGATTGTGAATATGCGCCGACGCATCCACGCCACCTCGATTGTCGTCTCGCACGATCGTGACCTCGCCTTCGGGATTGCCGACCGTATCGCAATCATCCACAACGGCCGCATCCTCTGCGTCGGTTCGGCCGACGAGGTCCGCGCGACCCCGAACTCGGTCATCCAAGAATTCCTGAACGCGAACTTCAAACCCGTCTAATGGAGTGATTTTATGAAAAATACCCTCGAGACCCGCCTCGGCATCTATTTCGTGCTGGTGGCCTTCGCAGCCGTGCTCGTGCTGGAACTCTCCGGCATCGGCCTCTTCAAGCCCGGCTACACGCTGCACGGCGACTTCCTCAATGTGCAGGAACTCAAGGTCGGCGATCCCGTGAAGATGGCCGGCGTGCAGGTCGGCCGCGTCGAGAAGATCGGCTTCCACGAGAGCAAGGTCCGCGTCTCGATGCGGCTGACGCGTGAGAACAAAATCCGTACCGACAGCGTCGCAACAGTCAAATTCACGGGCATGATGGGCCAGAACTTCGTCTCCCTCGCCCTCGGCGGCGACCGCACGCACTTAAAGCACGACGATGTGCTCAAGACCACCGAGACAGCCGACCTCTCCTCTCTCATCTCCAAACTCGATAGCGTCGCCGGTGGAGTCGAGAACCTCACCAAGACCTTCAGCGGCGACAGCATCCAGAACGTTCTCGGCCCGATGACCGATTTCTTGAAGCACAACAATCCCCGCTTCGCCATCATCTTCGCCAACCTCCAGCGCATCTCGCAGGACGTCGTCGATGGCAAAGGCACCTTCGGCAAGCTCATCGGCGATGACGCCCTCCACAATTCCCTGCTCGCCAGCTCGAAGGAGTTTCAGACGGCCGCGAAGGACTTGGCCACCCTCGTTCCAGAAACCAAAAACACCTTCAGCGAAGCCAAGTCGATGCTCACCGACGCCCGCAGCGCCATCGGCACGATGAAGGAGACACTTGGCACGGCTAAGGAGACACTTGGAGAGGTCAAGAAAGTTGTCAGCGACATCAACGAAGGCAAAGGCACTCTCGGCAAGCTCACCAAGGACGAGGCGCTCTACAAGGAGACCACGCAGGCGATGACCAACCTCCGCGAGATTCTCCAGAAAATAAATCAGGGCCAAGGCTCCATCGGCAAACTCATCAACGACGACAGCCTCTTCAAGAACGCGAAGATGACCTTGCAGAAGCTGGACAAGGCCACCGAGGGACTAGAGGACCAAGGCCCGCTCAGCGTCATCGGCATCCTCTTCAACGGCCTGTTCTGAGGCTCGTCGCTAAGCCCGACCAACCGCCACCACTCAAGACTCCCTCGACCACGCTCGGCAGTCGCTCCGTTGCCGAAGCCAGCGGCTCAGCCAAATCGGTTTCCGGCAACACAAGCTGTTTACCGGCTGCAATCGATAGTCCCGCCAGTGTCTCGCGTCCAAATCCGAGCAGCCCCTGCCGCAGCGGCACCGAGTAGAGCGCGAGCGTCATGCCAAACACGACCCAATGGTGACCACTCACCGCGCCACCTTCCACCGCTTCCCAGTACCGCTGCATTAGACGTTCATCGCGCAGCGGACGCAGATGCTCGCTTTGCAGCCGCCCAGCCAGCGCGCTCGCCCCAGCCAGTTCCCGAAGTTCCGCCAGCTTCGGCAACGATTGGTCGAGCGCGATCAACTCACGCGAATGGCCGCTCGCCGCGTGCGTGAATGCCTGCTGAACTACCGCAAGCTCTACTGGGCAGACGCGCTCAGCGTAGCGTTCCAGGAAAAGAGCAGCGTTCGCCCGACACGACAGCCGCGGCATGCCGACCGCTGCGAGCGCCGCCGCGAGCGGATAGATGCTGTGCAGCACCGCAAGCTGTGAGGCGTGAGGCGGCTCGGGCGGGCATAGTTCCCCCGCCGTCGTAAAGACTTGCTGACGGATCATGGTTAGCCGGCGTGCGCCGGCCATCGAGAACTTAACTCGACCGCGGCAAAGCTCCAACGGTTTGTCATGAAAAGATTCGCATCGCGAAGGCTTGTCTGCTCTTTCGCAATCTGGTCAAATCATGATTCCCAAATTAAATTGAAGGTCCTCTTATGAATTCGCTCCTCGATCAGCTTAAGCAGCACTCCGTCATCGTCGCCGACACTGGTGATTTCGCGAGTATCCGCAAATACCAACCGCGCGACGCCACCACAAATCCCAGCCTGCTGTTGAAGGCCGCGCAGATGCCCGAGTACACCGCGCTGGTCGAGAAGACGCTGGCCGACGCTCAACAGGAGTCCAAGTCCTCTGGCCAAACCATCGCTGTAGCGATGGATAAACTCAGCGTCGCCTTCGGCCTCGAGATTCTGAAGATTGTCCCCAACCGTGTATCCACCGAGGTAGACGCCCGCCTCTCCTTCGACACCGTCGCCTCCGTCGTTAAGGCCAAGTCCCTCATCGCCCGCTACGAAGCCACTGGTATTTTGCGAGAGCGCATCCTCATCAAGCTCGCCGCCACGTGGGAAGGTGTGCGCGCTGCCGAGCAACTGAAGAAAGATAACATCCGTTGCAACCTCACGCTTCTCTTTTCCTTCGCCCAGGCTGTCGCCTGTGCCGAGGCTGGTGTGCAGCTCATCTCACCTTTCGTCGGCCGCATCCTCGACTGGCACAAGAAGAGCACTGGCAAGGCTGAGTTCGCTCCAGCCGAGGATCTCGGCGTGCTCTCCGTCACGAAGATTTACAACTACTACAAGAAGTTCGGCCACGCGACCGAGGTGATGGGCGCAAGCTTCCGCAACACGGGCGAGATCGCCGAACTCGCCGGTTGTGACCTGCTCACCATCAGCCCGCAACTACTCGAGGATTTACAGAAGAACACCGGCCATGTCCCGCGCAAGCTCAGCCCTGCCGCTGCCGCGGTCGCCACGCTGGAGAAAATCAGCCTAGACGAAAAAGCGTTCCGCTGGCTGCACAACGAGGACGCGATGGCCACAGAGAAACTTGCCGAGGGCATCCGCCTTTTCACCGCTGACTCCATTAAACTGGAGCAGTGGCTCGCTACCAAGCTCGCCTAGTTGGTCACTTCGACAGCGGCACCTGCTTAGGACTGCGGAGGTAGGCGATCAGGTCGCGCACCTCCACAGGGCTCAACGCGGCGATTAATCCTTCAGGCATCATCGAGAGCTGCGATTGGCGCAGCGATTTAATCTCCGCACGCGTCACCGTTACGATTTCCGTCGGCGTCTGGAGCATCACCACCTGCGCGTCCTGCCGCACTAGCAGACCGAGGATGCTGCGGTCGTCCTTCGTCTCCAGCTCCCACGGCCGGTAATCCGCCGCAATCTCCGCGTTTGGATCGAGGATGTTCAGGAGCAGATAATCCAAGTCCGCGCGGTTCGAGCCGGTGATGTCCGGTCCCACCTTGCCGCCCTCGCCAAAAAGCACGTGACACTGGCCGCACGTCTTGGTGTAAAGCACGCGGCCATTCGACAGGTTATCAGCTCGTTTCGGCAATACCGCCAGCATCTCCTTGAACTGCGCAATCTCCTTCTGCTTATCGGCGTCGCTCACGCGCGATACGCCGAAGAACTGCTCCACCTGCTTGACCAACTCCGGTTGCTTCAATGCGCGCAGCGACCGCACGAGGTCAGCCGAAAGGTCCTTCACCTGCACCTTGCCCGCGGCGATTGCCGTGAGGAGTTCCTTCGCACTGGACGGCCGCGCCACCAGCGTAGCCAGGCCATCCTTACGTTCGGCCGCGTTCAGTTTCGGATAAGCGGCGAGGATGGCCGGTGGGAACTTCACGTCATCGAACGACGCCATCGCCCTCAACGCGACGCCGCGCAGCGCCGTGTCGTTCAATAATCCCGGCAACAACGGCGCCAGGCCCGTGTCCTTCGCTGCGACAAGGGATTCCAATGCCGCCAACCGCTCGGCCACCGGTGCCTTCGCGTTCGCTAGTTGCGTGCGTTGCGCAGCGAGCGCCGTCTGGCTGCCGAACGTCACCGAAAGCTGCTGCGCCAATTCGCGCACCTGCGCGTGCGGACTTTTGGCGAGCTTGGCGGCGAGCACCTCCCAACCTCCCGGCGGCTTCACACCACGCCGACCTTTCAGCCCCTCACTCATTCCCTTGAGGACGTCGAGGTGGAGCTGCACGTCATCAGATGCCGCGAGCAGCTGCACCAGCGGGGCCAGCGTGTCCGGTTCCTCGGCAACGCACGGGAGCATCGCGCTTGCAGCGAGCAGGAGCAAAAGGAGGGTCAGGCAACAACGTTTCATTTCATGCCGGCGGTCATGCCGCGGGTGATGTATTCGCGCAGGAGTGGGATTTTCGTTTTGGCCAACAGCAACGGAACTTTGGCCGGCGCAGCGGCAACGATGGGTTCAGCAGCGAACCAATACATCAGCCGCAAGTTGTGGTCGGCGGCGTCCTCGGCGTGTGCAAGAAGCGCTTTCACGATGGGCGTGCGCTCGGCCGCAGTCAGGTACTGGCGAGATAGAGCCGGACCAACGGGCAGAAACTCCTTAGATGCCTCGGCAGCCGTAACCGCTAGAGTCGTTAGGGACACCAAAAGCAACCCGACAAATCTGAATACGTGCAACACCGACATCCGCAGCATTTGGCGGGTTCACCGTTACGGGGTCAAGTGGTGAATCACAGACGTGCCCCACTTCCACAGCGACTGCACAGCAAGCTCAACTGCGCTGAGCCAAGAACGCCCACCGCAAGGCTTAGTCGGCTTTGCCGAGGACGTGGATGTGGACGAAGGTGCCCTTCTTGTTGCCGACGATGACGTCGGGAAGTTTGTCGCCGTTGACGTCAGCGGCGAGCACTTGGGTGCCGATGCCGGAGTCATCATCAATCCGTTGCGGGACCCAGTCCACGCCTTTGCCGGCGGTGCGGGTGAGGCGAAACCAATAGACGACGGCGGCCGCGTTGGGCTCGGCATCGCCGGTGGGGCCGTGGGCCCAGAAACGTTTGCCAGTGACGATGTCTTTGAGACCGTCGCCGTCCATGTCCACGAGGTCGATGGCGTGGATTTGTGAGAATTTAACACCGTACTTGTTCTCCTCGGGCTTGCTGCCCGTGATGGTGTGCTGTTTGAACTTGGGATGCCCTTTTTCATCTTTCTCGGCGAGTTGCTCAAACCATGCGAGGCCGTAGCCGTGGGCGACGAGGCTGGTGATGACGTCGGGGCGACCGTCGGCGTTGACGTCGTACGTGTACATCTGCGCGCCACCGGCGCCAAAGGGTGTGGGATGGAAAATCCACTCGAGCGTGTCGGTGAGGGAGGCGGGCTGTTCCCACCAACCTTCTTTCATCAGGAAATCGGACTTGCCGTCACCGTTCACATCGCCGATGCCGATGCCGTGGGTGAACCGTTGCCAGGGGCCTTTGGCAGAGATTTTGTGGAAGGTCCATTTAGCAGTCGGGGCCTTCGGGTCAGGCGTGGCGTAGCCGAGGTGCCCGCCGGTGTGGAAGATGAGCTCGGGCTTTCCGTCACCGGTGATGTCGGCGAACATGGGCGATTCGTTGTCGGTGACATCGGCGGCGACGTGACGTTTCCAGTGGCCGGTCTTGTTCTGCGGGTTCTCGTACCAGAAAGTCTCCTTGCCCGGGAAACTGTTGACGAGGTAGTCGGTCCAGCCGTCGTTGTTGAAGTCGTGCGTGTAGGAGATGAAGTTGTCGGAGTAATCGTTCTCGCTGCCGAGCGCGCCCTTGAAACCGGCGAACTCCACGGGCTGGCCGTTCTTGGTGCTCTTGGAGCGTTTCGTCGCGGGGTAAATCTCGTACTTCGCCTTGAAGTCCGGCCCAGCGTACCAGTACGGGCCGCTGGCCACGTCCATCTTGCCGTCTTTGTTGAAGTCGCCGATGTGCGCGCCTTCGCTCCAGAATTCGGTACTGAGCTGGAGTTTCTTCCACGAGTGAGCGGTCTGGGCTTGGGCAGCGAATGTAAAGACGAGGGCGACGAGCAACAGAATAGCTTTCATGATCCTTAAACCTTCGCAATCCAGCGCGAGGCGGTCAAGCGGGATGACGCCCTGATGCAAGGGGAAAGGTCTTCGCCAGAGCTAGAAATGGACGTTTTGAGGACATCGAAAATGGGCCTGGGTTGACTGCAAGGAACGAGCTCACACTTCGCAGGTGGGTCTTATAAAAAATGCAGCGCGATTGGTTTGTAAACCGTCGGTCGTCGGCTCAAATCTCGACAGCTGTATTCATGTCTAAATTAAATACTTACGGCTTTATTGGTACGATTGTTCTTTCCAAAAATGCAACAGTTGCGCATGAGCGAGCAGCCATCACGAACCAGTTGAAGGCCAATTGCCGCTAAATTTCGAGGAGCGACTGTCAGACGCTGCCAAGCCATTGCTTGGCGGGTACCGTCCAGGGGAGGACACCAGCGTCCGCCCTAACCGATGAGAACCTGAAGAGCAGCGGCTACCTGTTGCGCGGCTGGTTGTCGGTGCGGAAGATCGCGGAGATCAAGCAGACCGTTCTCGATGCGAAGAGACCCTGAACCGGACGGCTTGCGCCGCAATCCCGCGTCTAAGCCGCAGAGCGTCCAGAAAGCAAATTCCTATCAGTTCTTCAGCCGGTCGTACGGGCCGAAGTCGCGGAAGAACCATTTCTTAGCCAATTTGTAGGCGAGACTCTTCTCGGGTACCTGCTCGACTTGGCTCGCCTGCGAGGGTCGTGGCTGCATCGCGGCCAACTCCGCTAGGGCGGTCTTGCGAGCCGTGCCGTCGGGCGCGCTGGCGGGGACGCCCCTAGAGCGGATTCATTACCGGGTTCAACAATTTTCCAATTGTTGTGTTTCTCTCCAACTCTATGGCGCGGTGACCCAAGCGGTGAGCGTGGTGTTGTCGTAGGAGAGGAAGGTGCGGTCGAAGGTGAGATAGCGGGATTTGCCGCCGGGCTGGAGAAAGCGGCTCATGGTGATTGGCTCGCCCTGATTCTCGAGAATGCCCTCGGTGACTGTCCCGCTCTTGAGGTCGATGGTGACGGCGAAATGCTTCCCGTCGCGGTTGACGATTTTGAGTAAACGATCGGGGCCGATGCGACAAAGGAATCCCGCCTGGTGGATGAGCGCTTTTTCGTCGGTGGGGAGTGGCAGTTGGCGTTTCGATTTCAAGTCGATGATTTCGAGTTTGCCCTGCTGGGTAATGGCGTAGTCGCCGTCGAATTGGAGGTGGCCTACCCGGTCGTTCGGGAGCGGGAACGGGAAAACGTAGGAAGGGTCGTCGGCGCGACGGAAGGTCAGCATATCCGGGCTGTCGATTTTTTGGCGGCCGCCAATGAGACTGTAAGGCTCGGCTACGCGCAGGATGCTGCCGATTTCGTTCACGAGGCTGCCCTTGCCCGCGAGGTCGTAGCGATAGATGGACTGGAGTCCCCCTCGCAACTGGCGGCGCACCTCGAAGAAGGCGGGGACGGAAGTCGCAATCTCGGAAGTCCTGACCCTGACGTTCTCGGAAAAACATCCCTTCGATACCGGCGCGCCCCATGCCTTGTTGTTCTGGCTCACGTGGAGTTCGTAATCGGCGATCAGCCCGTTGTTGTTGATAATCTTCGCCGGCAGGTATTGAAAACCGCTAATGGTCTGGGCGACGCCGAGGTCGATGATGAAGTAGTGCGGGTGCGGCGTCTGGCCACTCATCCACTGGGAGTGCCACCATGAATTCGGATTTCCATCAATAGCATTTCGGGGCTGCGCTCTGTTGCCGGCGTTGGGTTCGTGATCGCCGGTCGCGATCCACCGGTCGCGCGGCAGGCGCTGACCATCTGGGCCGAGCAGATAAAACTCCGCAGCAGAAGCATAGTCACCCACACCGCCGGAGCTGGAGAGCGTGGTCACGCGAAAATGCCGGGCCGAGGTGGGTGCGAAACGGATTTCGTAGGTGCCGTCTTCAAGCTGGCGAATGGCTGTGGCAGGTTCACCTGGCGGCTTCGCGTCAACCTCTCGATGCGCGACCGTGTCGCCCGTGGCAGGGTCGAGGGTAAAGTGCTCGAGATTGCCCGTGGCGGGAGCGCGGAAAAGATGCAGGCGCGTGCCGTCCCAGTGCGGATTCTGGGTATTCGCCGTGACCAGCGTGGTTTGCCAGGCCCGCTGACCGCTGGCGAGGTCGAGGGCGACGAATTTTTCGCGTCCGTCGTGGAAAAGTATGCGGCTGCCGAAGTGGAAAGCGTGCTGGTGGTTGATGGGCACGGGCGCTTCCCAGAGCGTCACTCCGGTCTTGGAATCGAGGGCGAGCACGCGGGCGGACGGGAGATGTTGGACTTCTCTTTCGCGCAGG
This sequence comes from Akkermansia muciniphila, assembly GCA_945900775.1. Taxonomy (GTDB): domain Bacteria; phylum Verrucomicrobiota; class Verrucomicrobiia; order Limisphaerales; family SIAT01; genus SIAT01. The sequence continues at coordinate 43,865 of CAMDJP010000008.1, read as the reverse complement.
ATGAGCGTGTCGCCGGCGAAGAACAAAGTGGGGCTGGTGAGATTGAGGAAGCGGCGCCAGCGGATGGTGCCGCGCTGGTTCACATCGAGGCACTCGATGAGACCGTCGCTGAAGACGTAGGCGCTGCCAGCGCTGACGCCCGCGGGCGGCAGCGCGAAAGTGGCGTCGGGACGCGAGAGCGACCACGCACGCTGCATGGGCAGCTTGAGCGGGGCTGCAGCCGAGGCCAGTTCTGGTCCGAGGGGCTGGCCCACTTTTTGGCGAGGGTCGTCGGCGGGCCGGTCCGTTACGATGTAAAGATCCTGACCGGAGAAAGTGAAAGTGAGGGCCCGTTCCGATTGGAGCGCCCAAGGGCGGCTTTCGAGCAGTTCGCCGGTGCGGGCGTCGAACCGCACGAGGGCATCGCCTCCGCCGAGGTAGATGGAGTCCGCGATGAGCTGGGAGCGGTCGAGGGTGCGCCCCGTCAGATTCCGGGACCAGCGAGTCTTGCCCGTCGCGAGATCAAGCCCAGCGAGAATGGCGACACCGCGTACCACGAGGGTGTTCTGCCAAATGCCGAGGGCCTCGGCGCCGCGGATCAAGGGATTTTCCCAGACGAGAAAGCCGGTGCGCTGATCAAGCGCGACGGCGACTCCCGAATCGCGGGGCAGAAAGATGACACTGCTGCCGGCGACGATGGGGGCGCTGCCGAGAAACTCCGCGCTCGTGGGGTGGCGGCGATAGTTATGGGCCCATTCGATGCGGCCGTCACGCACGTCGGAGCGGAAGATCTGGCCGGAGTTGTTGCAACTGTAAACCGCTCCGCGATGGACCGTGACGGAGTTGCCGTAGATGGCGGTGGTGGGCCCGCGGAAATCTCCCGCAAATCGGTGATCGGTGAGCGAGGTCGTCCAGCGAGGTTGACCGGTGCCCGGGTCGAAACAAACGAGGTTCAGGTGTGTGCCTTGTTTGGCGTGGAGATCATGCGCGGAATCCCATTGCAGGTAAAAGAGAAGGCCATCCGCTCGAACCGGGTCGCCCATGGGCACCGAGAAACGCAGCGGCTGCCTTTTTCGAGCGTTGGAACCCGGAGTCTGCACTCCGCGACGATCGTTCCACGGGTTTTCACTTAGAGCAGTCCAAAGCGGATCGCCGCTGGCGAGATCAAAGGCGGCCAGACCGCTGGGCAGTTCGGTCACGCTCCAGCGTGAGAAAAGCGTGCCGTCCTCGATGAGGCAGCGGTAGTAGCCTGACCAGTAGTTCTGGGGGTTGGCGGCGGCGCGGTGCCGTAAATGGACCCACAACGGGGCGCCGGGTTTGGCGACGTCGTAGGCGGCGATAACATTGCGCGCGCTGGCCACGACTCTGTTGCCGGCCACTTGGAGATCGACGCCAAAGCCCGCCGAAGACTCACCCGACGGCCACGGAGCCACCGGCGGAAGGTTCAGGACATGCGGGCGAACAGCGCTGAGCGACGGCGCTGCGACCGGCGGCACGGACCGAAGTGTGGCCTGGAGCGCGGCGCGAATTTCTGCGCCTTTGGTCGGCCGCCCCATCCACGGGTAGGTCTTGCCGGGCTCGAAGGCGGCGGGTTGCGCGAGCACTTCCGCCGCTCCGCCGGAGAGGGCGCGGGCAGTCCAAATGCCGATCTGGGCGGCCTCGCGGAGCGCGGGATCAGAGGCGTAGAGGAGCACATCGTGAAAGCTGCGCCAGGCGGATTCGAAGCGGCCGTCCCAGAGTGCCTCGCTGGCGAACTTCAGCAGGAGCGTCTGGGCCGATCGCGACCACGGGTAGCGCCGGGTTACTTTTAGGACGCCCGTCTCGGTGCGGGCTGCGGTCTGTGCTTCACGGACGAATTGCGCTTCCTGCTCTTGGCGCAGGGCTTCGAGTTCGGCGGCAGGTTTGCTGAGCAGGTGCAGGTTGAGCGCCCGGTTGGAATCGAGCAAACCGGGACCGGCACGCCACGGCACGCCCTCGGCGAGGGCGTAGGTGTAGCCGAGGAAGCGATCCACGGCGCCGGCACCTCCTCTTGGAGAGGGATCGGTGACGACGCGCCAGCGGTCATCAGGATCGTCGGGTGAAAGCAGGCTGATCGGACTGCCTTCGGGAGGAGCAGGTTTGGCGACGGGCAGGCGCACGAGCTGCCGAGTCCACGCCGGACGGGCGACTAGTGGAGGACTGTGAGGCGTGGTGATTTCCGCGGCGATCCATTCCCACTGGGCGCGCTTGTCGGGGTCGGAATGGTCGGGATCGTAGTCCTGCTTGAGTTCGGCGATTAGTGCGTCGGCTTCGGGCAGCCCCATACTGCGGAGGATGATGACCTCCGTCATGCGCCAGAAAAGGTCATGGTCATTTTCGGCGCGCAGCCGGGAGATTGTCTCGAACGCATCAAGGAAACGACTCCTGGCGACAGCGAGCCGACTCTCGACGGAGGCGGCGGAACGGATGAGATCTGTGTTCGCAGAGTGGGCGCCGAGGCGTTCGAGGGCGAGCAGGCGTTCCGTGGCGAAGGTAATCCAGGGGTTGTCGGTGGTCGTTGGAGCTTTCGGGGAGGGGAGATTTACGTTCTTGAGAATTTTCTCGTAGCACGCCGCGGCCAGGTCGAGATCGCCGGGATGCTGCGCGGCAAGGGCGGAGAGGAGACGGTGCCCCACTTCACGCTGGCCCTTCGCGTAAGCCTCGAGCGCGGCTGCCCAGCGGGGGTCGTCGGCGGGCGGGGCCGCAGACGCAACGAGCGCTCCGAGGAAAAGGGCGGTGAGAATCAGGATCGGACGTTTCATGCTGCTAGGGAGCCGCGACCCAGGCGGTGACGGTGGTGTTGTCGTAGGTCAGGAAAACGCGGTCGAAAGTCGGAAGAAACGGCCGGACATGATGGGGGTTGGCGTCGGGGTTGAAGTAGTGCGCATTGGCGAATGCCTCGACCTGACCGGGATTTTCGAGGACCCCCTCGGTCACTGTCCCGCCCGGGAGATCAATGGTGAAGACGAGATTCTTCCCGTCGCCTCTGCCGATGATTTTGAGCAAACGATCGGGGCCGATGCGGCAGAGAAGTCCCGGTTGGTTGATGGCCGCCTTTTCGTCCGTCGCAGGGAGCGGCAAGAGGCGTTTGGCTTTGAGGTCGGTGACCGCGAGTTTGCCCTGCATGGTGATGGCGTAGTCGCCATCGAACAGGACGTCAGCGCTCGGGATTCTGTAGAAGTAGGATGGGTCGTCGGCGCGATAGACGCCCTCGGGGGTCTTGTCAGTGCCGTCGCGGGGCCGGATGAGGTAGTAGGGAGCGCCAGTCCCGCCGACATGGTCCGCAATGACGGCCTGTGGCTGGAAGACCGTTGGGTCTCCCACCGGAGGGAGGAGATAAACGCCGGGGGCCCTGTTGCCGTGGACGGTGAAAAGCATGGGTAGTAATGCGGATTTTTCCGGGGAATCCGCGATGGTCTGGCCGGTCTGCGCGTTGAGGGTCACACGGGAGGGTTTCGGCGTCCAAAGGTTGCCGAGAAGCAGCAAACGAGATTCGTCCCCTTTGGCTACCGGAGGGGAGGAGCTGCGAAGGTAGCGCCGCCAAAGTTGTTTTCCCGTGGTGAGGTCGATGGCCATTGCCCCGCCGCCCAAGTGGTGGGCGTGGCTGGCGAAGATCATCACGGTGCCACAAAAGGAGGGTGGTGGGTCGCGCCAGGGAGGGACGGTCGTCTGCCAGAGGGTCGCGCCGGTCTTGGTGTCGATGCCGAGGGCACGCGGGGGATTGTCAGGGGACTCGCCCTGTTCCATGAGCATGAGTATCTCTCCGTTCTTGCCAATGAAGCGGACGAGGAGCTGGTTGGTCTTGAGATCAAGGAAGCGACGCCAGCGGGTGCCACCACGTTCGTTGACTTCGAGGCACTCGATCATGCCGTCGCCAAGGAGAACGGCCGTGCCGGGGTTGACTCCGGCGGGCGGGAGCAGGAGGGAGGCACCCGGGCGCATGAGCGACCAGGCACGCTTGAGGGGCAGCTTGAGCGGTTGCGCGGACGAGGCCACTTCCGGGCCGGGAGGCTGGCCCACTTTTTGGCGGGGGTCTTCGCGGGGCTGGTCCGTGGCGATGTAGAGGTCCTGGCCGGAGATGGTAAAACTGAGGGCGCGCTCGGGCTGGAGCGCCCAGGGCCGGCTTTCGATCAGCTCGCCGGTGCGGGCGTCGAGCCGCTGCAGGGCGTCGGGCTGCCCGAGGTAAACGGAATCGGCGATGAGCTGGCCGCGGTTGAAGGCGCGCTGGGTCAGGCTCCGATGCCAGCGGGCGTTCCCGGTGGCGACATCGAGCCCCGCGAGATGGTTGGGCCCGCGCACGACGAGGGTGTCCTGCCAGAGGCCGAGCACTTCGAAGGCGCGAAACATGACATTTTCCCATGCGAGAGCGCCGGTGCGCTGGTCGAGGGCGATGAGGCGTTCCGCGTTGCGGGGCAGGAAGATGACATTACTGCCGGCGATGACGGGGCTGCTGCCGACACGCCCACCATTGTCGCCGCCGCGGTATGCATACTTGTGAGCCCATTCGACGCGACCGTCGCGCACGTCGGATCGGGCGATGTGCCCGACGTTTGAGCAACTGTAAACCGCGCCACGATGGACGGTGACGGCGTTGCCGTAGGTGAATGAGGAGTTGTGCTGGAGGTTCCCCACGTCCACTTTGGAGTCGATGATCGGGGTCGCCCAACTGGGCTGTGCGGTAGCGGGGTCGAAGCAGACGAGGCTGAACACGGGGCGACCGTCAGCCCGTCCGCTGGTTACGGTCGTTTGCAGGTAAAACAGTCTGCCGTCGGCCTGGACCGGATCGCCGAGCGGGATGGGGTGGGCATGGTTGAGATATTCCCCGCTGAAGCCGTTCGCGACGGCATTGAGCGACGTCCACAATGGATCGCCGGTGGCGAGGCTGAAAGCGGCCAGACCGTTCGGCAGCTCGTGCTGGCCCAAGCGGGTAATCATGGCCCCGTCCTTGATGAGACCGCGGTAATAGCCGGGGAAAGGTGAGCGATTATTCTTCTCACTGGGGAACTGCTGCGCGTGAGTCCAGAGCGGGGTGCCGGGCTTGGCGGCATCGTAGGCGGCGATGAGGTTGCGCCCGGTGGCGAGCAGTGTCTTGCCGGCCACCTGGAGATCGATGGAATAGCCCCCCTCAGCGTGGGCGTTGATCACCCACGGAGACACCGGCGGGAGATGCACGACATGCGGGCGGACATCCTTGAGCGCGGGAGCGACGACCGTCGGCACGGGCGGGACCATGGCCTGCAGGGCGGCGCGAATTTCCGAACCCTTGGTCGGGCGTCCCATCCACGGGTAGGTCTTGGCGGGCTCAAAGGCGGTGGGTTGCGCGAGCACTTCCGCCGCTCCGCCGGAAAGGCCTTGGGCGGTCCAGGTGCCGACTTGCGCGGCTTCGCGGAGCGCGGGGTCGGAGGTGTGGAGGAGCACTTCGTGAAAGCTGCGCCATGCAGACTCGAAGCGCGCGTTCCAGAGGGCCTCGTTGGCGATTTTCAGCAGGAGCACCTGACCGGAGCGCGCCCAGGGGTAGCGGCGGGTCAATTTGAGGATGTCCGCCTCGGTGCGGGCGGCGGCCTGCGCTTCGGGGGAAACGAGTGTTTCCTGCAGCTTGCGCAGCGCTTCGAGTTCGGCGGAGGGTTTGCTGAGCAGGTGGAGATCAAGCGCGCGGGTGGGAAGCAGTCCGCCGCCATCCGTATTCACCCACATCAATAAATCCCGGGAAGCCGTGGCGAGCGCGATGAGTCGGTCCACCTCGCCGGGAATATCTTTCGGGGAGCGATCCAACACCTTGCGCCAGGGATCCTCCGGATCGTCGGGATTGACAGGCGCCAGCGCAGGGAGCGGACTTCCCTCCGGCACGGCAGGCTTTGCCATGACGGGTTGTGCCATGCCGTGTGAGAGAAGAGCGTCGGCCACCATCCAGTCGCTGCGAAGGCCATCGTCGGTATGATCGAGATCGATACGCTTCCGGAGTTCATTGAGGAGCTTCCCGGCTTCGGGGCGCATCATGATGCTGAGCGCGTGCGCTTCCATTATCAGCCAGAATGGGTCGCGAGGGTTTTCGCTTCTCAGGCGGGTGAGCATCTGGCCCAGTTCCAGATAGGCGCGCCGGTTGAGGCCGCCCTCGAGGCAGGCGCCGCCGACCGTGCGGAGGAAAGCCGTATGGGCTGAAAGCGCGCCGAGCCGCTCGAGCGCCAGGATGCGTTCCACAGCGGGCGGAATCTGCATATTGGAGTTGACCCCCGTGTAGTGGGCGGTGGCATGCCAGTGACTGTGCATGGGCTGGCCCTGAGTTTTGATCGGCACATGTTTTGGGAGGATCCGATATTCCTGGTCAAAAATCTTCTCGTAGCAGGCCGCGGCCAGATCGACATCGCCGGGGTGGTCGGCGATGAGGGCTTTGAGAAGCCGGTGCCCTTCGTCGGAGAAACCTTCGTTGTAAGCCTTCTGCGCCTGCTCCCACCGCGGGTCCTTGGGGGGCGGCTCCGCCAGGGCGGCGAGCGTCCCTGACAAAACCGAGAGGAGAACGAGTAGATGACCCCGCGCGCTCATGGCTTGGGGGCGCGAAAATCCACGGGGTTCCCTTCGGCATCCGCGACCCGGATGCGCACCCACCATGGGCCGGTGATGTTGGAGGATTTGACGAAGAAACGGTTGGAGCCCTGCTTGAGCTGCACCTTCACGCCGGGCATGGTGGCTACGGTGCGCCGGGTCTTGGGATCGGGCACGGCCATTTGTTCGCCGATCACCGCGCCGTTGACCCAGACCCGGAAACCGTCGTCGCCATCGATGGTGAGCATGACCTCGCGCGCCTTGTCCACGGTCACATCGGAGACCGCATAGCCGATGGACAGCGAGCCGGGCGGAGGAAGATTCGCGGCCATGAGCAGGCGGCCATCGGCCTGATCCACGTTCACTTTAGACCACGCAATCTCCCGCTCGATAGGCTTGCTGTCGCTTCCCTCCACTCCGCCCTGCACGCCAGCCCACACGAACTTGGATTGATATTTTGCGTCGAAATCAATGGCCTTTTCCGGCGGAAAAACCTCTTTAAATCCGCTGTTCTTATCGTCGTTGAGGAAGGTGCCAATGATTGTCCATTTGGGCAGGTAGCCCTGCATCGAGACCAGGTCCCCGATCTCCCCGGACGGGGCCAGTTGTCCCAAGGCCTTGGCAGCGGAGGCGCGTAGATCATCGTCTCTTCCGCGGAGCAGGCTGGCGAGAGTGGCCAGGGCCGGCTTGTAGTCCTCGGAACTCCCAGCATGGGCGAGCACGTCGTTCGCGAGGGTGCGGACGGTGTTGTCAGTGCTGCTGAGCGGTGCCTTGAGGTAGGTGACGAGCGTCCCGCGGGGAGCGTTCGCCGGCGGGCTGCGCAAAAGGGCGCCCAGCGCCGCACTGACCACCGGGACATTCTCATCGGCCATCTTGGGCTTGAGGATTTCGAAAAGATTCAAGCCCTCGCAGTGCGCGAGGCAGCGGATGGCCAGTGCGCGGATGGCCGGATCGGCGTGCCCGAGTTGCTGGGTGAAATACTCGACGTGCCGCACCGGCTCGATGGCGGGAATTCCGAGGGCGATCATTCCCGCCTCGATGGTTCTGGTGTCCGTGGCCTTCGTGAGGGCGGTGCGCAGCAGCACGCCCAATTCGGGTGCCGGCACGAGCAGAGTGATGATCCGCGCCGCCGTGCGAATGTTCTGGTCGCCGCCCGCCTCGATGAATTTGCCCAGCCCGGTGACCAGATCTTTTTTGTCGCGATTCTGGAGGTCGGTCAGAATCAGGCCGTGTAACCGCTCCTCACCCTCCGGGAGGCGAGTGGAGGCCGTGAGAATGAGTGGGACGAGTTTGGAGGATGGAATGTCGCGAATGCCCTGGAGGCATTTCGAAAGCTGATCGGGCTTGGCCATGAGTGCGCCGAGGCGCTGGAGGGCCGCATCGGTGCCGGTCCACGCAAGCGTGCGGGCGGCGAGGCGGGCCGGACCGGTAGTCCCCTCGGCGGTGAGCGAATCCACCATCGCCCAGGCGGCTTCCTTCGAGCGCCGGGCGAGCGCCGCGGCAGCCTGATAACGAACGCTGTCGTCCTTGTCCTTGAGGAGAGTTTGTAGCCATGCGGCGGCCTGGTCGCCGCCCCCGACTTCCAGCACTTCGGCGGCGGCGGCCCGGAGTTCTGGCCGGGCGTGCTCCATCCATTTTTGGAACTCGGCGGGGACCACTTTGTTTTCGAGCGCGGACAAGGTCACGAGGGCGCGTCCGCGGATCCACGGGCTGGCCTTTTCATTGGCCAGCAGGGCGCGGGTGGCGCGGGCACCGTCCATGACGCGGTATTTCGCAAAGTAATGCAGGGCCTCGGCCTGAAGAATCCAATCGTCGGATTCGAGTTGCTGGAGCATGCGCCCGGTTCCTAGGGGAGCAGGCGCAGATGCAGCGGAGGAAAGGGTGCAGCCAGCCAGCAAGGCGGCGAGCAGAAACAGCTTGAGCCGAGGAAACATCAGGAAATTGTGCCGCAACAGAAATGATCCGCTGGCTAGGACTTGCGCTTTGACAGACATCGAATGGTAAATGGGATGGTCATTAGTACGTATTCGGTGCTACAGGCAATCGCCTGGCGCGCAACGCTAACGCTGGTAGATAGGCAGGAAGCGGTAGGGCACGCCGATAATGAGGATTGAGGCCCCTGTGGCATAGGCTTTGCCGCCTTCCCCACTCCAGCTCCCGTCCTGCTCTTGCATGGAGACAACGGTGGTGGCGATTTTAGGATACCAATTTTGAAAGTCCGTTTCGCCCGACTGATAAATCGCCTGAATGGCATAGTAGTGAGCGTAGTGGAATCGAGGGTAGCCTTTCTCAAACTTCTTGTTCGGGTAGGCTTTCAGGAAAGCCAGTCCGCGCTGGGTAGACTTGTGGTTGCGTTGACCCGTCATAATGAGGGACATCACCCCGGCGGCGGTGCGCGCGAAACCAACCTCGCCGCTCCCTGGCATATAGCGGAACCCACCACTGCCCTCTTCCTGGCAGGAGATCACGTATTTGACCGCCTTTTCAATGGTGGCGGTAGGAACTTGGATACCGGACTCATGTGCGGAATTGAGCGCCACCAATTGCATGACAGTCATCGAAAGATCCGCGTCCGACGGCTCGGGCGAGTAGCGCCAGCCACCGAGGGTGCTTTGGGCTCGGAGAATGATGTCCACGCCGGCGCGCAGGGCGACACCCACGGCCGGATTCTTACTTTGGCCCCACGCTTCGGACAGGGCAAGGACAGCCAAACCGTGCTCATACATGCCGGCGTGATTATTGGGAGTCCCCAAGAATCCCCGCTGGCTCTTGCCTTTGTTGATGAGATAGGTGACGGCGTTTTCCATGACTACGCCGTAACGACCACCGCGGCCCGGAACATAGCCTTTCAGCATAAAAGCCATGAGACCGAGCGACGTCTCCGCCACGTCATTCTGTCCACTGCCCCAGCTCCCATCGGCTTTCTGCACACCCTCCTTGGCGAGATAATCCAAGCCCTTGGTAATCGCGGCACGGACTTCCGGGGTTAGGCGCGCCACGCCCACGATTTGCTCGCCGGCTTCTTGGCTCTGCGCCCGGACCGACTGGACGGGGGCGGCGATGAAAACCACAGCCGCCAAGATTGCGACGAGGATTTTGGTGAGTGGATACTGTTTCATTCGGCGAGTGTTTCGAAGTATTCAGCGACTTGTTGCCGGAATTCGGGAGGCAGTTGCTGGATGTAGTTTTGGATGGCCGCCGAACGATTGCGGCGCGAGAGCGAGTCGAGCATGTGACCTTTGCGATTCACATCCCCGCCTCGTCCGTCAATTTCCGTTTTCCCATCGGCGTAACTTTCTGCGAGATCCGGCGGGTCGCCCGCGAACTTGGGCGGGATTCCCTTGCCTCTGGCTGCGCCTTTCCCTTTGCCTTGTCCCTGTCCTTGTCCTTGTCCTTGTCCCTGTCCTTGTCCCTGTCCTTGTCCTTCGCCTGTACCTTCGCCTGTACCTTCGCCTGTACCTTCGCCAGCACCTTCGCCAGCACCTTCGCCAGCACCTTCGCCAGCATTCGCCAGGGTGATTTCACCAATCTCGACGGGGGGCACTTCGGTTCCAAGTTCCACTTTCGCTAGGGCGAGGGCTTTTTCGAGGGCTGTGATGACGGCAAGTTCCGCAGCCACTGCCGGAGCATGTTTGCCGGCATTCAATTCGGTGACAGCGACAGCCACGGCTTTGGTCGCGTCGGTGAGCGATGTGGCGAGTTCGGTGGAAACGGGCTGCACCGTGAAAGTCGTCAGCGGAGTGGGAGTTGCCGGCGGCGTGGCGGGTGGGAATAGCTTTTCGGCCAGGCTGGGGACGAAATTCTTGATGGCGTTTTCGAGCATCGTGCCGACCCCGATCTGGCGCGCTTCGAATTGCGATTTCTCGGTCTGAAACACCGCAGGCTCCGCCTGCTTGGTGTCCTGGTAGAGATCCTTTTCGGCGGCCAAGATGCGGGCCAGTTCGCTCACGAGGTCGGACGTGACTTCTTCCGAGAGAATTTTCTCCGCTTTCCGCAGGATGACGAGGGCTTGATCCTGCGCACCCACCGCACCAATCGCCTTGTTCTGAGTGACTTGGTCAATGGCCGCGGCCAGTCTGGCGTCCGGCTTACCTTCGACCAGAACCTGCTCGGTCTTGCCCAAACGGGCGCCCAGTTCCTGATCAACCGCCTGCTTGCGCGCCGTGGTCAGCATCTCGAAAAACTGGACGTAACGCTCAATGACGCCTTGCTGGGCGCGCGAAACTCGGCCCTGGTCGAGGGTGCCGGCTTCGGGTTTCAGGATGAGTTTTTTGCCCCACTCGGCCGTCTGGCGGCGCAGGAATTCCTCGGTCTTGATGATCTCGCGGATTTCCTTGAGCAGGCGGTCGTCGGCCAGAATGGAGTTGGCTCCCTCGATGATCTTGTTGAGGTCCGCGACGATGGCCACGATTTCCTTGTCGGCGCCATCAACGTGCGGCAGGGCTTTTCCGAGGTCGCCGCGCGCCTTGCGCAAATGGTCGGTGGCCACGGGCAACCGTCCGGTGCGCAGGGTTTCAACGCCTTTCGCGGTCTTGACGAGCGTCACGGCTCCGCCTTCTTCGCTGAGTTCGTTGGATTGCAGATCGTCCAGCAGCAAGGCGAAACGGCGATAGACGCCCGTCAGTCGGCGCGAGACATCCATTTGGCGTCGCTCTTCATTGAACAGGCGTTCGCCGGTGAGCAGGATGTCGTCCACGCCTTTGACCTCAGCAGGTGCAACGGCGACAGGTGCAGCGGGCGCGGCTTCCTTCTGAGCACGGACCGTCTCGACCAGCAAGACGGACATGGCCAGCGCCATAATTAGGAACCGGACATGGCTATTGAAATGTCTCATAGAGGTTCTCACTTTTGTTTAGGGTCGGTTTCCTGGTTTTTGATTGCTTTGACCTGCGTGGAGGAGGCTATTTCAGAGTCGCGCGAGCGTTTCAACTCCTCGGCCTGGGCCGCCAGTTCCGCGCGGTACCACTCCAGATAGGCCTCGGGTTCGACAATAGTCAGGACTCGCGTCGAGGAGCGGCGCTTGCGAGTGGCGCTGTCCGGATGAAGGTCGGCGACTTCGATCGCGATGGCAATCTGGGCCGGGGATTTCAGCTCGGGAATAGCTTTGTTCAGCTTCCAATCGTGAGTGAACTCCTGGCCGGGCGCACCTTGGAAGTCCTTAATCTCGACGCGTTCTTCCCTGCCCGCATTGATGGAGTAGAGCAGCCAGGCCTTGGCGAGGCCGTGGTCGTCACTGGCACGGGCGGTGATCTTGAGGGTCTTGTTCACGGTGGCGAGCCCGTTGGCGGTGGGGCGGAGAAGTTCCACTTCCGGAATTCCGTCCGGAACGACTCGGACTGCATATTGCACATCGTCATAATTGAATTCCTTTTCCCGCTCGGTCCAGCGGAAGGTGTATTTGAAGCCTTCCTTAGCGGTGTGTTCGAATTCGAGCTTGGTTCCGCTCGCGTCAAGTTTGGCGTCGAAAGTGCGCTCACCGATGGTGACCTCGCAGCGTTTCACCGCCGGATTGCAGGTCAGGTTCCAGCGCACTTTGGCCCCCTCCGGGACTTCGAGGTTGAGCTGGTCGCTGGCGTTGGCGGGCTTGTTCATGTAGCCGGGGTATTCGATGGTGACCTTGGTGGCCACGATCTGCGGGGCGGTGATGACACGAATGACAAATTCCTCGCTGCAGTCATCCCCGACGCGCACATAATAGTTGAGATTGCCGACCAGGCCCTTCACCTCGCGCGAGAAGCTCGCCGGGTCTTCGTCCGACTTCATCGGTAGTTCTTTCCAGGAAACTTTGCTGCCGACTGGCCGTGTGAAAAGGCGCCCTTCCGGTGGCAGGGCACCGCCGGCCTCGGCTTTAATGATGGCGATGTCACCGACGCGCACGGTCAGGTCGCCTGAAACGCTCTTGAGCTGCGTCTGCGTCGGGTAGCGGACATCGGAACCGGCCAGACGCTTGAAAAAGACGCCGACGTGATCACTCCAGATGAAGGAGAGGGCGGAGAACAGGAGAAACACGCCCGCGCCGACGAGGATGAGCTTCTTGATCTGGCCGAAATCCACGATCTCGCGAAAGTCGAGCGAACGCGCTTGCACGACGGCCTCATCGCGCATCGCCCCGATTAATTCCGTGGAGACCGTGGTCTTATCCGCCTTGGACGGATCCAACTGCGCATAGGAAACGAAGAGGGAGTTAAGACCACTGTGACGTCTCTCGACCGCCAACGAAACGTCGACGGCGTCAAAAGGCTTGAGGTGGCGCCGCCACTCGTACCAAACGGCCCAAGCAATAATGCCACCGTTGACGACGAGCAGCACGATGCCCAAATTGGCGCGCAGGCCGGCTTTGACGAAGAGACCCCAATCAATGATGAAGCTGATCGCGAGCAGGCCGATGAGCCAAATCAAAACGCGGAACGCGCCGCGGATGTTGATGAAGCGGCGCTCCTGGCGCCAAGCCCATTGGAGCTTGCTCTCGATGGAGATTTGTTGGTTTGCGTCCATCAGTCAGTGTTATACGAGATTGTGCTTACGTCTGAGATACCATTCCAAACCGGCAAAAGCAACCACGATGAGGAACCAGATGGGCGCGTCCCAGAGATCTTTCTCGAGACGAACCACGTTGGTGAGTTTCTTTTCTTCGCCTAGGCTGGCCGGGAATGTGCCTAGGCTGGCAAGGGCCAACTGCCGGCCGCCGGAAAGCTCCGCGATCTGCCGCGCCACTTCCGGTTGCATCGCAGTTTCGCGGTCCTCGATGGCCACGGTGGCGATCTTGAAACCGCTCTCGTTCGAGATTTCGGCGTCGGCCGGGCGCGTGCGAATCAGGTAGCTGCCATCCTTGCCCGCCAAGTGGGTGCCAGAAAAAAGGCCGGGCGTTCCGGGAACGGGGCTCAGCTCGATAGTGGTGGCGGTGTCCGTCTCACCCTTGGTCTCCAAAGTCACTTCGTAGGACGGTTGCGTCACGGGTTCGAAGGATTGGGTCAGGACATTCGCAAAGATGCGAACCTGCTCGCCGGAGCTGTAGGAACCGCGGTCGGTTTCGATGGCAATTTGTTTGTTCAGCCCGAGCAACCTCGAGAGGGTGAGGAACTGGATGGTCTGGCCCCAGAATCGGGCGTGATAGCGGTCGCCCACTTCCAACCTCATGCGCCATAGATCTTCGGTGGCGACAAACATCGCCTTGCCGTTGCCGTAGCGGTGCCAGGCCACGAGCGGATAGTCCTGCATTGCCTCGCTCGCTTTCGGGAGGCGGAGCAGGACGGTGGCGCCGGCCTTCGCTCCTTCGAGCTGAGGCAAGGTATACATGGGCTTGATATTGGACCAAACACGCGCGCTGACCTCCGGGGAGACGGCGAGCGAAGTGGCGAGGCTCTCGCGCCCGGCGGTCGTCACTTCCGGCGAGTCGGTGGGAGAGACGCTGTGAAAACCGCTGCTGCCGATGTTGACCGGCAGAATTTCGCCGATCGGAGTTCCGCGATAGGTGGCCGGCGCGGCCATGGGGCCGGCGATCATGAGCAGCGATCCGCCGCGCTCCTTGACGAGCTTCTGGATCAGCTCGGTCTGAGCGGAGTTGAAAGTGGAGGCGGGCACGTCGCCAAGAATGATGAGGTCGTATTTGAGGGCTTCCGCCGGATCTTGCGGGAACCGCGCGAGGTGACGCGGGGAGGAGCCGGCGAGGGCGGGGTCGCCCTGTGTCATGAGAAACTTCACGTCGAGCCGTGGGTCGCGCAGCAGCACCCAGCGCAGGTAGCGGAATTCCCAGCGCGGCAGGCCCTCGACGTAGAGCACCTTGATCTTCTCATTGAGGATGCGCACTTCGTGACTGGCGTTGTTGTTCAGTTCAGTGGCTTCACCGGCCACGGCGGCGATCTGGAATTTCAGAACGATGCTGCCCGACTCGCGCTGCGGGATGAAGGTCATCTCCTCATACTGCACGCCGCCCTTGAGCTGGACCTGCTGCACGGCGCCTTGCTCGCCATCGACCGTCATTTGCAAATCCACGGTGCGCCCCTCGTAGCCGCGGGACTCGACCTTCACGCGCAGCGGCACTCGGTCGCCCTTGAAGACCACTTCCGGAGCCACGACTCCGCTGAGCTTGATGTCCGGCGGCGCGGGCAGGCCGATGGGCACTGTATAAACCGGGATGGCGCGCGCTTTGAGTTCGCGGGCCACGCGGAGGGGATCCTTGCCCTCCATCCATCCGAAATCGCTGAGCACCATCGCACCGGCCACGGGCTGGCCGGAGAAACGGCCCAGCGCATCCTCCATCGCCGTACCGAGCTGTGAGGAATTGCCGTCGGCCGCGCGCTTGAGGATGGATTTGTCCGCGGCTTGGGCGTCGGGGCCTTCCTCGGGGCGCACCTGGCTGTCGAAGCTGAAGAAGCGCACGTCGAAATTCTTGCGAAGCTGCTCGACGAGCTTCATCTCGGGATGACTCAGGACACCCCGGGCCAGGTCCATCCGGTTGCTGCCACTCAGGCTTTGTAGAAGGCTGTCGGCCTTTTCCTTCGTTATGGCCTCGCCGAGCGGCACCTTATTGAGGGCCTTGGCCGCTTCCTCGAAGTGCGCCGGGGTGC
Organism: Akkermansia muciniphila; assembly: GCA_945900775.1. Lineage (GTDB taxonomy): Bacteria > Verrucomicrobiota > Verrucomicrobiia > Limisphaerales > SIAT01 > SIAT01. Next base: position 28,761 of record CAMDJP010000008.1, on the reverse strand, counting down.
TGCGCGGATCTTTGAAAGCCATGCTGCGCGAGCTATCCAGCAACACCACGAACGTCCGCTGAAATTCCTTGGTCATGCGGATCAGCGCGTAAGGCTGGAGGAGAATGATGATGAGACCGATGAGGGCCGCGACCTGGCAGACCATCATCACCATGCGGCGGCCTTTAGTCAGGTGCCGTTCGGAGCGGTAAAGGTAAATCGCGAAGACGGTGGCAACCACGATCAGCGTTAGGGCTAAGAGGAGTCCACCGCGGAAGGCGATATCAATTCGATCAACCTCCTGCGAGGGATCAAGAGCCAGTAATTTCTTGAGCATGGAATTCGGTGGTTGTGACTCAGGACCGTCGAGCCGCGGCGACCCTGCTGCTTTGCAGGGCGGCGCTGAGGTCCGGGACCTCGTCGCGCGAGATTTTGTTGGTGAAGTATCGGGCCAGAATGCTTTGGAGGAGGAAGACTCCGATGGCGAGCCAGAGCAGGAGTTGCGTGATTTCGCTGCCGCGCCGGTTCTTCTCGATGATGGCTGCGAGGTCGCCGTCCTTGCCGAGCACGGTGACGCCGATTGAGCCGAGGAGATTCTCGAGAGCGCCGGCGCCGAGTACCTTCACGTCGGATTCCCGCGCGTCCACGTTGGCAGCCACCACCACGCCGGGCTTTTGCCCATCCGCCGCGATCTGGTAGATGCCGGGTTGATTGAACTCGACCGCCGCCACCGGTTGGTCGCGGTTCTGCGTGACGCGAATGGTGGAGGCTTCGCCGCCGGGCTTGGTCAACGCGACGTTTTCGCCCAATTGACGGCCGACCACGGGAAGCGGGGCGTCTCCGCCCACGATGAACTGCGCGGCGTCAGGCCGGCTGGTCAGCTGGGTGACGGCCTGCTGCAAGAGCATGGTGTAAAGCGGGTGGACTGGAAGTTCGCTCCAGGTTCGGTCCGCAGAGGTGGTGAAAAGGAGCACCGTTCCCGAGCCGAAGTCGCGAGCTAGTAGGAGGGGGGCATTGGTCTCCGCAACCGAGAGAATCGTTTCGCTGCCCGACACCGGTTCGACGGCGATGAGCTTGGTGAAGCGCGCGCTGTCTAGCAGCTTCTGGGGCAGACGAGAGACCACTCCGCCCAAGAGGTGATCAGATTTTACAGGCCCGATGCCCCAGCCGGTCGCTTCGCCGCTGTAGCTCGCGACTTTGCCGATGGTGGCCGGCAGTAGTGCGTCGGCACCCTTGCCGAAGCGATCGTTGTATTGATCAGCATCTACGCGGTCGCCGGCAAAGACGATCAGGCCACCGCCGCGCTGCACGAATTTCCGGAGGCGACCCACCGTTTCCGCAGAAGGATCGGGGACGTTGGCGAGCACGATCACGTCGTAGTCACCAAGCTGTTCGATGGCGAGATCAGGAGCTTCGATTTGGTTGACCTTAATCGGGCTGTCGTCCCCACGGCCTTTGAGGCGCAGAGCGCGGACGGCGTAGTAGCCGCCGGTGCGGTCGGCCTTGTTCAGGCCACTCGAGGCGCCCTCGACGCAGAGAACGCGAACGCCCGAACTGATGCGGGCGACGGCGTGCCGGACGTTGTCGGCCGCGAGATCGTCTGAGGTGAGCTGGGCCTTGAGTGAGATGTCACCGGGTTTGTCGAACGTCGCGAAGAAGGAAAGGCCACGGACCTCGCCGGGTTGCAGCGATCCGACGGCGAGGCGTTTGCTGAGTTCGTTGCCGACAAAGAACTCCACCGAACCGGCATCGGCCGCGCGGCGCCCGGTATTGCGCACCTCGGCCGTAAAACGCGCGACGCCCGCTTGGCGCAGTGATCCGGACGAATAGGAGAGGCGTTCCAGAGTGAAGTTTTCCTCGCCGTCCAAGCCGCTCGGAATCGCATACACGCTGGCGCTCTTGGTGAGCCGCTCGAAGGAGGCGCGGGCGGTTGAGGAAAGATTCATCCAATCGAGTTCCTGCGAGTCGCTCACGAGAAAGACTTCCTTGCCGGGCGTTTTAATTTCCCCGACCAGTTCGTTGAGCAGTTCGAGATTGCGTTCGAGGCCGAGGCCGTAGGGTGTGACGGCGGCCTTGGACTTGAGAAGTTCCGCGACCTGCGCGGGGACGTAGCCTGCGCCGCGCACCAGCACCTTGGGACGGTCGCTCATCAGGACGATGGTGATGGGATTGCCTTCCCGCGCGGTCTTGACGATCTGGCCGGCCTTTTCGAGGGCACGCTCGAACCGCGAGTTCTCGCCGTGCCCCATGCTGAGCGAGGCGTCGATGCCGATGATCATCCCGACCTTCTTTTCACCAAGCAAACTGTCCGCCGCCGCATTCATGATGGGCCGCAGGAGAGCGAACGCCAGAAGGGCGAGCGCGAGGCAGCGTAGAAAGAGAATCAGGTAATCCTCGAGCTTCACCTGCCCGGAACGAATGACCAGCGCGCGACGCAGCAGCTCCATGGCGGCCCAGTCGGTTTCCTTGCGGTGCTTCCGATAAAGCAGGTGGATGATGATTGGGACGGCGACTCCGGCCAGGCCAAGTGCGCCCCAAAGGGCAAATGAATTCAGTGAGCCCATCAGTTCAGTCCGGTTGGGTGGGTTGCGTCTGGGTTGCGAGTTGCGTGAGGTTCATCACCAACGGATCGCGCAGTTCGATTCCGCTGGGAAAAGAGAGAGGACCGGCGAACTCTACCTTGATGGTGAGTTGCGTGGCGGCGGAGAGTTCGAGGGAAAGCGGAACCGGCGCGCCACCCGCGGGGATGGTCTGGTTCCAGATGGCGGTATCGCCCGCTAGAATGGTGACTTTCATCGCGGCCCGGCAGCCCCGCACGGTGGTGATTTCCGCACGCACCCGGCCTTTGCCTCCGGCTTTGGTTTTCAGGGCAAAGCGGACCACGCTCTCTGGCATGATGCGGAGCGCGCGCAGGTGGCTGTCAACGTCGCCCTCGATCCATTGCGGCATCGGTGGCGGCAAGGAGAGCGCGGGGCGTTCCTCCACCGTCATCGCTAGGTCCTCCAGCCAGTCCACACCGGGTGCGGCGCGGCGCAGGTAGGCGACAGTTTGCCAGTCCAGTTTCAGTTCGCCGAGAATGGCGTGGGTCACAACGATCTGGTTTCCGGCAAAGGCCGTCTTTCCCCGCAGCAGTCCGCCACCCACAAGCCCGACAACATCCGCGCCAGAGGGTTCCGCCGGTTTGGGCGTGGCGAGGACGTAACGTTCGACAGCCAGGCGGTCCACGGGAATCACGCCAAGCGGGCAGTTCACGGCGATGTCTTTGTCGCGCACCCAGACTAGCGTGCCGGGAATCGGTTCGGCGCCGGTGCGGTAGAGATGGCCGGGTTCGCGCGGAGCGTAGGGATCGGCGTATTGAAATTCGATGCTGGCGAGACTTTCGAAGGGCAGCTTGCGCGGGCCGATGAGCGGGCTATTGATGAGCAGGGCTTTTCCCTCCAAGCCCACAATCTGTGCATGCCAGATTTCTCCGCTGATCAACTGCACGGCGCTGGGTGGCGGGGTGTTGGGTGCCGGCTCAGCCGAGGATTCCTGCGCGTTGAGAGCCAGCAGAATGGTCCCGGCCACGAGCGGCGTCTTGGCTGAGGTGAGTTGCCCGCCAGTGACCGCGAGAGGGCCGGCCTGTCGCCCGGTCGTGGTGAGGGCAAGTCCGGGGAGCGTCGCCGGAGGAGGCGGGCGCGAGTCGATGCGGCGGGCCTCGCCGGAGTTGGTGGTGAGGACAATGCGATCCACGTTGAGGTGCCCCCAGATGCCGCGGTGCTGGTCGAGGAGTTCCACTCGGGCCATGCGCCCGCGAAATTCGCGCACGTCCAGGGCGACCGTTTCGAAGTTGTCGTCGTTGTTTCCCGTGGCGCTGCGGACTATCTCGTCGCCGATCCACAGGTTCACGCCGACCCGCTGGGGAATCCTGCCGCCGCTCATGGTGACGACGATAAAATCGAGTTCGAGCCGGAAAGGGGGCGAGACAAGGCGACCAATCTCAGACTCGGATTTGCCGTGAGTGGTAAGAAAAACCGCTCCATGAAAAGGCCCGACCCGGCGTCTCATCAGGCGGGTGCCTTGGGCGAGGTCGCCCTGAAAGGCGGTGCCTTCGTTGATCCAGCCCGCCGCTTTGTACGAGTTGGGTTCTTCAAACTCGGACACGACCACTTCGCCGTTCGACAGGACGGGCAGGAGAGGCAGCAAGGGTGCGACCGGCGGCTTGTCTTTCTCGGCGGGCGGCTGCACCAGCGGCTTCTTTTGCAAGATGCCGTATTCCGCCAGCGAGAGGGTGCCATTGGCATCGGCGTCCGCCGTGGGATGCTCCGCGAGGGCGCGCTTCAAGACCGGATGATTGGCCGAACTCACCTCGTCCGCAGCCCGCACCGGCAGTCCCAACGCGAGAGCGGCGAGAGCCAGGGCGAGAGCCGGTTTGTTCGGGCGGAAAATCATCAGCGGGCGTTCGCCAGCGCGGTGCGCTGGAGGAGATAGCTGGAGATGGTCTGCTCGACGGGCTGAGCCGTGTTGACCAGCACGTAATCCACCTGCGCCTTGCCGCAGGCCTTGCGGATTTTGCCGACGAACTCTTCGAGTTCCTTGAGGTAGTTGGCGCGGACGCGGGACGGCTGGGTGATGACCTCGCCCTCACCCTCAAGTCCGAGGAATTTCCACATGCCGGCGAGCGGGAACTCGATCTCGTAGGGATCGAGGATGTGGAAAAGCACCACGTTGTGCCCGCCGAAGCGAAGATGGTTGAGGCCGGCGATGAATTCGTCGGTGTTGTCGAACAGGTCCGAGAAGATCATCACGAATCCGCGCCGCTTCATGCGGTGGGCGAAGTCGTGGAGGATCGCTCCCACGTTCGTGCGCGGTTGCGGCACGACCTTCTCCAACTCGTTCGACATGTCCTGCAGCACCCGCTTGCTGCCCTTCGGCTCGATGTATTTCTGCAGCTTGCCGTCGAAGATCGCCATCCCGGCGGAGTCGCCCTGATCCACCACCAGATACGACAGGCTGGCAGCCAGATACTTGGCATACTCGATCTTCGAGATTTTCCCGGACGAGTAAGTCATCGACTTGCTGGCATCGATAAGGGAGTTGCAGACGAAGTTCGTCTCCGCGTCGAAGAGCTTTACGTAATAGCGGTCGGAGCGCGCGTAAGCCTTCCAGTCAATGTGGCGCGTTTCGTCGCCCTGCGTGTACTGGCGATAGGCGTTGAATTCACTGCTCACACCGCGCGCCGGGCTCTTGTGATGGCCGATGCGAAAACCCTCGACCACCTGTCGAGCCACCACTTCGAGCGAACCGATGCGGCTGAGAATCGCCGGATCGAGGTACTGGGCCTTGGACCGTGGGTTAGACGGGTCCACAACGGTCCGCGAAGAGCCGGAAGTGGCGGAGGCTGGAGCGGTTTTAGAATCCATGATTCAATGAGTCAGGCATCGCAGCGGAGCGGATTCGGAGACAGACGATGTGCCGCGGAACGCAAAGTGTCCGCTGGGCTTGGTGTAGAACGGTAGCGTCAACACCACGCTGTCATGCGAATTACTCGGTTTCACTCAGGCGCGAACCGCTGCCGGAGTGTTCGGGTTCCACTTGTAGAGCGATTCGTCGCTGGGGATTTCCTTAAGCAGGCGGTTAGCCACGTGCTCGGCATCCACCCCTTCGGACTGGGCGGCGAAGTTGAGCCCCATGCGGTGACGCAGGACAGGGACAGCGAGAGCCTGGACGTCCTCCACCGACACGTTGAAACGGCCGTGCAGGATGGCGCGCGCTTTCGCACCGGTAATCAGATTCAGGCAGGCACGCGGCCCGCAGCCCCACGAGACGAAGTCCCTGATGAACCCCGGGGACTGCTCCTCCGACGGGCGGGTCGCCCGCACCAAGGTGGCCACGTACTCGAAGATGTGATCGGCCACCGGCACGCGAGAAACCAGATCCTGGAGTGCGAGGATGTCCGCTTTGCTGAGCACCTGGGAGAGCGGCGAACGCTTGCCGCCGGTTACACTGCGCATGATGCTGATCTCCTCCTTGCGGCTCGGATAGCCGACATGGATCTTGAACATGAAGCGGTCAAGCTGCGCCTCAGGAAGTGCGTAGGTGCCCTCCTGTTCGAGAGGGTTCTGCGTGGCGAGCACGAAGAATGGCAGATCGAGTTCAAAGTCTTCGCCGCCCGCGGAAACTATCTTCTCCTGCATGGCCTCCAGCAGTGCGGCCTGCGTCTTGGGCGGGGTTCGGTTGATTTCGTCGGCCAGCACGATGTTCGCGAAGATCGGTCCCTTGCTGAACATGAAACGGCGGGCACCGGTGACCGGGTCGTCCTGCAGCAACTCGCTGCCCGTGATGTCGGACGGCATGAGGTCGGGAGTGAATTGGATGCGCTTGAAGGTGAGCGAAAGCGTCTTGGCGATGGAACTCACCAGCAACGTCTTGGCCAATCCAGGCACACCTTCGAGCAAAGCATGACCGCGGGAAAAGATTGCGATAAGGAGCTCGTCAATGACCTGGTCCATCCCGACAATCGCTTTCCGCAACTCCAAGGTGATGCTCTCTCGGGCCTGCTTCAGTTTTTTGACCGCTTCGACGTCGCTGAGTTCTGGCTGCCAAGCGGCATCTTTCACTCCTGAGTTGCTTTTGGATTCCTGAGACATATTTCTATTTCGTTGGCTGGTGGTTAAGGTGACTATGTTAATTTGTGATCGCGATTGTCAGACTTGCAGAGTCTGAATGTATTCAAGCTTTTGACCAAGATTCAATCGGAAAATGGGGAAATTTTTTGGGGTCATGTGTTTTTCAAAAGGAGACTCATTAAAAGACCGGGCAACGGAGCAGGACGATGGGTTTGGTCTTGGGATCGGAAGCGTGGCGGAGGTAATAGATGTGGCCATCGGGGCATGAGCAGCGGATGACGGTGCCGCGGAGTGGAACGTCAATCGCCTGTGAGGTTGGGAACCCCGGGCACTTTGCCGTCGTCGCCGACAACGAGCGCCGGTGGAGTGTACCCTGGAGCGGCTACCAAAGCCGAGTTTTCGACCATTTCGTTGCTCTGCCCAGCAGCCGTTCGGCAAAACCGACGCGAGATTGCAAAAGCCACGATAACGAACTTGCCAACGGTCCGTGCAGGCGCAAAATCACAGCAGACGAACCGTACCTGCGTGTTGCAATATACGACCGACCTGAGCGCGCCTGACTGGATTAATGTGAGTGCCAATGTCGTCCCGAACGGTTCGCTCACTTTGACCGATGTGACGAATGGCGATACGATGCGATTTTATCGAGTGTTCGTTGTGCCGTGAACCGGTCCTGCTTCGGGTGGGGGCGGGAGTGTTTTTAAACCTATGACCATTTCAGCCTGGTTCACCATCGCGTTGGCGATTCCGGTTCTGCTGCTGGGTGAATTTCTCGTCCGCCGAATCAAAGTGCTGTCGCGTTTTAACATCCCCGCGCCGGTCGTTGGCGGCTTGCTACTGTCGTTGTTGGTGCTGCTGGGTAACCTCTCGCAAGTCTGGCCTGCGAAATTTGACACCAAGATTGACTCACAATGGTGGACCTGGCTCGTGTCCATCGAACCTGAGTGGGTCAACGCGCCAGCCAAGAACACCAATCTGCCGTTCCTCGTCATGTTCTTCACCTGCATCGGACTGAACGCGAGTTGGTCATTGGTCAAGAAGGGCAGCGTGCAGGCGCTGATCTTCCTTGCGCTTGCAGGTGTGCTCGCGATCATCCAGAACTGCCTCGGCGTCGCGTTGGCCAAGGCGATGGGTCAATCGCCTTTGCTGGGGTTGGTCTGCGGTAGCGTGACCATGACCGGCGGTCATGGCACGGCACTGGGTTTTGCGGCGGAGTTGGAAAAGGCCGGTTTACCTGCTGCGGGAGTGGTCGGTGTGGCGGCGGCTACCTTTGGCTTAGTTGCCGGCGGATTGATTGGAGGCTCGGTCGGCGGCGGGTTGATTCGTCGGTTCAAACTCAAGTCCACCGCTACACTCGCCACGCATCTTGAATCCGGCGAATCCTCTGCGTCCGGAATACTCCCCGACCTCAGTGCGCTGGTCGGGTTCGGTAAATTGTTTCTCTTGAATCTCGTGTTGCTGCTGGTTTGCGTGAAACTCGGCGCGTGGATGAGTTGGGCGATTCAAAAGACGGGCATTACTTTTCCAGTCTATATGGGGGCGATGCTGCTCGGTGTCTGCTTGCGAAATGCGCTGGAACTGGCCGGTGTCAAATGGATGAAGACCGAAATCATTGATACGTTGGCTTCCGTGACGCTCGGACTCTTTCTCGCCATCGCGATGATGAGTTTGAACCTCATCGAACTCGCCAGTGCCGCCGTTCCGATGCTCGTGATTCTCGCGGTGCAAGTCACCGTCATGGCTCTGTTCGCCTGGTTTGTCACTTTCCGGCTCATGGGTCGCGACTTTGACGCGGCCGTCATGGCCGGTGGACACTGCGGCTTCGGGCTGGGCGCAACGCCCAACGCCGTCGCCAATATGAAAGTGCTCGTGGAAAAGTTCGGCGCGGCGCCTCGCGCGTTTCTGGTCGTGCCAATCGTCGGCGCGTTCCTGATTGATTTCGTCAACGCCACCAATATCACAATCTTTCTGAACTTGTTGAAACAATGAAACCCTGCTCGTTCTGTAGCCGCCGATGTGAGGAGGTGGATTCACGCGATAGTCTAATTCGTTCGCCTCCTTATCTTGGCGTTTACATTCTGCTGCTGGCACTTTGTGTTAGCGGAGGATTCGTTCGTGCGGCTGAGTCATTCACGAACGGCATCGTTTCCTCTGCGCATCCGCTCGCGACGGAAGCCGGCCTCAACGTCCTCAAATCCAGCGGCAATGCCATTGATGCCGCGGTTGCGATCGGATTCACGCTCGGCATATGGTGTGGAGCATTTTCTTTCTCGCCCCGTCTTATCCTTGAGCTATGAAACATCTCTTCGCCCTCGCCAGCCTGCTCCTTGCGCTCTGGCCTCAGTTTTCGTCCGCGGTCGTAATCGTGATTGATGACGGCCCACGCCCGCCAATCATCATCATACCACGCCCGCCGCACCCTCCTTATCCGCCGATGCCGCCGTGGCCGCGCCCGCAGCCGTACGTCTTTGCGCCGCTGGAAGTCTCGTTCCTCAAGGTAGACACGCGCATCAAGGACCAAGTCGCCATGACCAAGGTCGAGCAGGAGTTCTTCAACCCGAACTCACGTCCCATGGAAGGCACGTTCCTTTTCCCGGCACCGAAGGGCGCGGCTATCAGCAAGTTCACGATGGAAATCGGCGGAAAGCCGGTCGAGGCCGAGCTTCTTCCCGCCGATAAGGCGCGGGGCATTTACGAAGATATCGTGCGTCGGATGAAGGACCCCGCGCTACTCGAATTCGCCGGGCAAGACGTCTTCAAACTCCGCATCTTCCCGATCGAGGCGAACAGCCGCAAGCGCATCACCCTCAGCTACACGCAGATCTTGAAGGGCGACAACGGCCTCGTGGGCTACAGCTATCCGCTCGGCACAGGCAAGTACTCGGCTAAGGCCATCCCAAGCGTCAGCGTGCGGGTGGAGATCGAGTCGAAGGCGCCCCTCAAGGCGATTTATTCGCCGAGCCACACCGTGGAGGTCAAACGCGACGGCGCGCACCGCGCAATCGTCGGCTTCGAGGCGAAGAACGTCCTGCCCGAGGCGAACTTCCATCTTTATCACACGGCCGACAAATCCGCCGTCGGTGTCAGCCTGCTCGCGCACAAGACCGGCGAGAACGAGGGCTTCTTCCTCCTGCTTGCCGCGCCCGGCGTTGATGCGAAGGAGAAGACCGTCGTGCAGAAGGACATCGCCTTCGTGCTCGACACCTCCGGCTCGATGGCCGGCGCCAAGCTCGAGCAGGCGAAGAAGGCGATCGCCTTCTGCGTCGAGAACCTCAACGACGGCGATCGCTTCGAGATTCTCCGTTTCGCCACAGACGTGGATTTACTCTTCAGCGGTTTCAAGGATGCGAACAAAGCGAATCGCGAACGAGCACAAGCCTTCATCAAGGAAACCAAACCCATCGGCGGCACGGCGATTGACGATGCGCTTCGCAAGGCGCTCGATCTCATCAACCGCCGCGAGGAGAGCAAGACGCGCCCCGGCGTCATCGTTTTCCTAACCGACGGCCGGCCCACGGTGGGCGAAACCAGCGAGGAAATGATCCACACGAACGTGAAGAAGGCCGCCGGTCAGACACGCCTCTTCTGCTTCGGCATCGGACACGACGTGAACACGCATCTGCTCGACAAAATCGCCGAAACCACGCGCGCTTTCAGCCAGTACGTGCTGCCCGAGGAGGACATCGAGGTGAAGGTCTCGAACTTCTACACGAAGATCAAAGAGCCGGTGCTCGCCAACCCGCGGCTCAAATTCCCCGAGGGCGTGCGCGTGACCAAGGTGTATCCCGAGCCGCTGCCTGACCTGTTCAAGGGAGAGGAACTGATCCTCGTCGGCCGCTACACCGGCAGTTCTGGAGGTCATCTGCTGCTGGAAGGAACCGTGAACAGCAAGCAGCAGCAGCAGGAGTACGCCGTGAAGTTTCCTGAAAAGGATGCGGACAACGACTTCATCCCGCGCCTCTGGGCTACACGCCGTGTCGGTTATCTGCTCGATGAAATCCGCCTGCGCGGCGAGAGCAAAGAATTGAAGGAGGAGGTCGCCGACCTCGCGCGCCAATACGGCATCGTCACCCCTTACACCGCTTATCTCATCGTCGAGGATGAGGCCCGCCGCAACGTGCCTGCCGAGCGCCAGACACTCTCACACCTACAGCGTGACCGCGAGCAACGCAACCGCGCCGAGGTGGAGTACCGCGCTTTCACGCAGGACAAAGACGGGAAGAAAGCCGTCGCTGGCGCGCGGGCTGGATCGGCTTTGAAGGATGCACGAAACGCGGCCGACGGCATTTACCTCGGCCAATCCGAGGCGGCTGGCGCACCGGCGCTCGCCGCGACCGGTGGCAAGATTGTTTTCACCCGTCCGATGCCTGAGGCGGCGAAGACGTACACGCAGACCTCGCGATTCGCTGGCGGCAAAAACTTCTACCAGAACGGCGCGCAATGGATTGATGGTGCCGTGCAGAAGCAGCGCGATGACGCGAAGAAAGTGCGCGTCCAGTTCGGCTCGAAGGAATATTTTGACCTCGCCGCCAAGAATGGGCCCGCGCGCGCATGGCTCACCCTCGGCACTAATCTCCAGTTCGTCCTCGACGAGGCGACCTATGAGATTTACGAGTGATGCCGTCGAAACTAACCATCCCCGCTAGCCTATGAAACATCCATTGCTCCTCATCGCCCTCGCCCTCGCGCTTCTGCCCTCCGCGCGCGCCGAACTCTGCCCCAAACACAAGGGTTCGGCCTTCATCGCCAGCGTCGGCGAATGCAAGGAATGCGGCGGCTTCACGGCCAGCGGCGCATTCAAGCTCTGCAAGAAATGCTCGACCAAGCTCGACCAATGCGAAGCTTGCCGCGCCGAGTTGAAGGCTGACGAAAAGCCGTCCGATCCAGCAAAGAAGCTTGAGAAAAAAGAGGGCGAAAAATCCGATGCCCTTGTCCACCGTGCGCCCAACGGCAAAGCGTTCCCGGCACACTGGGGCGCGCCGCCTCTGGCTCAAACCCGCGACTTGCGCCCGTTGCCTGGCGATTACGGCTCGGGCAGCGGCACGCTCGTGCGTTGGATCCAAGAGAACTTGGACAAAGACGCCAAGCAACCCGCGCCGAAACCTGCACCCGTCGTGCACAAGGGACCCAACGGGAAAGCGTTCCTGGCACACTGGGGCGAACCGCCGCGCATCCAGACGCGCGATCTGGGTCCGTTGCCCGGTGGTTATGGGCAAGGCAGCGGCACGCTCGGGCGTTGGATACAGCAAAACCTCGACAAAGATGCCGCTGGTAACCCCGCCCCGCCGGTACCGAAGCCTGTCGGCGCCGTTCCCACGTTTGAGGAATGGATTAAAGGCGGCAAAAAGATTCCTGCCGGCCGCGTCTTCATCGGGGGTTCACCGTGGTTTAATGAGCGAACGGGCGAGAACCGCACCCCCGAGGCAGTTTACAAAATGCTATACGGACAAACGCAGCCGAAACCTGCCAATCCCATTGCCCCACCGGCTGGCGGTCGCAAACCGTTCCCGGCGCACTGGGGCGCGCCGCCCGCCATCCAGACCAAAGATCTCCGTCCACTACCCGGCGGTTACGGCATGGGCAGCAGCACGTTGGCCCGTTGGATTCAGGAAAACTTGGACAAAGGCGTCGAGCCACCACCTCTACTCCAACCTCGGCCTGTGCCCCTAGATCCCGGGGCGCCCAAGGTGAACTTGGACGACATCGCCAAAGTAAAGGTCGCGCTAGAAACTTGGGCCAAAAGCAAAACCGCCTGCGCGGGCAACTACGAGTACACCGTCGCTTTCAGCAGCGCGTTCGGGTTTGGCCACACCACCGTGATTGTCGTGCGCGACAACAAAGTGGTGGAACGCCGCTACGAAGAATTCGACCGCAACAGACCGCCCCTACCCGGCGCGCCGCCCAACGGTTACACTGAGAAAGGCGAGGCGGTGGGCAAAGACAAAAAAGGCGCGCCCGCTAAGACGCTCGATGAACTCTATCAAGCCGTGCCAGCCATCGCCGCCAAAGCGCTGCTGCCGCACCAACGCCGCTATCTGCTTACGGATGCGAATGGCCTGTTAACCTCTTGCTTCATCATCGATACCCGCATCGCTGATGATGGGCCAAAAGAGGGCCTTTCGTTGGGCGCCATCAAGCTCAGCGTCGTGAAGAAAACCGAAGGCGCACCGCCCACAGGTGCGCCCGCAACCTTGCAGGCGACCGCAGTCGCAATCTCTGCAGATGCGCCCGAGCCTGCGCCGGCGGCTGTGGCTGTCAAAGTCCACTCCGGCCATTTCGTCTCCAACCAATACAAGCCGGATGATGCGTTGACGCTGGCGTTGTTTAATACTTTGGCCGACTTCAAGACCGCCTTTGGCACAGCGGCTTTTGGATTGGGCCGAGGAGGCAAGCAACTGGACTATGTGAACGAGGCTGCCTTCAACAACAGCGTGGTGGCTGCGCTCATCCATCGTGGCAACACACCCTACGAATACAAGCTGATCGCCCCGACGGATTTGGTCAGAGGCGTGCTGACGCTGAACATCCGTGCGGCGGGCCAGCCCAGCGACACGGCGACGTTCGCCAGTCCGTTGATTGTCTCGATGCCTCGCGCGGGTATCACTCATGTGCGCTTTGTCGAGAACGACCGTGAGCTCGGCCAAGTCGCCCTCGCACCTGCCGCAGCGGCAGTCACTACGGTTAAGGCCAGCCTCTCGGCCGCCGCTCAGCCCGGCGCCTTGAAGAAAACCATCACCTTGCGCGATTTGCAGGGCGGCTTTGCCGGCTTTACCGGCTGGCTTACTACCATCAACCCCGATGGCACTTGGAATCGCCGGCAGGTTTTCAACCAACAACTGCGCGAAATCTCCCATCAGGGAAGCTTGAGCGTGGACCAGGTCAAATCGCTCAACGCCGTGCTCGCTGCGGCGCAGATGGAGCAGTTGCCTGAACGCATCGGCAAATTTGCCGGCGCCAACCCGCACGTGGTCACGCTCACGGTGGGGAACCGCCAAAGTGTCCTCACGCTGCCCGCGGGCGGTTCGCTGCCCCAAGCCCACCCTGGTGACAAACTCGATGCTGTGATGGCGTTTGCGATGGTGGCTAATGAACTCAACCGTTTGAAATCTGCCCCGGTGAATGCCCCCGATGAGGCCGCACCGCCTGACGGAGTCAAACCTTCCAAACGCAAGGCATTCCCGGCGCACTGGGGCCCACCACCGCCCATTCAAACCCAGGACTTCGGCCCGTTGCCCGGTGGTTATGGGCAAGGCAGCAGCTCGCTTGGGCGTTGGATACAGCAAAACCTCGACAAAGATGCCGCTGGTAACCCCGCCCCGCCGGTATCGAAGCCTGTCGGCGCCGTTCCCACGTTTGAGGAATGGATGAAAGACGGCAAAAAGATTCCTGCCGGGCGCGTCTTCATCGGGGGTTCACCGTGGTTTAATGAGCGAACGGGCGAGAACCGCACTCCCGAGGCAGTTTACAAAATGCTATACGGACAAACGCAGCCGAAACCTGCCAATCCCATTGCCCCACGGGCTGGCGGTCGCAAACCGTTCCCGGCGCACTGGGGCGCGCCGCCCGCCATCCAGACCAAAGATCTCCGCCCACTACCCGGCGGCTACGGCATGGGCAGCAGCACGTTGGCCGGCTGGATCAGCAAAAACATGGCGGCGGATGCCAAAGACCCCAACCGCGGCAAAGCCAACCAGCCTGATGTAAAGCCCGGCGTGAAACCCGATGGCAAACCGGGTGTTAAACCCGAGGACAAGCAGGCGGAGATTGAGCGCATTCAAAAACGCATTTTAGAGATTGAGAATCTGAAGAAGGTTGCCCGGTTCACGCAAGAGGGCTTGGCGAAGATCAATGCGGAACTGGCCGAGCTCCAGGCGCGCCTCAAACAATTGCAAACCGAAGGTCAGCCTGCGCCGGGCAAGCCGCAGGCGCAGCATCCGCCGGTCAGCAAGACTTTTGCCCTGCAACATCCCACTGGGAGCTATGCGCCCGGCCAATTGCTCATCGGCATGCAGGAAGGTTTGGCCAAGGCCGACGGCGAGAAGGCGCTGACCGCCGCCCTGCCCGGTCTCACCGTGCTCCAAGGCATGTTCAACAACACCATCTTGCACGTCCAACTGCCGCCCACCGTCAACGTCGAGCAAGCCATGGCGCGCCTCAAGCCCCTGCCCGAAGTGCGGTACAGCGAGCTCAACCAAATCGTCTCCACCGAGCCCGTGCCGCGCGTGCCGCGTCAGTAGGCGCTGGTGATGGTGCGCTACGCGCGCTTAGCTTCAGTTCGCTTCGCGACTTTTTCCCTCGGCGCACCCTGTATCCCACTTGAGGCGCACAGATCGGCGTTGAAAAATGAGCGCCTTGCGTTTACCGTGGAAGGTCGAGCGTAGGCTCAATTTGACTGCCGGCTGGATACACGCCGCAGCTTCGTGCGAGGACTCTTCATCGTGCCTGCCAGCAACGCAGCGATGTCCGCAGCGAACCCATCTACATCCGAAGCCGTAGTGTCCCACGAGCACATGAATCGGCAACCACTCTCGCCGATGAAGGTGTAGAACTTCCAACCGCGCGCACGCAGCCCGGCGATAACTTCCTGCGGCAGTTCGGCAAAAACAGCGTTGGCTTGCCGCGGAAAAAGAATCTTCACCGGTGGCAGTGCCCGCAGCTTCTCATGCAACAAGGCGGCCATGCGGTTCGCGTGCGCAGCGTGCCGCAGCCACGCGCCACCGTGTAGCATCCCGACCCATGGCGCGGACAGGAAGCGCATCTTGCTCGCGAGCTGACCGGCCTGTTTGCACCGATAATCGAACTCCTGCGCCATCGCACGGTTGAAGAACACCACCGCCTCGCCGAGGGACGAGCCGTTCTTGGTCGCGCCGAAGCAGAGCACGTCAACGCCCGCTTTCCACGTGACTTCCTTAGGCTTCACGTTGAGATGCGCGATGGCGTTGGCGAAGCGCGCGCCATCCATGTGCAGCTTCAGCCCGAGCCGCCGCGTAGCACGACCGATGGCCGCCAATTCGTCCGGCGCGTACACCGTGCCGCACTCGGTAGCCTGTGTGACGGAGACGGAGCGGGCCTTTGGAAAATGAATGTCCGTACGGCGGCGCACCGCGCGGGTAATTTCCTCGGGTGTCAGCTTGCCATCCGGTCCGTCGAGCAGGAGCACCTTGGTGCCGTTCGAGAAGAATTCCGGGGCGCCGCACTCGTCGTTCTCCACATGCGCGAGCCGATGACAAAGAATGCTATGGTAACTCTGGCAGGTGGAGGCGAGCGAGAGAGAATTAGCGGCCGTGCCGTTGAAAACGAAGAAGACCTCGCACTTCGTTTCGAATAAATCACGGATCAGATCGGCGGCCTGAGTCGTCCATTTATCATCGCCGTAACCGGGCGCATGGTTGCGGTTCGCCTCGGCCAAGGCATCCCATGCCTCCGGGCAAATGCCGGCGTAGTTGTCGCTGGCAAAGTGACGCGATGGTAGCGTGAGTTTCTCTTTCAATTTCATAGCCGACGGACTGGCTGAAAGGCCACCAGGATTCTCCTCCAGCGAACTCGTTTGGCGAGTCAAAAAGTCGAGGTTGACCGCCGCTACTTGAGCAGGTGCTCCTGCAGGAAGAGGACGGTGGCGAGGAACTGGTAGTCCGCGTTCGCCTGCTTAGCGAAGCCGTGGCCCTCGTCCTTCGCCATCAGATACCACGCCGGCACTTTGTTTTCCTTCAGCGCCCGCAGCATCTGTTCCGCTTCAGAGAGAGGCACACGCGGGTCATTCGCACCCTGCACGATGAAGAGCGGACGAGAGATCTTCTTCACGTTGTTGAGCGGTGAGATTTTCTCGAGGAAGGCGCGCATCTGCGGGTCGCGCTCGTCGCCATACTCAACACGGCGGAGGTCGCGCCGATAATCCTGCGTGTTCTGGAGGAAGGTGACGAAGTTCGAGATGCCCACGATGTCTACACCACAGCGCAGAAAGCTGTTGAACTCGACCATCGCCGCCAGCGTCATATAACCTCCATAGCTACCGCCCATCACCCCGACGCGCCCGCCGTCGAGGCTGGGATCGTTGCGGATGCCGTTCATGATTGTCGCCAAGTCATGTACCGCGTCGAGCCGTTTCATGCCGTTGTCGAGCGCGAGGAACTTCTTCCCGTAACCGGCTGAGCCGCGCACGTTCGGGAACACCAACGCGATGCCAAGTTCATTGAGGAAATAGTTGTAGCGGCCTAGAAACCCGGGGCGCGACTGGCCCTCCGGCCCGCCGTGGATAATCATCAACACCGGTCGTGGGCCGGAAAACTTTTTCTCGTCAGGCCGGTACACGATGGCAGAGATGGCTTGACCGTCGAAGCTCATCGGCTTCTCCAGCGACGGCTGCACGAATCGACCCGCGTCGGGCTCACCTTTACCTGCCTGTGTCCACCGCTCGCTTTTATTCGTCTGCACCTCCAACGAGAAGGCGTCCTGCGGGGAACGTGCCGAGCTGAGATTAAACGCCAACTCCGTTCCGCCCGCGTGCCAGCGGAGACCGGAGATGACTCCCATCGCCGGCAGTTGTGGGTTCGCTAGCCGCGCGCCATCGCGCAAATCGAGCAGGTGAAGGACGCTCACGGCGTCCTCGTTCGTGAGATACGCGAGTCGCTTGCCATCCGGCGAAGGCGCGAGTTCCTCGACATCCCACTTCACGCCGCGGAGCAGTTGTGTGCGGCGGAGGGAATTCAAGTCGATGCGGATGAGTTGCTGGAACTCCGCGTCCTCGTCGCTGGTGGTGAAGATTCCTTTGCCATCCCGGGAATAACGCGACGGACCATAAGCCACCTTCTCGTCCGACTTAGGGGTGAGCCGGACCATTGCACCGCGATCGACGGAAACTCCGTGCAGATGGCTCTCGTTCGCAGAAACGTATTCCTTCAGCAGAATCGCCGAGTCGTCCGGTGCCCAGTCTTCGACGAACCAGCCGCCGCCTTTCAACTCTACCACGCGCCGGTCACTCTTCGGATCGCGCGGATCAATCACGTAAAGGTCGGTGTCCTTGCCGTTACGGCGCGTGGACATGTAGGCCAGCCACCTGCCGCCATTTGACCAACGCGCGCCGGTGTTGCGCGACTTGCCGTCGGTCAGCAACGTCTCTTTCCCGTCGGCGAGATCGAGCCGGTAAAGCTGGTAAAACTCGTTGCCGCCTTTGTCGCGCAGGAACACCGCGTAGTCACCGCGCGTCGGCTGGAACGCCCCGCCAGCCACCGGCTCGGTTCCGTGCGTCAATGGGCGCGGTACCGCACCAGGTTCGGCAACGAGGCAAAGCTGCGCCACGCCGTTCGTTCGCGTGGTGACCAGCATCTCCCGCCGGAGCGGATGCCAGCCGGTGAAGGTCGTCGGACGAAACGCGAGGTATCGCGCCACGTTGCTGCGCAGCGTGTCGGGAATCGGCGGCACGCCTTCCACCACGAGATTGGCCGGCACCGCGGCGTTCACCGTGAACGCGGTGAGAAATAAGGTGAACAATGACTTCATAGTTGTGCAACCGAAAATCGCTCCCGCTCTATCGCTGAATCAGCGCGCGCGGGCAAGCGATTTGCACGGTTGCCTTGCGCCGCGCCGCGCCGCTATCCTGCATTCATGAGTCTGGCCAAGAAACTCCTCCACACCCGTTATCGCGTCAACGACCTCGAGCGCACGGTGAAATTCTACCGCGAAATCCTTGGGCTAACGGAGGTGCGCCGGCACAAGTCGCCGCGTGGTTCCGAGTT
The DNA here is from genome assembly GCA_945900775.1 of Akkermansia muciniphila. Classification (GTDB taxonomy): domain Bacteria; phylum Verrucomicrobiota; class Verrucomicrobiia; order Limisphaerales; family SIAT01; genus SIAT01. The sequence goes on along the minus strand of CAMDJP010000008.1, from coordinate 10,442 downwards.
GGCCTTCCTCAAGACGCCGCAGAGCGAGGAGCTGATTGAGATCTGCTCCTTCCCCGCCAGCGGCCCTGTGCAGGTACAGTCTGATCTGACGCATCTGGCCTTCGAAGTGGACAGCCTCGAGGATTTCGGTAAACACCTCGCCGCGCACGACCTGAAATACTCCGACGGCCCGACGATGCGAGAGAGCGGCGGGGGCTTCGCTTTCATCGATGCGCCCGAGGGCTACGAGATCGAACTGATCCAGCCGGCAAAGCACGCCGGCGCCGCCGGCTACTGATGCCGTATGCTTTGGCGCGCGCGCCAGTTCGAGTTCACCTTCCCCCGGCCCGCGGTGGTCATGGGGATTGTCAACGTGACGCCCGATTCTTTCTCCGATGGTGGGAGATTCATCGATGCCGACACGGCGGTGGAACACGCACTGCGGTTGTTGGCTGAAGGGGCGGAGATTCTCGATATTGGTGGTGAATCCACTCGGCCTGGCGCAGCCCACGTGCCCGAGGAGGAAGAACTGCGCCGCGTGCTGCCGGTCATTAAACGCTTGGTATCTCAATCAAAGATTCCTCTCTCGATTGACACACAGAAACCTGCCGTGGCCCGCGCTGCGCTCGACGCCGGTGCGAGCATCGTGAACGACATCGCCGCCAACCGCACTGACGACCTGATGTGGCGTGTGCTCGCGCAGACTGGCGCCGGCTACGTCGCGATGCACATGCAAGGCGGGCCGCAGACGATGCAGACCGCGCCGAGCTATGCCGACGTCACCGCCGAGGTCGAGGCGTTCTTCGTGGAGCGGCTAGAGCGGCTCCGAAGTGCGGGTGTAGCGCCCGAGCAGGTCGCGTTCGATGTCGGCATCGGTTTCGGAAAGACGCCCGAGCACAATTTGCAGTTGCTCGCTTCGTTACGCCGCTTTACAAAGTTGCAATGCCCGTTGGTGCTCGGCGTTTCCCGCAAGTCGTTCATCGGAAAACTGCTCGGAGTGGAGACGGCTCAACGCATGCCGGCGGGTTTGGCCTGCGCCTGCTGGGCGGTGGAGGAGGGTGTGAATATCATCCGGACTCATGACGTGGCCGAGACGGTGCAGGCGCTACGGATGACGGAGGCAATTTTGAAACAACACGACCAATGAACTGGGCGCACGGTCTAGATCTAATCTATAAGCTGTGGCGGCCCGTGGTCGAGATCCTCGTCCTCGCGGTCGCTATCTACTACGCCTTCACGTTTCTCCAGCGCACGCGCGGATGGCCGGTGGTAGTCGGCTTCCTTGTGTTGATCGCGCTCACGCTCCTCACCGAGCTGCTGGAACTGCCGGTTCTGAGTTGGCTTCTGCAGGCCTTCTTCGCGTTCTCCGCGGTGGCCGCCCTCGTCATCTTCCAACCGGAACTACGCCGGTTGCTGGCTGAACTGGGTAACCTGCCGATTTTTGTCACCGCGCAGGAACAGCGCGAAAACATCGAGGTGGTGGTGCAAACCGCTGAGCGCTTGGCCGAGGTGCGCATCGGCGCGCTGATCGCGATTGAGCAAACGGTCGCGTTGCCGCAGTTGGTCGAGTCGGGCATCCCAGTCGATTGCGAGGCCACGCCCGAGATGCTCGAGACAATCTTTTTTCCGAATAACGCCATTCACGATGGCGGGGTAATCCTCAAAGGCGATCGCATCACTCATGCTGCCTGCATCTTTCCCCTCACGCCACGGCAGGACCTTAGCAAGTCGCTTGGCACCCGCCACCGCGCGGCTATCGGCCTGAGCGAAGAGTCGGACGCCATTGTGGTCGCTGTCTCCGAAGAGACTGGCACGATTTCGTACGCGCACAAAGGCGAGTTGAAGCAAGGCGTGACCATTGAGGAACTGCGCGCGGTCCTCTCGTCGCTCCTTATCCGTCCGGAGAAACCGCAAGGCCTGCTCGCGCAGTTACTACTGAAGCTCAAAGGCTCCGCCCACAGCGTTTCCGACACCCTTCACGATAAACTTGGGAACAAATAGATGATTCACCCCAGCTGGCTCTTCCATAATTTCTGGCTCAAGCTCCTCTCGCTGGGGCTGGCTACTTTGCTGTGGTTCACCATCTATATCCCTCTGCAGAAGGTCTCCCTGCAGAAGGAGCAGCGGGGCGAACCCGTGCCGGAGAAAACCACCAACAACCCCCCCGTTAAACCCAAATGAGCAGCGACAAGACGCCGAGAATCTTCGGTACCGATGGTGTCCGCGGCACCGCCAACATCGAGCCGGTAACCGCCGAGACCGCTCTCAAGCTCGGCCGTGCGGCGGCGCATGTCTTCAAGACACTCGCCAACCACAATCACAGCCGTAGCCATCACGAGATCGTCATCGGCAAGGACACGCGACTCTCCGGCTACATGCTCGAGAACGCCCTTTCCGCCGGTATTCTCTCGATGGGCGTGAAGGTTCTGTTCATCGGCCCGCTTCCCACGCCCGGCGTCGCCTACGTCACCCGCAGCCTGCGTGCCGACGCCGGCATCGTCATCACCGCCTCGCACAATCCCTACCCCGACAATGGCATCAAATTCTTCGGGCCGGACGGCTACAAGCTCGCCGACGCCATCGAAGAACGCATCGAGGGGCTGGTCTTCAGCGGCGAAATCGAGAACATCCGCCCCACCGCTGGGTCCATCGGCCAGGCTGTCCGTATTGACGACGCCCTCGGCCGTTACATCGAATACGCCAAGAATAGCTTTCCCCGCGGTCTCACGCTCGACGGTCTGCGTATCGTCGTGGATTGCGGCAACGGCGCGGCCTACAAGGCTAGCCCCTGCGTCCTACGCGAACTCGGCGCCGAGGTCTTCGTGTACGGCAACCAGCCCAACGGAACGAACATCAACCTCGATTGCGGCTCGATGCACCCGGAGCTGATGTGCGCCAAGGTCCGTGAACACCACGCTCACCTCGGCATCGCTCACGACGGCGATGCCGACCGCCTCATCCTCTGCGACGAGACCGGCGCGCTCATTGACGGTGACGACATTATGGCCATCGCCGCGCTCGACATGCTCGCGAACGGCACGCTCGCGAACAACACGCTCGTCTCCACCGTGATGAGCAACGCGGGGCTAGACGTTGCCGTCACCGCCGCTGGCGGCCGAATCATCCGCACTGCCGTGGGCGACAAGAACGTGATCGATGCAATGGTGCGCGGCGGCTTCAACCTTGGCGGGGAACAGAGCGGCCACATGATTTTCCTCGACCACTCGACCACCGGCGACGGTCTCGTGAGCGCGCTTCAGATGCTGCGCATTATGAAGGCGAAGGGGCAGCCGCTCTCGCAATTGGCTCGTTGCTGGACACGCTATCCGCAACTCGTCACCAACGTACGCGTACGCGAGAAGCGGCCGTTCGAGCAACTCGACGGCGTGCTGGCGCTCGTCGCACAGGCCGAGGCGGCGGTGAAGCCCTCCGGCGGACGCGTGTTGCTGCGCTACTCCGGCACTGAGCCGAAGGCCCGTCTGCTCATCGAAGGCCGCGACGCGGCGGTGCTCGAAAAGTGGTCGTCCCAAATCTGCGACGCCATCAAGCGCCAAGTTGGCGCGTAACGAGTCGGCGGCTAGAAGTTGTATTCTAAGCCGGCGACGACACTTCGTCCGGGAGCCGGATAAAACGACCGTGTTGCCCCGTTGGATGTGGCAGCCTGCTCGTAGCGGGTGTCCGCCAGATTCGCCAGCGAGACAAATGCTGAGAGATTTTCCAAGCGGTAACGCAACTTCGTGTTCACCACGGTATAGTAATTTCCGCCGAGCACGTTATTGAGATCGTTCAACGGGACTTGGTTCGCGACGTATTCCAGCTCCGTGCGCCACGTCCAGTTGCGTGTGAAGTAGATTTCCGCAGCAACGGTCGCTTGCCACTCAGCCACCCACGGCAGTCGTTTACTGTTATAAGTTCCACCGTCAATGAGGGCGCTCGTGTAGGCACCATTGAGAAACAAGCCGAGCCACTCGGTCGGGCGCGTGTCGAGAGACAGCTCGACTCCCGACTTGATGGTGTCGAGGTTGATGTTTTGAAAAGTCAGATTATCGAACGAGAGATCGTCCTTCACGCGGCTATAGTAGCCCGACAGGCTTCCGTTCCATCCAGCCGCTTCACGGAAGCGCCATCCCAGCTCGATGGTTTTGGCGTCAGTAGGGGCAAGGTGTGGATTTGGAAAAAACGCGGCATGCCCCGACAGTAGATCATCACCGGTCGGCAGCCGGTAAGCCCGCGAGAACGAGACCCACGACTCCGAACTCGGCGTGAACTGATAAGTGAGCGTTGCCTTGGGGCTCCAGACATTCGCCGTGCGATCGAGTGCAACCGGCGTGGCGTTAAAATTCGGTGGCGGATAACTGAATGTATTGATGGCATAATCACGATGATCATAGCGAACGCCCGCGCCAAGCTTGATGCGGTCGGTCAACGCGAGATTGTCCTGAACAAATAGCCCAGCCTGCCAGTAATCCACCCGCTGTGGCGAACCTGTCCCGCTGTTCGTTTGATGGTAGTCTTGCAAACCCGCTTCACCGCCAACGACCAAGGTGTTGGCCCGGCCCCATACCTCCCCGCGGTACGTCAACTGCGCCAGTCCGCCGAAGCCAGGCATCTTGTTGTTGGCTGTGTAGCTGTAGCCGGGGCTTGTGCTCTTCGAGCTATAATCCTGCCCGTGAACCCGCGCGAGGAACGACAGCTGCGGGCTAAATTCCTTTGTGAAGTCGAGCGATGCGTGGTGGCGAGTGTGCTCATACATCGTGAGCTTGGAGGCGTCCAGTTGCTGGGGGTTCTGGTTGTACTGCGCTTGGTTGAGTGTGCCGGGCGTCTCGCTGTACGCCTCGCTGTACCAGTAGTTCAATGTGAGCTTGCCAGCGCGTGTCTCGACCGATGGTTTGAAGGCGAGCTTCCATTCCCGGAAAGCCGTCCCTTCACGCCAACCGCCCCATTCCTTCCGGTCGAGACTGAGACGGTAACTGTATTGGTTCGTGACGCCGCTCGCCTCAGCATGGGCGGCATAGTAGCCCAAATTACCGCCCGCCAACGATGCCCCGCCGCCGAAGGGCCGCGTGGCGCTTTTTGTGATGATGTTCACCACGCCGCCGATGGCGCCCTCGCCGTAGATTGTCGAACTGCCGCCGCGCACCACCTCCACTCGCTCGATGTCCTGAAGCGCGACGACATTGCCGAAGATGTGGCCGCTGGTCGGGTCGTTCACGCGTACGCCATCCACCAGCACCAGCACGCCCGGCTTCTCACCGTAGCCGCGCATGTTAATGCGCGTGTCTTGGCCGAAGCCAGTCGTGTCGAGCGAGAAGACACCGGCTTGCTGACGTAGAAGATCAGGCAGCGTGGTAGCTGAGGAGTTTTCAATCTCACGGCGCGTGATAACAGTTACGTTCCCCGGATACTGCCGCAACGGGATCGTTTCTTCCTGGAAGCGATGCGCGGTCACCACTATCTCAGGCAGACGGTTCGTGGTGCTATTTTGGGTTTGCTGAGCGACCGCCGAAAAGGCGGCGAGGCTGGCGAGAGCCAGCACGGAACGGAACGGCATTTGCATTTCTGGTCTTTCAGTTGTCCCACGCGATGCGGGACGGTTGCTGTTGGGAGACCAGTGGGGGTCGAAAACAAAAATGCCTTCAACCCCGCAAATCGGTGTTAAAGGCAAAAGCACACGAGCCCGGCGAAAAATTATTTCGCCGGCTAGCCCCATCCTTCTCTTTGCGGAGAAGTGGCCGCAAACCTCGCGCGGCCCGACGAGCGCAATCCAACCGGTATCCTGACTCCGGGCCTCATACCTCGCCCCCGCCTTCCCAGCCTCGCGGCCGGTGGCCTTGGGGGTTTGTAACCCGATACAGTGGCGCAACCGTCCCCGTCTCTCACGGGGTTCCCTGACATTGGATTGCTGGCGGACACTCGCCCGCCCTTCTTTCAAAGAACGCGGTGTTGGTAAGCCAGCGGCCGACGCTTGCCAAGCGTTTTGTGAAAAATACTTTCACCGGCGAACACGAAGTCAGCCCGTGTGAACTAGAATTCCCAGCGCAATACGCGCACGGAGGAACCGGCGGGCAACATCGTCTGCGCTGGCACGTCCACCAATCCATTCGCGGTCGCCAGCGCGCCGACGGCGTGTGACGCTTGCATTCCCAGCACGCGCACTTCGCCAGCCGCATTCACCGTCACGCGCATGAAATGCCGCCGGTCGCCGCGATTGTTCAGCGGCTCTGCGAGCACGGCCGGATGCGACGGTAAGTGGAGCTCATTCGCATTCTGCAATTTCAGCAACGCCGGACGCACCAGCAGCAGAAACGTGACAAGCGCCGACACTGGATTGCCTGGAAGGCCGAAGAGAAAACGGCCGCGCCATTCGCCGAAGGCGAACGGCTTTCCGGGCTTCACCGCCACCTTCCAGAAATCTATCGTTCCGCCCAACTGCTCGAAGGCGGCCTTGACGAAATCCAGTTCGCCGACCGACACACCGCCGAAAGTAATTACCGCATCGCACTCGTCGAAGGCACGCGCCAGTGCATCGTGCGTCGCCTCCAACGTATCCATGACGATTGGATAGATGCGCGGCTCGACCCCAATCTCCCGCAGTGCGGCCGCGAGCATCCATCGATTGCTTTCATAAATCTGCCCCGTCGCCAGCAGTTCACCCGGCGGCCGTAATTCATTACCGGTCGCAATTAACCCGACCATCGGCCGCCGCGCTACCGTCACCTCGGCTACGCCTGATGCAGCCAGCAAGTTGAGCTGGGCAAAACCGATGCGGTCACCCGCGCGCAGGAGCACCTCGCCGCGCTTCACATCCTCGCCGCGCAACCGCACATGCTCCCACGGCTTCGCGGCATCGCACACCCGCACCTCGTTGGGATGCACCGCGTCCACGCGCGTATCTTCCTGCATCACTACGGCATCGGCGCCGCGCGGCAAGGGCGAACCGGTAAAAAGCCGCACACACTCATCTGGCCCCACCTCGCTTGAAAACACTTCACCCGCCGCGACGCGGCCGATTAATCGCAATGCGGCGGGCTCTTCAGTCGAAGCTCCTGTCACATCGGCTGCGCGCACGGCGTAGCCATCCATTGCCGAGTTGTCGAAGCCCGGCAAATCGAGAGCGGCGATGACCTCCGCTACCAGCACCCGCCGCGCCGCTGAGTCCAACTGAATGCGTTCGCTGCCGAGCGACTGTAACCGCGCGAACATCCGTTCCTGAGCTTCCTCGAGTGTGAGCATTTATTTTCCCAAACAGAACTGGCTGAAGATTGAGTCGAGCAAATCTTCAGTGGTCGTTTTGCCGACGATTTCGCCGACGGCATTGACGGCGATCCGCAGATCGAGCGCGGCCAACTCCAGCGTGAGCCCGTCACGCAAAGCGCCAATCACATTCTCCGTCGCAGCGCGTGCGCGCCGCAGCGCGTCCTGATGGCGTGAGTTTATCATCGCCTGCAACATCTCGGCCTTGATTTCCCCAGCCCAGAAGATCCCTTTGATGGCATCCTTCAACGCCTCCAAGCCGTCACCAGTTGCGCAGGAGACGCTGGCAATCGGGTTGTTTCCGGCGACGACCGCAGGCAGCACAAGCTTTGCAGGAAGGTCTGTTTTGTTGCGGACAAGAATGCGTTTCTTACCGACGAACTCCTCGAGAAATTTCTCATCCTCCTCGGCCAGCGGTTCGCTCGCATCCAGAATGTGTAGCACCAGTTCCGCCCTCGCCACCATCGCCCGCGTCCGGCGGATGCCTTCCTGCTCAATCACGTCCCCAGCCTCGCGCAGCCCTGCGGTGTCCACGAACACCACAGGAATACCACGGATGTTCGCCGTCTCCTCGATAGTGTCGCGTGTGGTGCCAGCAATGTGCGAGACGATGGCGCGGTCATGGCCGAGAAGCTGGTTGAGCAAGGACGACTTGCCCGCGTTCGGTCGGCCGATGATAGCCGCGCGCACACCACGCCGGAGAATCTGGCCTTCGTCCGCGGTGCGAAGCAACTCGTCCATGAAGGCAAGTCCGCTCGCGAGCCGACTGATGAGTTTCTCTTTCGTGTTGGGCGCAATATCCTCGTCTGGAAAATCAATGTGCGCCTCCACGTGGGCGAGCGTGGCGACCATCTGGTCACGGAGCAGATTGATGCGCTGTGAAAGCCGTCCAGCGAGTTGCTCGTTCGCAGCGGTCAACGCCAACTCGGTGCGCGCGTGGATGAGATCGGCCACGGCTTCGGCTTGCACGAGGTCGAGTCGGCCGTTGAGGAAAGCGCGCTTGGTGAACTCGCCCGGCTGCGCGAGGCGCGCGCCATTCGCGAGCACGGCATCGAGCACGAGCTTCGCGGCGAGCAGGCCGCCGTGGCAAGTGACCTCGACCACGTCCTCGCGCGTAAACGTCCGCGGCGCACGCAGCACCGCCAGCATCACCTCATCCACATCGCGTCCATCGCACACCACTTTTCCGTAGTGCAAGGTATGCGTGGGGGCCTCGGAGGGTTTGCGCGACGATTTGCCGACGGGCCGAAAGCTTTTGTCCGCGACCGACAGGGCAGCCGATCCGGAGAGACGGATGACCGCGAGCCCGCCTTCGCCGAGCGGCGTCGCAATCGCGGCGATGGTATCGGCAAGCATGAGGATTAACGTGGGGAGATCAAGGCGTGGAAGAAAATTGTTCGCATGGCCTCATACTCCTGCATTTTTGCTCTGCAATCAGCGACGGCAGGTTCCCTTTTCCGGATCCACGCCTTCGAGCCAAAGGCGGGCTTTTTCGTAACTCTTACGCTGCAGATAATGGCGCAGGTCTGATCCGGTGTCCGCCGGCAATTGGGTCGTCAACTCGTCGAGGCGCATAAAAATTGGGATCAGGTTCGGCTTTGGATTCGCGGTGGGCATGAGTTTCACCGTCGTTTCCAATTCGCGCAGCGCAGCAAGAATCATCTTTTCCGTCTCGGTCACGTTCAACCGATAGCGCAACCAGCCCACGAAACCAAGCGGCATTCGCCTTGCCAAGCGCCCGACGCGACGCGGATACTCTCGGCGTGGCTTCGGAACAACCCGTGCTTTTTCTCGGCATCGAAGGCGGCGGCACACGAACCGTCGCACTTCTCGCCGACCTCACCGGCCATCTGGTGAAACGCGCCGAGTTCGGCCCCGCTAATCTCCGTCTGCTCACCGACGCACAGTTGGCTCGCCACTTCCGCGCAATCGCGAAAGCGTTTCCAAAACCGGCCGCGCTGGGCATCGGCCTTGCCGGCGCGCGCGAGGAACGAGACCGCGAGCGCATCCGCCGCGCGGCGGCAATCGTATGGCGAGGCGTTGCTTGCCACGCCACGAACGATCTCGAGACTGCGCTGGCTGCGGCGGTTCCAGATTCTCCCTCTATGTCCCTTCCGCAAGTTCTCGTCTTGAGCGGCACCGGCTCGTGTTGTTACGGACGTAACGCGAGCGGGCGCACGGCGAAGATGGGCGGCTGGGGGCATCTGCTTGGCGACAAGGCGAGCGGCTATGAAATCGGCCTGCGCGCATTGAAAGCCGTGGTGTTCTACTTCGATCGCGATGGCACGTGGTCGCGGCTCGGCCAGCAGCTCCTGCGAATGATCCAGCTCAACGAACCGAACGACCTCATTTGCTGGGTGCAATCGGCGAGCAAAACGGAAATTGCCGCGCTAACGGTCGAGGTCTTCGATGCAGCGGCGCACAGCGACCGCATCGCGCGCGACATTCTCGCCGGCGCCGCTAGCAGCCTTGCCAAGGACGGCGTGAGTTGCGCGGGCAAACTCTTGGGCAAGGCACGCGGGCCCGTGCAATTCGTACTGGCCGGCAGCGTTTTGCTGAAGCAACCACGGTTCGCGCGAAAGGTGACCTCGGAAATTAAATCGCGCTGGCCGAACGCGAAGGTCACGCCACTGAAACGCGAAGGGGCTTGGGGCGCGGTCGCGCTGGCGCAGGACTTGGTTCAAAGTCCAAAGGCCAAAGGTAAAAGCCGATTCGTTCCCTCGGCGGCTCGCGCGCTAATTTCGCAATCCATGCCGCAGGCGGCGCAGTTACTTTCGCCCACAGAACAGCGTAACCCGCATTCGATGCATCTCGATCGGATGAGCACACGCGCGGCAATCAAGCTGATGCTGGGCGAGGAGGCGCGTGTGTCGCACGGCTTGCTTGCTGAACGGGCCAAGCTCGAACGTGCCGTGAACACCATTACGCGGGCGTTCAAGCGCGGCGGGCGACTGTTCTACGTCGGAGCGGGAACGAGTGGACGGCTCGGCATCCTCGATGCGAGTGAGTGCCCTCCGACCTTCCGCACGCCGCCGGAGCTCGTGCAGGGCATCATCGCCGGCGGACAGACGGCCGTGTTCCGCGCGGTGGAAGGGGCAGAGGATGACGCGGAGGCTGGCGCGCGGGCTGTTCAGTTCCGCGGCATCGGCAAGAAAGATGTCGTGGTGGGCATCGCAGCAAGCGGTCGGACGCCGTTCGTCTGGGGCGCG
>CAMDJP010000007.1 GCA_945900775.1 Akkermansia muciniphila | reverse complement strand
GAGCGCGGGCAATTCACGGCGGAATCCACGCAACGCGCATCGTTCGCACTCGCCTGCCTCGCGCCGGGACTCATCGCCTTCTCGATGGTGAACATTCTGGCGCGCGCGTTTTACGCGCTGGGCGACACGACAACGCCGATGAAGATTAGCCTCGTCTGCCTCGGTTTGAATCTTGCGCTGGCGGTGATGCTCGTCGGGCCCATGCGGCAGGGCGGTCTCGCGCTGGCGAACACAGTGACCGCGTGGTTGAACGTGGTGTTGCTGCTGTCTGCACTGCAGCGGAAAGAAGGCGCGTTGAGTTTGAGTGCAGTGACGGCGCAGCTCGGTGCCGTAGTGTTCCCGCTGGTGCTGGCGGCACTGACAGCATGGGGTTGCGTGCGATATTGGGGAAACCAGTTTGGTGGCCCTGAGCAGACGATTTGGCTCAAGCTCGGCTCGGTGTTCGTGCCGATGACGACGGCAACGATCGTTTACGGGGTCGCGGCGTGGATGGGCGGTGTGACTTCGATGCGCGAGTTAATCGGGATGATTCGGTCGCGACTAGGGCGGCCCTAGTTTTTAGGCGCTAGTCGCGGAAGTTGGTGTAGTTGAGCGCCGCGGGGAAGTCGTGCGTGCGGCACGCGGCGATGACGGCCTGCAGGTCGTCGCGGTTCTTGCCAGCGACGCGCACCTTATCGCCCTCGATGGCGGCGGTAACCTTGAGCTTGGCGTCGCGTACGAACTGGCTGATCTGCTTGGCGACAGGCGCCTCGAGACCCTGCTTGATCTTGATGACCTGCCGAGCGTGACCGAGTGGTGAGATGTCGGGCTCGCCTTTGTCGACGCTCTTGAGGGAGATACCGCGCTTGGCGAGTTTGCCGACGACAATCTCGACGAGGGTCTTGATCTTGAACTGGTCCTCGGCGGACAGCTTGATTTCGTTCTTCTCCAGTACAATCTCTGCCTTGGAGCCCTTGAAATCGAAGCGGTTGGCGAGCTCCTTCTGGGCCTGGTTCACCGCGTTCTCGATCTCCATCGAGTTCACTTCAGATACAATGTCGAATGACGGCATGTCGAAAACTTAATGTCTAGCTTAGGTGTTGGGAAGGGTTTTCAGATTGTGATTGTTGGTGAGGACGGTTACACAGCAGGCCGCATGGCTAAAACGAAGATTACCAAAAAGAGAACGAAACAGCCGGTGTCGGTGGTGACGGGCGGGGCGGGGTTCCTCGGCTCGCATCTGGTGGACCTGCTGCTGTTGCGCGGTCACCGAGTGATTGCAATCGATAACTTGGTGACCGGCAGGATCGAGAACATCGCGCATCTGGCCGGCAATCCGAATTTTCGCTTCATCCAGCAGGATGTGACGGAGTTCCTGTTCCTCGACGGTCCAGTGAACTACGTGTGGCATTTCGCCTCGCCGGCCAGTCCGATTAATTACGCGCAGCTGCCGATCCAGACGCTCAAGGTTGGCTCGCTCGGCACGCATAAGGCCTTGGGTCTGGCGAAGGAGAAGGGCGCGCGCTTTTTCCTCGCCTCGACTTCGGAGGTGTACGGCGATCCGTTGGTACATCCGCAGCCGGAGGATTACTGGGGCAACGTGAACACGATCGGCCCGCGCGGCTGTTATGACGAGGCCAAGCGCTTCGCTGAGGCGTTGACAATGGCCTATCACCGGGAGCACGGCATCGAGACGCGCATCGTACGCATCTTCAACACCTACGGTCCACGGATGCGCCTGAACGACGGGCGCGTGGTGCCATCATTCATCGGTTCGGCGCTGCGCGGCAAGCCGCTTTCGGTCTTCGGCGACGGTAGTCAGACCCGGAGTTTCTGCTACTGCGCTGATTTGATTGAGGGCATCTATCGGCTGATGATGAGCAATGAAGTACTGCCGGTGAACATCGGCAACCCGCGCGAGATGACGGTGCTGGAGTTTGCGCGTGAGATCATTCGTCTGACCGATTCAAAAAGCAAAATCGCGTTCAAGCCGTTGCCCAAGGACGACCCCAAGCAGCGCCGGCCCGATATTTCGAAGGCTCGGCGGTTGCTGAAGTGGGAACCTGAGGTAAGTTTAGTCAATGGCTTGGGAGAGACCATCGGTTATTTCCGCGGGCGGGTGTGAGGAGGGCATGGATTTTTTGCTCCGCGCCGCCTTGGGGTTGTGATATAAGCTGGGTACGAGGAAATGAAGCCTTTCCTGTGCATTGATTTCGGAGCGGGGACGCTGAAGTTGGCGGAGTTTGTTTCCGCTAAAGCGGGTGCGTTGCGCTTGTGCAAGTACGGGGTTCGCCCGCTCGGGTTGGCCGCTTCGAAGGAAGACGAGCGCGGCCCCATTATCGAGCAGGCCCTCAAGGAGTTGATGGCCGAACTAGGCATTAGCGGCAAAGGCCAAGAGGCGTACATATGCGTGCCGGGCTATCAGGTTTTCTCGAAGTTCGTCGCGCTGCCGCCGGTAGATGACGCCAAGCTCGGACAGATTGTCCAATATGAGGCGCAGCAGAACGTGCCCTTTCCTCTCGACGAGGTGACGTGGCATTACGCCGATCTCGGCACGAAAGAGACAGGCGAGCGGGAGGTGCTTCTTGCAGCGGTGAAGACCGAGGTCATCGAAATGTATTTCCGCGCGGTGCAGGGTGCGAATCTGAATCTCCAGATCGTGGATGCCTCGACGGCCGCGTTACACAACGCCTTCCGGTACAATTACGGCGAGAAGGAGGGCTGTACGATGTTGCTGGATATCGGCGCGAAGACCAGCAACGTGTTGTTCATTGAAAAAGGCCGATTCTTCGCCCGCGGCGTCAATATTGGTGCTAACTCCATCACGCAAGAGTTCGCGAACGAGGGGCAGATGACTTTCGAGGATGCGGAGGAGTACAAGAAATCCTACGGCTTCGTCCACCTCGGCGGCGGGTACGACGAGCCAGAGGATCCGTATCAGGCGATGGTTTCCAAAATCGCGCGGCAGGTCCTCACGCGATTGCAAATCCAGATCAACCAGACTATCCAGTTTTACCGCGGCCAGGGCGGTTCGACACCGGACCGGCTCTATCTCTCTGGCGGCGCCTCGCTGCTTAACTACACGGCGGATTTCTTCTCGGAGAAACTCGACTTGCAGATTGAGTACTTCAACCCGTTCCTCAACGTCGAAATCGATCCATCCGTGGATTCCGAGCAATTCTCGCTTGTGGCCAACACCCTCGGCGAAGTGGCTGGCCTTGGCCTGCGCAAGGTGGTGGATTGCCCAGCCGAATTGAATCTGATTCCCAAGAGCGAGCGCATCAATAAGATCATTGATAAAAAAAAGCCGTACGCTTTGGCCGCGGTATACGCCTTGGCCGGCATCTTCTGGGTCATTGGCTGGTTCAACGGATTGATTGTGAGTGAGCAAGAGGAGAAACACAGGAAGATCACGGCACAGATCGCGCCGCTGCAGAAGAATCAGAAGCAAATGGTAGACAGGACGAAGGCGATGAATGAGGCGGCTGAGCAGGCCAAGATGTACGAGGAATTGTTTCAGGGCCGATTTCAGTGGGTAAAAATGCTCGATGCGCTCCAGGCGGCCTTGGTCGAGATGGAGCGGGAGCCGTTCAAATCCACCAACGAGGTCGCCAACCAGCCAGATGCCGAGCCAGTGCCTGTGGCGGTGTGGATTACTTCGCTCCGGGTGGTCTCCAATCTTCCTAATCCGATGGACGTCGGGATGGGGTTTCCGAGGGGAGTGCCTCCTCCGCCTGTGGTGCGCGGTCAATCGCCTGTCGTTACTCCTACGAATCAAGCCGACAAACTCTCGGTTAAATTCCGTGCGCGGAATCTGATTTCCGCATCAGCCTTGGGTAATCAAGAGTTTTCGCAGCGGGTGGCAAACATGATCCAGACAAACACTGCGTGCGCTAAACTGTTCGTCTCCGAGCAATCGGTGCTGACCAACAAGATTGATCAAGTGACCTTTGACGCTGTGACTTACGGATTCGAAATGGTGTTGCAGCTTAAAACCCCTATCAAACAGGAAGCTAAGTCAGGAAACCCTATGATGGATGGGGTTCCGGGAATGGGAGGCGGCAACTGATATGAGTTTCGTCAAACGACATTTGATTGGCGTAGTGTTGCTGGCTTTGGGCCTTGGCGCCATTGGGGTGGGGATCGTCTACATGCTCGGCAAACAGACCGAGAGCGAGGAGAAGAACGCGCAAGTGATGATGGCCACCAGCCGGCTCTTCGCTGTGACGATTGGCTCGTTTGAGATGGATTCTGGACTCGCCCCAGTGCCGCCCACTGCTGAGAACCTCGAGATGATGGCTGACAATACCAAGAAGGCGTTGGATTTCGTTGCTAAGGCCAGAGAAGCCGTAACGGCTGAACCTTTGCCGCGCCTGACTCCGACGGAATTCGCGCTGCATCTGCCTCGAACCCTGAACGAATTGAAGGTTGCCGCGGCCGCCGCGCGGATCACTTATCCGCCGAACGATTTTGATTTTTCGTTCTCCGACCACAGAGGCGAGACCCAGCCCATCTTCTACATAGTCCCGATGCTTGTTGAGCAGCTCCACGACATCAAAGCCGTTTCCACGCTGCTTATCCAAAGCCAAGTGGCGGCCTTTGAGAAAATTGAGCGAATCTCCGTCTCCCAAAAAGAAACGAAAGGAGCGCCGATGTATCTTGCGGACTTGATGGCGTACACTAACTCGGTTGCCGTTGTGACACCGTATAGGTTCACTTTTCGTTGCCTGAGCGGAGCGCTATCAAAAGTTTTGGTCGGACTCGGCTCCGCGCCCGGTTTTTGGGTGGTTAAGACCGTCGAGGTCGAGCCGTGGGATCCGAATGCGCCGATATCGGGTGGGTTTTTGCCTCCCGGGATTTTGCCTCCCGGGGTGGTGCGTGGAGGGGTGAACCCGCTCGCTTTTCCAGGTATTCCAGGCGTGGGCGTGCCGGGTGTAGCGATGCCCAGACCTTTAATGATTGATCCGAACACGGGTCTGCAGATTCCAACCCTACCTTTGATGACGAATCGAACAGATATTGCCAGAACTGTACTCGACGAGAAATTATTGCGGGTAGTGCTGGTGGTCGAAATCAGCCGCCCGAGGTCGGAGCAACCCAAAGGCGAAGTGCCAGTACCCACGAAGAAAACCGCCTCGGCCCGTGCCCCTGATTGATGGCATGAAGACGGAAGATATCAAGGAATCAGTCAAGAAATTTGCCGAAAAACTCCTATTAATCGGCAAAGCGCACTACGAGAAGGTCATCCTTGGCGCTGTGCTCCTCGCCTTGGCGACGACCGCCGTCTGGCAGTTTCTTGATGTGCGCGCAGTTCGTGCGGAGTTGTCGAAGGAGACTGCGGTTCACGGTAGAGGTGGAGAGAAGGCGAAATCAATCGATTTCACGAATCAAAATGAATTGCTCCGCATGGCAAAGCAACCTGTGCCGTTTGATTTGAGCAAGGGTCATTACGTCTTTAATCCAGGCCTTTGGAAGCAATATTCGAACAGCGTCTCGAACATCCTCATACAGGTTAAGTCGGGCAAGGAATTCGGCATCGGAGCACTCTATATCACCAACATCACACCCCTCCAGCTCCGACTAACCGTGAAGGTTTCCGGCACCGAAGAGCGGCCGAACTACAGTATTCAGGCCGTCGACGATTGGCCTTTTCCGATGATGCCGAGGTTTCAGCGCAGCTTGATTGTGGGTTCGACGCCAGTGAAAATCGTTGACCAACCTGGCGTCCCGACGAACGCCGTTTCGGTCATTCTGCACGGCGTTAAAGGCGATTTCGACAGCCAGCAAATGACGTTTGACCTTCAGCTCCGTTATTCAGGTCCGCTCGGCGGCGTCACCAACCGTGTACGTCTGCTCCAAAATCAGACCCAAAATTATCTCCGCGGTTACACCGCCAGCATGGTCTACATGCCGGCGAACCGTTCAGAACTGAACCTACCGTTCTTGAAGAGGCGAGTGGGCACTAGTATTGAAATTGATGGCGAGCTCTACACCATTATCGATATGACTGAAAACAAAGTCATCTTCTCCCACGTCATCACCGGTAAGCAGACTGAGGTGCCCCTGTTCGGTTTTCGCGATCGTCCTTGAGATAGACGGTCTTTTCTTCGTCGGAATCCCGATTGTTGGGATACGATTTCCCATGCCCTCGAGCTTTTCAAAGCCTCTCCGGCACCTGTGAATGACTTTTTCAAAAAACTACTTGCGGACACAATATAGCGGGCTATTGTCCTTTTGGTTACACAACCAATTGGGTGTCGTTTAAAAACAACTAACCGCGAAAGGCCCAGTTTAAGTTCAAAAACAGGGCGTCAAACGATGAAACAACTCATCTTGATTCTAGTCGGCTGCGGTGGGCTTTTGGCGGCTGCCCCCGCGTGGGGGCAAGCAACTCCGGGCGCGGCTCCTGCGCCGACGCCTGAGGAAATCGCGCGGCAGGCTGCCGTGGACGAGGCCATTCGTCGCGCGGCCGAGGCCGCTGGTAAAAAAGAAGTGGACCCTTTCATTGAAGCCGCGCGCGCGGCCGAGGCCAATCGTCGGGCTGCCGAGGCCGAGGCCATTCGTCAGGCTGCCGAGGCGGCGGCCAAGGCGGCCGAGGCCGAAGGGTTGAGGCGGCAGGAGATTGCCATCGTCGTCGGACAGTTTCTAGCGCAAGCCGCGCAGATGGAGCGGAACGATCTCGAGGCAGCGGCGAAGCAGTACGAGCAGGCGATTTCGATTGCGGCCAAGGTCTCGCAAGGTCTTGAGAAAGAAAGCGAGCAGGCCGTCGCTGGGTTGGTGCGGGTGCGCTTGCAGCAAGCGCTCGCTTCGCAGCGCCTCGCCGATTTCGCCAAGGCCGCGTTCATCGTGGAAAAGGCCGTGGAGTTTGCTCCAGACCATCCCGAATTGGCTCACTTCAAGCGGCAGAACGAGCAGGCGCAGGCTTTGTTCATCGCGCGTAACCCGACCAAGCAGACCCAGCTTCGCATTGGTGAAATCAAGGGCCAGAAGGACGCCGTGAAAGCGCTGCTCCAAGACGGCAAATTCCTTTACGAATTGCGCGATCTCACGGAGGCGGAAGCAAAGTTCCGCGAGGTGGTCCGGCTGGATCCCGGTAATGACATCGCGTTCGCCTACCTCCGCCGCATTCAAGGCACGCGTGCGGACGATTCTGGCAAGCGCAGGGAGGCGGCCTTCCAAGATCGGGTCGCCGAGGTCGATCGCGCGTGGTTGCCCCCGAACAAGGCGAGCCTGCTGCCTACGCCGAACCCGCTCTTGCATAATGCTGTGGTGCACACCAGCAAAGGCCGCAGCCTCATCCTACAAAAGCTTGAGTCGATCAAAATCGAGTCAATCAACGCTCTGGACGGCTTCAGCATGACCGAGGTAATCGAGCTCATTGATACGCTGACCAAAAACAACGACCCGACGAAGGAAGGATTGAACTTCATCATTAATCCCAACATCACCAACGTCGTCGGTCGTGGTCAACCTCAGCCGCCCGCCGGAGGTCCGGCGCCCCCGCCACCGCCCCCGATGATTGATCAGAATACCGGCCTGCCGATTGCGCAGCTGCCCCAGGTTGTCGTCACGCTCGGCAGCATCGACCCCTCCGCGGTGAAGATCAAGGGGCTCACCACGCCGCTCCGCAACCTGACCCTCGCGCAGTTGCTCGACGCGGTGACGAAGTCGTTCGACACGCCGGTGAAGTTCACGATAGAAGACTACGCGGTTGTTTTCACTCAGAAATCACCCGACCTTCAGGATGTCTTCACGCGTACCTTCCGAATTAATCCGAACGCCTTCTCGCAGGGCTTGGGCAGCGTGTCCGGCGGAGGGGGGGGTGGCGGCGCGGGACCCGGTGGGGGTGCGGGACCCGGTGGGGGTGCGGGACCGGGCGGGAATCGATTCGGCACATCGGACGCGCCCAAGTCGTTTTATGGGTCCAACGCTGGTTGGCCGGAGGGTGTGTTAGGTATTCCGAACACGCCGCAAGCGGTTTCCAATAACAGAGAAATCCGAAACGCCGTGGCCCCTGGTGGTGGCGGTGCGGGACCCGGGGGTGGCGGTGCGGGTGGTGGCGGTGCAGGGGCACCAGCGGAGATTCCGACGGCGAGCATTAGCGGTGTTACTCAGATCCGTGATAACTCGGAGGTCGTCGGGCAGGTGCGAGGCTTTTTCCAAGCTGCGGGCGTAAATCTACAGGCGACCCAGATTTTCTTCAATGACCGCACGGGTGTCCTGATGGTACGCGCCTCGCTCGCCGATTTGGACATCATCGAAGAGGCCCTCGAGGTGCTGAACGCCGCACCGACGCAGGTCCAGATTGAGGCGAAGTTCGCCGAGATCAGCCTCGATAAAGACAAGGCGCTCGGCTTCGATTGGTTCCTCGGCAACTCTCGCTCGCTGGGCGGGAAGATTCTGCAGCAGGCTGGCACGGCGCCGTCGTATATTGGCCAGCCGACGCCGAACAATCCCTCTGGTTTCTTCCCGTATCCGGGCACCCTCAACATTGACCAGTTTAACCCCGGCACGGGCAACATCGCGCCGCGCGAAACGGACGGCCGCCTTACCTCCGGCTTCCGAGGGCTCAACAACCCGTTGGCGACTGTCACGGGCATCCTCACCGACCCCCAGTTCCGCATGGTGATTCACGCGCTCGAATCGGAAACGGGCACGGATGTGCTATCGGCGCCGCGCATCACCACGCTGAGCGGTCGACAGGCGCAGATCTCCGTAATCGATCAGCAATCGGTCGTCACCGGCATGAGTGTCGGCGCGGGTAACACACCCGGCGGCGGCGGCGGTGGTTTTCCCGGCGGTGGCGGATTTGGCGGCGGATTTGGCGGCGGCGGATTTGGCGGCGGTGGTTTTCCCGGCGGCGGTAACACGCCGGTGACCTTGCAGCCGCAGGTTTCCACGCTGCCTTTCGGTCCGACACTCGATGTCATTCCCTACGTCTCTGCGGACGGCTACTCAATCGAGATGAGCATCGTGCCAAAAGTCACCGAGTTCCTTGGCTACGACAAAATCGATGACTTCAAGGCCGTGGCTCAGACTGGGAATAACGACACGCGTATCGACAGCACCACGCCCCTGCCTAAGTACCGCACGCGTCAGATCGTCACGAGCTGCATCGTGTGGGACGCCCAGACGGTGATGCTTGGCGGGATGATCTCCGAGAATATCTTCACCTCGAAGGACAAGGTGCCGTTCCTTGGTGACCTGCCATTCATCGGCCGCGCGTTCAGCAGCGAATCACGTACCAATAAAAAGAAGAACATGATTGTGTTCGTCACGCCGACAATCATCGATCCGGCTGGCAACCGTGTGCACAACGACGAGCAGTTGCCCTTCGCCCGCTCCGGAATCCCCTCGCAGCAACCGGTGCTCGGACCGTAATCTTCAGCAACGCCGTTCGCGCTTCGCGTTGTGATATGACCGGGCAACCATCGCTTTCCTCCGCGGCAGGGAAGCTGTTGGTCGTGGATGGTCATGCCTACGCCTACCGCGCCTTCTACGCAATTCGCAACCTGACCTCGCCCGAAGGCAAGCCGACGAATGCCATCTATGGCTTCGTGAAGATGCTTGGACGGATGCGGGAGCGCGTGCAACCGACCCACCTTGCCGTGATGTGGGATGGTGGCTTGGCTGCGGAACGGATGAAGCTGTTGCCCGAGTACAAGCAGCAGCGTGCGCCGATGCCGACGGACTTGAGATCCCAGTTCGACGAGATGGATGCGTACCTGGGCGCAGCGCGCATTACTTCCATCTGCCACGAAGGTGTCGAGGCGGATGACCTAATCGCGACGGCTGCGCGGTGTGCGGAGCGGGAAAATTTTTCCGTGGTAATCGCCAGTGCGGACAAAGATTTCATGCAGCTTGTCTCGGCGCGCATCGGACTGTTGAACCCGAATGACAAGAGCGAAAATATCTGGAGCGCCGCCGAAGTGCGCGCGAAGAGCGGCGTCGAACCGGAGCAGATTGTAGACTGGCTTAGTCTCGTCGGCGACAGCGTGGACAACATTCCTGGTGTGCAAGGAATCGGTCCGAAGACGGCTGCGGTGCTTCTTGCGCAGTTTGGGACAATTGAAAAACTCTACGCACAACTCGGCGAGGTGAAATCGGAGAAGACGCGCGCGCACCTGTGCGCAGCCGAAGCGGAAATGCGCCGGAACCGCGAACTGATTCGTCTGCGCGACGATTTAGCCACGCTTCCGCCGCTGGCGAACTTCGAGACGCGCCCCATGGATGAGGCGGCGTTGCTCGCATTATATTCTCGCTGGGGTTTCCGGACGCTTCACACGGAACTAGAAGCAAAACTACGCTTGCCTCCGGAGTTGTTCTGAACAAGATATAGGGGTTAATTTTTTTCAGCACACACAACATCTAGCATATAGCAATTTATTTTAAGAAAACTTATTGACAGTCCAGTGTGATTTTGAAAGAGTGTCAACGAAAGAAGAACCACCACATCTTGAGGAGTTAGAAAATAGAGGCCCAAGGTTTTGAAAATAATTGGTACTTTTGATTGTTAAGAGTAATAGGGGAAATCGAAATATGACAACTGACAGCCAGACAAAAAAATCCTTGATGCTTATCGGCGCGCTCTGCGCGAGTAGTTGGTTGGATGCCGCGCTCAGTCCAGTGGGCGGTGAGTATCCAATTTTGGGAGATACCCCCGGCCATCAGCAGAAGCCGAGTGCGGCGGTGGGGAGCGCCGGTGGGTTCATTGTGTGGCAAAACGCGACCGCGACAAGTGGTGGAGAGCGGATTCTCGGCCAGCGAATTGGCTCGGACATGGTGGCGGCAGGGGTCTCGTTTCGGGTGAGTCAAGTGGCGGTTGGCCGCGATGAAGAAAATCCGAAAGTCGCGCTACTAAAGAATGGCGGTGCGGTCGTGGCTTGGGAGGGCGGGGCGCGCTCCAGCAAAGATATATATGTGCGATTTCTGATGCGTGAGGGCGGCTTTGCTTCCAGTGACATAATTGCGAATACCTATACCGATGGGATTCAAAGCCATCCTGCGGTCGCGGTCCTTGAGGGTGGAAATGTTGTCGTTCTGTGGTCCAGCGCGGGGCAAGACGGCAGCGGTACGGGCGTCTACGGGCAGCTGTTTTCTCCTGCGGGCGCGAAAATAGGAGCAGAATTTTTGGTCAACCAGACCACTTTGAAGAATCAGTCGAGCCCCGCAGCAGTGCAGTTGGGGGGCGGCGGCTTCGCGACTGCGTGGGTTTCGGAGTCGGTGAATGGAAAAACGTCCCTGGGCGCACCGAATCTCCGAGGGAACGTGTCCGGTCGGATTTTTGCCGCAACGGGACAGGCCTTGGGAAATGAGTTCGCCATGAATGGCGGAGACGCCATTTGTTCCGAGCCTGCGCTTGGGGGTTCGCCTTCGGGAGGTTTCACAATGGCCTGGGCGCAGAGGGATGAAAAAATTCTGAAAAACCAAGGGGATGTGTATGCGCGCTCGTTTAACGCCGCAGGCGTGCCACTGGGGGAGGCTTCGCGCCACAATGTGAATCTCGTTGGTATGCAGTGCGGCCCCAGCGTTCAGGTGCTGGGTGATAGTGGCTTGATTGTCTGGACTGGGCCCGAAGCGGGTGGTGCAGGGCAAGGCATTCAGGGACGCATGCTTTCGGGCGGAAGTGAGTTTCGGGTGAATTCTCAGACATCGCTACATCAAAAAGATCCCCTAGTCATTGGGTCTGGCAGCGAATATATCGCGGTTTGGGTGAATACCATCAAGCCGGCGCATTCCATCCTTTCGGCGCAACGGTATTCGTTGGGAGGTGGCGCTTTTGATCTGACGGCGGGCGTTTCCCAGCCCGCTGTGATTTCAGCCTCGAGCTCGCGACAGGTTTCGCTCGGAGTTGCGAGGGAAGTGGAGCAAAGAAACTCCGCATATGCGGCGCAAAAGGCGGCGGCGGTTGCGACAGCTGAAGCGGTGAGAGTTACGCAGCAAGCGGCGCAGGCCAAAACCGTCTCTTCAACACAGGCTGCTGCTGTGGCAATTCAAGCGGCGGCAATCAAGGCTACGGCTCCTACGGCTACGGCTGCTAGAACTACGGCCGCTCAGACTGCCGCTGCGAAAGCTGCCGCTGCTAGAACTACGGTCGCTGCGAAAGCTGCTGCCTCTAAAGTGGCAGCATCCAAGAATGCGGCTGCTAGAACTACGGTCGCTCAGACTGCCGCTGCGAAAGCTGCTGCCTCTAAAGCGGCAGCATCCGAGGCTGCAGCTGCTAGAATTGCGGCTGCTAAGAGGGCTGCGCCCGCAAAAAGCGCAGCCGCAGTCGTGGCAGCGCGCAGGACGACAGCGCGGCAGAGCAGTGCGACAGCGCGTGCGGTGGTTGCGGCGCCAGTGATGGCCAGTCTGAGTCAAACGCCAGCCGGTGCCCAGCTGCAATGGGCTTCGGATGCTGGGAAAAATTATCAGGTCCAAGCCTCGGCGAATCGTAGTGCATGGCAGAATGTAGGGTCAATTCGTACAGGCACTGGCAGCACGGATGCGCTGCGGGTCGATACTTCGGGTAGGAATCCTTATTACCGGGTTGTGAGGACCAATTGAGTACGCGAGCAGATTTGTTTGGCTGCGTGAATAACTAGACGAAAAGAGCTATGACCAAGATTAACACCAAGACCACGACCGTGAGCAAGACCATTGCTGGGGCGATCGCAATTTGCCTAGCGGTCCTGAGCTTTGTGCTCGCCGTGATTCCGGCCAAGGCCTTTGTGCTGCTGGGTCCGCCTTCTGCCGCCCAGACCCCCGGGTTCAATTTCACCGATGACATGGGCGCGCCCCAACCCATCAAGGAGTTCTTCCGCTGGAATATTCCGTATCTGACCTACTCGTTTGACGCCAGCTTTGTTCAGTTTTTTGGCCTCGATGGCATAGTGGCAGTAGATGAAGCGATAAACGTGATTAACAATTTCTTTTCTAACAGCCAGTATTCTGGTGTGAGTTCGATCGATTTGGCCAGAGACGGGTTTCTCAGCAATTACAACTCGCACGCCGTGAATGTGACAGCGCAGAACCGCCAGATTATCGATATTAAGTCGCTGGTCTTAGGAATGATGGTAAACCATTTAGGTTTAGGAAATCCGCATCGGTATGCATACTCCATCGCTGGGACCAACTTAAGCTCCTCTGGTAGCCAAGTGAATTTCAATGTCGTAAACCGTAACTTTGATCCTCTGACTTACCTGCCGACCGGCACAATCAACAATGTCGCTTACAGCTACCGCTTGATTCATGATCAGACCGCTGGGTTGCCCAATCCGACTCTCACCCTGCCGACGTTGATGGACATGGAGGAGTTCACTGCGGACACGAGCGGAAACGCATTTTCAGCGATTGCGAGCATCACTGATGCCTTCTTCGGAAACACGGCCCTGTTCTGGACTGATATACCGACGCTGTTCAGCTTTGGATCTTTTTACAACAACGATCACGCCGTCGGTGGTCAAACCGAACCGCGTCACACGCTCACGTTAGATGACGTCGGTGGGTTAAAATACTTATACCGCACCAACAACTTTGTTTTCGAGTACCTGGATGACTCTGTTCAGGTTGTGAGGCCGGCAAGTTTAGTTCCCGCCGCCATCGCCGCTCAATTCCCGTCCACATCGGGCAGCGTGTTCGGCTTGTTTCCGCGTCGGAGCATTTTGAACAATACGGCCGCTGTGGCTCCCACATCGTCTGTTATTTCACGTGAAGCCTTTAACGCGTCTCCGCAGTTTGTGTTCGCTGGCTTGCGTGGCGGGATTGATTCCATCCAGTTTAATTACCAGCCGTTCGATTCGCTTCTAGGGGTCTTCCCGACGCCGACCAACCAGTTCTGGACGGATACTTTCATCAACACCAACGGGGTGAACGTGCTAAATGTCAGTACAGGCTCTTCATACTTTGGGGTCCCTAACCAAGCGTTTTTTTCGCAGAGAGTGGGGCGGACCGTAAACCAGCCAGACTTTATTTTTACGGCCGAAGACCTAGGAGTGAGCGTGGATGGCGTCCCTATTGCGTGGGATAGGTCGCCCATCCAAAACAACACTTCTAGTGCTGCGGTCGATAATCAGGGCTGGGTCGCGCTCAATGTCGGCTCGGTTTCAACTAATTTACCGAGTGGTCCGGGCATCTTCGCCATAAATCCTCCCGGTGGTGCGCTTACTCCGATTGTTTACCGTTTCAGCCGCACGATCGACGGATTCGAAGTGCTCTGGGCGGGCGAGCCAAGCGTTCTGGGGAATACCACCCCTTACTCCCTTTGGGGCTATATCTTCGGTCCGGGGTCGGCGGACTTCATCACATTCCCAAACAACCTGACGTTCAGCACCCTAGAAAACGCAATTGCACCAATCATCGCCGTGCCGACGCTCTCCTTGGCATCGGATGACGGCGGACTCAGCCCGATTCTCCCTGCTTCGCTTGACCGCACGGCTGAAACTCTGACCTTGCTGGGCAACAACCTCGCCAGCGTTCAACAAATCGAAATCCTGAGCTATACTTCGACCGCGACGAACCTTGTCCAGACCATCTCCGCGTCAGGCTTGATTGTCTCTGACCAGAAAATATCGATTCCACCAGGAGTCGTGAACTTCGTGGCCGAAGACAGCACCGCATCCTCTCGCAAAGTGCGCGTGCGCAACTCGGTTGGTGTCAGCGAACCGGCGCCGCAAGCGTTCGGAATCACCACTGGCCGACCGGTGGTGACTGGTACCTCGGCCGACGGAGAGACATTCGATCGCGCAGCGACTCTCACCCTGTTCGGTTATGGTTTTAAGGCGACACAGGCGGGGACTACTACCCTAGGCTTTATCCGAGTGGAAAGTTCCACAGGCGCCTTGATCCTTCCATCGAGCGGCAATGCCACGGCGCAGACTGCCACCTTCACAGTAATCTCGGACACCGAAGCAGTGCTTTCTACGGACCAGATAACCGGTGCAGCTGACGGTGCCAACCGCCGTATCCGGGTCGCGCGCGCTAATACAACCGCCGATCTGAGCCCGGCAACAAATCCCTTGCTCGCCAACATCACTAGCACACCGACGGTGACTGCGCTTGGACTTACCAGCAGCAATTTTCAGCGCGATACAGCCATCGATATCAATGGAACAGGGTTTGTTACCGCTACTGAAATTGAAATCATCAAGGATGATGGTAGCGCTTTCAGTCCAGCAGCAGTACTCGAATTGCCGGCGGCTGGTGTCTCTGTGAATGCCAATGGCACAATAATCAGTATCGCTGCCAATAGCTTTACGGACGCGAGCGCGGATGGCAACGGAACCACCTTCA
The DNA here is from genome assembly GCA_945900775.1 of Akkermansia muciniphila. Taxonomy (GTDB): domain Bacteria; phylum Verrucomicrobiota; class Verrucomicrobiia; order Limisphaerales; family SIAT01; genus SIAT01. The sequence goes on along the minus strand of CAMDJP010000007.1, from coordinate 63,641 downwards.
AGCGCCGTTTCCGTGTCCGCAACGAGATTGGTGCTGGGACTAGCAATACAACTTCCACGTTCAACGTAAACGTCCAGCCCACGGTCATAGCCATCGCTGGCTTCTCCGCATTCCACCCGACCGCATTTGATCGCAGCCAGGCAACGGGCGATGACATCGTGATCACGGGCACCGGCCTGCTAGGGGCTACAGAAATTCAAATTGTGAATGATGCCGCGGGTTCTTTGGGAACGGCCTCCACGCGTCCTCGTATCAGTCTCCCTGTGAATGGTGTGACCGTCACCGACACATCAATCACTATCGATACACAGACCATCACCTTCGCGGATGGCGCGAATGCGGATTCAAACAGCACCTCGCACTTCCGTCGTTTCCAAGTGTTGAGTGAGCGTACGGCTGCTAATAGCCCAGTTTCACAACGTTTCGATGTCGCGCTTCCGCCGACGTTCGCCTCGCTGGGCGGAAATGGGACTACTTTAGGCATCCAAGCATTTGAGCGCAATGGAACCCTCACCTTCACCGGTGCGAACCTTGGTTATATGACCAAGATTGAGATTGTCGACGCATCGGGCAGTCCAATCACCGGCGTGACGGCAATCGATCAAGCGACACTAGTGTCATTCGGCGGCAGCTCTACAAGTACCTTAATCACGGTGACAGGGGATGATTTCTCACAAGGGCATCTCCTCGACTCCGTCAGCAACAGCTCGCGTCGTGTGCGGGTGACGAATCCAGTTGGCTCTGTGGTGAGTAACAACAACAGCACCGGCTTCTTCAGTGTCTCGAACAATTCGACGTTCTCCCCTACCCCGGCAGTCGTCTACTCTGGCACAAACAGCGGTTTTGATGGCAACGGTACCTACTCCAACGCATTCCAAGATGGCAGCCTCTCTATTACTGCCAGTATTGCGAATATGCGCGGTGTTAAAACACTCTCCTTCCTTAGAGACGCGAACGCGGCCGGCAGCATCTCGGTAGATCCGGTGGCTCCGCCTGCCGGCGTTACCTTCAGCGCCGATGGCACTCGAATCATCATCGCCAAGACTGCAGTGCCCGCCGCGTGGTACGCCACCCTGAACAATAATGCGACAGTTGTCCTTACGACCGCAGCGAATAGAAATGCGACAACGGCGGTGTTAAGCGTCCAGCCGTAGCGCAGACATTTTTGCCGAAAGGCAAAGCCAAGGGGGAGGGGTAGTGAGTTGGGGTCAGAACCGCCAGGTTCTGGCCCCAATCGCTTTCTGGGTTAGCAAGCCCGGTTAGTTTTCAGGCGCAGATGATTCTAGCGCGGACAGTTCTCAAATCTTCCACGCACCATTCAGGCTGGTGCACCTGCAGTTCGGCAATGGTGTAATCGCCGGTGGCGACAGCCAGCACCTTCGCGCCGATGGCTCGCGCGCACTCGATGTCGCGGGGCGTGTCGCCGATGACGAGGATTTCTTCGGCCTTCAGCCCGCGCCCCAGTAATCGGCGGCTGTATCGGCGGGCACTCAGCGCCACCTTGTTCCGCTCGGAATGCTCATCGCCGTAGGCGCCGAACGTGAAGTGCTGCCACAGGCCGTACCGGCGCAGCTTCAACTCGGCTCCAGGACGGATGTTGCCGGTGAGGAGGCCGAGCAGCGGCGCGGGCCGCAAGGCTTTCAATTCGTTGATGAATTTTTTCACGCCCGGACAAATATGCCCGGTGCAATCGCCGAGCATCTCCTCCAAGTGAGGTGTGTAGGCGGCGAAGAAGCGCTGGAGATTTCTAGTTGTCGGTTTGATACCGTTGGCGGCGAAAACTTCGAGGGCGAGTCCGGTGTCGGTGCGGCCGGCGAACTGCAGCGATTCCGTCGCGTGCGGCAGCTTAAACTCGCTGTCGAAGGCACGACCAAACGCGCGCACACCTGCTCCGCCGGTCGTGATGAGCGTGCCGTCAATATCGAAGAGAACTACTCGAATCATGGCGCGGAACGCTAGAGGAGGGTTATGAGATTGGCAAAGTGTTTTGCAAAGACGCTGGGCAAACCGCTTCTCTACGCGATGTCTCCGGCGGTCACTTCAAACAGAGGTCGAGACTGATGAGGGTCGACTCGAGGTGGAAATGAGGGGGCCACTCCTCGTGCGCGTGCGTGGCAAGGCGCCCAAGAGCAGGGGGAGAAGAGTGCCGATTTTCATGTTGCTGGAACGGTGGGTGGATGTAGGGCGCATCTCTCTCAGCGGGGCGACAAAGCGGCCAACTTTTTACCGCGACCGCCTTGACGCGTTTGGCGGGCTCCGATACCGTCGCACAGCTATGAAAGGTTTTGCGATTGTCACCCTGTTGTTTGCCTTTGTTATTCCGGGCTGGACGCTGGATCCGGTCCGGCAGCAAAAGCTGGATAAGGAATCCAATCACGGCCTGAAGTATTTCCCCGGCGTCGGCTGGCGTTACATCCGTCCGGGCATGCAGGGCGAGTTGATGGAAAAAAGTCCCCGCGAGAAGCTGAAAATCGCGCTCGAGGCGTACGAGAAAAAGGATTACGACCTCGCGCTCTTCGCCGCGCAGCTCATCGTGGAGGAGAGGCCGGATGGTGAAAGCGCACCGCACGCGCACTACGTCACCGCGCTCGCGCTCGAGGCGATGAAGTTCGATGAGGACGCCTTCCGCGAATACCAGAGGATCATCGAGCGGTTCCCCAAGTTCGAGAAGTGTGCCGAGGCGGCTACGCGCCAGCTCGCCATCGCCGACCGCCATCTAGGCGGTCAGTGGTACCGCTGGCGTCCGCAGACGGCGTGGATGCAGCTCGGCGGCCTCTACTTGCCGATGCGCAACTCGATGGACGGCACGGCCAAGCTCTATGAGCAAGTCGTCACCAACGCCCCCTACGCGGACAACGCCGTCGAGGCGCAACTCAAGATTGGTAAGGCTTACGAGAAGGGTGCTACCGGCTGGTTCGGTGACGCCGAGAGTTTCAATCAAGCCATCCGCGCCTACGAGCAGCTCGCTGACCGTTACGGCAAGCTGCGCCCTGACAGCGAGACCGCGGCCCCGCGTAAGAGCGACGACCTCGTCGCACAAGCGCGCTTCAGCATTGGTCGCGCCTACCAGAATCAAGCCAGCGACGGCGAATACGACCAGTCAATTGCTGGCAAGGCCATCGAATCCTACGAGATATTCAAGGCGCTCCACACGAAGGACGCCGACCGCACGAAGCAGGCGCAGGAGGAGATTGATCAGATGCGCCTCGAGCAGGCCCGCGGCGCACGCGTTACCGCGGAGTTTTACGAGAAGCAGCAGAAATGGGTCGCTGCGCAGGTTTATCATTCTCGCGTCGTGGAGTTCACCCGTGCGCTCAGCTCCGACAAGGTGCTGCGCGAAGCCCAAGCGATGAACGCGGCCGCCAGCAAACGCGTGGATGAGTTGAACGCCCGTCGTCTCGAGGCCGCTCGCATCGCCCACACCGCCGCCCGTGGGGCCGAGGCAAAGCGCAACACCAGCGAAGCTCTCCGCCAATACCGCGAAGCCGCGCTCAATCTTCAGGCCTTGCCCATCGAGAAGTGGGCGAAAGATCCGGGAGCGGTGAAGGAGCTGGAGCAGATTCGCGACACTGCCGCTGCCAAGCTCGGTGAGGTGGAATCCGCTGCCTCCCGCGAACGCACGCGTGGCGCCGAGTTGCGGCGTATCCGGCTCGCCCGCGAGGCCTTCTCCGCTGCCGAGAAAGCCGAGAAGAAGAAGCGCGAGGGCGAGGCTCTTAGCAAATATGCCGAGGCTGACGCTGCCTTGCGGGGTCTCGACTTCGCTGCTCTGTCGGTCGACGCCAAGCAAGCCAAGGAACTGGAGCAGATGCGCAAGGTCGCCAGCGCGAAGGCGGCGGCGCTCGATCAAGCCGCAGTGGTGCCCCAGAAATAAGGAGCCGATGAATTTCCCAGCGACCTCAACCCTCGTCCGCGTGACCCGCGCTGCGGTTTTCGCCGTTGTGCTTGCGAGCTTAGGTTGCGCTGGGTATCGGCTTGGGCCGACCGGAGGCCTCGCGCCGAACGCGCGTTCGGTCCAAATCGCTTTCTTCGAGAACCTCACCAAGGAGCCGCGCCTCGTCGAGGCGGTGAGCCACGCCTTTCGCAAGCGCCTCCAGCAGGATGGCACGTATCGCCTCGAGACCGCCGGTGCGGGCGACCTCGTCGTGAGCGGCAAGCTCAAGCGATTCACCCGCAACGGCATTAGCTATACGCTTGGCGACGTGCTGCAGGTGCAGGACTATTCGCTCGTGCTCACTGCCGAGGTCGTCGTCACCGAGCGCGCCACCGGCAAGGTGCTGCTCACCCGCGAGATCACCGGCACCTCGACCATTCGCGTCGGCAACGACCTCGCCAGCGGCGAGCGTCAAGCTCTGCCCCTTATCGCCGAGGACCTCGCCCGCCGCGCCACCACGCTCATCGTGGACGGCACATGGTGAGCGAGTGGCTTCGCATTTGCTTTCGTCCCTCGGGTTTCCCTGAAGAAAAGCGTTGAGGGCGACGTCTCTTTCCCGTACTTAAACCTCCGATGAACACGCTCTCATTTCTCCGCCGCGCCGCTGTCTCTTCCGCCTGCCTCGCTGTCACTGGTCTGTTCGCCGCGAGCGCTTCGAGCGCCGATTGGCCGCAGTGGCTGGGGCCGGACCGCACGGGCGTCGTGCCCGCGGGCGTTCCGGTGCCGTCGAGTTTGCCGAAGGAGCTCAAGGCCGCGTGGCGAATCAATGTCGGTAGCGGCTTCTCCTCGCCGGTCGTCGTCGGCGACAAGCTCGTGTACGCGGACGTGGATGAGAAGAACGAGATTTGCCACCTCATTGACACGAAGAACGCCCGCGAAGTCTGGAAGACGCTCTATGCGCCGGCCAAGGGCGACAACTTCGGTAACGGCCCACGCGCGACGCCGGTCGTGGATGGCGACCGCGTCTATGTCCAGTCGGTGAGCGGTGAATTCGCCTGTCTCTCTATGACCGACGGCAAGAAGATCTGGGGCATGAGCTTCGAGAAAGATTACGGCGTGGCCTTCCTCGGCGGCAATTCCGACACTGGCACGAGCCGCCGTCGCGGCAATAACGGCTCGCCCGTCGTGGACGGCTCGCACATCATCATCCCCGTCGGCAGCACCGAGAAGGGGACGCTCGTCTGCCTCGACAAACTCACCGGCAAGCAGCTCTGGGCTGGCGGCAACGACGAGACCGCTTATTCCGCTGTGCAGGTCGCCACTCTCGCCGGCGTGCGTCAGGCCATCGTGCTGAATGCCGAGGCGCTCCTGAGCCTCGACCGCACTACTGGCAAGACCCTCTGGCGCGTGCCGCTCAAGACCGCCGCCCGCCGTCACGTCGCCACCCCCGTCATTCTTGGCGACCGCGTCCTCGTCAACTCCCACACCTTCGGCACCATCGCTTTCAAGGTCGTAAAGCAGGGCGACGAGGTGAAGGCCTTCGAGGATTGGAAGAACCCCGCCATGAAAATCAACCTCGCTACGCCCGTGCTGCTGAACGGCAACCTCTTCAGCCACGGCCCAGCGAAGAACTTCGTCTGCATCGATCCCGCCACCGGCGAGCAGAAGTGGGTCGCGCCCGGTTTCGGCAAGGACAACTCCTCCGTGATTGGCCTTGGCAAAAACCTCCTGGTGCTCACCGACGATGGCCAGCTCGTCTTCGTCGCCGGCGAGGCCGGTGCCTATCGCGAGCTCGGTCGCGTGCAGGCTTGCGGCAAGAACTGGAACTACCCCGCCTACGCGGGCGGTCGCCTTTACGTGCGCGACGCGCGCGAGCTCGTCTGCTACCCGCTGCTCTGAGCTATTCTCTCGGCTTCCGCTTGATAAGGACGCGCTGCTTCACAGTGATTGGCTTCCTTCTTTATTCAAACCGTCGTCAATCGTCGTCAACCTGCGAGATATGGTCCCTCCATGTCCCTGAAGGTTTATGGATTCACTTGAAGAATTCTTAAAAGAAAGCGCACTCCGCCAGCGATGGAAGGGGCAGCTTATGAAATTCGACGACTGGCAGCCGACGCGGCAGACGCTCCTCCATCGGCTCAAGGACCACGAAGACGTAACGAGCTGGCAAGAGTTCTTCAACCCCTACTGGCGCTTCATCTACAGCGCGGCACTGCACGCGGGCCTGTAGCGAGGAGGAGGCGCAGGACGTGGTTCAGGAGACGGTGATATCGGTCTCTAAATCCATCGGTAAGTTCCAGTGCGACCGGAGCCGGTAGATCTTCAAGAGTTGGCTGGTGCATCTGGCCAAGCGGCGCATTGCCGATCATTTCCGCAAGCGAAACCGTCAGGTGCCGAACGAGGTGCTGCCTGTGAGCGACGATTCGGGGAGGGATTCGCTGGAGCAAATCCCTGACCCAGCTGGGTCGGCAATCGACGCGGTGTGGGAAGAGGAGTGGCGGAATAACCTGCTCACCGCCGCGCTGGACGTAGCGAAGGAGCAGGTGAACCCCAAGCAGTTCCAGATCTTCCACTGTCGCGGGGTGAAGGGGTGGCCGGTGGCGCAGGTGGTCAAGGCGCTGGATATTAAGGGCGGGCAGATTTATCTCGCGAAGCATCGCGTCGGCGGGGTGTTGAACCGCGAACAGCAACGGTTGGAGAAGGAATTGGAACAGGGCGTGCCGCAGAAGTGAGCGGGGGTTTCTGGGATTGCCCCGCTGGTTGGTTTCAATCCTGCTCGGCTCGGTCGTCTGATGCGTGATTTTTGTGAAGCGTCTCTTGCGCCATTTTCTCGAATGGATTATCCGCCGCTGGCTCAAGCCGGAGCTGGGCTGGCGGGTGCTGCGAATGCGGAATAGGGAACGACTGCGGCGCTCGCTACTGCGAAGGCTGGCGCGCAAGCTGGGCAGTTCTCACTACAGGACAGCGAGCTCTCACTGAACCCCAATGGAACGTTGGCTCGTGCGCCCGCCGTTAGGGCTGGGTGGTGATGCCGCTCCCCGTGGAGAAGGTTGTGGCATTCCGGTTCGCAGCAGTTTCTAGGATAACGGAGCGGTTGCCGCCGCCAATCCAACTGGTCGGGAACGCGAAGGTGTTGGCAATGGTAATCTGCGTGCCGGCCGCGTTGAAGGTGATGCCGGCGGGCGGCGCGCTGGCATCGACGGCCGTCGCGCTGCTCGCCGTGCCGTTGCCGAAGTTGAAGAAGATGTTCTTCACGCCGCGGAAGTTCACACCATTAATCACGAAGCTCCCGGTGCTGAGGTCGTAGGTGGTGGTGCTGGCGTCAAAGCCTGCGCCTGCGAACGTCTGCGCGGTAGTGCCGAAGGTCGGTGTGTCCGAGACGGTGAAGGCACCGGTGGCGTTGTTGGAGCTGACGATGTTGCCGACGGGGTTCTTGACCTTCACACGTCGGCTAAGCGCGGTGATTGAGTCGAGGAGGTTGCCCTGCGTGAAGTCGCTTGTGCCCACGGTGATGCTGGTGCCGGTGAAGTTGCCATCGATGCCGAGCGTGGTCTGGGTGAGGGCGGTCACGCCCGCGAGGGCGTTGCCGGCAGTGTCCACAATCTCAATCTGCGTGAAGTTCTCCAGACCGGTACCGGTGAAGATGAACGTGCCGTTGCGTTCAAAGTTGGGGCTCGCCAAGCCGGTGCCCGCCAGCGAGGTGAAGGTAGGTGGGATGGCGACTTGGAATTTCTGGTCAATTGGAGTGGTGGCGTTATTGCGGGCGCTCACCACGCGAATGCGGCGGTAGAGTGAAGTGCTATTGGAGTCGGCGTTCGAGCCGTTCGTGAACTGGACGGTCTGCGTGTCGATGGTGATCGAAGTATCGGTGATGGTCACGCCGTTGATAGGCAGAGTGATTTTCGGGTTGTTGGTTAGGTCGCCGCTGTTCTCATTCACGATGTGAATCTCGGTGGCAGCCTTGAGGCCGGTACCGGTGATGAGGAGGTCGTCGCCAGTGACCTGACTGCGGTCGAACGCCCCGGGATGCGTGGCGGCGAAGCCGGAGACGGCGGAGACGGTCGGCTGCGTGTTGACGGTGAAGGTGGTGGTAGCGTTGCTCGAGCCCGAGCCAACCAGGTTGGTGACCTTCACGCGGCGGGTCTCGGTGGCGTTGCCTTCATCCGCACCAGAGTCGGTGAGAGTGCTGGGGCTGATGGTGATTCGCGAGCCGTTGTCATCTACACCGACGCCCGCGGCAGGGAGGGCAATGACGACCGACGGAGAGAAGGAGGAGCCGTCGGATTTCACGAGTTCAATCTGTGTGGAGGTGTTGAGGGCGGCGCCGCTGATGATGACCGTTTCATCGCGCCGGAAGGTGGCGTTGCCGCCGGTCGAGGAAACGACGCTCGTGACACTGGGCGTGGTGGTGATGTTGGCGATGGTGGTGACGCCGTTGGTCGCGCTGAGGTCGGCGGCGGCGGAGGCGCGGGCGACGCGGATGCGGCGGCTGGCGCCATCGGAGAGACTGGAGATGGCAGCGGTAGAACTGCTACCGGTCGGGATTTCCGCTTCGGTGTCGGAAAGGATGCTGAAGGTGACGGCCGTGCTCACGCCGGTGGCGGGTTGGAGCTGGGTGCCGCTGGCGTTCTCGACGCGGAGGTGGGTGAGCGCGGCGTTGCCTGTGGCTTTAAAGCCGTAGCCGAAGATACGAAGCGGGGCGTTGCCGCTGCGATCGAAAGTCTCGCTGTCCGCCGATGTGCCGGTGATGACGGGTATGCCGGTCGTGATGCCGAAGTCTTGCGGGCCGACGGCAGGGCCGACGGAGTTTCGCACGCGTACACGGCGGCCGCTGGCGGTCCCGTTGTTGTCGGTGGTTTCGTTCAAAACACCGGCAGGGATGGTGATTTTCTGGTCGGAAAGAATCCTGCCGATAGGAGAGATGGTCTGCAGGATCGAGTTGGTGTTCGATGCATCAATGATTTCAATCGAGGTGACGGAGGCAAGGTTCTGGCCGAGCAGAGTGAGTGCCTCGGTGGTGCGAGCGAGCGAGGCGGGCAGGATGGGGGAGAGGCCGCCGTCATCCGAGACCATGGAGACGGTCGGCGGGAGGGTGGAGGGGGCGACGACGTTCTCCATGATGGACATGGCGCCGTTGCTCGGGAAGATCGTTATGTCGGTTGGGCCAGGGCCGAAGATATGCCCCCAGAGCGAGTAGGGGGTGGTGTTGCCAATCACGCTGGCCTCGCCGGACCAGATGACTTCGAAGCCTTCGGCGATTTTATTGAAGGTGTACTGGATAGGCGCGCCAGCGGTGGAAATAATGCCAGGACCGGTCGGGATGATGGTGAGGAGGACGGCGCCGATATTGTTGGTCGAATTGTCGATCCAAGCGGTATTCGGCGTGCGGTCCCACGCGATTGGCACACCATCGGGGCTGAGGCCGAGATCGTCGGCGACGAAGATGATGTCCGGCTGGAAGACGGCGCGGCCGATGGTCTGGTCGAAGAACTTTAGACCCGGCTGGGCGATGGCGAAGGTATTGCCGCTTCGCACCACGTTCTGGCCGTTGGTACTCACGAAGACGTCGGTCCACGTCTGGTTCGTGGCGGTGAAGGTGACGCCGAGGAGCGAATCGAACGGTTGATAGTGGAACTGCATCCGATCCTTACCACCGCGCAGGGCGACATCCACAATCACTGGCGGTACGGGGGCGGGGAGAACGGAGACCGTCGGGATGCCCGGCGGTAGGCCAGGCAAATTGCGGCGTGGGATGAGGCCTTGGTTGCCGCCGAGTGTATCAGGGAAGAGTCGGCCGGTGGGTCCAGGGAAGACGGGGAGAGCGGTGATGGGCAGGAATTGCGTCGGCGTCACGAGCACGACGGAGGGATCGAGCGATTCATAGACGAAGTTGTTCGTGCGATAGAGATATTTCAGGCCGCCGGCGTCGTCGTAGGTGAGCGTGTGCCGCGGTTCGGTTTGGCCGCCGATGGCGTTGTCCTTGTGGTAATAGACGCCGAAGCCGTAGAGCGTGGGCGTGTCGGTCCAGAAAAGGGCGGTGTTGCCATAGAAGGCATCGGCGATGCCGGCGACGGTGGTGTAAGCGTTGCCCGAGGTGTCAGTGGTGAACTCCTCCATATCCATCACGGAGGGAGCGACGGTGACCCCGACGGAGGGTGGGGCGTCGTGGATAAGGCGATAGCTATACCCGACGCTGTTGATATTGGAGGAGGAAGTGTAAGTGATGGGATCCCAGTTGCGGAGGAGGACGTTGAAGTTCAACTGCGTGCCGGCCAAGTTGGTCCTGACCGAGTTGATGGAGAAGGCGTGCCGGTGGGGATTGCCGAGCCCCATGTTGTTTACCACCATGCCGAGCACGAGCGATTTGATGTCCATCACCTGTCCGTTTTGCGCGGTGACGTTGATTGCGGTGGTGTTGTAATTGCTGCGGAAGCCGTGCGAGACGAGATCCATCGCAGTGGCACCGCTGTAGGCGCCGTCAGCCGGGACAAAGAAATCGTTCAGCACGGTGAAGGCTTCGTTCACGGCGTTGATGCCTTCGAGGCCGAAGAAGTTCACAAAGCTAGCATCGAACGAGTAGGTGAGGTTCGGGATGTTCCAGCGGAAGAACTCCTTGATGTTCCGTGGTGCGCCCATGTCGTCGGTGAAATTGAACGTAGCGGTCTGGTTGGCAGAAGGCAGGCCGATGAGCACGAAAGCTTGTGCCGGTCGTGCGGCGAAGGCACCCAACACAAAGCAAAGGAAGAGTGTGCGGATAAATTTCATAAATATAAACCGCAGCACAATGCCGACCGTGTGGGGAGGCGACGAGCCGGAGATATTAAATCTTGTTCACGCGTTGTTCACAGGAACGCGTGGACAGATGGGGATTTTACCAGAGGAAGGATTTCTGCTCGGCTAGCAGAGTCTGACCGTCCCAGAGGGTTGCGCGCCAAGCTTCGATTTGGCCGAGTTTTTGATAGGCCGCAGAATTGAGCGAGAGGGAGGTCCAGTTGGCGAGCAATCCGGACTGGGCGGCAGTTTCGAGCGTAATCGGGGTGGAGGCGGCCTTGCTGCCGCGAGCCTCGATGCGGAGCGTGAGCGGTTGGGCGCGGGCGCGGCCGGACCATTTGATATCGAACCGCACGGCGCGGATCTTCGTTGGATTGCGCCGGAGCTCGGCTTGGTAGGTGTCGCGATCGAGCAAGCCGGGGCCGAGCGTGTGGCGGCCCTCCTCGTCGAGGTAATGCGGCAGCACCTTGGCGATGGTCGCCTCGGCGGCGCGGCCATCGATTGCCGTGAGGGCAATCAGGCAGAGGAGGGACATGGCCATAGGCAGACGCATCTCAGTAAGTCTATCGGTGCGGCGGCAGAACTCAACTCAGAATTCTTCACCGCTATTCACAAAAGCGTCTGCAGGCGAGAAAGCTGTTGCAACAACACCGAGCGGTGCTAGGTTTTGGGGAGATTACGCAACTCAGTAGCGCGAATCTAACGGCCCCCTAAACCGCACGAGTTCTTATGATTGACAATTATATCAATGACCACCGGCCTCGGTTGGAGAATCAGTTCCAGACCCGCCGCGAGTTCCTGAACCGCTTCGGCACAGGCTTCGGTGCGCTCGGCTTGGCCAGCATGCTTTATCCCGAGCTGACCCACGGCCAGCAGGCGCAAGGCGCATTGCTCGCGGCGAAGCAGCCGCCGCTCGCGGCAAAGGCCAAGCGCGTACTCCACATCTTCTTCCAAGGCGCGCAGACGCATCTCGACACGTGGGATCCGAAGCCGGAGCTGAAGGCCAAGGCGGGCATAGGCACGGGCGACGGCAAGGGCGGCATGGGTCGCGAGTTGCTCGCGCCACAATTCGAGTTCCCCAACTACGGCCGCAGCGGCCTCCAGTTCAGCAACGTGTGGTCCAAACTCGCGCCGCACGCGGACGATATGACCATCATCCGCTCAATGCACACCGACGTCCCAGCGCACGACGAAGCTACGTTGATGATGAACACTGGCTCGTTCCAGATGCCCAAGCCGAGCCTTGGCTCGTGGGTCACCTATGGCCTCGGCACGGAGAACCAGAACCTGCCGGCCTTCGTTTCGCTCGCTCCTGGTGGCATGCCGAATGCGAAGAACTGGAGCAACTCCTTCATGCCCGGCGCGTACCAAGGGGCGTTCGTCAACTCCCAGAATACGAAAATCGAGGAGATTATCGCCAACATCAAGAGCCAGTTCACCTCGCAGAGCGACCAGCGCAAGCAACTCGACCTGCTCTTCCAATTGAACGAGATTCACAAGCAGAAGCGTCAGGCTGAAGCTGCGCTCGAAGCGCGGATTCTCTCTTTCGAGTTGGCTTACCGGATGCAGACCGACGCCACCGAGGCCTTCGACATCGCCAAGGAGACCGAGGATACGCGCACGGCCTACGGCAACAGCGCGCAGGGTCGTCAGATGCTCATCGCGCGTCGTTTACTCGAGCGCGGCGTGCGTTTCGTGCAGGTTTGGCAGGGCGGCTGGGACACGCATAATGGCATCCCGCAAACAGTAAGCCGTCTCGGCAACGAAATCGGCACTGGCTGGGCTGCGTTGATGACCGACCTTAAGCAGCGTGGCCTCTTCAAGGACACGCTCATCGTGGCTACCACCGAGTTCGGCCGCAGCCCCACGCGCGACGGCGCCACGGGCCGTAACCACAATAACAAGGCATTCAGCACCGTGTTGGCGGGTGGTGCGGTCAAGGGTGGTACCGCCTACGGTGCCACCGATGAACTCGGCGGATCTGCGGTGGAAAACAAGGTTCACGTGCGCGACTTGCATGCGACCATCCTGCACGCTCTCGGCTTCGATCCCGCCAAGATGACCTACAAGAACGGCGCTCGTGACGCGCGCCTCATCGGGAACACCGACAACGAGAACGAGTGGGGTAAGCCGGTCATGGGAGTCATGGCCTGATCTGCCTGAGGCTCCCTGCCTCAAGCGCACAAGAAAGAAAATATGAAGTCGAGTCATCCGCATTGGGTGTCGGCAATCATCACCGGCGGACTGGTCGCCGCTTCCTCCGCTCAGGAAATTCGCCCCGAAGAAGCGGAGTTCTTCGAGTCCAAGATTCGCCCGGTGTTCATTGAGCACTGTCACAGTTGCCACAGTGCCGACTCCAAGCCTAAGGCTAAGGGAGGCTTCTATCTCGACACGAAGGCGGGGATGCTCAAGGGCGGTTCCTCCGGTCCTGTCGTTGTCGCTGGCGATCCCGGCAAGAGTATCTTCATCAAGCGCATCCGCTTGCCTGATACGAACGATGAGGCGATGCCGCCGGGTGGCAAGCCGCGTCTGACGCCTGAACAGCTTTCTGACCTCGAGCAATGGGTTCGCATGGGCGCGCCCGATCCGCGCACCGGCAAGGCCGCTGGAATAATTAACGGCGATGATGATTTAGAAAAGGCAAAGAAGCATTGGGCCTTTCAGGCGGTGAAAAAGCCGGAGATTCCCGTGCCGCAACGGCCGATCAAGACGTGGATCAAGAATCCGATCGACGCGTTCATCTTCGCCAAGATGGAAGATAAAGGGGTGTTTCCGTCCCTGCCGGCCGACAAGTGGACTCTGATTCGCCGCGCTTACTTCGACCTTATCGGCATTCCGCCTACGCCGGAAGAGGCGTCGTCGTTCATGGCTGATGAATCGCCGGACGCCTTCGCGAAGGTGGTTGATCGCCTGCTCGCTTCGCCTCACTACGGCGAGCGTTGGGGGCGCTACTGGCTGGACGTGGCCCGCTACGCCGATACTTCCGGTGCCAACAACCGTCGCGGTGGCAACGGCCGTTACCTTTGGGCCTATACCTACCGTGACTACGTTATCAATGCGATGAACGAGGACAAGCCGTATGACCGTTTCCTCACGGAGCAAATTGCCGCCGATCGTCTGCCGGGTGACAACCAAAAGGCGCTGCCGGCCCTTGGCTTTCTAACCCTCGGCCGACGCGACCGCAACCAGGACGAAATTATCGACGACCGCATCGACGCGCTCACCCGCGGCACGCTGGGGCTCTCGGTTTATTGTTCACGCTGCCACGACCACAAATTCGACCCTATTCCGACGAAGGACTACTACGCGCTCTACGGCGTCTTCAACAGCAGCAACGAGCCGGAGGATAGACCGATAATCGACACGAATTACACGCCCGGTTCCTCCGCTGCGACCAACCCCGACTACGTCGAGTTCCAGAAGAAGGTCGACGAGATTGAGGCTGAACGGAAAGTGTTCCGCACCAAGACCGAGTTCGACTACCAGACTAAGGCCCGAACCAACACCGTTCTTTACATGGGCCAGTGGTACGCGCAAAAGACGAGCCCCAAGCGGTTACAAGACCGCGCCGACCGTGATGCGTTCGAACGGACCACGAAGCTCGAGTTCGAGGTGCTTCAGAGCTGGAACAACTACTTCGGAAAAACGAAGAATGACGACCCCGTCTTCGCCCACTTCCTCTCCTACGCGGCCATTCCGACGAATGCCAACTTTGCGGCCAAGGCCAAAGACGTCACCGCCAAGCTTGCCGCGCCGCAGAAGAAGCCCCTCAACCCGCTTGTCGTGGGGCAGTTCAAGACACCGCCGACTTCGATGGGAGATGTGATCATGCGCTACAAGGCCCTGCTCGACGGTGCTGAGTACCACTGGAACCGCGCGATCGGCGCTTACTACACGGCCAATCCGGGCGGCAAGAATCCCGGCATCAAGCCGCCGGTGGACCTGCCAGATGCCGAGAAGCGTTTTGGCTACAAGCTGAAGGACATCAAGCTTGCGGATTACGAGCCGCTGCGCGCCGTGCTTTACGGTCCCGCTTCGCCGAGCTGGTTCGCGTATGCACAGCTCGCAAGGATGAACAATAACCGCATCGGCGAGCGCGAAGGTCGGGATTTTGACGAAAAGATTGAGAGCCTTATTGTGACGCACCCCGGATCGCCGCCCCGTGCGATGTCGATGGTGGACAACGCTCGACCCGCCAATGCGCGCGTGTTCATCAAGGGGAGCCGCAACAATCTTGGCCCTGAGGCGCCGCGCCAATTCCTCGAGATTCTCTCCGGTCCGAATCGTCAGCCGTTCAAGGACGGCAGCGGCCGGCTGGAGTTGGCCAAGGCCATCGCCAGCAAGGACAACCCACTCACCGCACGCGTAATGGTGAACCGTATTTGGATGAACCATTTCGGCTCCGGCATCGTCCGGAACATGAGCGACTTCGGTGTGCGCTCCGAGGATCCGACGCATCCCGAGCTGCTCGACTGGCTTGCCTCGACGTTCATGGAGAACGGCTGGTCGCTCAAGAAGATGCACAAGCTGATCATGCTCTCCAATACGTATCAGCAGTCGAGCGAGGAGAACCCTCGCTACGCGGCCGTGGATCCGTCCAACGCTTATTTCTACAAGATGGATCGCCGCCGCCTCGACTTCGAGGCCTTCCGCGATTCGCTGCTCTTCGTCAGCGGCAAGATTGACATGACGATGGGTGGTCAGCCGGTGGAAATCACCCGCCCGCCCTTCCCGCCGCGCCGCAGCGTGTACGCCTTCATCGATCGCCGCAATCTGCCGGAGATGTTTCGCACGTTCGACATGGCCAACCCCGAGTCCACGGTCGCGCAGCGCTTCACCTCCACCGTGCCGCAGCAGGCGCTCTTCATGCTGAACAGCCCGATGATTGCCAGCCTCGCCCGCAGCCTCGTCGAGAAGAAGGAGTTCAAGGATTTCCGCAGTGACCAACAGCGCATCGCATCACTCTACGCCTCGGTTTTCCAGCGCTCACCCGAGCCAATCGAGATGAAGCTCGGCGTTCGTTTTCTCGAGGAGGAGTCCGGTGAGAAGTCCGAGCCGTTGCCCGAGTCGCAGTGGAAGTACGGCTACGGTAACTACGACGATGTCACCAAGAAGTTGAGCTTCTATTTGCTCAAGCACTATACCGGCAAGTCGTGGCAGGGCAGCGGTCGCCTCCCCGACCCGCAGCACGGCAATCTGCAGATGGACGCGAAGGGCGGGCACCCCGGACCGCTTCCGCAAATCGCCGCTGTGCGCCGCTGGATTGCCCCGCGCGACATGACCGTGAACATCGATGGCGGTCTCGAGCATTATCTCGATGAGAAGGCCAAAGCCATCTTCGACAAGAGTCCCAAGGCGCAGAAGGATGCGCTCGACAAGGTGTATGACGGTGTTAGCGGCTTCATCCTCTACACCCCCGCTGACGTGCCGAAGGAACTGCCGAAGGAACTGCCGAAGGAACTCTGGCGCGGTGACTCCAAGCGTGGTCGCGCCAACGCCACGGCTGCGAACGTGGTTGTGAAGAAGAATGGCACCATTGACTTTATCGTGCACTGCCGCAAAGGGCCGTATCAGGACTTCTTCAACTGGGCGCCTGTGGTGAAGGTGGCTGGGATGATGGAGGCGATGGCGCCCGATCCGAAGACCGGATCGATGGTGATGAATGAGTGGAAGGCAGCCGATGACTTCGCCCCGCCGAGTTCAAAGCCCAAGCCGCTCAACGTCTGGGAGAAGTACGCCCAAGCGCTCTTGCTCAGCAACGAGGCGACCTACGTGGACTGAGCTGAGCTTCGCACAATCAAAAAGAAAAGGCCGCGCGTGATGCGCGGCCTTTTTCTTTGAACGCCTCTCTGCAGCGCGGCGGTTAGGTTTCCAACGACTTGGGTGTGCCGAGAATGATGGAGGCGATGATGGCTTGGCGTGCAGTGGTCGGCTTCCGAAGCAGTGATACAACGGCTTCGGCTTCGAGTGAGCGTTTCCGGATGTGCATGACTGGCGCTGCGGGACGGTGGAGTCCCATCCGCTTGTCCACCTGCTGGAGATGGGCCGCTACTCGCTCGTGCAGCATCGCCGCCCGCTCGTAGGCGGTGGCTGATTGAGTGAGATGTACCAACGGTCGTTGGGAGGGTTCTTCTTCGTCACGTGCGTACGTCCGCAGGGGCGCGGGCTTATAGGTTATTGGTGCGAGGAGGGGCGGAGCAACGGGATTTTGTTTCTGCTCAAGCAGTCCTCGTAATTGATCCTCCCACGATGACTGGGCCGGTTTTGAGGGGGCGGGTTGCGATTCATCTTCCCATGACGTGTCATCAGACTTTCCTTGGAATTTCTTGATGAGGTTCCCGAGGCCGGAGAGAATCATGATGGCCAGCACGACGAGCAGGGATTCCCACCCTTCGGCGAAAACCACGCGCTCGATGTTGTCCGGCCCGGTCATGGTGGCTATCCGTTGCGCTGTTCAGCTCGGCTGGGTACCGCTCGGCGTGGTACCCGACCCACCGGCGATGCTGTCGCGCATACCAGTGTCGGCTTGGATGTTCTTCATCCGGTAATAGTCCATGATGCCGAGGTTGCCCTTGCGGAAGGCCTCAGCCATCGCCAGCGGCACCTGCGCTTCCGCCTCGACGACGCGCGCGCGCATCTCGGCGACGCGCGCGATCATCTCCTGCTCGGTCGCGACGGCAGCCGCGCGGCGGACTTCGGCCTGTGCCTGTGCGACGAGCTTGTTCGCCTCGGCCTGCTCAGCCTGCAACTTCGCGCCGATGTTCTCGCCGACATCCACGTCCGCGATGTCGATGGAAAGAATCTCGAAGGCGGTGTTCGAGTCGAGAGCCTTGCTGAGTACGGTCTTGGAGATGCGGTCGGGATTCTCGAGCACGACCTTGTAGCTGTCCGACGAACCAATCGTGGTGACGATGCCTTCGCCAACGCGTGCTACAATGGTTTCCTCGGTCGCGCCGCCGACGAAGCGGTCGAGGTTCGTGCGGACGGTGACGAGGGCCTTGGCCTTCACCACGATGCCGTCCTTGGCGACGCCGTCGATTGTGCTCTTGCCCGAGGCGGGGTTTGGGCAGCCGATGACCTTGGGGTTCACCGAGGTCTTCACCGCCTCGAGGACGGTCTTGTTCGTACCCTTGGTGGCGAGGTCGATGGCGCAGGCGCGGTCGAACACGAGGTGGATGCCGGCCTTCTTGGCGGCAATGAGCGCGAGGACGACCATCTCGACGTTGCCGCCGGCGAGATAGTGCGTGGAAAGGTCGTCAATGGTCAGCGGCAGCCCGGATTTGATGGCGGTAATGCGCGTGTCCACCACGAGCCCCACCGGCACGGAGCGCAGACGAAGGGCGATGAGCTCGGTGAAGGTGACTTTCGCACCGGAGAAGAGTGCGCGGACCCACACGCTGAAGAAGTTGATGACGATGACCGCAACGACGAGTATCGCGACAACGACAACGACAACGAGGGCCATCTTGATTATATCGGCAAGGGCAAGGAATGGGATGTTCATAGTTTTGGGTTAGATTGAGTGGCTTTTTAGAGGGGGCGGACGACGATGCGGAGACCTTCGACAGCGACGACTTTGACCTGCGTGCCGGGCTCAGTGAAGCTGCCTTCGGTCACCACGTCAATTCGCTTTCCGCCAATGATTGCGGTGCCGCACGGCCTCAGGCTGGAGTGGACGATGCCGGTCTGATTCAGGAGGGTCGGATCGCCGACGCCGAGTTCGCCGACCTGCTGGTGAGAAACGAAGCGGCGCGCCGCGCGGCTGTCGGGGAAATATTTCGCCCAGAGAAAGGTGCCGAGGCTCAGTCCTCCGCACACGCCGAGGAGTGTCCAGTTGCCTACGGTCATGCCGAGGTTCACGTAGGCCATCGTCACGCCGCCAATCAGGCAGCAAAAGCCAATCACACCGGTGACTCCCCCCGGCAGCACCGTCTCCAGCAGCAGTAGCACCACGCCGGTGACGAGCAATCCAATGACGACTTCCATAACTTAAGCATAAGGGGAATCGTCCGCGCGGCAAGATGAAAGCTACGTGATTACGCCGCGTCCGTGTGGGGCTGGAGCGGTTGTTGCTTGAGCCGTCGCAAGGTCTGTTGTTGCTGGAGCAGGCTATGTAGTTCGGTCTCCGGCAAGCCGTCACGGGCCGATTCCTGAGTGAGACGCATGAGACGGCGGTCGATGAACTGGTTTCGCAGCCGCAGCAGGACATCGCCGAGTTGCTGCAGGGGGTTCTCGGCAGGTCGCGCGTCGGCCAACGCCTCGCTGAGGAGCGCGCGGAGCGGCTCGGCCTCGATTTCGCTCAGGAAAGCCGCCTCGCCTCGCCACGTCTGCTGCGTGTGGAGGTCGAGCCGTCGGGCGAGCAGTTGGCGCGTGGTGAGGTGGTTCACCCAATCGAGGTCGAGATGCGCGGCGAGCCAGTCTAAGTTCGACTCGTCATGGAAGGTGAGCTTGAGCAGCCAGAATTCGAGGGGGCTGGGCCGCGGCTCGGCTTCGGTGGGCGGTTCAGCGGCGGCATTGGAGTGCTCTGCAGCGGGCGCGTTGACGTGGATCTTCTTCCACTCGGTGCGAACGGAGACGGGTGAGGCGCCGAGCATCAGCGCGGTTTTCTGTTCGTACTTGTCGGCGAGCACGGTGTCGCCGGCCTTGAGCACGGCGGCGCCCATCTCGCGCAGCACGGCGGCGCGGCCTTTGTCGGAGTTGGTGTCGTGGGTGGCGCAGAGTTTTTCGAGGTACCAGTCGTAGAAGGCGGCGCCTTTCTCAACGAGCTGGCGGAAAGCGTCGGCGCCGTGTTCCTTTATGAAGCTGTCGGGGTCGTGCGGCGCGGGGACGATGGCCACGCGCACGGCGAGGCTCGCGGCCAGCAGACTATCGAGCACGCGCACGGCTGCGGCCTGCCCGGCGGTGTCGGAATCGAAACAGAGCACGACTTCGTCCACGTAGCGCTTGAGGATGCGCGCGTGGTCGGAGGTGAAGGCAGTTCCCTGGGGCGCGACGACGTTCTGCACCCCCGCCGTGAAACAGGCAATGAGATCGAGTTGACCTTCGCAGATGAGCGCGCTGCCCGCGTCCACGAGCGCGCGCTTGGACTTGTCGAGGCCGAAGAAGATCTTGCCCTTGGTGAAGATGGGCGTCTCGGGCGAATTGACGTACTTGGCCGTTTTCTCATCACCGCGGAGCACGCGACCGCTGAACGCGATAACCCGCCCTTGCTCATCGCAAATCGGGAACATCAGCCGTCCGCGGAAGCGATCATAATGCCGGTCGGTGCCCTCCTTGCGGATGATGAGGCCGGCTTGTTCGACGAGCGCGAGGTCGAAGGATTTGCTCCGCGCCCAGTTCACCGTGTCGTCCCACGACTCGGGCGCGTAGCCGAGACGGAAGAGCTTCACCGCTTCGGGGTCGACGCCGCGTTTCTCCAGATAGTCGCGCGCAATCTGGCCCTGGGCGTCATTGGACAGCGCAGCTTGCCAGCGCAGGGAGAGTTGCTCGTGGATCTGGAGGAGTTGGTCCTTCAGATTACGCGCCTGCTTTTGCGCGGGGTTGTTCTCGAACTCGAGCGGGATGCGCGCACGCTCGGCGAGTCGGCGCACGGCCTCGGGGAAATCCACGTTCTCGAAATTCATTACGAAGCCGAACACGTCGCCACCCTTGTGGCAGCCGAAGCAGTGAAAGATCTGCTTGTGCGGGTTGACGTTGAAGCTCGGGCTCTTCTCCTTGTGGAACGGGCAGAGAGCCGTGAAGTTCGTGCCGGCCCGTTTAAGCGGAAAGTAGCCGCCGATCACGTCCACAATGTCGCTCGCGGCGCGGATCTGCTCGAGGCTAGTTTGCGAGAAGAGACCGGCCATAGTGTGGCGCGGTTTACTCGGGATTATCGGCGAGCCAGCGGCGGATATTGGTCGCCTGTGTGTGGCTCGGCTCGAGCTGGAGAACGCGCCGATAATGGTCGCGCGCGCGGTCCGCCTGATTCAATTGCTGGGCGTAGAGATTCGCGGCCAGCAGATGGGCAGGCACGTAGGACGGATGCGTGCCGAGCAGTTCTTCCAGTTCGTTTGCCGAATCGAGCGGGAACTTCTGCTTGTCCAGTCCGAAGGCGAAGTTGTACCGAGCGAGAAGCGAGAGAGGATCGATGATCAGGGCGACTTCGTAGGTGAGGAGCGCGTTGGCGAAATCGTTCGCGCCGTGCAACGCGAGCGCGAGGTTGAACTGGGCGTTGAAGTAGGCGGGATCGGCTTTCACCGCCGCTCGGTAACCAGCGATGGCCTCGGGCAGATTGCCGAGGCGATGGCTGGTCAGCGCCTTCTCAAAAGGTGCGTTCGCCGCTGCACGATCGCCTTCCACCGGTGCGGCCGGTTTCTTGTACTTGTAACGCGGCACATTGGGGAGCGCGGGCTTTGGCTTCAACGGCGGGATGCTCGCCACGTTCGTCACGGCGGCAGGCGGCGGGTTCGTGGCAGTCGGTGGCGGCACGACGGTCGGTGGCGGCTTGGGGAAAGGCGGCGGCGTGACGATGACGACGTTGGTCTCGGCCGGCGGTTTCGGCTTGATGGTCGGTGCGTTCGTCGTCTCGGGTGCGACGACGACGACGTTGGTGAGAGTGCTGCCGCGAACGATGTTCGTGCCCGGAAGGTTGTTTGTCGCGGTCACGACGCGATTCGTGGCAGTAGCGGGCGGCGAGTTCGTGGTGGCGATTTTTGATGTTTCGAATTCGGCCTCCAATTGCCTTACGACGAACTGGACGGCGTCCGCGTGGCGTCCGCGTGGTTCAGCCTCGAGGTATTTACGATAGCGCAGGAGGGCCTCTTTCCGGTTTTCGGCGGAGCGCGCGGGATAATGTTGGTGCAATGCGATGGCGGCGTTCAGCAAGGTGGGCGGGTAATTGGTCTGCTGCAACACGGCGGAGAAACTCTTCACCGCATCGGGAAGGCGCTTCTGGCGGATCTGAAGCACGCCGAGCGCGTTGTGCGCCTCGGGCGCGCGCGGATTAATCAGAGCCGCTCGCGCGAGGGATTTCTCGGCATCCGTGAGTTGCTGTGCGTGAGTCTGCGCCAAACCAAGCCAGAGCCAGCCTTCGTACGAATTCGTCTGGAGAACATTGAAGGTGGCGAACTCATTGATTGCGGCCTTCGCGCGGCCACTTTCGAGATGCAGGCAGCCGATGTTGAAGCGAACGGCAGCGAGGTTTGGGTTGATCGCGGCGGCCTTTTGGTAAGACTCCAACGCATTGGCGAGTTCGCCGGCGTTGTGCTGGGCGATGCCGAGGTGGTTCCATGCCTGCGCGTTTTGCGGCAGCAGTTTCGTGGCGGTGAGCAGCGGGGCGAAAGCTTCCTCCGGTTTGCCCTCTTGGATGAGGCGTTCGCCTTCGAGAAGGGCTTTGGCACCGGACGGCTTGCAGCCGGTCAGAAAAATCACAGCCAGCGCGAATACGACAACGAGGCCGCGTGCGGTGGAATTTTTGATGGTCTGCATAGACGGCGCTGCTAGCATCGCAGCTCCAGAAGTGTCAACAAAGCGATCTATCTTTGCAACGCCGGATTGGTACGTGCGTCTCATTGCGTGCGCGGCCGGCGGCGCGCTTTTTTCTGCCGCATGTGGCGCAGAAGGGCCTAAGGCGGAGCCATCGGTACGCGTGGTGATGGCTGAGGCTCCCGGCGCGGTCGTAAAGTTCAAGCCCGTGGCCGCCGCGGTGCGTGCGCTCGTGGATCGTGGTGTCAAGCAACTGGCGGGAACGAACCGGCTGGACGCGGCGTGGCGTGCGCTCCTGACGACCAACGGCGTGTACGCGGCGAACGAACTGATCGGCATCAAGGTCGCCGCAGCATCGGGTGAAGGCGGTGGCGCGCGCGTTGAAACCGCCGCCGCGCTGATTGAAAGCCTACTGGCTGCGGGCTTGGCGTCGGGGCAGATCGTGGTATGGGACCGGTCCGCGGCTGATCTTGAACAGGCCGGTTTCAAGGCGCTGCAGGCGCGCTACAAAGTGCGCGTGGCCGGTGCGGTGGAGGCAGGGTACGATGCCGCAGCGTTCTACGATTCGCCGTTCCTCGGCGAACCGGCGCCGACCGACTTGGAGTTCGGCAAAAAAGGGGATGCGGTTGGTCGACGGTCGCACGTCACGAAACTGCTCACGCGGGAGATTACGCGCATCATCCATGTCGCGCCGATGAACGTTCGCCGCCGCGCCGGTGTTTCCGGGCATCTCGCCGGGCTGGCGTTGGACACGTTGGACAACACGCGCCGCTTTGAGCGCGATCAGAACTGGTTCGAGCAGGCGGTGGTGGAAATTCTCGCGCTGCCGGCCTTCGACAACCGTGTCGCGCTGTGTGTGACGGACGCGCTCATCTGCCAGTATCAAGGTGAGCAGGAGACGCTGCTGCACTACAGCGCGGCGCTCGGGCAACTCTGGTTCAGCGGCGATCCTGTGGCGCTGGATATCCTCGCCGTGGGGGAGTTGGGGCGGTTGCGCTCGCTTGCCAAGATGCCGCCACTGGAGCCGCGAATGGCCCTCTACGAGAACGCGGCGTTGATGCGCCACGGCGTGAATGACCGGAAGAGAATTATAGTTGAGCGCGCGCCGTGACGGTATGAATCAACGGCCGGCTTGGCGCTTCACGAATTCACGGATTACGGTCAACTCGGCCTCGCCTGCGATGGTGTGCTCCTTGCGAAACTCTTGCCAATCGATCTGGATTCCCTCGGCCTTGAGGAGGTTCATCTGTTCGTGAGAAGCGGCGAAGGGCACGACAGGATCGTATGTGCCATGCGTGATGAGGTGGCGCTGCTGGTCCGCCACGGGCGAGCGTTCTCGCAGCATTTTCTCCGGCTCGTGCACGTAGCCGCTGATGCCGACCAACCCGGCGAGTTGGTGCGGGTAGCGCAGGCCGATTTCATAGCTCATCAGGCAGCCTTGTGAGAAGCCCAGGAGAAAGGTCTGTTCGGTCGGGAAACCGGCAGCGCGCTGAGCATCGAGCAGTTTGAAAAGTAATTCGCGGCTACGCACGACGCCGGGATGGGCGTCAGCCGCGTAGTCGTACCACGAGTAGCCGCCATAGTAATCGTCAGGCGCGTTGACGAGCAGATAGTTCAGCCACGGTAGTTTGAGCGCAGGCGGTAGCCAGCGAAAGCCATCCATGCTATCGCCGAGGCCGTGCAAGACGACCATGAGATGGCGGGAATCTTTTTCGGCGGCGGGGAGAAGCTCGGTGGTCAGGGAGGCTGTCGTCACATCCGTGGGATGGTGATGCCGGTCTGTTTCATGTACTTGCCGCCGCGATCGGCGTAGGAAATTTCACAGACTTCTTCGGCCTCAAGGAAAAGAACCTGGGCGAGCCCTTCGTTGGCGTAGATTTTAGCAGGAAGCGGCGTGGTGTTGGAGATTTCCAAAGTCACGTGGCCTTCCCATTCCGGCTCGAACGGCGTGACGTTCACGATGATGCCGCACCGGGCGTAGGTGCTCTTGCCGAGACAGATGGTGAGGACGTGGCGCGGGATGCGGAAGTACTCGATGGAGCGAGCGAGGGCGAAGGAGTTTGGCGGCACGATGCAGACGTCAGTCTTTATGTCCACGAACGATTTGTCGTCGAAGGCCTTTGGGTCCACCACAGTGCTGAAGACGTTGGTGAAGACCTTGAACTCGTCGGAGACGCGCAGGTCGTAACCGTAGCTGGAGACGCCGTAGCTGATGGCGCGTCGGCCGTCGGCGGACTGGCGCACCTGGGCCTCGGCGAACGGCTCGATCATGCCGTGTTCCTTGGCCATCTTGCGGATCCATTTGTCGGAGTGGATTCCCATAGTTGTGTTGAGCTCAGAAAAAGGCGGCGGCCAGCAAGGGCTGCCAGCCGCCGCCCGGTTCTCCACCCCCTAAATCACCAGGTGAGCGATCCGCTCTGGTACTCGGTCACGCGTGTCTCGAAGAAATTCTTCTCTTTGCCAAGGTCAATCGCCTCGCTCATCCACGGGAAGGGGTTGCGCGAGCCGTAGCGTGCGCCCATGCCGATGCGCTCGAGGCGGCGGTCGGCGATGTGCTGGACGTATTCGCGGAAGAGGCCGGCATTGAGACCGAGGATGCCGCGGGGCAGACAGTCCTGCGCGTAGGCGATTTCCAATTCGACGGCCTGCTCGATCATCTGCTGTAGTTCGGCTTGGAAGGCGGGCGTCCACGCCTCAGGGTTCTCCTCCTTGATGCCGTTGATGAGATCCACGCCGAAGTTCATGTGGATGGTCTCGTCGCGCATGATGTACTGGAATTGCTCGGCGATGCCGGTCATGCGGTTCTGCCGCTGGAAGGAGAGCATCATCACGAAGCCGGAGTAGAAGAAGATGCCTTCCATAATGACGTAGAAGGCGAGGAGGTTCTTGAGGAATTGCTGGACGCCTTCGACGGTGTCGGTGCTGAAGTTTGAATCGAGAATTTCGCTGGTGAGCTTCATCTCGAATTGGTCCTTCTCGCTGATGGAGTTGACCTCGTGGTACATGTTGAACACCTCGCGCTCGTCTAACCCGAGCGACTCGCAGATGTAGTGGAAGGTATGCGTGTGGATGGCCTCTTCGAAGGCCTGCCGGAGCAGGTACTGGCGGCACTCGGGGTTGGTGACGTGCTTAAAGATGGCCAGCACGATGTTGTTGCCCACGAGGCTCTCGGCGGTGGAGAAGAAGCCGAGGTTGCGCATGATGACGTGGCGCTCGTCGTCGGTGAGCTTGTTCGACTTCCACAGTTCGATGTCCTTCTGCATCGGCACCTCGCTCGGGAGCCAATGGTTCTTGTTCGCGTTCAGGTAATGTTCCCACGCCCACTTGTACTTGAGCGGCATGAGTTGGTTGACATCCACGGCCTTGCAGTTGATGAGTCGCTTGTCCTCGGCGTTGACGCGCTTGGTGAGGTCGTGGGCTTGAGCGGGGGTGTTGGAGACGTTACAGCAGGACATACGGGTTCTTCTTTTCGATTTTCTTGGTTTATTTAAAACAGTTACTGGCAGGCCTCACAGCCCGGGTCGAGGATGCTGCAGGCTTTGGCGACCTGTGTGGCGGGCACGGTCGCGGTTTCGACGGCAGTCGTCTTGACCACGGCGGGCTCGCGGTCGAGCTTGATGTTAGAGGAGGCGGACTGGTTCTCCATCCAGCGCGGTTGGACACCGCGGCTGTTGACATCGAGCGTTGACTTCTCGATCTGCGTAGCGGCAGTGGTCCGCAGGTAGTAGGTGGTCTTGAGACCCTTCTCCCAGGCGAACTGGTACATCGCGCTCAGCTTCGGGCCATTCGGTTCGGCGAGGTAGAGGTTGAGCGACTGCCCCATGTCAATCCACTTCTGCCGGCGGCTGGCACACTCGATCATCCACTTTGGGCTGATCTCGAAGGCGGTGCGATAAACCTCCTTGAGCTCGGCTGGAATACGCTCGATCTCGAGGATAGAGCCGTCAAAATACTTCAGGTCGTTCACCATCTCGGCGTCCCAGAGATTGAGCTTCTTAAGGTCCTCGATGAGATAGGTGTTGATGGTGGTGAACTCTCCCGAGAGGTTGCTCTTCGCGTAAAGGTTCTTGAAGGTCGGCTCGATGGACTGGCCTACACCCACGATGTTCGAGATGGTCGCGGTCGGCGCGATGGCCATCGTGTTGCTGTTGCGCAGGCCGTGCTGCTGGACGGCAGCGCGGACTTTGCTCCAATCCATCGCGCTGGAGCGGTCTACATTGACGTAGCCGCCGCGTTCCTGGGCGAGCAGTTCGATGGTGTCGATTGGCAGCAGGCCGCGGTCCCACTTCGAGCCTTTGTATGTGGCGTAGGGGCCACGTTCGGCGGCGAGTTCGGTGGAGGCGAGGATCGCGTAGTAGCTAATCATCTCCATCGAACGATCCGCGAACTCTATCGCGCCCTCGCTGGCGTACGGGATACGTAGCAGGTAGAGCGCGTCTTGAAAGCCCATCAGACCGAGGCCGACGGGGCGATGTTTGAGGTTGGCGTTCTTCGCCTCGGGCGTGGGGTAGTAATTGATGTCGATAACGTTGTCGAGCATCCGCAGCGCGGTGCGAGTGGTGCGGCTCAGGAGTTCATCGTCGAGCCTTCCGTCCTTGATATGCGCGGCGAGGTTGATCGAGCCGAGGTTACAGACCGCGGTCTCATCGGCCGAGGTGTTGAGAAGAATCTCGGTGCAGAGGTTTGAGCTGTGTACGACCCCGGTGTGGTCTTGCGGTGAACGGAGGTTCGATGGGTCCTTGAAGGTAATCCACGGATGGCCGGTCTCGAAGAGCATCGTGAGCATTCGGCGCCAGAGCTGGACGGCCTCGATGCGCTTGAAGTGGGTGATTTTGCCTTCGTCGGCCATCTGCTCGTACTCGGTGTAGCGCTGCTCGAAGGCGCGGCCCACGAGATCGTGGAGGTCGGAGACGTCGTTGGGGCTGAAGAGAGTCCACGTGCCGTTAGTCACGACCCGTTTCATGAACAGGTCGGGAATCCAGTTGGCCGTGTTCATGTCGTGCGTGCGACGGCGTTCATCGCCGGTGTTCTTGCGCAGCTCGAGGAAGTCTTCCACGTCGAGGTGCCACGTTTCGAGGTAGGCGCACATGGCGCCCTTGCGCTTGCCGCCCTGGTTCACGGCCACGGCGGTGTCGTTGGCGACCTTGAGGAAGGGAATGACGCCTTGGCTCTCGCCGTTGGTGCCCTTGATGTGCGAGCCGGTGGCGCGGACGTTCGTCCAGTCGTTGCCGAGGCCGCCGGCCCACTTGGAGAGCTTGGCATCATCGGAGACGACCTTGAAAATGTGGTCGAGGTCGTCCATCACCGTGGAGAGGTAACAGGACGAGAGTTGGGGGTGAAGCGTGCCGGCGTTGAAGAGCGTCGGCGTGGAGCTCGTGAAACGGAAGCTCGAGAGCGTGTCGTAGAACTCGATGGCGCGCGCTTCTTTGTTCAGCTCGTTCGCGGCGAGGCCCATCGACACGCGCATCCAGAAGTACTGCGGCGTCTCAATGCGCTTGCCGCCGACGTGGATGAGATAGCGGTCATAGACGGTCTGCAGGCCCATGTAGGCGAACTGCTCGTCGCGCTGGATTTGGAGCGCCGCGACGATCTTCTCGAGATTGAACTTGAGCAGGTCGGCGCTGAGGCGGCCGTTCTTGATGCCTTCGGCGAGATAGTCCTTGAAGTGCTTCCGGTGCAGGCCGGCGATCTCCGCGCTGGTGGTGAAGGTGGGCAGAACTTCTTTGTAAATCTTCTTCAGAAGCAGCCGCGCGGCGACGTAACTGTAGGCCGGTTCGGTTTCGATGCGGGCCTTGGCGGCCATTACCATCGCCTTGTCGACTTCATCGAGTTTGACGCCGTCGTAGAGGTTCTGCAGCGTCTCGTCCACGATGTCGCGGTAGGAACACTTGTCCTCGAGACCGCGGCAGGCCGCGATGACGCGTCGGCGGATGTGCTGCGCCTCGAGCGGTTCGCGGCTACCGTCCTTGAGCGTCACGAAGAGCTGGGCCTGCGGTTGGCCGTCGGTGGTGCGAGCGCCGCTGAGGGCGCGGGCCTTGCGGCGTTCTTCGCGGTAGAGGATGTAGCCTTTGGCGATGGCGTGCTGACCGGCAGCCATCAACTGCGTCTCCACCGTGTCCTGCACGCGCTCGATGTCGAGCACCTCGCCACGGACGGCGCGGGCCAAGCATTCTTGTACGACCTTCTCGGTAATTTTCTGGACCACGGCCTGCATTACGTCCGGCGATTGCTCATCACGGGTTAACCCGGTCTCAGCCTTGAAGGCAGCCTCGATGGCGAGGTAGATGCGCGTCTCGTCGAATTGGGAGATGCGCC
Source organism: Akkermansia muciniphila (assembly GCA_945900775.1). Lineage (GTDB taxonomy): Bacteria > Verrucomicrobiota > Verrucomicrobiia > Limisphaerales > SIAT01 > SIAT01. The sequence goes on along the minus strand of CAMDJP010000007.1, from coordinate 35,221 downwards.
CGTCGCGCTTGCGCACGGTGAACTCCTTGTGCTGGAGCGGGTCGATGTTGGAGAGGTTGAGCTGGCCGTTGAGCTGTTCGATGTGCATGGTCTGGTTGTCGATTCGTGCGGTTGCCAGCCGCGTTACTGCAATAGGATTTGGGGCGACAGGAGCCGCGACCTCGCGCCTCAAACCGACTGGGCCCTTTTCCCGGCTGTCCTTGGCGAGACAGCCCCGCGTCCTGCGGGTAGGCTAGTGTGAGGAAACGTTCGGAGGGCAGGAGGCAAAATCGCCCCATCGAACTGGGCATTCCCAGTCGCGAGGTTCAAGGTTTCCAATCGGCACCGCCCCAGCCTACATCTTTTGCTTTTCAGTCGCGCTTCGATTTCGCGCCCTGAAAAGCACTGGTTCCGCCGCTAATCCCCAAGCCCTCTCTGCCGCTTCTTTACACTAGAGGACACAACTAATTGTGTCCAGTTTCAATGAACTGCACCATGTATAGCGGATTTGTAATATCCCCGTCAAATAATTTTTACAAAAAATCTGAGATTTTTTCTTCCCGCTCCCGTCGAACGTTCTCGCTGATGGAGGAAAAAAGCCGAAACCCTGAGGAATCGCCCTTTCTGACCAAAAAATCGGTTCGCAGGGCTTGAGGCGGACTTGTTTTGTTAGGATAGGGACCCATCTGGGCCGAGAAATGGAAAATCCAGTCTCGAACCCTCGGAAAACCGAGGTTTATTGAGCGACGTGCAATGGGAGTGTTGGTTTCGAGGTTTCCTCGAACGCCGCCAGCGCCAGAAACCCCAGCGACGAGTACGGCGTCGCGGTTCAAGTGCTCCGCACGCGATCGGCTGTTGAACGATTCCAGATATGCCTTCTCCCACGGATTCCTCGGCGCACTTCCAGTATCGGAAATTCCCGCGTGAACTCTTTCAGCACACACAGAAATTTCAGCCGCTCGCCCCCGGCTTCTATTCTTACTCCGTGAGAGGCGATGATTTGAACTCGCTGAGCTCGCCGCTCCGACGAATGGCAACGATTCAGGCTATTTGCCAATTGATACCGGTTCTTGCTAACTTCTATTGAAGAAGTTCAGCGGAGAAAGAAAAGACGCATGCCCATCTACGAATTTGCCTGTCCCAAGTGCCGGAAGATCTTCAGCTTCCTCTCCAAGCGCGTGAATCCGGCGCATTCGCCGGCCTGCCCCCAGTGCGGCCGCAAGAAGTTGGAGAAGGAGATCAGCCGGTTCGCCCTCAGCAAGGGACTCGCCGAGCCCACCGCCAAGCCTGAGAGCGACGGCCCGCCGATGCCCGACATCGACCCGCGCAAGATGGAGCGCGTGATGGCCGAGATGGAGCGGGACATGGGGCACATGGACGAAAACAATCCGCGCCACATGGCTCATATGATGAAGAAGATGAAGGACCTCATGCCGCCGGGCACCATGCCCAAGGAAATGGACATCGCCATCAAACGCCTCGAAGCCGGCGAGGATCCCGAGAAGATCGAGGCCGACATGGGCGATGTGTTCGGGGACCTCATGGGTGGCGAGGAAGGCGGCCCCGGTGGCATGGGCGGCCGCGGTGGCATGGGCGGCCGCGGTGGCGGTGCTTACACACACGACAGCGGCTTGTACGATTATTGAAAGAATGTATCGCGACAAGCGATGTTATGAGGAATACGAAGAAAGGTTCGCCGCTTCGTTGGCATCGGTTATTTCACTGTCACCAGCAGATTAATGCGCATCAAGAAGGGTTTCGCATTTCTGACCAATGGGAATTGCTCGCGGCGGGGGCAGGGGGGGGCACCCTATAAAGTATGGGTTAAATTCTAGGTTGACAATCCCAAGTTAAACGAGTTTAAAATATGATTCAATGACTATGAAACATCTGGAGTGATGATTATCTCTATGAGGCAATCGCTTGTGGTCTTGGTGGCCTGCCTGCTGTTCGTAGGCTGCGCCACGCCACGATACGCGGACTGGCACAAGCCGGGAGCTGCTGAATATGATTTTGATAGTGATGTGCGCGCAGCGCAAGCTGAGCAAGCAAGGATACGCGAGGTAGACAGAGCATCTCAGCGGTTGAGCAGTGCGATTACCGGTTACAGTAATCCGCATGCTGGCTTGGCGGGCAGCATAGTGTCTCTTTTTGAAGGTAAATTTATTCAAGGGTATCTCAAGGAGCGCGGTTGGACTAAAAAATAGAATCCGGCCTCACACGTTTCCTCTTTCACAGCTTGGCGTTGTCCACGGTTTGGCGGTTAATCCTCGCGTGGCGCACATTCACGAGAAGATAGATTTCACGGTGGCGATCTTTGTCGTCCATCAGGGCAAGGTCCTGCTCATTCATCATCGCAAGCTCGACAAGTGGTTGCCGCTCGGCGGTCACATCGAGCTGGACGAGGATCCCGAGCAGGCGGCGTTGCGCGAGGCGCGCGAGGAGAGCGGGCTGGAGGTGGAGCTCGTCGGCGAACGGCCGCCCACCACCGAGCCGGGCACACGTGCGCTCATTGGGCCGCGTTTCCTCGACATCCACCGCATCAATCCCGCGCACGAGCACATCGGGATGATTTACTGGGCGCGGCCGAAGAACGGCGCGTTACAACTGGCCGAGGCGGAGCACCACGACATCCGCTGGTGCGCAGCGCCGGAGCTCGACGCGCTTCAGCCGCCGATGAGCAATGCCGTGAAGTGGTACTCCCGCAAGGCGCTCGAGGAGCTAGGTGCGCCTCTTGCGCGTTGACGCGCGCGGTAGGTTCTTGGTTCACTAGCCGGGTGAATCGCCAGTTCTGCATCAGTACGTTGTCTGTCCTTCTGCTCGCCGCCGCCTTCGTCCCTGCGCTGCGTGCTCAGAAGGTACCTGTCACCGAGCATTTCCTACCTAACGGACTCAAGGTGCTGTTGCTTGAGCGGCACGACGCGCCGGATGTCGCCGGCGGCTGGGTCGCGAAGGTCGGCAGCGCCAACGAGCGGCCGGGCATCACCGGCATCGCCCATCTCTTCGAGCACATGATGTTCAAGGGCACGCCGACGATCGGGACGAAGGATTTCAAGAAGGACATGGAGATCATCGCCGCCCAGGAGCGTGTGCGCGAGCAGATGCGCGAGGAGGAGGCGAAGTTGCGCGCGGCGTGGCGCCGTGGCGAGATCGATGATCCGCAGAAGCCGGAGAACCGCACGCCGCGCTTGCGCGAGCTGGGGAAGGAGTTCCAGCAGCTCGTCGAGGAGCAGCGGAAGATTCTCGTGAAAAATGAGTTTGACCGCATCTACACGGCTGGCGGCGGCTCGCAGATGAACGCTTACACGAGCTACGACGTGACGGCTTATTTCATCACCGTGCCGGCGAACAAGCTCGAGCTTTTCATGTGGATGGAGAGCGAGCGCATCCTGCGCCCCATCTTCCGCGAGTTCTATGCCGAGCGCGACGTGGTCTTCGAGGAACGGCGGATGCGGACCGATTCGACGCCGACCGGCAAGTTCGCCGAGGCCTTCGAGTCGCTCTTCTGGGAGTCGCATCCCTACTCCTGGCCGATCATTGGCTGGCCGAGCGACATCTCGGCTATCACGCGTGAGCAGGCGGATGATTTCTACGCCACCTATTACGCGCCTCAAAATCTTACGCTCATCCTCGTGGGCGACTTCGACACGAAGCGCACGCTGGCGCTGGTGGAGAAATACTTTGGCCGCATCCCGAAGGGGAAGAAGCCGGCGCCCGACGTGGTCACGCTCGAGGTCGCGCAGAATGCCGAGAAGCGCATGAACGCTGAGGCGGAGACGAATCCGCAGGTGGACATCCTTTGGCACACGGTCGCCTTTGGTCACGCCGATTCCTATTCGCTCTCCGTGCTCGCGCAGCTTCTCTCCACGCGCACCGGCCGGCTCTACAAGAACCTCGTGCTCGGCCCACAGGTCTCGACTGAGACTTGGGCGTGGCAGGGCTCGCGCAAGTGGGCCGGCCAGTTCAATATCGGCGGCGAATGCCGCGACGGCCGCAAACCCGAGGAGGTCGAGCAGGCCATCTACGCCGAGTTGGACAAGCTGAAGAACGAGGATGTCCCCGCCGCTGAGTTGCAGAAGGTGAAGAACAACTTCGCCGCCGGTGAATACCGCCGGCTGGCCAATAACCACGCGATCCTGCAGCAGTTGATGCGCGCCGAGGGCGCTGGCGACTGGCGCGAAGTCAACGACGGCGGACCGCGGCTGCAGGCCGTGACAGCCGCTGATGTTCGCCGCGTGGCGAACAAGTATTTCACGAAAGAGAACCGCGCTGTCGCCATCTTCACGCGCAAAGCTGGCGCGGTCACGGGCGATCCGGATTTCGCCGGTCTGAGCGACCAGCAGAAGCCAATCGCGCGCAAGGTGATCGCCGCGCTCAAGACCGACACGAACCTTGCCGCTTTGAAGACCCGCGCGCAGCAGCTCGAGGAACAGCTCGTCAAGGCTGAGACCAAGACGCAGCCGTTCCTCAAATTGCTCCGAAAGAAAACGCAGGAACGTATCGCTGAACTGGAGAAGAAATGATGAAGCCTTTATTTGCCGGCACACTGCTATTTTTGCTCGCCGCCATCGCGCCTGCCGCCGACGCGATTCCTGACCGGCCGGAGAAGCTCGAGTTCCCCGTGCTAAAATATGAGCCGCCGCGCGCGGTCGATCACCGCGTGGTGTTGAAGAGCGGCCCAGTCGCCTACGTGGTGCCAGACCGCGAGCTGCCGCTGGTGAACCTCGTCATTTACGTTCGCACCGGTCAGTACAACGAGCCGACAGGCAAGGAAGGGTTGGCCTCGCTCACCGGTTCGCTGCTCGCGCGGGGTGGAATCAAATCCAAGAGCGCCGAGGAACTCGAGGAGCGGCTCGCCTTCCTGGCCGCGGGCCTCAATGCGAGCGGTGGCGACACGCAGGCGACCGTGAGTCTGAACCTGCTTTCGAAGGATCTCGACGAAGGGCTGGCGTTGCTGCGCGAGGCGCTCACGGCGCCGCGGTTGCAGGAGGACAAGCTCGCGCTCTTCAAACAGCAATCGTTGCAGGCAATGAAGCAGCGCAACGACGACTCGGCCGACATCGAGCAGCGCGAACGACGCTATCTCGCCTACGGCGAAAATTTCTGGGTGAACCGCCATCCGACGCAGGCTTCGATCGAGTCGATTACGCGCGCGGACATCGAGACGTTCCACCGGCGTTGGTTTCACCCGAAAAACTTCGTGGTGGCTGCGAGCGGCGACTTCGACCGCGCGGCGATGGTGGCGAAGCTGGAGAAGCTATTCGACAGTTGGCCGTTCCAAGGCGAGCCGGCGCGGCCGGTGCCTAGCGACAAGCAGTTCGCCTCGCCCGGGATTTATTTCGTGGATAAGGACGTGAACCAAGGTCGCGTCTCGCTGCTACTGCCGGGCATCCGGCGCGACGACCCGGATTACTACGCTGTGGAGGTAATGAACGACATCCTAGGTGGCGGCGGGTTCACCTCGCGCATCATGAACCGCGTGCGGTCGGACGAGGGGCTCGCCTACTCGGCCGGCACGGGCTTCCCCGGAGGCGTGTATTACCCGCTGAGCTTCGTGGCGGTGTTCCAATCCAAGTCGGGCACGGTGGCCTATGCGACATCGCTCGTGGTGGAGGAGATGCAGAAAATAGCCGTGACGCCCGTCACAGCGGAGGAACTGGAGACAACCAAGAAGTCGTTCATCGAGACCTTTCCGGGGAGCTTCGCGACGAAGGCGCAGGTGGCCGGCGCGCTCGCGCAGGAGGAGTTCACCGGACGCCACGCAAAGACTCCGGAGCACTTCAAGAGCTATCGGGCGAAGATAGCTGCCGTTACTGCCGCCGACGTGCAGCGTGTGGCGAAGAAATTCCTGACGCCGGAGAAGGTGGTCATCCTCGTCGTCGGCCAGAAGGAGGCAATTCTCAAGGGGCACCCGAACCACCCGGTAAAGATCGAGTCGCTCGCGCCGCGCGTGGTGGACGTGCCGTTGCGCGATCCATTGACAATGAAGGCACAGCCGCGTTGACTGTCGCCAGAGGAGGGGGCTGCGACTGTTTCGACACGCTTCTCCATTTGCCAAAACGGAAAAATCGGTCACATTTAGAGAACAACCTGCGATGGACATCGTTTTTAATTGCCCTGCGTGTAGTCAGGAAATGACCATCGAGGCCGCTAATGCCGGCGCGCAGATCAAGTGCCCCAACTGCGGTAAAATCCTGCTCGTCCCCCGCGCCCGCGCCGCCAAGCCCGCCGCCAAGCCCGCCGCCAGCGCCCCCGCTGATGAGGCCGAAATGGCTGCGCGGTTGACCGAGGCCTACAGCCGTATGCGCACTGAGGTGGCCAAGGCGATTGTCGGGCAGGATGAGGTCATCGAGCAGATCATCATCGCCATTTTCGCCCGCAGCCACTGTCTGCTCGAGGGCGTGCCCGGTCTCGCCAAGACGTACATGATCAAGAGTCTCGCTGAGTCGATGGCGTTGAGTTTCAAGCGCGTTCAGTTCACGCCCGACCTGATGCCGGCGGATATTACCGGCACCGACGTGATTCAGGAAAATCCCGAGGGAGGTCGTTCGCTGGTCTTCCTGCGCGGGCCGCTCTTCGCGCAGATGGTGCTGGCGGACGAAATCAACCGCTCACCTCCGAAATCGCAGGCGGCGCTGCTCGAGGCGATGCAGGAACATTGCGTGACCGTTGGCGGCCAGACCTACACGCTCGAGGAGCCCTTCTTTGTGCTCGCCACGCAGAATCCAGTGGAACAGGAGGGCACCTATCCGCTGCCCGAGGCGCAGAAGGACCGCTTCATGTTTCACGTGAAGGTCGGTTACCCGGGGAAAGATGAGGAGCGCGAGATCATCCGGCGCACGACCGGCGCCCACACGGCAAACATTCAGTCGGTGATTACCGGCGAAGAAATCATCCAGTGCCAGAAGCTCGTCCGAAAAGTGCCCGTGCCCGAACACGTCACTGATTTCGTACTCGAACTCGTTCGCCGCAGCCGGCCCGACGAGCCCGGCGCCGTGCCGTTCGCGAAGGAACTGATTGCGTGGGGTCCCGGCCCGCGCGCCTGCCAGCAGCTCATCCTCGGCGGCAAAGTGCGCGCCGTGATGCAGGGACGTTTCCATGTGACGATTGATGACATCGAGGAACTTGCCTACCCGGTCTTGCGCCACCGCATCGTGCCGACGTTCAATGCCGAAGCCGAGGGCATCCCGGTGGACGACATCATCCGGCGCGTGCTCGAGGCCGTCCCCCGCGGCAAGGCGAAGGCAGGGCTGTGAAGCGGAGACGCGCTGGACGCGTGTGGCAGACTTTTGAGGTTGGCTGAAACGTATGGCCCAACTCGCCGACTATTTGGCGCCCGACGAGCTGCAGAAAATCTCCAACCTGGAGGTGCTGGCTCGGGTCGTAGTCGAAGGTTTCATCTCGGGTCTTCACCGCTCGCCGCACAAGGGCTTGAGTGTCGAGTTCGCGCAGCATCGCCAGTACGTGCAGGGCGACGAGATCCGCCGGCTCGACTGGAAGGTCTACGCCAAGACGGATCGTCTTTACGTCCGCGAGTATGAGGAGGAGACAAACCTCCGCTGCACGCTCCTGCTCGACCTCTCCGGCTCGATGGCTTACGGCGGTGAGAAGGCCGTGGCGAAGCATCAATACGCCCTGCGCCTCGCCGCCGCGCTTTCATATCTGTTGCTTATTAAGCAACGCGACAGCGTTGGACTCGTCACGTTCGACACGGCGATTCGCCGTTATATCCCGCCTCGTTCGAGTACCCGCCATCTGCGCATCCTGCTCAACGAGCTTTCGGCTGCCGAGCCGGGCGGCGAGACCGACCTCGGCCGCGTGTTGCACGACCTCGTTCCGCGCCTCCACCGCCGCGGCCTCATCGTGCTGCTCTCGGATTGCCTCGGCGATGTGAAAGCTCTCACCTCCGCACTCGCCCACTTCCGCTCCGCGCACCACGAGGTGCTCGTGTTCCACATCCTCGACCGGGACGAGGTCGACTTTCCCTTCCGCGAATGGACCCGCTTTGAATCGCTCGAGCAGGCTGACGCCTTCCGAATGATTGACCCGGCGCAGTTCCGTGAAGCCTACCTCGCGAACTTGAAGCGATTCCAAGAAGAACTCGTGGCCGGTTGCCGTAAGCATCGCGTGGACCTGGTGCCGATGCTGACTGACCAACCCTACGCCGAGGCGCTCGCCCATTATCTCACCCGCCGGTTGAGCCGTCGCAAATGACTTTCCTCAACGTCATCCTGATCGGCGGTGCGGCGGCGGTGGCCGTCCCGATTATCATCCATCTCCTCAACAAGAACCGCTACCGCACGGTGCGCTGGGGCGCGATGCACCTGCTCGAGATGACGTTGAAGGTGAATCAGCGCCGGTTGCGCCTCGAGCAACTGCTTCTACTGCTGGTCCGCTGCTTTGTTCTCGCCGCGCTGGCCTTCTGCATGGCCCGGCCGGTGCTCACCGGTGCGAGCCTGCTGGTCGGCGCGGCCAAGACATCGATGGTCGTGCTGCTCGACAACAGTTACTCGATGGACCACCGCGGTGCGGGCGCCCCGAATTTCGAACTGGCCCGCGAACTGGCGGCGAAGGTCGTTGGTGAACTCGGCCGCGGCTCGGACGTCATGGTCATGCAGATGGCCTCCGGCGGCGCGCCACTTTACGATGCCTCGGTGACCGACATCGGGCGCGTGGCGAAGGATCTGCGCGTGCTCGAGGCCGGCTTCGGCAAGGCCGACGTGGCGTCTTCGCTCGAGAAGGCCGCCGCCATCATTGCCAAGGCTCCGCAATCCTACCGTGAGATTGTCGTCGTCAGCGATTTCCAGAAGGTGAGTTGGTCGGAGAAGGAGACCCCGACGCGCAAGCGCCTCGCGGACCAACTTCGCAAGATGAACCTGCCGCCGCAGATCACGCTCTTCCATGCCGGCACCCAGGGCCGCGAGAACGTCTGCGTCGAGTCGCTCGATTTCTCGCGCACGGTCCTCGGCGTGCGGCAGCCGGTGACCGTCCGCGCTACGGTGCGCAATTTCGGCGAACGGGAGCTTCCGGACCTGCGAGTCTTTTTCCGCGTGGACGGCGCGGAACGTTCCGCCGCGCAGATCTCGCTCGGGGCGGGTGAGCAGAAGCAAGTGCTCTTCACCTGCACCTTCGACACGCCCGGCTCCCACGTGATCGAGGTGGTGACCGACGCCGATCCGCTCAAGGCCGACAACAGCTATGCGGCGAGCATCCCCGTCTGGGATCATGTGCCAGTACTCGTGGTGAACGGCGACCCGAATCCTGAACCGCTCCGTGGCGAGACCGACTATCTACAGATTGCTCTGCAGCCATTCCAGCAGGGGAAGGAAAAAGCCGAGCTGTCCGACCTCATCGCCGGCACGACGGTGACGCTCGATGGGCTGGACGAGAAGGCGCTGGCTGACAAGCGCGTGGTGGTGTTGGCGAACGTGAGCCGCCTCAGCGATGCCCAACTCCGCGCGGTGAAGGATTTCGTGCGCGACGGCGGCGGGCTGCTCATCTTCCCCGGTGAACGAGTGGACACCGCGTGGTACAACCGCGACCTTGCCGCGTTCGGCTTGATGCCCGCCACGTTCCTCGCGCTCGCGGGCGGGCGCGAAGCGAAGACGCCGCCGACCCGCATCGTGCCCCAGCACTTCAGCCATCCGGCGCTCGAGTTTTTCAACGACACGCGCAACGGCAATCTCGCCGACGGCGAGTTGCGGCAGTGGTTTCGCCTTCGCGAGCCTCCGCCGAACGACTCGCTCCTCAACGCTTTCGCGCGGCTCGATTCGGGCGACCCGTTTCTCGTGGAGAAAAAGTTCGGCGAAGGCCGCGTCATCCTCTGCGCCGTGCCGTGTGACACGGATTGGGGAAACCTCCCGCTACGCCCGTTCTATCTGCCGCTCATGCAGCGGCTCGTCACGCACCTCGCCTCCACCGTTTTCCCGCCGCGCAACCTCGAGCCCGGCCAGCCAGCTGTCGCCTTCCTTCCGGCGGACAGCGCGAGGAAGAAGGCCACGATTACCGATCCACTGGGCGAGAAGCACGAGTTGACGGTCGCCGCGAAGGGCGGCCGCGGCGTGGTGGAATTCGCGAAGACTCAGCGGCCCGGCCTTTACGTGCTCGCCGCGCCGGATGGTGCAGTGATTCATTTCGTGGTGAACATCAATCGCGAGGAGTCGGATCTGAGCCAACTGCCGGAACCGGAACGCAGGGCCGCCGCGAAAGCGATGTCCGCCGAGTTAGTCAGCTCGGTGGAGGAATACAAGGCGCTCGATCGCCGCCGGCGATTCGGGAGTGAGCTGTGGCAACCGCTGCTGTGGGCCGTGCTCGGCGCGCTCTTCGCCGAGTTGTTACTGCAGCAGTTCATCACTCGGAGGCGTAGATGACGACCGAACTCCGTTTCCTTGGTGAATGGTCTCTCTGGAAAGCCGTGCTACTTGCGGCTGGGTTGGCCGCCGCCGCCGCGTGGCTTTACCGGCGTGACACGCGGACCCGAGCTGGCATTGCCTCATGGCTGATGCCGGCGCTGCGTGGCGCTGCGGTGTTTCTCGTGGTGATGATGCTTTCCGGCCCTGTGCTCCAGCACCGCCAAAGCAGCGGCCAGACGGCCCGCGTGCTGCTCTACGTAGACGCTTCGGCCAGCATGGGAACGACCGATGAGGCGATGGAGTCGGTGCGCAAACTCGCCCTCGCGCGCAAGCTCGGCTGGATTGGTGGCCCGCGCGGAGAGGATCATGGCCGCGTGGCGTCGGAGCAGCTTGCCCGCGCTCGGCAAGCGGCTGAAGGGACGCGGGTGCTACGCGAACCGGTGGAGATCAAGGCCGGCCTGCAGGATTTTCGCAGCGGACTCGAGGTCGCCGCCGGACGGTTGGAACGGCTCGGCACCGCCCGCTGGCCCGCCGCGACGGACGCTCGGTTCCGCCGCGAATTGCTCGAGCCTGCCCAGAAACTCGCTCTCGCTGACCCAGAGCGAGCGCAGGCGGATCTCGCTGTTCTATTGCCGTTGCTTGGTGAATTCGAAGTCGCGCTGCAAAAAGTGTTGAACCCGAACGGCGATGCCGAAGCGGGAGAAAAAATGGACGAGAAAACGAAGGCTGCGCTTGAGCGCTTTGACAAGCTCTCCCGCTGGCAGCGACTGGAGTCGCTCCTGCTCGGCGGCGAGGAGAGCTTGCTCGAAAGCCTCGCCGGAGATCATCACATCGAGCTGTTCGCGCTCAACGGCAAGTCGGCTGAGTTGCTCTGGTGGCCCGGCGCGGACAAGGGTGACGATGCCTTCAAGGCGCCGAAGGAATTCGGCGTGTCGTCAACGAACCTGTTAACCAACCTGTCCGATCCCGTCCTCGCTGGTGTCGAGGAGAACGATCCGAAGGAGAAGTTGGTGGCCGTGATCTTCACCGACGGCCAGCACAACGACGGTTCTTCACCGATCGAGATGGCGAAGATGCTCGGTCAGCGTGGTGTGCAGGTGCACACTATCGGCACCGGCGCCACGCAGTTCGCGCGCGACATGGCGCTGCTCGAGGTGAAGGCACCCGCCGTGGCCTATCCGGACGCGAACGTGACTGGAAAGATTATCTTCCGCGACGGCATGCCGCCGGGCCAGCCGTTCACGCTGCGCGTCGAGCACGAGGGGCGGCTGCTTTGGGAAAGCAAGCCGATGCAGACACAACAGCTCCCGAGGCGCGAGGTGCCGTTCGATTTCTCCATCAAAGAGGCGGTGGCGGCTGCTCAACGTGCGAAAGGGCGCGACCTGAACTTCACTTCACTGCCGTTGGCGTTGCGGGTCACGCTCACGCCGGTCGCCGGCGAGAAGCAGATCGAGAATAACCACACGACGCTGCGCATCCACGCGATCACCCAGAAGCCGCGCGTGCTCGTGCTCGACGGCCGGCCGCGCTGGGAACACCGCTATCTACGCAACGTGCTCGAGCGCGACGACCGCTGGGAGGTGAATCCGCTGCTTGCCGGCCTCGGCGGCGAGAACAAGCCATGGCCGCGCGGTCTTGGAGTCGGTTCCTTTCCGCTTGTGCGCGAGGAGTTGCACGCCTATCAGCTTGTCATCTTTGGCGACGTGCCGCGCGAGATGCTTCGGCCGGATGAGCTCCAATGGTTGCGCGAGTTCGTCGAATTTGGCGGCGGCCTGATCTTCCTCGACGGCCAGCAGGAACGATTGGCGAGCTACTTGCCGACCGCGATCGGGCAGTTGTTCCCTGTGCGCTGGGGCGCGACTTTGCTGGAGCAGACGCCGATGCAATGGCGCTTCCGCTCTGCCGGCGGCGCGCAGGCCCCGCTCGCGCTGGTCGCCGATCCGGCCGAGAACATCAAGCTCTGGGCCGGCCTCCCGGGGCCGCGGTGGGTGACACATATGGAGGCGCTGCCGGGCGCGGAGACGCTGCTGGAACTAGTGCTGCCGAGCAAGGCTGTGGTGCCGGCGCTGGTCCATCGCCGTTTCGGAGCGGGACAGGTCCTCTACGCGGGCTTCGACGAATCATGGCGGTGGCGGCAGCGCGTTGGCGACCTGTATCACCAGAAGTTCTGGAACCAGATTTCACGCTGGGTGATGGAGAAGCCGTACGCCGTCTCCGACCGCTACACTTCGCTTGATTCCGGTGCGCCGGTGTACGCCCCGGGCGAGCAAGCGGAGATCCGCGTGCGCGTGCGCGATTCGCAGGGCCGACCGCTGGCGCGCGCGAATCCTGAGGCGGTGCTTTATCGTGACGGCAAGAAGGTGGCTGTCGTGCCGCTCAAGGCCGAAAACATGGCCAACGGCGTGTACCGCGGCCGTTCGCCCGCCTTGGCCGGCGGCAACTACGAGGTGCGCGTGAACGTGCCCGGCCTGCCGGAGAATGAGATGAAGGCGCGCACGGAGTTCAGTGTGCTCGCCACTGCGAGCGGCGAATTGGGCCAGCTCCATTGCGACGAGGAGCTGCTCCGCCGCATCGCCTTCAACTCCGGCGGCGCGTATTATCGCGAGGAGGATATGGACGGTCTTATCGAGCGCCTCCGGCCGTTGAGCGAGGGGAAGATCATCGTCACTGAAACCTCGCTCTGGAACAGCTATTGGTGGTTCGTCCCGGTCGTGTTGCTGCTCGGTCTTGAATGGGCGCTGCGTAAACGCGAGGGATTGGTGTAAGATGAATGGAACGTGGCGCGCCGCAAAGCGCCGCCACGCGAATGGACGGGCGAATGGATAAACTTAATCTGCACATCAGCAGCAAGCTGTGGGTCTTCCGCAAGCGCTGGCGCAATCTGTTGCTCGCTCGTGGCGTCTGTGGCGGATTGATCGCGCTGCTAGGTGGGATGCTCTTCGTGGCGCTGGCGGATTATTTCATCGTGATGCTGGATGCGCTCCGCTGGGCGCTCAGCGGCGCGGTTTACCTCGGCGCGTTCGCGGTGGCCTGGATCGTCTGCGTGCGTCTGCTCTGGCATACTCCGGACACCCGTGAGCTGGCGCGGATGATCGAGGCGCGGCGGCCCGACTTGCGCGAGGATCTGCTTTCGGCTGTGGAACTGGGCGACATCGAGGCCGGTGCCCAGTGGGACTCGGCGTTGTTCCGTAAAATCCTGCAACAGGACGTCTCCGGCCGGCTGCAGGAAGTGGATACGAAACGGCTTTTGCCCGCCCGGCTCGTGCGCGCTTCGGTGCTCGGCGCACTAGCATTGCTGCTCGTGCTTGGCTTTTTCGCGCTTTGGCCGGATGGCCGTCAACTGCTCGTGCGCGCTGCGGTGCCGATGGCAAACGTCGAGCGCGTGTCGCGCGTGAAGATTTTCCTCCTCTCGCCGACGCAGGGTGATTCAAGTTCGCCGCAGGGCGACAGCGTGCCGGTGGTCGTGCGGCTTGAGGGCCCGAACCCCGACCGCGTGACGCTCGAGATCTTTCCTGCGAGCGGCAAGCTCGAGGCCGTCCCGATGACGCCGATGACCAACCGCCAGTACGCTTCCATTGTGGCGGTCGGCGCGGAGTCGGTGCAGTACCGTGTGCGTGCGGGCGACGGTCTCACGCGCAAATTCACCGTGCTCGCCCGCCCGCGCCCAGCGGTGACGGCCTTCGACAAAACCTTCCAGTACCCCGCCTACACAAAGCTGCCGCTGCGACACTCGTTCGAGCCGGAGGGTCATCTCGCCGCGTTGGAAGGGACATTAATTGACTTGAAGCTGCGCGTGACCCAACCGGTGAAGGCGGCCGAGTTACGCCTCGTGCAGGCGGGCAAGACGAACATCATCACGCTTTCCACGAATAGCCTCGAGCTGGAAGGCCGCTTTGCGCTGCGCACCTCGGGTACCTATACCGTGCATCTTGTCGCTGCGGAGACCGGCTTCGATAACAAGTTCAGTCCTCAATATGAATTGCGCGCGCTCCCAGACCTCGTGCCGCGTGTCGTCCTCGAGTCCCCGAAGACAGATACCATCGTGCCGCCCGAGGAGGTGCTCGTCGTGAAAGGTGCCGCGCAGGACGACATCGGCCTCGCTCGCCTCGTGCAGCTTGTGCAGGTGAACGCGAGCAACTGGGTCGAGACGCCGCTGCCGCCCCCCGTCGGCACGAACGCTCTCATCGCTTTCCGCTGGGATCTGCTCAAGCTGAACGTCGCGCCGGGCGATACTCTCACGCTCAAGCTCGCCGCGTATGATCTCAAGGGGAGCAAAGGCGAGTCCGGCCCTATCAAAATTACCGTCGCTTCGCCCGCATTCGATCCGCGTCGCCTTGCCGGTGTCGAGTCACGCCGCCAATTGCACAAGGCCATCGTTGCCGTTCGCGAAGGCGCCGAGGCTGCTCGTAAGGCGCTTCCTGCGGATGCGCCGCAGACCGTCATCACTGCCTCGGAGCTGCAGCGCAAACAGCTCTCTGCCGCCGCCGCGTCGGCCGCGGATGATCTCGGGCGTCGGCTCGGCAGTGCGCTCGACCAATTAAAGCTCCATCTCAAGCAGGCTCGGCCCGGGCGCGAATCGTCTGATTTCGCGCTGCTGGCTCGGGCGATGGCGCATCTTGATCACGCCGCGCTTGCCGCTGTTCAGACCGAGTTGACGAGCCTTTCCGGCGCCACGCGCATCGTGCTCGCCGGTCAACACGCGCAGGAGACTTCGCAGCGTCTCAACCAGCTGGCGGCGCTCGCGCCTCGGCTCGAGACGTTTTCCCGCAGCCTGCTTGGGCTCGACGAAGCCGATCTCGCTGCCGAACATTTGGGCTACCTGATTGGCGAACAGCTTCGCGTGAATGCTCGCGCCGAGGGCGATGCCGCTGGCGATGCTTCGGTGTGGGAACGGCTCGCCCGGCGTCAAGCTGGTGCGATCAAGGAAGTTCAGATCATCGAGGAAATCCTCAAGCAACTCGTCACGCGGCTTCCTCCCGCCGTCGCGGAATCCGCCAATAAACTGCCTGAGCAACTGAAGGCCGCGCGCGCCGATCTCGAGAAGGCTCTCGCGAGCAAACCTAGTGACGCGTTGCTCGCGCCCGCAAAGGCCCTGCAGCGGGCCTTGCAGACGGCAGCGACGGATTTGCGCCCGCTCGGTCGCGAACTTGTCGGCAGCAGCGACGCCGCGCGGGAGGAGTTGATTACCGCCGCCGGTTCTTCGAGCGAACAGATTGAACAACTCCGTCGCGCTCTTGAATCGCTCGGCGAAGCGCAGGTCAAGGCTGTGAATGAGGACGATCTCGCGCTTATTGGCGCGCGTGCCCGAACTAGCCACGCGTGGCAGGCTGCCATCACGCAGCTTCAAGCCCGCGCTGGTGTCGAGGAGCAACGGCGCGATATGGATCCCTTCTTCGTCACCGACCTCGGCAAGGCCGCGCTCGCCCTCGGCGCGTGGCGGACCGCTTCGCAAACACAGCCAGCCGCCGCCGTGCTCGAGGCCGTCGGCAAGGTCGCTCGAGCGCTGTGCACACTCGAGGCCGGCCACCATCTCACCGAGATGGAACTGGCCAGCAAGAATCTCTCTCATCAGGAACGCTGGGAGACCGCCGCCGCAGATGCCGCGAGCGCGCGCCCGAAGGACTGGCGCTGGCTTATCGAGCGGCTTCAGCTTGCGCCGCGTGGCTTCAAAGACGCCGCTTTGCCCGACAAGGCCGCGGGCCTTGTTGGCGATTCGGCGAAGAGTGCCGATGCGCAGGCCGTGAGCCGCGAAATGACCGGCCGTGCCGAGGCACCGCGCGTGGCCCCACCTGTGCCCCTTGCGGAACCGAAAGAGAAGCGTTAGTCTGTTGAACAATTCTCCCATGAACTATCAACCCCTCTGGAAGACTGCCCTCGCCGCCGCGCTCGCCGCGACCGCGTTGGCCACCGCGCAGGACGCCAAGCCGCTCGTGCCCGTGCCCGAGCCGATTGAGCGCATCAACGCCACGCTTCAGCAGGCCCAGCGCGAAGCTGAAGCCGCCCTTGCCGCCGCCCGCGCCGAGTTGGCCTTGGTCGCGCCAAAGCTGAGCGATTTGCTCAACGGCCTCGCCGTGGCGGCGGCCAAACAGGAGCAACAGATCGGCAACCTCGCCGAGAAAGCCGGCGACAAATCTGCCGAGGCCGAGGCCAAGAAACTTCTCGAACACCAGCAACGCCTCAACCGACAGGTCGAGGCGGTCAAGGAAACCATCCGCCGCGACGCCAATGTGCAGGACGCCAGCACTCCCGAGGGACGCGAGCGCGCCCGCGATGGCGACGATGCCGTGGCGATGCTCCGCGAGCCACCGGTCAAGGCCGAAGAGGCACTGGATGCTGCGTCTCGCGCCACCGACCCTGCCGCGCAGAAGAAGTCGCTCGGCGAGGCCGCGGAAGCCGATAAAAAACTCGCCGAGGCGCTCAAGCAATTGGCCGAGCACTACAAGAATCTCGAGGCCGGCAAGGGCGCCGAGACTCGGGCCGGTTTGCGCAAGGTCGAGAAGGAACTCGGCATCAAAGACGCGCTCGATGAGCAAGCCGCGCTCACCCAGCGCCTGATGGAACTGGCGAACAAACCGCCGCAGCAGGCCATCGCCGATCTCGAGCGCGAACTCGCCAAAAACCCGGTGATGCGGCAGGAACTCAAGGATATCGCCAAGGGCACCGCCGAGTCCGCCAAACAGGAATTACAACAAGCCGCCGCCGCCGAGAAGGAGTTGGCCCATCAACTCGCGCAAGCCGCAAAAAATGAGAAACCAGTCGATCCCGCTCTGGCAGCAGCGCAGGCGGAGCAGGTGCGCAAGCTGGGTGAACAGGCGCGTGAGTTGGCGAACAAGGACGTGCCCGCAATCGGAAAAGATGCGGCGCAGGGGAAAGCGGATGCCCAGCTGCAGCTCGATAACGCAGAGAAGGAGTTGCAGGCGGCTGCCCAGAGCGGGGCACCGAAAGAGAAAGCGAACGAGAACGGGCCTTCGCCGGAGAAGCAAATGGCGGAGATGGCGAAGCCGTTGCAACAGGCGGCAGATAATCTGGCCGCTGCCGCGGAGAAGGCGGAGAAGGCGGCGCAGAACGCCGGGTCGCCGGAACAAAAGAAGGCTGCGGAAGCGGCGCAGCAAGCTGCGAAGTCCGCCGCCGAGAAAGCTGGGCAGATGGCTCAGCAAGCCCGCGAAGGGGCGGGTCAGTCTGATCCTGCCGCCCAGCAGAACGCGGAGCGGCAGCAGGCTATCGCCGACCAAGTGGGGCAGGCGGCATCGGATATTTCACGCGCCGGCCGGCACGAGTCGAGGATGAACACGCCGCAGGGCCAGCAGCTGCAGCAGGTCGGCCAGCGGGCGCAGGAGATTGCGAACCAGCAACTCGCCGCCGCGCAAAATGCTTTGCAGCAGCAGAACAACGGCGCCGCGCGCGATGCCGCGCAGCAGGGTGCACAGGCGCTCGAGCAGCAGAACGCTGCGCTCGATAATGCGATGCGCCAAGCCGGCCAACCCGGCGCGCAGCAGAATCAAGATGGTCAGCAAAACCAGCCAGGCCAGAACCAATCCCCTTCTCCCGCACAGGTAAACCGTCCTGAGACTGGCGGTCAGCCAAATCAAAACGCGCAACAAGGGCAGAGCGGCCAACCGAGCCAATCTGGGCAGAAAGGGCAACTTGGCCAACAGGGTCAACAAAACCAATCGGGCCAATCGGGACAGCCCGGCCAAAGTGGACAGCAGGGACAACCCGCCCAGTCGGGCCAGAGTGAGAAGCCTTCACAAGGAGGTCAACAAGGACAAAGTGGTCAGCAAGGACAATCCGGTCAGCCCGGCCAGTCAGGTCAAAGTGGACAGCAAGGACAGTCCGGTCAGGGCGGACAATCCGGCCAAAGCGGTCAACCAGGCCAAGGCACGCAGTCTGCACAAGGTGGACAGGGTGCCCAAGGTGCGGGTGAGGGCGCGATGCCGTCGCCGGCGGAATCGCGGTGGATGGCGAGGGCACTGGATCGTTTCGATGCGATGCTGAATCCCGCCGCGCGCGGCCAGCAGGCCGGGCAAGCGGCCGGTCAGTCAGGACAATCGGGCCAGCAGGGGCAATCTGGTCAGAGTGGTCAGGCTGGGCAAAGTGGACAGCAAGGTCAATCAGGTCAATCGGGCCAAGCTGGACAAAGTGGTCAACAAGGACAATCCGGTCAGCCCGGTCAAAATGGACAGGGTGGGCAGCAAGGTCAGCCCGGTCAAAGCGGTCAAGGAGGACAATCTGGTCAGGGTGGTCAGGCTGGTGAATCGGGTCCCGGTGGTCAGGGTGGCGCACAGCAGGCGGCGATGGCGGCCCTGTCAGCGGCGGCTCGCGCGCAGCAACAGGCGATGATGGCTGCGAGGGCACAGGGTCAGCCGGGTGCGATGCCGAGCGGCGGCAGCGGCGAGGGGGCTTCCATCGTTGGCGAGAATCAGCCGGTGAACAATCTGCCGCCCTTGCCGGGCATCAAACCAGAGGATTGGGCGAAACTGCCGCGCAAGGTGGCTGAGGGCCTTATCGAGGCGCAGCGCGAGAATGTGTCGGCTGAATACCGCGCGCAGATTGAAGCGTATTATCGCATCATCGCCGAGCGTGCGCGGAACAACAAAAAGCCCTGACCTTGACAACGAACCTTGATACGATGTCCGCGAGAGAACGGATGAACTTCGGCGCGGTAATTCTGTTGCTGGCATTTGCGAGCGCGTTGACAGCTCAGCCAGCGCCGCCAGTGGTCTCCTTGCCTGTGGGCGGTGACCGTGTGGATGCGGCACTGAACAAGGCGGGGCGTTTTCTAATTCTTCAGCAAGACCGCCAAGGGAGCATTAATGACGCCGAGGCACGGCGCCTCGGTGGGAACAACAATCCGATGACGGCGCTGGCCGTGATGGCGTTGGCCAGCATCGGTCATCAGCCGGTGGAAAAATCCCCCGAGGGCGCAGCGATGCAGCGGGCGCTCGATTACCTGTTGCGTCCGGAGGCTTCCAGCGACGGTTATTTCGGTGTGGACGGTTCGAGAATGTACGGGCACGGTATCACCACGCTCGCGCTCACCGAGTTGTTGGGGATGGGCGTGAGCAAGGAACAGGACAAGCTTTTGCGCGAACGGTGCGAGAAAGCGATCGCGCTGATTCTACGATCCCAGCAAGTTCCTAAACAGCCCCCACTCTACGCTGGCGGCTGGCGTTACACCCCTGACTCGCACGACTCCGACCTCTCTGTCACCGTCTGGCAGGTGATGGCGTTGCGCTCGGCGCAGAACGCAGGGTTAAAGGTGCCGAAGCAGGCAATCGACCGCGCGGTCGGTTATCTCAAGCGCAGCTACTTCTCGGCGCGCGCGCAGACCGGCATTCCAGTCAACACTAGGAGTGGATTTGGTTATATCCCTGGGCAACCTCCTACCTACGCCTCCACGGCGGCGGGGTTGCTCTCTCTCCAAGTCTGTGGCCAGTACGACGCACCCGAGGTGGTCGGTGCGGCGGCGTGGCTGGAGGCCAAGCAAGTCGTCGCCGGCGAACAATGGTTCTACTACGGCACCTATTATTACTCCATCGGAATGCAGAAGCGTGGCGGCGCGCAGGCTAAGATAGGGCGCGAAACCACGGAGAAACTTCTTCTTGGCGGCCAGTCACCGGACGGTTCGTGGAGTGGCACCGATGGGATGGAGCGGAGCGTCGGTCGGGTGTATTCGACCACGCTGGCGATGCTGAGTCTCGCGGTCCGTAACCACTACCTCCCCATCTATCAGCACTGATTCTTTGGTAATCGCCCCACCGCCGTGCGGTTTGAAGGGCAAGCCCGACTAGAATTACTCGAGGAAGATGCCCAGAGTCTGTCCATCAGGCGGAGATATTGGTGTGGCCGTCACTCCGCCATCAACCACTTTCCCGTGGTCAGTGCTTTGTAGCCGCCGATGAGCGAAGCGACGTTTGTGTAGCCCATCTTCTGAGCGACGTCGCACGTGAGCACCGAGCGGAATCCCCCGCCGCAGTACATGACAATCTCCGCGCCTTTATAGGGAATCATCGTTTCCAAATCGCGCTCGAGGATGCCTTTGCCGAGGTGAATGGCCTGCGCCGCGTGGCCAGCGGCCCACTCGTGATCCTCGCGCACGTCGAGCAGGACAGCCTGAGGATTTGCTGCGAGTTGAGCACGTGCCTGCTCCAGCGTGATTTCATGAACGCGCGGTTGGGCTTCGTTCACCAGTTTCAAGAAACCGGGAGAGTGTTGCATGGCAATAAAACTAGGTGCACCCCGTTTCAGGTTCAATCGAATTAGCAGATTCTACAACATGGCAGAATAAAGTAAGCGGCCGTTTTTGGAAAATGCGATTTTCGTTGCGCCGCTGCGCTTACGCCGCTTTCCTCGCGGCGTGTCTGCGGGTCCATCCAACGCCGCGCTCGCCGCGGGGCTTCTCTTCGCCGTATTCCTCTGGGGTGGCAACAACGCCGCTGTCGGATTCCTAGTGCGCGATTGGCCGCCGTTCTGGATCGGCTTCAGCCGCGCGGCTGGCGTGGGGCTACTGATGCTTGCGCTGTTGCGCTGGACGCCGTGGCTCGGCGCGACGTGCGCGCCGGATGCCGCTCTGAGCCGTGCGCTCTGGTGGCGCGGCGGTTTACCGCTGGCGGTGTACATCGTTGTCTTCACCGTGGCGCTCCAGTTCACCACCGTCGCTCACGTGGCGGTTTATCTTGGGGCATCGCCGGTCTGGGTGCTCTTGATGGAAGGGAAGCCGAAGCGAAACTCGATCTCGCTCAAACGCTACTTTGCCGCCGCCCTCGCGCTGGCCGGCGTGGTGGTTCTGTTCTGGCCGAAGCTGAAGGCTGTTGGCGAGGCTGGGGCAATGGTCAACGCACATCACTGGCTCGGCGATGTGCTTGGGTTTGCCGCCGGCTGGCTTTGGGCCGGCTATTCGAAACTCTGCCGCGGCTTCGGCACGTCGCTTACCGGTGTCGAAATCACCGCGCACACGATGTGGCGAGCGGCGGTGCTGCTGGCACCATTCGCAGCGTGGGAACTAGCCACGCGCACGATGGTGTGGCGATGGGATCTCGCCGCTGCGCAGGGGTACTGCATCGTCTTTGGCGGTCTCGTCGCGTTCGGCATCTGGCACAGCGCGCTGCGCTGCTGGCCGACGAGTCGCGTCTTCCTCTTCAACAACCTGATTCCGCTGAGCACGATGGCGTGGGCGTGGGCGTTGCTGAATCAGCCGCCGACCGAAACTTTCTGGGTGGCGATGGCGTTGGTGGCGACGGGTGTGGTGCTGGGCCAGTCCAGCTATCGCAAACCCGATGCGCCCGCGCAGAAGTGAGGCGCAGCAGGGACGACTTTGCCATTGCCAGCAACGCGCCCCGCCGCGAATCTTCCACCTGCGAATTAGGCGCGCGCATCATGTATCAACCCAAGAAAGTAAAACTCTACGTCAAGCCAGCCTGCGGCTGGTGCCGGCAAGCCGAGCACTGGCTCCAATCCAACGGCGTCGTGTTCGAGGCGGTGGATGTGATTGAGAACCCGGCCGCGTTTGACGAAATGGTGCGGCTCACCGGTCAGACGCTCGCGCCGTGTATCGAGGTGGATGGGCAGGTGCTCGCCGATTTCGACGCCCGTCAGCTTGTGCAGTTCTGGAAAAAACTGGGGGAAGCGAAATGAGCGGCACCACTATGGAGCCATCGGCTGCGCCGTTGCAAAAGCGTCCGCGCTTGCCGGAGTGGTTCCGGTTGAAATTGCCCGTGGCTGACACGTTCATCGCCACGCGCAATCTGCTCGACGATCTCAAGCTCCACACCGTCTGCGAAAGTGCCAAGTGTCCGAACCACTGGGAATGTTGGAGCCGCGGCACGGCTACCTTCATGATTGCCGGTGATCGCTGCACGCGCGCGTGTGGCTTTTGCGCTGTCACCACCGCCAAGCCATTCGCGCTGGAAGCCGACGAGCCATCGCGCGTGGCCGAAGCGACGCGGCGGATGAAACTGCAGCACGTCGTCATTACTGCCGTCGCGCGCGATGACTTGGCCGACGGTGGCGCGGAACATTTCGCGCAGACCATCGCAGCGGTGCGCGCAGCCAATCCCGGCATCGTAATCGAAGTGCTCGTGCCCGATTTTCTCGACAAGGACATGGCGATCGACACCGTGCTCGCCGCCGAGCCGCACGTCTTCAACCACAATCTTGAGACCGTGCGGCGTCTCACGCCGAGCGTCCGCTCGCGCGCCACGTACAATCGTTCGCTTTCCGTGTTGGCGAAGGTGAAGGCGCGGCGCGGCGCAATGCTCCATACCAAGAGCGGGCTCATGCTTGGCTTGGGTGAGACGGAAGAGGAACTGTTGCAGGCGATGCGCGATCTGCGCGCGGCGCAGTGCGACATCCTCACGCTGGGCCAATATCTGCAGCCGTCGCACGCGCATCTGCCGGTGGTGGAGTTCATCCCGCCAGCAAAGTTTGCAGAGCACAAGTGCACGGCGGAGGCGCTGGGCTTCGCTCACGTGGCCAGCGGCCCGCTGGTGCGTAGCTCGTACCACGCGGACGAGTTTTCGCCGGCAACATCATGAGCCAGGCCGAGGCCCAGCAACGCCACGCCACTCTCGCTGCGCAGATTCGCGCGCACGACCACGCCTACTACGTCGAATCGCGCCCGACGATTTCCGATGCCGCGTACGACACGCTCTATCGCGAGTTGCTCGACTTGGAAAAATCCTTTCCCGAACTGACCACGCCCGATTCACCGAGCCAACGTATTGGCGGTATTCCGGCCAGCGAGTTTGCGTCGGTGCGCCACGCTGCGCCGATGTTGAGCCTCGACAACACCTACTCTGAAGGCGAGATGCGCGAATTTGTCCGGCGCGTGCAGAAGCTGCTGTCGGGCGAACCGCTCGCGTGGACGGTGGAACCAAAAATTGATGGGCTGGCCGTGACGCTGCGCTACGAGCACGGGTTGCTCACGGTCGGCGCAACACGGGGCGACGGCGCGACTGGCGATGATATCACCGCTAATCTAAAGACGATCCGCACCGTGCCGCTGCGGTTGGCTGATGCAAATCCGCCTGTTGTTTTGGAAGTGCGCGGCGAAATCTATCTGCCCGCAGCCGGTTTCAAGAAGCTTAATGCCGAGCGCGAAGCGGCTGGTGAGGAAAAGTTCGCCAACCCGCGTAACGCTGCTGCGGGCTCGTTGAAAATGCTCGATCCAAAGTTGGTGGCCAAGCGGCCGCTGGCCTTCTTCGCGTACGCCACGGGCCAAATCGAAGGTGCTGATGCGCCGGTCACGCAGCAGGTATTATTGGGCTGGCTGAAAACCCTCAGCTTTCAGACACCGGAAAAACTTTGGATTTGCGCGTCGGAGGAAGAATTAGTCGCTGCTATTTACGAGCTGGACCAGTTGCGACACGGGTTTGGCTACGAGACCGATGGTGCGGTAATCAAGCTGAACGACCTTGCGCAGCGCGAACGTTGTGGCGCGACGTCGAAGGCGCCGCGTTGGGCGATGGCCTACAAGTACGCCGCCGAGCAGGCTGAGACGCGGCTGCGGGCTATCACCATCCAGGTGGGGCGTACTGGCGCGCTCACCCCCGTGGCTGAGTTGGAGCCGGTGTTTGTCGCCGGCAGCACGGTCAGCCGCGCCACGTTGCACAACGAGGAAGAGTTGCACCGAAAGGACATTCGCATCGGTGACACCGTGATCATCGAGAAGGCCGGCGAGGTGATTCCTGCTGTCGTGCGTGTGGTGCTGGAAAAACGGCCAGCCGACGCGCGGGCGTTTGATTTTCCGAAGACCTGTCCGGAGTGCGGCTCGAAGATTGCGCGTACGGCTTTGGCCAGCGAAGCCGAGGCTGGCGTGGTTTGGCGCTGCGCGAATTCCGATTGCCCGGCGCAGGTGCGCGGACGATTGGAACACTGGTGTGCCCGTGGCGCGATGGACATCGAGGGTGGTGGCGAAGCCTTGGTGGCGCAACTGGTGAAGCACGGGCTGGTTTTGGATGTCGCCGAACTTTACCAACTGAAACTGGCGGAGTTGGCGGCGCTGGAACGGATGGGCGAAAAGTCGGCGCAGAATTTTATCGACGGCGTGGCAGCCAGCAAGGCGCGTGATTTGTGGCGATTGTTACACGGACTGGGCATCCCACAAATTGGTGTGGGTGGAGCGAAGGCGTTGGCGCGAAAATTTGCCACGCTGAATGATTTAATGGATGCGGGCGCGCCGGAGCTCACGGCGATTCGTGACGTCGGCGAAATCACAGCCGCTGCGGTCGTAGGATGGTTTTCGGATCCGTTGAATCACAAACTGATTGAGCGCCTCGGCAAAGCGGGATTGAATTTCCGTTCTGAACTGTATCAGCCAGCGGCAGCAGCTGGACCCCTGACGGGCAAGACGCTGGTGCTCACGGGCACGTTGCCGACGCTGACGCGCGAGCAGGCGACGGCGAAAATCGAAGCCGCTGGGGGCAAAGTGAGCGGCAGCGTGAGCAAGAAAACTGATTATGTGCTGGCGGGCACCGATGCCGGCAGCAAGTTGGAGAAGGCGGAGAAACTGGGAGTGAAGGTGATTGACGAAGCCGCGTTTCTCGGACTCCTCGGCAGCTGACGTGGCAGAGATTGCCGCTTGGAAGTCTGGCCTCGGAGTTGCTATGATTGGCTTGGTACCGCAAGTTGCGGGGAACAGCAGTGGGCAACGACGCTAAACATGGCAAGATTGAGCCGCCCGACAGCCATTACCTGTCGGCAGCGGAGGGCTGGTTTGGCCTCGGCGACCCGAATGCCGCGCTCGACGAACTCAAGCAGATCTCGCCGTGCTACCAACTCTACCCGCAAGTACTCCACGCGCGCTGGCACATCCACCATCAGCTCAAGAATTGGGAAGAGTGCGTCTCCCTGGGGCGCGCAATGATTGCGGTGGACCCGGAATCCGCGCAGGGCTGGATCAATCACGGCAACGCGCTTTTCTACCTCCATCGCTACGACGAGGCCTTTGCCGCGCTCTATCCGGTGTTGGACAAGTTTCCCGCGGACGAGGCCATCCCGTACAATCTCGCCTGCTACCGCTGCCAGGCTGGTGCCCTGACCGAGGCCGTCCAGTGGCTCAAGCAGGCATTCAAGGTCGGCAACACGAAGAAGATTCGTGCGATGGCGTTGAATGATCCGGACCTCAAGCCACTCTGGGAGCAACTCAAGTCCAACGGCTGAACCGGCCGCGCATTTGACACTTCGCTGTTTCCTCGCCTACGCTGCGCACATGGAACTCCGCGGCAAAAAGCTCGGCCTGCTCCTCTCCGCTGCACCGGATCAACCCAACTTTGACCGCGCTATCACTCTCGCCGAAACTGCGACTGACGCGGGCGTGATTGTTCTTCTCTACTGTCTCGATGACGCAGTCACCGGTATTTCCGAAGCGCGGCTTCAGGCCCTGCGTGAACGTGGCGTCCGCCTCTTCGCCTGCGCCCATGCCGCGCGTCGCCGAGGCCTTGCTCAGGATGATTCAGCCCTGTTCAGCAGCCTGACTATGATTGGCGACCTGATGGTTTCCAGTGACCGGTTCGTGAGCTTCAACTGATGCCAAAGCCCACGCCGAAAATCCTGTTCGTGGTGGACAGCGACCCGCGTGTGAGTGCGCGGCCAGCCGGGGCGATGCGTCTGGCCGCAGGCCTTGGCGCGTGGCAGAACGTCGAGCTGCAGCTCTACTTTTCCGGCGACGCGCTTTTGGCCTTCGACGAGTCGGTCGAGTTGTGCGAGGCCGAGATTATTCGTCGCTGCCTGCCGTTCCTCACGGAAACGGACCGTCCGCTACTCGTGCCGCCCGGCGGCAAACCATTCGTCCAGCGTGCCTCCGCTCCGGTCTTCTGCCGCGAACTGGATGACGCCGCGCTCGCGGCGCTCGCGGCTGAGAGTCATTCCGTCCTTCGTTTCTAATGCCGCGCGTACTGCACATCCTCACGCGGTCTGGCGACGATCTCGCCGCCAGTATCATTGCTGAAACGCCGTCCGATGCCACGACGGTAGACCTCACCGCGCCTGAGCCGGATTACGCGATGTTGCTCGACGAAGTTTTCAAAGCCGACTCCGTTCAAGTCTGGTGAGCGATGCGCACCGTCACGTTTTACACCAAGCCGAATTGTCCGTTGTGCGACGAGGCGCTCGAGCAAATGGAATTGGCGCAGGCGAACGCGGACTTCACGATTGAGCAGGTGAACATTCTTTCCGACCTTGCGCTCTACAATCGCTATAAACACGACATCCCAGTGGGTTGTCTCGATGGCGTGGAAATTTTCCGTCATCGACTGGTGGTTGCAGAGCTCCTAGAAAAGCTTCGTGGGAGCGGATGAGGACTGTCCGGCGGAATGCCGTCACAGCGAGGCGAGAATCTTCTCGGCGGCGGCGCGTGGATCCGCTGCGCCAGTGATGGGACGTCCGATGACAAGCCAGCTTGCGCCGGCGGTGATTGCCTCTTTCGGAGTGAGAGTGCGCTTCTGATCTCCCTTTTCGCTATCGTGCGGACGAATGCCGGGCGTGACGAGTTGCGTTTCTGCCGGAAGGATTTTGCGGAGCGCACTTAATTCCTGTGGCGAGCAGACCAACCCCCGCAAGCCGGCTTGGATGGCCAGTTTGGCCAGTCGCTCCACCTGCGCGACGGGCGGCGCAGTCAATCCGATTTCCACGAGATCGCTTGCGTCCATGCTGGTGAGCACCGTCACTCCGAGCACGAGCGGTGCGGGGTGGCCCAGCGACTTCGCCGTTTCTTGGGCGGCCTTTTCGGCGGCTGCCATCATCGTGCGTCCACCGCTGGCGTGGATGGTGATCATTTGCACATCGAGTCGCGTGGCGGTCTCGACGGCCTTGGCCACGGTGCTGGGAATGTCGTGGAACTTGAGGTCGAGGAAGACCGGCGCACCGGCGGCGCGGAACCTCCTCACAATCTCCGGCCCCGCGGCGGTGAAGAGCTCCTTGCCAATCTTGAACGCGCCGACAACGGGCGTGAGCCGCTCGGCTAGGCGAATGGCGGCGGCGGCGTCCGGCAGATCCAGCGCGACAATAATGGGATTGCGCATCGGGCGGATTGAATCAGAACGGCGCGGCTTGTCAGCCCAAAGTTTCCCGCAATCAGGAACCGCGCTGGCCACCGCCCTCCTTCCGGGGCTTGGGAGGAACGCGCATTTCGGTGATGCGGCGGATAGCTTTTTTCAGTTCGTCGGCCTGCCGATGATTCAGGTTTCCGGCGAGGAACTGTTCCAGCATGACCTGGCGCGCTGCGAGAATCTGGAGATCCTGCTCAGTTGGCTCGCGCCGGTTTTCGAGGCCGCGCTGAGGGATTTCCTCGATGAGGTCGCCAAGCATGCCTTTTGAGTTTTTTGAATCGCTCAGCACGCTTTGGAGGAACTGGTCGGCGGCCGATTCGACGCCGACGTAACGGAGCGTGGCGTAGGCCACTTGAAACCTCGCGCCGTTGTTTGTCAGGCGATTGTCTTGATAGGCCAGCGTGAGGAACGGCACGCTCTTGCCCTGCAACGTGGCGCTTAGATAGCTGAGCACACTGCCGTCTACCGTGCCGTCGTCGCGGATCAGTCGCGCCTGGGCCTGCTGAGCAAACGTCACGTCCTGATAGAGGCGCAGGACGCCGAAGAGCCATTCCTGATCGCGTCGATCGAGCCGGTTCAATTCGCCAGAGAGTGCGGGCCGCATGAGCAGTTCGTGCGTAGTGGCGAGCACGGGCTCCTTGTATTTCTGGGGAGAGACCTCTTCCAGCAGCCGCGTGATGTACGCCACTTCCACGCCACGCCCGGTGCTGTTCAGCACGTCTACGAGAATCTGCTCGCCCTCCGAGCCGCCAATTCGCTGTACGGCGCGCAGCAAGCCAAGACGAAGCGAGGGTGGCAGAAGAAAATCGGTCGTCATCCCGCCGTCACGCCAACCGCTGCGAATCTCGTCGGTATCCTCCTCGTAGTCGGCCTCGAGATTGCGCACGAGGAATTCGCGGATGTGCGGCAGCGCGGCGGGACCGCAATCGGTGAGGTCTTCGAAAAGCTGGATTACGCGGCGGATGCTCTGCGATTGCTCGGGGCCGGGTCGCAGTTTCGTCTGCTCGAGCCGTTGTAAAACGTCCCGCGGATCGAGCCCGCCGATTACCGGTGCGACAGTCGGTGGGACGACGTTCGTGCTGCTCGCCATTTTGCGGCGCAGCGGGATATCCATCTTCAGGGACTTTTTCGGCACATTGGTGACGGTGACGCTTACCACTGGCGACGCGGACACAGGACGCGAGGCGACGACGAGGTAACCGGCGGCGAAGCCGACACTCGCAGCAATCAGGATGGCCAGCAGTATCTTCACTCAGGGTTTAGACGGAGGTCGTGAGGTGATGACTCAATCACAATTGAACGCTGCAGGAAAGGCGAAAACTGGGGCTAGCGGCTTGACGGTTACTCGCGTGGCGTGCGAGCGTGGAGATGGTTGGCGCAGACAAGCTCGGGCGAAAATATCGGCGACGTACTCGCCGGTCTACAGGCAGCTCCCGCCGCGCAAGCCCTGCTGCGGCGCGTGGAGCGGGGGGGACTGTTCTCATGTGCCGGCGTCCATCCTGCCGCCCACCCTTTCCTCGCAGCGCTCATCCATCGGCAATTTCCTAGGCGCCCCATCGTAGTGGTCGCTGAAGGGGTGAAAACGCAGGAAAGTTTTCAGCAGGACTTGGAGACGTGGATCGCCGCGCGCCCTCTCTTTTTCCCGTCGTGGGAAGTATTGCCAAACGAGTCGCGGTTACCGCACGCGGATGTCATTGCTGAACGCTTGGAAACTCTGGTTGCGCTCTCCCGCCCTTCGTCCGCGGTCATGCCGGTGGTGGTGACGAATGTCGTCGCGCTGATGCAGCGGACGTTGCCGGCGGTGATGATTCGTGAACGCACGCGCGTACTGCGGCGCGGCGATCGTTCCGAGCCGCTCGACTTTATCGAATGGCTCGAGGAACAGGGCTACGAGCCCGAGGCACAGGTGACGCAGAAGGGCGAGATTGCGCTGCGGGGCGGCATCGTGGATGTCTGGCCCCTGACCAGCCCGTGGCCGATTCGGCTCGAGTTCTTCGGCGACGAGCTGGAATCGCTGCGCACATTCGATCCGCTCACGCAGATTTCGCGCGAGGCAATTACCGAGGCGACGTTCCCGCCCGGCGGCGAGTTGGGTCTGCTCAAGCAACGCAGTCAGGAAACGTCCGCTAGCGCCGCGCCCGTTGCAGTCACTCTGCTCGATTTCTTGACGGATGATGCAATCGTGCTGCTGTGCGAGCCAACGGCGTTGTCGGTGAACGCGAACCTGTATTCGGCGCAGGTACTGGCGGACGATCCGCTCCACATCGGCTGGGAAGATTTACAGGAGGCGATGCGCGCGCGCGGTATGACGGTGATTGCCCTCGCGGATCTGGCAGAAAACGGCGCAATGGAAATCGCATCCGTCGAGGATGGTTCTGTTGAGCCCCCGGCTGCGGATTTTATTGAGCTGGAGTTGGCGGGGCTCGATACGTTTCGCCCGCTCGGTACGCGTGCCTTGGACCCGCAGATTGTAGAGGCACAGCGGCGGGAGTTTTTCGCACAGTTGCACCGCTGGGCGCGGC
The DNA here is from genome assembly GCA_945900775.1 of Akkermansia muciniphila. Lineage (GTDB taxonomy): Bacteria > Verrucomicrobiota > Verrucomicrobiia > Limisphaerales > SIAT01 > SIAT01. The sequence goes on along the minus strand of CAMDJP010000007.1, from coordinate 5,323 downwards.
AAGGTCACGCGGTCCATATCTTATGCAACAACGACGGTGAGCGGCAGCGATTCGCCGAGATCTGGTGCGAATACGGCTTTGGCGACGCGCCCGACGCGCAGCTCGCCACGCATCTCGGCGCGGTGGCGCGAGGGTTTCTTTGCACGGAGGCACGGCTGGTGGTAGTGACCGACGCGGAGATTTTCGGTCGTTACAAGGTGCAGCGACCGCGTCGGCTCAAGTCGCCGCACGCGCAGGCGTCGCGCTCAGCCTTCGACATCAACTTCACTGAGCTGGAGGAAGGAGACTTCGTGGTGCACCTGCAGCACGGCATCGGACGTTATCTCGGTTTGAAGACGCTGCCGATCACGACACGGCGAAACGCGGCGGGCGTGGAGGAGAAGTCGGAGCCGGGACAGGAATGCCTCGTGATCGAATATGCGGCAAGCGACCCGGACCAGCCGTCACCGAAGCTCTACGTGCCGGTAAGCGAGGCGCATCTGGTTGGCAAGTATGTGGGCGCGGGTAAGGCGCGACCGGCGTTGAACACGCTTGGCGGCAAGCGCTGGGCGAAGGCGAAGGAGCAAGCCGAACGAGCCGTGCGCGATTTCGCGGCGGAGCTGCTGTCGTTGCAGGCGGCGCGCGAATCGCAGCCGGGGCACGCGTTCGGCGTGGACACGCCGTGGCAGCGGGAGTTTGAAGGCGCGTTCATCTACGAGGAGACGGTGGACCAGGTCCGCGCGATTGAAGCGACGAAGAAGGATTTGGAAACGGCCCGGCCGATGGACCGGCTCATCTGCGGCGATGTCGGTTTTGGCAAGACGGAGGTGGCAATCCGCGCGGCGTTCAAGACGGTGATGGGCGGCAAACAGGTGGCCATTCTCGTGCCGACGACCGTGTTGGCGCAGCAACACTTCAACACCTTCCGCGAGCGGATGGCCGACTATCCCGTGCGCGTGGAGCTGCTCTCCCGATTCCGTACCAAGCGCGAGCAACAGGTCACGGTGAAGGACCTAGCGACGGGCGCGGCGGATATCGTGATCGGCACGCACCGACTGCTACAGGCAGACATCCAGTTCAAGGACCTTGGGCTCGTGGTGATCGACGAGGAGCAGCGCTTCGGTGTGTTGCACAAAGAGAAGTTCAAGATGCTCCGCCGAATGGTGGACGTGCTCACGCTCAGCGCCACGCCGATCCCACGCACGCTCTATCTCGCGCTTACCGGCGCGCGCGACATGAGCACTATCGAGACGCCGCCGCAGGACCGCCTGCCGGTAGAGACACTCGTGGTCGCTTACGACGAGAGGCTGATTCGCGACGCGATTCAACGCGAATTGAATCGCGGCGGACAGGTCTTCTTCCTCCACAATCGCGTGGGGACTATCCACGTGATGCAGCAGAAATTGCGCGCGTTGGTGCCGCAGGCGCGGATTCTCGTGGGTCACGGCCAGATGCACGCGGATGAGTTGGAAGAAGTGATGACGGCGTTCGTGAACGGCGAAGCGGACGTGCTGCTCTCGACCACTATCATCGAGAGCGGAATCGACATCCCCAACGCGAACACAATCATCATCGACCGCGCGGACCGTTTCGGCTTGAGCGACCTCTACCAACTCCGCGGTCGTGTGGGTCGTTACAAGCATCAGGCCTACGCCTATCTGTTGTTGCCGCGCCACGCCGCGCTCCTCAGCGACGTGCGTAAACGGATCGCCGCCATCAAGCAATACTCCACGCTCGGCAGTGGATTTAAAATCGCGATGCGCGATCTCGAGATCCGCGGTGCGGGCAATTTGCTCGGCGCGGAACAGAGCGGCCATATTACGGAAGTCGGCTTCGACCTCTACTGCCAGTTACTCAAGCAGAGTGTCGCCGCGTTCAAGGGCGAGAAGGTGAAACCGCGCGTGGAGGTGCGCACGGCATTCGACTTCCTCGCGCTTGGCCCAGAGGAGTCGCAGCCTGTGAAGCCGCAAGTGAAACGGGGGAAGGTTGAGGAAGATCTGAGCATACCGCGCGAAGTACCGACCTACATTTACTTCGAGGAAACGGTCGCGGCCGAGGAAGAGCGGAACACCTGCCGGCGGGGCGCAGCCTTCCTGCCGATGAATTACATCGGCGAGGCGCGCGACCGCATCGACATCTATCGCAAGCTGGCGCAAGCGACAGACAAGGTTGCGCTCGCGACCCTGCGCACGGAACTGCGCGACCGTTTCGGGCCCCTGCCCACGGCGGTGGAGTTGCTGTTGCTCGTGGGCGAATTGAAAACCCTCGCGGCGGACAAAGGGGTGACGGCCATCGAGACCGAGAGTGACCGGCTCAAACTGACGCGCAATCGCGATTTCATCACCGTTGGCGGTAAGTTCCCGCGCTTGACGAAACGGGACGCCAAGGCGCGGCTTACGGAGATTAAGAAACTTCTTCTCGCACTATGAGCGCGGGGCTTGACTCGGTCTCGGCTGCTGCGGAAAATTGAAACAGCGACCAATGCCATGAACGTCAGGACGAAAACCGGCAGACGCCGTTACCGCACCGTGAAGTTTGATGCGGCTACCAACGAGGTCGTACTCATCGAGCAGCGGCTCCTGCCGCACCGCTTCGAGTTGGTCCGCACCCGTGATTTCCGTGCGACCGCACGCGCGATTATGGACATGGTCGTTCGCGGCGCCGGCGCAATCGGTGCCGCGGCTGCATACGGTTTGGCGCAGGGCGCGCGGACCTTCCGCGGCACGAGCCTCACCTCTTTTGATCGGCATGTGGAGAAGGTATTTGAAGTTTTGAAGGAGGCCCGACCGACGGCGGTGGATCCAGTGAACGCGATGCTCGAGGTCCGCGCAAAAATGGCCGCGGGTCGGACAATCGGCGAACGTCAGAACCTCGCGCTCGCGGCGGCGGAACACTTCGCGGACGAAAATGTGGCTCACTGCGAGGCCATCGGTCGTCATGGCGCGAAGTTGATCCGCACCGGCATGCGCGTGCTCACGCATTGTAATGCCGGCTGGCTCGCCTTCGTGGATGTCGGCACGGCCACCGCGCCGATGTACGCCGCGCAGGCCGCGGGACGAAAGTTCCACGTCTTCTGCGACGAGACACGTCCGCGTTGTCAGGGTGCTTCGCTCACCGCGTGGGAGTTGGCGCAGCAGGGGATTTCGCACGAAGTCATCGCCGACAACGCAGCGGGGTTCCTCATGTCGCGCGGCGAGGTGGATCTCGTCATCGTCGGCAGTGACCGCACGCTCGGCCGCACCGGTGAGGTCGCGAACAAGATTGGCACCTACACGAAGGCCGTGCTCGCCCACCGGCACGACATTCCGTTCTACGTCGCTATCCCGCTCTCGACGATTGATTGGAACCTTAAATCAGGCCGCGCCATCCCAATCGAGGAACGGGACGCGGCCGAGACGCTCGGCGCGTGGGGAGTGACGCGACGCGGTCGGCGTGAGTATGTGCGCGTGGCGAACCCGACCAGCGGCGCGCGCAACCCCGGCTTCGACGTGACGCCGCCGGAGTTGATTACCAGCATCATCACGCCCGCGGGCATCTTCAAGCCGCGCGAGTTGTGGCGGCATCGAGCGCGGCTGGGCGGGCCAGCCTGATCGCGGAGCACCCGCTATTGTGATTTCAAGCCTGCCGTGTTCACCGCGATGATTCGGTAAGTGTGTTGCTTGCCCGGCTCGGCGGTTTTGTCCGTGAACGTCAGCGGGACGAGCGGCAGTGTGGGCGTGTCGCTGTATTGGAGGCCTTGGAAAATGGGACGGCCAAACGGGTTTTTCGGTTGCTCGGGTAGCTTCGCGATTTCCTTTCCGTCACGCTCGATGATGAAGCCCGCGAGGCCGCTCTCCAAATCCGCCTCGGCCTGCCACGTGAGCTGGTTGCCGGTCACGCGCACGTTTGTGGGCGGAGGCGGCGGCGTGGTGTCGGGCAGCGCGGTATCTTTCACATAAGCCATCCATGCGCGGGCAACGGCTTCGCTCGGAAGCCAAACAGCTTTGTTCGGGTCGCCGGTGAACTTCGCCGCAGGCACGGCTTCCTTCGCGAGCAACGGTGCAAGCCACGCTTTATCGGACGGCATCAAGTTGAGCGGCGCGCCTCCAGTTTTCGGCAAGCGCATGGCGAGACAGGCGTCGAGCCATGCGATGGCCATGTAACGCTGGTTGCCGCACTCGTGGCTGGTGAGCGGGTCCACGGCGAGCCCGACGAGCGCGCCTTTACCGCGCAACTCGGTGATGAAGGCTTCATTCGCGGGCCACACGCCGGCGAAACGGTTGGTCTTGTCGGTCACACCTTCCTTCGTGCCGGGATTGCACATGATAGGCACGAGCAACGCAGCCTTGGGTATGGTGTGGGCCTTGATGCCGCCGCGTTTGGAATCTTCCTTGAGCAGGGGCACGCCGGAACGCAGCCACGCAGCGGCTACGCGGTCGGGATGCAGCAACGTCATGCCGCCGGCCCAATGTCCGCCGCCGCTGTGCCCCCAGAGCGCCCACGGCACTTTTGCGAGTTCGGGATGTCCGGATTTCGCACCGAGTTCGGTCAAACTTTTCTGGAAGGCGGCGCTGGAGCCGTTCCGCGGATCGCACCACATCTGGCAGTCGGCCTTATCCGGTTGCTCGTACGCGGGTGCCAGCAGGGCGCAGTCGTGCTTCTTTGCTAACGCCTGCCAGTGCAGGTCGAACGCGCCGGTGAGGCCGGACTTGCACGAGCCTTCGCCGCATCCGTGCTGGTGTACGATGACACCGCGCAGCGTCTTCACTCCGGGCGGAATCCAGATGGTGTAGTTGACGGGAAAAATCAGCTCGCCCGACTTTGGCGCGGCCGGCGCTTCGTAGCGCACGCGATAATAGGGCGGATCCGCCGGCGGAAAGACGTTATAAGGCGGCTGCTGGGCGGAGACAAAGCCGGCGATGGCGAGAAATACAAGAGCGAGGCGTTGCATAGGATTCTGAAATTGACGAGGCCCCACGGAAGTTGCAAGCCGAGGATGTCGGATGTCGATGCATCAGCATTGAGAACCGACGCCGTGCGCGTGTCTGGTCGGTGCTGGTACGAGCGCGGTGAAAAGTTGCGCTTGCGGGCGAGGCTGGGGGATTTTACTCTGCGCATCCCCATCGGATGGCGGGGTAGCCAAGTGGTAAGGCACGGCTCTGCAAAAGCTGCATTCGTCGGTTCGATTCCGACCCTCGCCTCCAATTAAAACCCTGTATTTTATAGGGGTTTGCTTGGGGTGACGGGAAAACCTTCAACGAAACCTTCAACGGTTTTAGCTCTCGTTCACTATCCGGCACAGGCACGGCACGGTCACGCCCACTGCCCGGATGCGAGAGCAGATCGGTCCTCATATCCTTACAAA